>JANODL010000028.1:0-98799 GCA_031412675.1 Acidobacteriota bacterium | reverse complement strand
AAGGCTTGACATAATTCAACTGACCGGAGTGCAATCGGCTCGATTGCAACACCGCTGTGGTTTAGCGGTGTCGAATACTTAGCATAAACTTAAATTGATTTCTCCCTCAACGCCGTGACACCGCTAAAAAACAGCGGTGTGGCAATCGAGCCGATTGCGCTCCAGTCAAACGCCCGTTTTTATTAACTTTGAATTATGTCCAGTCTTCAAATAACTGAAAAGGAACTAAAAATTATGCAAAAAACAACGCGTCGGCTGAAAGCCATTTTTGCCTCAGTCGTCTTATTGACCTTTGTTTTCGGGGCGACCTCGCTTTCGGCGCAAACGACAAACGATTTTACTGCCGAGCGCGACCGTGCGGTCGCACTCGTGAACGCGGGAAAATACACGGAAGCAATTCCGATTCTCGAAAAACTATCTGCCGATAAGCAAGCCGACGGACAGATTTTTCTCGGTTTGGGCTTAGCTCACTGGCGCATACAGGACACGATAAAAGACCGCGCCGTGCGGAAGGAAACGCGTTTGAAAGCACGCCGTGCGTGGCTCAGAGCCAAAGAACTCGGCGTTTCGATTCCCGATATTGATTTGATTATCGCGTCCATCAAAGACGACGGCGGCGATAAGGGCGAATCGGACAATCTGCTCGCGCAGTCGGCGTTCGACGAGGCACTTCAGCCGTTTGTTTCGCGTGATTATAAAACAGCCGTCGCCGCGTATGAAAAAGCCGCGACGCTCGACCCGAAATGGTATGAAGCCGCGCTTTACACGGGCAATACTTATTACGCGATGAAGGATTTTGAAAAGGCGGGAATCTGGTTTGCGAAAGCGATTGCGATTGACCCGAACCGCGAAACTGCCTATCGCTACTGGGCTGACGGTTTGGCGTTAAGCGGCAAAGAAAAAGAAGCGATTGATAAATACCTCGACGCGATTATTGCCGAGCCTTACAGCAGCGCGGCTTGGCGCGGCTTGTCGCAATACGCACAGCGCAGCGGGATCAAACTCGCGCATCCGAAAATTGACATTCCGGTTGATGTTTCATCATCGGGCAAAGGCGAAACCAACATCACGCTCGGGATCGGCGATAAAACGGACGACGGCTCATCTGCCTGGATGATGTATGGTCTTTCACGCGGCGGCTGGCAATCAGAGAAAGACGGCAAACTCAGCAAGGAGTTTTCAAAAGCCTATCCGAACGAAAAGGTTTATCGTCATAGTCTGGCGGAAGAAATGGACGCACTGCACACGGTTCTGACGATTTTGAAGGAAAGCAAGGACGTGAAAAAACCGGCGCAGTCATTCGTCACGCTGAAAAAATTAGACGACGAAGGTTTGCTCGAATCATACGTTTTGTTTGTTCGCGCCGATGCCGGAATCAAGCAGGATTATCCGGCTTACCGTCAAAATAACCGCGACAAACTAAAACGCTATCTGACGGATTATGTGATGAAAAGCGGCGGCAATTAAAACAAATATGGAAAAAGATTTGAGGGCGAAGCCGGAGAGAAATCCGGCGTGATAAATCAGGCTTTAAATAATCAGTTTTTTTTGTATAATAATTCCGCACATAAGGGAGTTATGCCGAATCAATCCGTATAATACACGAAAAAGAGTGTTATACCGAATGAATCTGTATAACTCCCGAAAAAGAGTGTTATGCCGAATGGTTCGGCATAATCATAAGTTAGCCGTCTATTTCAGGCTTAAAATGAAATCAGGTGATAAAGTAGCATGTAATTTCTTGTGATTGAGAGAATAAAAAGTATGGAGAAAACTATGAATAAAACATTGAACCACAGAAAATCGTCCATCAATTTCAGCTTGACCGTGTTGATGTTTTGCCTTTTCGCCAGCGGCTGCAGCTCTGGCGGGGGTAACATGAGCAATATTGGCAACCAAAACACTAGAAGTGGTAACACCAACAACGAATCGAGCCGCACTGGAAACCAAAACGGCGCGGTCAGTCCGTCGGTGCCGACAACAAGCAGCTCGCCGACAGCTAGTCCGCTACCGCTGCCGAATGCGTTGACCGGTGCTAACTCATATGTTCAAACTGCCCAGTCTGTTCGAGAGCAAATCGGACAACGATATACCTATACCTGTCCGCCCAACGTTAAACTGTATGAAGGCGTGTCCAGCAACGGTGCTGACGTATATTATACGGGTTCGTCACTCTGTTCTGCCGCGATCCACGCCGGAGTAATTACGCAGGCTAAAGGCGGACAAATCACGATTGAAATTAGACCCGCAGCTTCTACTTCTTATAATACAGGCGACGAGCGTAACGGAGTGACACCCCGATCAATGGGCATTAATGATCAAAAAGACAACGGGGGTTTTGTCTTTATCAAACCTTAGCGAGCGAGAGGAATGAGACGCGTTTCAGCATTAGCTGAGTGGTGAAGAGGGCGCAAAATAAAACGAGGTTTTATCAACGGCGACGGCAACAACTCATTCAACCGGAGCGCGAATAGCGTTGCTTTCATGCGCGAGACTATGTTGATGTCGCGGTTCGCCGCGCCCGGTTAATTCGATCGTTCGATGCTTCGTGGTAAATTCGGCGTTTTTGCCTGGTGTAAAGTATAATCTCAAATATGCCGACGGTTTTAAGATATGAAGCGTATCGCCTCTACTTTTACAGCCACGATCAATATGAACCGCCGCACGTTCATATTGATCGTGATAATCTTTCGGCTAAGTTTTGGCTGAACCCGGTTTCTTTAGGGTATAATCGCGGCTTCAGCGCACGAGAACTGCGGCAGATTGAACGCATAATTCAGGACAATCGGCAACGATTATTGGAGGCTTGGAATGAGTATTTTGGCATTGGCGGCTGATGAGCGAGTCGCCGAAGTAAAGACAAACGAAGACGAATTGAGTGTCCGCTTAATGGACGGCAGAACAATCAGCGTGCCGCTTGTTTGGTATCCTCGGCTCTTAAACGCAACCGAAGAACAAAGAAAAAACTGGCGAATTAGCGGCGGCGGTTACGGCATTCATTGGGAAGATGTGGACGAAGATTTAAGCACGGAAGGACTGTTGCGCGGTGCGCCTGCGCCAAGTCCGCGTATGGCAGAAGTTGTCTAAATTCAAAAACGCAGCTAACAAATCAATGGACGTGAGGGCGCACACAGCGACTTTGTTTTCACGTCGTCCGTTAAACTTTAGCTTGCGCGTGGCGGTTTCGCGCCACGTCAACGCCGCCGTTAAAGATGAAAAAGTTGTCCAAAGTATCGGGAAAAAGCCATACACGGCGTGAAAAAACCATATTCAGCGTGAATTTTCCATATTCAGCGAGAAAAAGCTATATTCAACTTACGAATTGACAGAAAAAAACGAATGGCGGAATTGAGTAAATCTTTTCCGCCATTCGTAATTCGTAATTCGTAATTCGTAATTCGTAATTGATTTAACGCATTGCTTTACGCGGCATTTTTTCGTCCATCATCGCGGTTTGATAGATGAATGCCGCCATTACCGTTGCGGCTTGTTTCATATCTTCGGCTTGGATGCGATCAAAATTGTCCTGATTCGAGTGATGCGTGCGGGCATCGTATTCGATTTCGTCTTGGATGAACTGGAAGCCGGGAAGTCCGATGCGGTCGAACGATAAATGGTCTGTTCCGCCCGTGTTGCTCATCGTCAGAGTTGACGCGCCCAAATCTTTGAAAGGCATCAGCCATTGACGGAAAATCGGTGCGACTGCCGCGTTGCCCTGCATATAAACACCGCGAATTTTGCCCGTCCCGTTGTCGAGATTGTAATAGGCGGAAAGTTTGTCGTAATCCGCACCTTTGACGAGCGTTCCCGGATTTCCCTGACCGCTACCCTGCATTTCGCCGAACATCTGTTTGACGTATTCACGCGAGCCGTTAAGCCCTTGTTCTTCGCCCGACCAAAGCCCGACGCGAATCGTGCGACGCGGTTTGAGTCCCGAAGCGATTAAAATTCTTGCGGCTTCCATCGCCACGGCACAGCCCGCCGCGTTGTCGGTCGCGCCGGTCGAACCGTGCCACGAATCGAGATGTCCGCCGATCATCACGATTTCGTCCTTCAAATCACTGCCCGGAATTTCGGCGGTCGTGTTGTAGCCCATCAAATCTTCGTCGTGATATTGAACCGCCAGATCAACCGTCATCTGAACCTTTTCGCCTTGTTTAATCATTCGCACGAGGCGATTATAATCTTCCGAAGCCATCGTCATTTGCGGAAGCATTTTGCCCTCGGCTTCTTTTTGATAAGGCTGAACGCGTCTTGCGCCGAAAGCCTCTTGGATATTTGCCGGAATTTCTTGTGCAACACTCGCGCTTTGCACGAAAAGCGTTCCGCCGCTGCCTTCAAAACTGTTGTCAACGAGCATTGCCGCGCCTTCCGCCATTAGAAAATTCATTCGTTTCGCGCCTTGCACAAAGCGTTCGAGAAAGCGTTGAAGCTGTTCAGGATTGGGTTGTTGCTGTTGCGGAGCGCGTTGAATCGAAGCGGGATCGGGCGCGTTTGCCATCTCGAGCAAATCTTTATCCGTCCAGCGCAAGCCCATTCCGTCGAAATCGGCTTTCAATTCGCGGATTGGCGAAACAAGCACGATTTTGCCTTTGAGCTGTCCTTTATATTTTTCCAAATCGGCTTCGTTTTGAGCGTCGAGATAAACAACATCGGTCGTCAAACTCGTGTTCGGAACGACCGGCTGCGGATTTTTGTTCTTTTTGTCCTTCGGATTCGGCGTTGGTTGCGGAACGACCGTTTCGAGTCCGGGCGACCACGCTTTCGGGTAAGCAATCACGGGAAAAGATTGCGGCGACGAAACCTGTGCGGAAAATTTCTTGAGTGACCAACCGCGTCCCCAAGGTCCCCAAGCCACCAATTTGGCATTTTCCATTCCCCATTTCGCCATCGTGTCGCGGGTCCATTCGTTGGCGCGTTTCATACTCGGCGAATTGGTCAAACGTCCGCCGATGACATCCGTCATATAAGACAAAGTTTGCATTACTTGCGAATTTTTGCCCATTCCTTCCGCCCTGATTTTGTCAATCGTTTCTTTCGGTGCTTGATAAATCGGCTTTGATTGCGCGAAAGCGGCAGTCGGAAGCAGAAAAGCAGAAAGCAAAAACGCGCTGATAATTTTGCGTCGTAACATTATTTTTATTGATTTCTCCTGAAAATTTTGAATTGAATTTATCTTGAAAAGATTTGTTTGTAAAGACGGAAAAGAAAAAGAAAAAGTTTCAATTTTGTGAACTAAATTGAAACTTTTAGATTTAAGTCGTTTTCCACGTCAGCGTGTAGGCGGGCGGCACGTTTTTGACGATCAGCGTGCTGCGTTTCGATTTACCGTAACGGTTTCGCATAAATTCGCGGAGCTTGATCGCCGACGGCATATAGTAGCCGTGCGCGTATTGAAACGTCCGAAACGTGCAGCCTTTCTGCATAAATTTATCAATTTCGGACAAAATCTGTTCGCCGACCTCATTCGGCAGCGAAACGAACGGCAGACAGCAGATGATGAACCCGACTTTGCCCAAATCCGATTCTTGATGAATCGAGAAAGTTTCACAGGCATTTCCGGAAACGATTTTCAGATTCGGATAGTTTTTGTTGAGCGATTTGACCAGATTTTTGTCGAGTTCGATGCCGAGATAAGATTTGTCGTTCGGAATTTTATCTTGCAAAAACTTGGTGATCGCGCCCGTCCCGACACCGAGTTCAATCACGACATTATTTTCGTCAGGCTCGATGCCTTCGAGCATTTTTGACGCAAGTTCGGGCGAAGACGGCGCGATTGCGCCCATCTTTAGCGGGTTTTTTAGAAATGCTTGAAAAAATTGAAAGTTTTCGTTCATTCCGAATGTCTATTTCGCCGGAATCGAAACTTCAGTTTCGTTGGCATTTGCAGTATTTGCATCAGCAACCGAAATTTTATATCCACAACCTTCCGTTTGGCAATAGCGAACCGTGCCGTCTTTCTTGGTTGTTTTCTCAAAAATCATCGCCGCACTGCACTGCGGACACGCTTCGACGATCGGTTTATCCCAATAAACCTCGTCGCATTTCGGATAATTCGTGCATCCGTAAAAGACTTTTCCGCGTCGCGATTTTTTAACCGCGATTTCGCCTTTTTTGCATTTCGGGCAAGTAATTCCGGTCGTTTCGCGCTTGATGTAATCGCATTTCGGATAATTCGAACACGAAATAAATTCGCCGAAACGTCCCGTGCGGATCACTAATTTCGCACCGTCCTTCGGACAAATTTCGTCCAATTCGACGGGCGGCACGCTCGCCTTTGCTTCGCCGCTCTTTTTGTCAATTTTGCGGATATTTTTACAATCGGGATAACCCGTACAACCGTAGAACGAGCCGAACCGACCTTTTTTGAGTGCCATCGGCTTGCCGCATAATTCGCAGACGGGAACTTCTTCCGCCTGATTTTCAGATTTATTCTCCGCGTCGCCGTGTCCGTTCGTCGCCGCATCCGTTTTTTTAGTTCCGACTTCCCGCGTCGTTTTGCATTCAGGATAGTTCGAGCAAGCCAAAAACTGTCCGAAGCGTCCGAATTTGATAACCATCGGCAAACCGCATTTTTCGCAGATTTCGTCGGTCGGAATCGAAATTTTCTTTTTGTCTTTGATACTTATTTCGGCATTTTTCAAATCTACCGAAAACTTGTCGTAGAAACCGCGCAAAGCGTCGCGCCAATTGATTTTGCCTTCCTCGATTTCGTCGAGCCGGGTTTCCATCTGCGCCGTGTAAGCGGTATTGAAAATATCGTCAAAACTTGCGACAAGTAAATCATTGACGGTCATTCCGAGCGGTGTCGGGTGAAAACGTCCTTCGAGCCGTTCGACATATTCGCGGTCTTGAATCGTCGTCATAATCGCCGCGTAGGTCGAAGGTCGTCCAATGCCTTTTTCTTCTAAGGCTTTCACGAGCGTCGCTTCGGAAAAGCGCGGCGGCGGTTCGGTAAAATGCTGTTCGGGTGTAATTTTATTGAGTTTTAATTGCTCGCCTTTTTCGACTTTCGGCAAGGTCAATTCCGCGTCGTCGTCTTCGCCTTCCTTCGGCGTTTCGTCGCGTCCTTCCTGATAAACTTTGAGAAAACCGTCGAATTTCTGCACCGAACCCGTGGCGCGAAACGTAAAACGTCCGGCTTTAATATCAATTGTCGTTTGATCGAAAATCGCGGGCATCATCTGCGACGCAACAAATCTCTGCCAGATCAAACGATAAAGTTTGAGTTCGTCCGCGCCGAGATAATTTTTCAAACTGTCGGGCGTGCGGTTCACGTCGGTCGGGCGAATTGCCTCGTGCGCGTCCTGTGCGCCGCCTTTTGTTTTGTAAAAGTTGGCTTTTTCGGGCAAATATTTATCGCCGTAATTGCCGCCGATAAAATCGCGGACTTCGCCGAGCGCGGCATCGGAAACCCGTGTCGAATCGGTTCGCATATAAGTGATCAAACCGACCGCGCCTTCCGCGCCGATTTCGACACCTTCATAAAGTTTCTGCGCGACAATCATCGCTTTTTTGACGGGAAAACCGAATTTTCGCGCCGCTTCTTGCTGTAATTTTGAAGTGATAAACGGCGGCGTTGCATTGCGCTTCCGCTCTTTCGTCGTCACCGAATCAACAACATAAGTTTCTTTTTCGGCTTCTTCGACGATGGATTTGGCGGTCGCTTCGTCTTTGATATGCGTTTCGTTTTTCTTCAAATCCTGGTCGAATCCGCTCGTTTTGACGGTCAAATCTTCGATTTTATAAAGCCGCGAATCAAATTTCGGCGGCAAAGCGGCGGATAAATTTGCGATAATCGTCCAATATTCCGTCTGCACAAACGCTTCGATTTCGCGCTCGCGTTCGACCACCAGACGCACGGCAACCGTTTGCACGCGACCTGCCGACAATTTTCCGCCGATGGTTTTCCAAAGAATCGGCGAAACTTTGTAGCCGACCAGACGATCTAAAATTCTGCGCGCCTGCTGCGCATCAACCAAATCTTGATTGACTTGTTTCGGAACTTTAAAGGCTTCCTGAATCGCTTTTTTCGTGATTTCGTTAAACATCACGCGGTAAACTTCTTTTTTCGGCTTTTTCGGAACGATTTCTTCGGCGAGATGCTGGCAAATCGCTTCGCCTTCGCGGTCAGGGTCAGCCGCGAGATAAATCGTCTCGGCGACTTTCGCGGCTTTTTTCAAATCCGAAACCGTTTTTTTGTTGTTGCGCTTTTTAATGTCGGGAATAACTTCATAATGCGGCTCGAAATTATTTTCGATGTCCACGCCTAGTTCTTTGGTCGGTAAATCTTTAATATGACCAATCGAAGCAAGGACAAGATAGTCGCTTCCGAGATATTTGTTGATGGTTTTCGCTTTTGCCGGCGATTCGACGATAACTAAATTCTTTGCCATTTTATAAAAACTTTATCGAATAAACTGTATTGAGCAAACAGCATCTTGCGCGAGTTTGTCAAACTCGTGATGGTCGGATGTCAAAATTGTTCCGTTTAATTTATTGGTCAAAGCAATCGCGCAAAAATCCGCTAAAGATGCTTTGTTTCGTGCCTTCAAGCGTCCGATTTCCTTCCAAAACTCGGTATCGAAATCGTTACGCTCAATAACGCCCAAAAGTAATAAATCTTCGATTGCCTGTTCAGCCGCCGATTCTCCGCCAACGCGCCAAAAATCGTAATAAACTTCGCAGAGATTTATTGCGTGAGCATAAAGAATATTTTTCGGGTCAACAATAATTTTTTGCACGACCTCCGCGCCGATCTCTTTTCGCAAATAAGCAATCATCGCGCAGGCATCTAAAACGTAAATTACGCTTGCGGCATCCATCCTTTGTCCTCGAGTTCGATTTCTTCCTGCTTGCGCCGCGCAAATTCTTCACTACTTGTTTTCAAATGCGCGTATTTGCCCATAATTTTCTTTGACAGTTCGATGCGTCTTTGCCGTTCTTTTTCGATTTCATCTTCTTCACTATCCAAAATCTCCCGAAGTTTTCGTCTTTCGACAAACGGCAAAGCGTGAATTTTCTCAATAATTTCTTCCAAAACAACCGACATAATCTCACCTCAGAATTGAAAAAAATATGTCAGACGCTCTTTTCGCGCTGACATTCTGACTTCTAACACTTAAAAATACTCCGTGTCAATCCGCAGACGGCTTATTTACCGCAAACTTGAAAATCGTTTCGTGCCTCTGATGAAAATTTCTTGTGAAGAGTTTGCCGCCGAAAATAGTCGGTTATTTAAGGCTTTCCGCTAAATTTATTTTCCGCGAGGTAATCAAATTTTTTGCCTGTGAAAGTGTCAACCCGTCAAATTCAAATTGCCGCCAAGTTTCGATTTGCGGATTAAAAACGTGAATCGTTGTTCCCGAGCCGTCTTTTAAATAAGCCGAAACTTGCAGTTCTCCCGTTTCGATTTCAATAAATTTTACTTCCCGAATCGTTTCCGCAGGTGCGGATTTCTGTGGTTTGGCTTCGAGCTTTTCCAATGCTTCGGACATTTCTTCGAGCGACAGAAACGGCTCGAACCCGAACGCGCGGCGAAGTGCGTGGCATTTGTCGCTGCCGGCTTCAAAATCGCGGCAGATTTTTGGTCTTTCTTCATAAATTCGGCACAGAGCCTGTTTGCCATCGATAATTTCCAGAGCCGTGCAAGCGAAACTTTCTGCATCGCGCCGCAAATATCGGTCAACGACGATTTCGCCTTTTTTGCCTTCGATTGTGATGTCCCAGAAATCTTCCGCCGCAATTTGTTCGCTCGGACGAACGCCGACGCAGGGCAACGCCGCGCAGCACGCACCGCAAGTAATGCAATCGGGAATCGGCGTATCAGATGGCGTAATAATGTTGTTTGCCGGTTTTGTGGTTAAGCCGTCGGTCAGAATCTGCGGCGGCAGGAGATTTTGCCAGATTTGTTCATACATTGTCGTAATCATCGGATAAAAATCATTTTCCGCGATTTTATTTTGCCGTGTAATCTGAACAAATTCGGGTTTTAGCATAAAGTTTATTTTAATTCATTAAATAGTCTGTAAATTAAATTTTTGAGTATTTTGAAACTCTGCGTTCTCTGCGGCTCTGCGTGAAATAAAGGTGCTAAGAGAATTGATTTCACGCAGAGCCGCAGAGAACGCAGAGAATAAATTACCTTAAAACTTGATTTACACACTATTAAATCTTTCGCGCGTAAAAATTTCCGGGCAAGGCTCGAATCAAATCCTTTAAATCCAAACCGACCAGCGAACTGTTTAATTCACCGAACGACAAACCGCTCGTTTCGAGCAGAAAATCAATGTGAATCGGCTCATCAGCCGACAGAAGCGACCGGATTTTGCGTTCGTTGTCGCTCAGATTGGCGGGCGCAAGTTCGGGCTGCGCGGATTTTTCCTCAGATGTGTTTTCATCCAATTTCGGCGGCAGAATCCGTGCGGAAATCTCACTCGGCAATTCATTGACGACATCTTGCCATTGCTGAACGAGCTTTGCGCCGGATTTTATCAGATAATTCGTGCCGAACGAATTGCGCGACGTGATGTTTCCCGGCACGGCTAAAACTTCGCGGTTTTGTTCCATCGCCAGCCGCGCCGTAATCAATGAACCGCTTCTTTCCGACGCTTCGACGAGCAGAACGCCGTAACTCAAACCCGAAATGATGCGGTTGCGATACGGGAAATTTTCCTTGAGCGGCGGCGTTTCAAGCGGAAACTGCGAAACGATTGCGCCGCCCGATTCCAAGATTTCTTCGACGAGCTTTTTATTTTCCTTCGGATAAATTTGGTCAATGCCCGTGCCGAGAACGGCGATTGTTTTGCCTTTCCCGCGAATTGCGCCGCGATGCGCCGCCGTATCAATTCCGCGCGCAAAACCCGAAACAATGCAAACGCCGTGTTCTGCCAAATCGCGTGCGAGCATTTCCGAAGCGTTTTCGCCGTAAGTCGAACATTTCCGCGAACCGATGACACCGATGCACGGCGCATCGAAACACGCCTGCCAATCGCCTTTGACATACAAAGTGATCGGCGGATCGGCAATTTCGCGCAGCAGAAACGGGTAACTTCCGTCGTCGAGAATCAAAACATCGCCGCCGAGTTCTTTGACTTTATTAAATTCCTCAACGGCTTTTTCGTGAAATTCGCGTTTCAAGATGCTTTCGATAGTTTCGGCTTTGAGCCGCAGAGATTCGAGTTCGCTGCGCGTCGCGTGAAAAACACTTTCGGCTGAACCGAATCTTTCAAGCAATTGCGTGGCTTTTCGCGGTCCGACACCGGGAGTCATATTCAGGGAAATCCATTCTTTCATATTGATTTCGGATTTGGGATTTCGGATTTGGGATTTCTTTTTTCTTTCGAGGTTTTGATAGCTGAAACAACGATTGAAAGAATCTGATTTCCTTCATCCATTAAATTTTCGAGTAAGTTTTCTTTAACGATTTTACCTTCGATTAAGAGTTCCATCAAGTAAATTGATTCGTCGGCTTCTTCTTCGACGATGCTCAATTTATGAATAAAATCGGCGGTTGATTTTGCACGACAAGATGCTCGATAGTTTGCGCCAACCGAAGTTCCGCTTCGCAAAAGTTGTTTTCCTAACATTTCTGCAACTAAACTCGGCGGCAAACTTTGAACTAATCTGATAATTCTCAGTGCAAATTGTTTGGTTCTTGCTTTCATTTCTTCCTGTGTCATAAATTTATTCTCCAAAGATAAAAAATCCACAATCCAAAATCTCAAATCCGAAATTGATTTGGCGGAGGCGTGTCGGAGTCGAACCGACCCAAGATTGCTCTCACAATCTCACAAACGGTTTTGAAGACCGTGACCATCACCGGACAGCATGCGCCTCCGCAAAGAAAACGTGTTATCAAAACTAATCGTTTTGGTAAATTTATGTCAAGTTTTCTCGGGAAGTTTTAAACATTATTTCGGCACGAGCCTTGCTTGACCGTCAAAATTCAGCGTGGTATTCTTTCTATTTTGAAATACGAGCATTTTCTGCTCTATACGTTATTAGTTGTAGTTTGCGACGATTTTCTTATTTGATAAACTACGTCAGCCGCAAATGGCTGAAAAATTGAAAAACGTCCTTATTAAAGCAATCTTTTTTTAGTTTAATTTTAGAATATGGTTTTGTTAGCTTTTGCCGAATCAACCCCAGTCCAACTTGTGCCGGACGGAACTCTTTTTATCCACATCGCCATTATTTTGTTGATGATCTGGATTTTGAACCGAACATTTTTTCGTCCGATTAACCGCATTATCGAACAACGCGAGAAACATAAGGGCGGACGCTTCGGCGAATCGGAAACGCTTTTGAAGGAAGTCGCCGAAAAAGAGACGAAATACAACGAGGCTCTGCGCGATGCGCGTTCAAAAGGCTATGAATTGGTCGAAAAAGAACGCACCGAGGCTCTGAACAAAAAGCAGGAAAAACTCGGCACGGCGAAGGAAGAAATCCGGCAGAAACTGACCGAAGAAACAACCGAGTTGGAAAAACAAACTGCTGAAGCGCGTCAGTCAATTGCGACCGAAGCCGAAAAAATGGCGGAAAAAATCAGTTCAAATATTCTAAGAGCATAGTTATTCAAAATTCGTGATTTAAGATTCAAAATTAAAACCAATCTTGAATTTTGAATCTTAAATTTGAAATCTTTTTATATGTTAGCTTTTATTTACAGTTTTATTTTAATTTTTGCCGAAGGCGGCACGAAATGGTGGAGTTATCCGGGTTTTGAAGCGTGGAAATTTTTGAACCTGCTAATTTTTGTTTCGATTCTGGTTTACTTGCTGAAAAAACCTTTGAGCGAAGCCTTTAAAACCAAACGCGAGGCGATTCGCGCCGAACTCATCAAAGCCGAAGAAGAAAAACAAGCCGCGCTTGCCAAACTGACTTTTGCTGAAGCGAAACTCGCCCGCATTAATTCGGAATCGGACGAAATCGTCGAAAAAGCCGAACTCGAAGCGAAAGAAGAAAATGCGCGGATCGTCAAAGAAGCCGACGACGAAATAAAACGGCTTCGCACGCAAGCCGAAAACGAAATCGAGCGCAAATCGCAACAGGTCAGATTACAGCTTCGCCGATTTTCCGCCGAAGAAAGCGTTCGTCTGGCGGAAGAAAAAATCAAGAAAAATATCAATCCTAAAAAAGACGCAGAGCTTGTTAAAGCCAACATTAAATCAATCGGAGGTTTAAACTAGAATGAGCGTTGAAACCGTTGCCCGCCGTTACGCGACTGCATTGGCGGATGTCGTTTTGAAATCGGGCGAAACCGAAACCATCAAAAATGAGCTTAAAGTCTGGGAAGATTTGATCAAATCGAATAACGATTTGAAAACTGCTTTTTCCAGTCCCGCGATTGCTCATCTCAGCAAAGAAAAAGTTTTGGAAAGTTTGCTGGCAAAAACCAAACCGTCAAAAACGACGGCAAATTTCCTGCGCGTTCTTTTGCGAAACAGCCGTTTGACCGAACTTTCCGCAATCAACGAAAAATTCGATTCCGTTTTAGATGAGAGAAGCGGAGTTGTTGCGGCAAACGTCACTTCGTCGCGTCCGCTTTCGGAAGCCGAAAAGGCGGAATTCAAAACGAATATCGCCAAAATGACGGGGAAACAAGTAAATTTAAATTTTGATATAGACGAAAATATTATCGGCGGAGTCGTTACGCGAGTCGGTTCGACCGTTTACGACGGTTCTGTAAAAACACAATTAGAAAATCTTAAACAGCAATTGGTTAATGGTTAGTCGAGAGTGAAGAGTCGAGAGTGGAGAGTAAAAACTCCGGCTCTCTACTCTTTACTCTCTACTCTCCACTCTAAAAATATGGAAGCAATTAAAGCCAACGAAATTAACGAAATTATACGTTCTCAGATCGAGAATTTTGATGCGAGTATGACCGTCAACGAAGTCGGAACGGTTATCAAAGTCGGCGACGGTATCGCTGAAATTCACGGACTCGAAAAGGTTATGGCGGGCGAACTTCTCGAATTTCCGCACGGCGTTCGCGGTCTTGCCCTCAACCTTGAAGAAGACAAGGTCGGAACGGTGCTTTTCGGTGATTTCCAAAAGATTAAAGAAGGCGACGAAGTCAAACGCACGCGCCGTATTATGAGCGTGCCGGTCGGCGACGCGATGATCGGTCGCGTGGTTGACGCGCTCGGACAGCCGATTGACGGCAAAGGCGAAATTATCACGAGCCAGTTTAATCCGGTCGAATCAATCGCGCCCGGAATTATTGATCGCCAGCCGGTTAAAGAGCCGCTTCAAACAGGTTTGAAGGCGATTGACGCGATGGTTCCGATCGGTCGCGGACAGCGCGAATTGATCATCGGCGACCGCCAGACGGGTAAAACCGCCGTGGCGATTGACACGATTATCAACCAGAAAGGCAAAGACGTGATTTGCATCTACGTTGCTATCGGTCAGAAGGCTTCGACCGTGGCGCAGGTTGTGCAGAAACTCAATGATTTCGGCGCGATGGATTATACGATTGTTGTTTCGGCAACCGCGTCCGATCCGGCGGCGATGCAGTTTCTCGCGCCGTATTCGGGCGTTGCAATTGGCGAATTTTTCCGCGATAACGGTCGCCACGCTTTAACGATTTACGACGATTTGTCGAAACAAGCCGCGGCTTACCGCGAAATTTCACTGCTTCTGCGCCGTCCGCCGGGTCGTGAAGCATATCCGGGCGACGTTTTCTATCTTCACTCGCGCCTTTTGGAACGCGCCGCGAAAATGTCGGATGCACGCGGCGGCGGAAGTTTAACCAGCTTGCCGATTATCGAAACGCAAGCCGGCGACATTTCGGCGTATATTCCGACGAATGTAATTTCGATTACCGACGGACAAATCTTTTTGGAAAGCGACCTTTTCAACTCGGGCGTTCGTCCCGCCATCAACGTCGGAAACTCGGTTTCACGCGTTGGCGGTTCGGCGCAGATCAAAGCGATGAAACAGGTTGCGGGAACGCTCCGAATTGACTTGGCTCAATTCCGTGAACTTGCCGCGTTTGCCCAATTCGGCTCGGATTTGGACAAATCAACGCAAGACCAGCTCGAAAAAGGAAAACGCCTAACCGAAGTTTTGAAACAAGGTCAATATCAGCCGATGGCAGTCGAAAAACAGGTTTTCATTATCTGGACGGTTTCCAACGGTTTTGCCGGCGATATTGCGGTCGAAGATTTGAAACGCTTTGAAACGGAAGTTTTCGACTTTATCGAAAATTCGCATCCGGCGATTTTAGAAACTTTGCGGACGAAAAAATCAATTGACGACGATTTGAAAGCCGCGATGACCGAAGCGGTTGACGACTTTAAAGCGACGCGTTGGAACAAAGAAACGGCGACAGTTGCTAATGCTTAATTAGTATGAACACGCAATCTTTTACAGCAGTCATTGAAAGATGCCCCGAAACAAATCTTTATGTCGGATATGTTCCGGGGTTTCCGGGCGCACATTCGCAAGGCGAAACGCTTGATGAACTGAAAGACAATTTGCGTGAAGTAATCGAAATGCTTTTGGAAGACGGCGAACCTGTTTTGGAAGCCGAATTTGTCGGAACGCAACTTATCTCTTTGAATTAGTATGGGAAATCTTCCTGTTCTAAAACCGCGAGAAGTTGTCAAGATTTTGGAAAATCTCGGTTTTACTGAAGTCCGGCAACGCGGTTCGCACAAACAGTTTCGTCATTCCGACGGCAGATTTACAACTGTTCCGTTTCATCAAGGCAGAGATATTTCGCCGTTTCTACTGCGAAAAATCGCTGAAGACATCAAACTGACGGTTGAAGAATTTTTGAAACACAAATAATCATGGCAAGTCTTTTAGATATGCGAAGACGGATTAAGTCCGTCAAAAACACACAGCAGATTACCAAAGCGATGAAAATGGTCGCGGCGGCAAAGCTCAAACGCGCTCAGGATCGTGTGACGGCGGCGCGTCCGTTTGCGAAGAAGATGTCGGAAATTCTCGGTAATCTGAGTTCAAAAATCGGCGACGAATTTTCATCACCGCTGCTTGATTCACGCGGCGACGAAAAATATTTGATCGTGCTGGTCAGCGCGGACAAAGGTTTGTGCGGCGGTTTTAATACCAACGTGATGAAAGCCGCGCAGAATTTTTTGAAGGAAAATGCAGGCAAACAGACCGAAATGATTCCGGTCGGACGAAAAGGACGCGATTTTTTCAAACGCCGTCAGATGGTTTTCGTGCAGGAATATGTCGGTTTGACGAATTCGGGTCGCGTCGAATACAAAGACGCGGCGGAAATCGCGCAGAAAGTTATCAAAACTTTCACGGAAGATGCGACGATTGACAAGGTTTTTCTCGTTTTTACCGAATTCAAAACTGTTCTTTCCCAGAAACCGGTTGTCGAACAATTGCTTCCGATTCCGAAAATTCAGGCAGAAGATTCGCAGGAAGGCGCACAAGCCGAATATATCTACGAACAAACGCCCGCCGAGATTTTCGGCAAACTCTTGCCGAAACAGGTTGAAACGCAGATTTATCGCGCAATGCTCGAATCAATCGCTTCCGAACAAGGTTCGCGGATGACGGCAATGGACAGCGCGTCGAAAAACGCGGGCGAATTGATTGATAGCTTGACACTCAATATGAACCGCATTCGTCAGGCGGCAATTACGAAAGAAATTATCGAAGTCGTTTCGGGCGCGGCAGCGGCTGGTTAAAAAGTTGGCAGACGGCAGCGGCAGTAGGCAGTTACGGATTTTACTGCCAACCGCCAAGTGCCAAGTGCCAACAAATGGTTATCAACAATTCAACTCAAAGTATCTGGCGCGGGCGAATTATTCGTTACGCGCCTTTGTTTTTGTGGATTAGCGTAATTTTCTTTGCATCGTCAACTGCCGGTGCAAGTAAAAATACTTCGATAATTATTCGTCCGTTTCTCGTTTGGCTTTTTTCCGAAGCTCCTGCCGCGACTTTGGACATTTATCACGATTACGTTCGTAAATTCGCGCATTTTGCCGAGTATGCAGTGTTGGCTTTTTTCGCTTCACGCGCTTTTTGGGATTCGTCTTTTCAGATTTTACGGCGGTTTTGGTTTATCTATGGTTTTCTGATAGTCGTGCTGGTTGCCGCGATTGATGAATACAATCAGAGTTTCAATGTTTTGCGGACGGGTTCGTTTTACGACACTTTGATTGATGCTTCGGGCGGTTTGACGATGATTTTACTGCTCGCTTTATACAAAAAATTCACACAAAAATAATTCCCCAAAAGTTGGCGAGTAATCCCCGAGTTTTGGAGAACCTTCACCAAAACTCGGAAAACGCGCAAAACATTTCAATAAACAGGCTAATCGTTCGTTCAAAACTTCCATTTATCGAAACTTTATGAGATATTTTTCGTTAAGAACTTCAAAGGAGATGATGAAACAAAATGAGTTTTTTCGACAAAGTTAAAGAAGCGGCAATGAATCAGTTTATCGAGGTTATCGAATGGCTCGACAATTCGGGCGATACGATTCTTTACCGGTTTCCGGTTTATCAACAGGAAATTAAAAACGGCGCACAGCTGATCGTGCGCGAATCGCAAGCGGCGGTTTTCGTGTTCGAAGGTCAGGCGGCGGACACGTTCGGTCCCGGACGCTATACGATTGACGGCGGCAATACGCCGATTCTTTCAAAGCTCGGCGCGTGGAAACACGGTTTTAATTCGCCGATCAAATCGGAAGTTTATTTCGTCAACACGAAGCAGTTTACCGATATGAAATGGGGAACGGCGAACCCGATTATGCTCCGCGACGCGGATTTCGGCATTGTTCGACTCCGCGCTTTCGGCGGTTATTCGATGCGTATTGCCGACCCGCAAACCTTTATCAAGGAAGTTGCCGGCACGAATGCTCATTTTCAGACCGAAGACATTGACGAGCAGCTCAAACGCGGCATCGTTACGGAATTCTCGGACGCGGTCGCCGAAATGAAAATTCCCGCGCTCGATCTCGCGGCGCAATATAAAGAACTCGGCGAAGCGATTCGCGGCAAAATCAACGAAGATTTCCGCACTTACGGAATCGAGGTTACGAAATTTTACGTCGAAAACATCAGTCTTCCGCCCGAAGTCGAAGCGGCAATGGACAAACGTGCTTCGATGGGTGCGCTCGGCGATGCCAATAAATATATGCAGTTTCAGGCGGCTGACGCTTTACGCGACGCGGCGCAGAACGAAGGCGGCGGCGCAGGTTTAGGCGCAGGTTTAGGCGCGGGCTTCGCGGTCGGCAACCAAATGGTCAACGCTTTCGGTCAAGGTCAGCCACAGCAAGGCGGCGGCGGACAGCAAGCACAGACGATTCCTTGTCCGACGTGCGGAAAACAGAACGCCGTCGGCGTGAAATTCTGTTCGGACTGCGGCGGCAAGATGGAAGTTGCGAAAGTTCCGTGCGTCAAATGCGGCGCGGAACTCCGTGAAGGCGCGAAATTCTGCTCGGAATGCGGTTCAACGCAGGAAAAAGCAAAATGTGCCAACTGCCAAGCCGAACTCGCTCCGGGTGCAAAATTCTGCCCCGAATGCGGTACGAAAACCGAAGACGGTTAAGTAAAAAGTAAAAAGGCAAAAGTAAAAAAGGGTGAGGGATTTTAATCTCTCATCCTTTTTACTTTGCGTCTTTGCGCCTTCGCGTCATTGCGTTAAAATTAAAATTATCTGGAGAAAATTATGGCAATCAGTCCTGAACTTTTAGAAATTTTGCGTTGTCCGAAATGCAAATCAAAGGTTGAAATCAAAGACGACAAAAGCGGTTTGAAATGCACGAACGCGGAATGTGCGCTCGTTTATCCGATCCGCGATGAAATTCCCGTGATGCTCGTCGAAGAAGCGAAAGTGGAAAAATAGCGGTCAGCAGTCAGTTGTCAGCGGTCAGCCTCGTTGTAAAATCTATCTTTGAAATGAAATCCAAAGACCAAAGACCAAAGACCGAAGACCAAAATCCGATTGACTGGCAAAATGTCCGAAAGATTTTGGTCGTGCGTCTGCGTTCAATCGGCGACACGGTTCTTTCAACGCCTTCGCTGATTGCTCTGCGAAGATTTTTGCCCGACGCGCAGATTGATATTCTGCTCGAAGATTGGGTCGCACCCGTTTTGGAAGGTTTTGACGTGGTTGACAATGTTCTGACCGTTTCACGAAAGAGCAAAAAATCGCGGTTTGAAACGGCGCGGCAAATTCGCCGAAACCAATACGATGTCGCGTTTAATCTGCACGGCGGCACGACCGCGACGTTTTTTGTGCGCGTTTCGGGCGCAAAACACCGCGTCGGATTTTCGCATTACAGCTACAAGTTTCTTTATAATCACCTGCTTTCTTCTTCGGTTGATTTCTGGCAGAGAAAAACGGTTCATTCCGCCGAACAACAACTCGCGCTCCTTGGTTTTGTCGGCGTTCCGGTCGAAGATAAACCGAAAAGCCGCTTGAACGTAATTCAAGATTCAAAATTCAAGATTCAAAATTATGCCTTGCTTCATCCGGTCGCTGCGTTTGACACGAAACAATGGTCAACCGAAAATTTTGCGCGGATTGCCGAATATTTGAGCGCAAAAGGCTTGCAAATCGTCGCCGTTGCAACGAAAAAAGAACGCGAAGTTTTAGAAAATTTGAAGACAATCTCAAAAGTTCCGATTTCAACTTTTGACGATTTAACCTTGCCCGAAATCATTGCTTTAGCTGCGCGTGCCGAGATTTTTGTCGGAAACGATTCGGGCATCGCGCACATCGCGGCGGCTGTCCAAACTCCGAGCGTCGTTATTTTTGGCTCGTCAAACATCAATCACTGGCGACCTTGGACGGACGCGCCGCACGAAATCGTCTATGAAAAACTGCCGTGTCAGCCGTGCGCCGGATATTTCTGCAAGGAATTCGACGCGCCAAGATGTATCTTAAACGTCCGCACGGAAAGCGTCATCGAAGCGATTGAAAAGATTCTGAGAAATTAAAACCAACTATAAAATCACCTGCGCCTGCAAAAGTATCTATGTTAAAATGAAAATATGTTGACTCAATACATTCAAGCTGCAATGCATCAGGCAAAATACGAAATTTTAAGCGATGACGGAACTTTTTACGGCGAGATTCCGGGTTTTCAAGGTGTCTGGGCGAATGCTGAAACGCTCGAAAATTGCCGTGAAGAATTAGCGGAAGTTCTCGAAGAGTGGATTTTTCTACATCTTGCGGACAACACACCGCTTCCCGTTGTGAACGGTTTGAAATTGTCTGTTGAAAGAGTTGCTGAAAAATCTTTATAAATCTTCCCAAATTTCCCTTTCAATATCAGCCTGTTTCAAAATACGAATAAGCAAATTTTTACTGATTTCCGATTGATGCGGATTCGGAATACGAACCTTCAGAGAATCTTTCTGCATATATTGATGATTTCCGCCTGAAATTGGTCCGTCAAATCCAAGCTGACGCAAATAATAAATCAAATCTTTTCGTTTAATCGGTGCGAGTTTTGGCATAACTAATTTTAACCTCTCTTCTGCAAAAAGCCTATAAAACAAAAAAGTTCCGCAAGGCATTGAAACCTTGCGGAACTTTCATCCGTGTCGCCGCGTTGACGCAACTATATATTTTTCAATATTAGTTTTAACCTTTTGTCAAAAAATGTCAAATTTAAAAAGAAATGGCGGATTCCGAAGAACCCGCCGCAGAGCATTTAAGCCGAAGCATTTAAGCAAAGTCTATGACAAAATTATTTTTTCATATTGGCGTTTGATTTGGTATTACTACCCGAACTGCCGCCGGTATTCGTCATCGAATCATTCGGCGCAACCTTTAATTGATTGGTTACGCTTTTTACGCCTTCGATGTCTTTCGCCACTTGTGCGGCTTTTGCGCTTTGCTCTTTAGTTGCAACGGTTCCTTTCAAAGTAACAACGTCATTGACAACGTCAACATTGATGGTTGATTCGCGTAAATCGTTGGTCGTCAGCAACGCTGTGCGCGTTTTGAACCAGAGCCAACTGTCGTTTGCGCCTTGCCCGATAGTGCTTGAGCCTTTGTCTTTTTCATAATCAGCGCGGTTTTTGTTGTATTCATCCTTGCTGATATTTGAATTGTCGCGGCGATTCATATTGGTGTTCGTCATCGGCATATTTGCGTTACTGTTGACGACAACCGCTGTGTTGCTGTTGACATTCTTTAAGCTCATGTTGGAATTCGGCGTTGTGCTTTCGCAACCCGCCAATGCGAGTGCCGATAATCCGATGGTCATAATTACAAATTTGGTCTTCATATTTAATTTCTCCTGTTTTCTAAAAAACGATTTTTTTGAAAGATTTCAAAGAAACAATCTTTCAAAACCGACACAATCGGCAAATATCATACCAATCTTATTTAGCCGGCAATTTTTACAAGTATTTGTCTGATATTTACTTGAAATAGCGTGATTTCGGCTTTTTTGCTCGACAATTCGACTGCTTTCTTGACATAGCCAAAGAGGGCATTTATCATCTAAAGTTTCGGCTCATATTGCCGTCGGTCGTTGTGTATCCTGAAATGAATTAAAACAGGACGCACGAGCGAAACAAAAATATACAGTTTTATTATGTTTGAATCACTGTCCGATAAATTAAAACGCTCGCTGAAAAATCTGCGTGGTCAAGGCAAATTAACGCCTGAGCATGTTGATCTGGCGTTGAAAGAAATTCGGATGGCTTTGCTCGAAGCCGACGTTAACTACAAAGTCGCCAAAGATTTTGTTGACACCGTTCGCACAAAAGCCGAAGGACAAGAAGTTTGGCAAGACTTAAAACCGCACGAACAAGTTGTCAAAATCGTTTATGACGAATTGGTCGAGCTTTTCGGCGGAACTTCATCGCGGCTGGTTTTCACCAAGCAAATTCCGAACGTCGTGATGATTGTCGGTTTGCAAGGCTCGGGTAAAACGACCTCGACGGGCAAGATTTCGCGTTGGCTCAAGGATAATCAAGAAAGAAAACCGCTTCTGGTTTCGGTTGACGTTTATCGTCCGGCGGCGCGTGAGCAGTTAAGAGTGGTCGGCGCGGCGGTCGGCGTGGCGGTTTATCAAGACAAGGAAACGAACGACCCGATGACGCTCGTGCGCGGTGCTGTCAAGCACGCGCAAGAGATGGGTTTTGATACCTTGATGATTGACACGGCAGGTCGTCTGCATATTGACGACGACCTGATGGTCGAACTCGAACAAATCAAAGCCGAAACCCGACCGATTGAAGTTTTATTTGTCGCCGACGCGATGACCGGACAAGATGCTGTTCGCTCGGCAGAAGTTTTTCACGAACGAGTCGGCATCACGGGCGTTGTTTTGACGAAAATGGACGGCGATGCACGCGGCGGCGCGGCTTTGTCCATCAAACAGGTGATCGGTCAGCCCGTGAAATTCGTCGGTGTCGGTGAAAAATACGACGCGATCGAGCCGTTTTATCCCGACCGAATCGCGCAGAGAATTTTAGGAATGGGCGATGTTCTTTCGCTCATCGAAGAAGTTCAGGGCAAGATTGACGAGGACGAAGCCGCCAAGCAGTTGGAGAAAATGACGAGCAACAAGTTTACGCTCGAAGATTTTCGCAACCAGCTCGGACAATTCAAAAAGCTCGGCTCGATGTCCAAATTGATGAAGATGCTTCCTGAACAGATGACGGGTGGAATGTCGCTTTCCGACGAACAATCCGAAGAGGTCGAAGCACAAATGAAGCGCACCGAAGCGATCATTGATTCGATGACGAAGCAGGAGCGCAACAATCATAAAATTCTCGATGCGAGCCGAAAAACGCGAGTCGCGAAAGGTTCGGGTTCGACAATTTCGGAAGTCAACCAGTTGATTCGTCAATACGAGCAAATGAAGAAAATGATGGCGCAGATGAATCGCGGCGGACTTTTCTCGAAACTCGCGGGTAAAGCGATGGGCGGAATGGGCGGCGGTTTAGGCGGTTTGCTCGGCGGCGGCGGCGGAATGGGCGGACTCGGCGGACTTCTCGGCGGCGGCGGCGGCGGACAGGAAGATTTTGATAACGATTACGAAGAAACCAAAGATAATTTGGCGAAAAGGTTAAAGAAGAAAAAACGACACAAAAAACGAAAATGAGTAGAGAGTGGAGAGTAGAGAGTGGAGAGTCAGAAGATTTTCCAACTCTCCACTCTCTACTCTCCACTCTCTACTAAAGGAGATTATGTTAGCAATTAGTTTAATGAGAATGGGCGCGAAGGGAAAACCTTTCTATCGCCTCGTGGTTAAAGAAAAGCGTTCAAAACGCGACGGAAAATACTTGGAAAACGTCGGAACATATAACCCGATGACCAATCCGGCGGAAATCAATTTACAGCATGACCGCATTCAATACTGGATCGGTGTTGGCGCACAACCGACCGAAACCGTGGCGAGTTTGATTAAAAACAATCCGGTAAAAAGTGAAGAGTAAAGAGTGGAAAGTGGAGAGTCAAAGAAAACTTTCTTTTAACTCTCTACTTTCTAATCTTTACTCTCAACTAAAAAAATGAAAGAAGCCATTGAAAAAATTATAAAAGCACTTGTCGGACAGCCGGAAGCGGTCGAAGTGTCGGAAGTTTCCGACGGCAGAACCGTGAAAATCGAAGTCCGTGTCGGCGAAGGCGATATGGGACGCATCATCGGGCGCGAAGGTCGCACCGTCAAAGCGATTCGCAGTTTGCTTTTCTACGCCGGACAAAAACAAGGCAAGCGGTTTCAGTTGGACATCGTTGATTAATTTGCGATTTCAAGGTTGCGATTGGCGATTTTTTTATGACTGAAGAACTCGTTGCAATCGCCAAACTCGTCAAATCTCGCGGATTGCGCGGCGAACTCGCTGCCGACATTTTGACGGATTTTCCCGAACGATTTGACGCGCTTGAAACGGTCGTCGCGCTTTTGCCCGACGGCGCAAGGCGTGAATTGAAAATTGAAAAGTTTTTCTTTCAGAAAGGCAGAATTGTTTTCAAATTTGCTGATTTTGATTCGATAGAAACAGCAGAAAACTTGCGCGGTGCAGAAATTTGCGTTCCCGAATCGGAAGCAATCGAACTCGACGAAGACGAATTCTTTGATTGGGAATTGGAAGATTGCGAAGTTGAAACCGTCGAAGGCGAAAAGATCGGTCGTGTTAAAGAATTAATGCGAACGGGCGGCACGGAAATTTTAGTCGTCGCGGGCGCGGAGAAAGAATATCTGATTCCGTTTGCCGAAGCGATTTGCACGGAAGTTGACGTTGAAAACAAGTTGATTCGCGTTGATTTGCCCGAGGGATTGTTGGAATTTTGAATGGAGCGCAAGCGGCTTCGCTTGCACGTTCGTTCGAGCAAAGCAAGAACGAACACGCGCTTCATTAACTTGAAAGTTCGTGGTAATCAAGCGGCATTCCGTTCTTGCCTTGCTCGAACGGGCAAGCGAGCCGCTTGCGCTCCAGTCTGATGAAGATAGAAGTTTTAACAATTTTCCCCGAATTTTTTCGAGAGGTCTTTGATTTTGGAATAATCCGCCGCGCTAAATTAGCGGAAATCGTCGAGATAAATATTCACGACATCCGCGAATTTACGACCGATAAACATCGCAAAACTGACGACACTCCGTTCGGCGGCGGCGACGGAATGGTTTTCAAGGCGGAACCGATTTTCAACGCGATTGAAAATATTTTGGGAACAACCGAGCGCGAAAATTACGCGCCGAAGACAAAAGTTGTTCTTTTAACGCCGCAGGGCAGACAGTTAAAACAGGTTGTGGCAAAAGAGTTTGCCGACGAAGTTGAAAAGTTAGTAATAATTTGCGGACGTTATGAAGGCGTTGACGAGCGCGTCAATGAAGCACTTGTAACGGACGAAATTTCCATCGGCGATTACGTTCTTTCGGGCGGCGAACCGGCGGCGATAGTTTTGGTTGACGCGATTGTCAGACTTTTGCCGAACGCTCTGGGCAGCGAAACGTCAGCCGAAAATGATTCGTTTTCAAACGGATTATTGGATTATCCGCATTACACGCGACCGGCAGATTTTCGCGGAATGAAAGTTCCCGAAGTTTTATTAAACGGCAATCACGCCGAAATTGAAAAGTGGCGCAAGGAAAAAGCGTTGGAAAAGACGCAGAAATTCAGACAGGACTTATTAAATAAGGAGAATGGCTGAAGTGAGTAGTTCAAAGTAAAAAGTAAAAAGTAAAAAGGCAAAATAAAAAAACTGACTTTTTACCAAGTAACTGAAAATACTTTGAACAATCGCGTAAAAGAGAAATTATTGAGTAAAGGGACGAATTTTGCCTTTTTACTTTTTACTTTTTACTTTACGCAGTCACCTCTCGCCGACAAATAAAATGAATCGTTTAGATAGCATCGAACAAACACAACTAAAAGACAATATTCCCAACTTTCAATCGGGCGACACCGTCAAGGTTCACGTCCGCATCAAGGAAGGCAACAAAGAACGCTTGCAGGTTTTTGAAGGCGTAGTTATCGCCCGCAAACACGGCGGCTCACGCGAAACCGTAACGGTTCGAAAGGTGAGCTTCGGCGTTGGCGTGGAACGTATTTTCCCGCTTCACGCGACGATTGTTGACCACATTGACGTAACCCGTCGCGGTAAAGTTCGCCGTGCGAAACTTTATTACTTGCGCGATTTACGTGGTAAAGCGGCGCGTATCAAAGAGCGCGATTTCCGCAACAAAAAAGCGAAGGCTTAGTTTTATTTTTGACGCAAATTCGCAAAGACGCGGAAACGCAAAGGTTTTATAAAATAATTTTCTTTGCGGCTTCGCGTCTTTGCGTTTTATGAAAACAGAGCTAAAAATCGGGCTTGATTTTGAGAATCAGGCGATTTCGGAAGGTTTTCGCTTTATCGCCGGAGTTGACGAGGTCGGGCGCGGTTGTTTGGCGGGCGCGGTTGTCGCGGCGGCTTGCATTTTGGATTTGTCGAAACCGCTACCCGAAGGCTTGAACGATTCCAAAAAACTTTCCGAGAAAAAACGGCGGCAGATTGATGAAGAGCTTCGTCAATCTGCCGTTGCTTTTTCAATCGCGCAGGTCGAAGCCGAAGAAATTGACGAAATAAATATTCTTCAGGCGACCAAAAAAGCAATGCGCCTTGCAATCGAACAACTCGCGCCGAACGCCGATTTTTTGTTGATTGATGCAGTTCAGCTCAAAGAAATAAATCTTCCGCAAAAAGCCATCATCAAAGGCGACGCGATTTCCGCTTCGATTGCCGCCGCTTCAATTTTAGCCAAAACCTACCGCGACAATTTAATGCGGGAATTCTGCAAAATCTACCCGCAATACGGCTTTTCAAAGCACGTCGGCTACGGCACGAAAGCGCATTTTGAAGCCATTCGGCAACACGGCGCGTGTCCGCTTCACCGCAAATCTTTCAAAGGTGTGTTGATTTAGACAAGTTTGATAAACGCGGCAAGTTTCCAATAGTGAATGATAAAATTTTTGACAGCCTTTCAAATTTTATGAGGCTGTTTTTTTAAGCAAACAGCTATTTTGCTTGTTATTTCTTACTTTTAACGTGAGTTCGGGACAAGCAATTTGCCGATTGGAGCGCAGGCTGCCAGCCTGCCACGCCGCTTGCAAAGCGCTGTCACAAACTTCGATTTTCGGCAAGGTTGAATAAACTCAGACGTTTTGAGCGTTTTTCAAACGCTGGCAGGCTGGCAGCCCGCGCTCCATTCTTATCCCGAACTGACTTTACTTTTACGAAGCCTTCATAATTTTTTCACAAAAAAATCAAAAAAACTTCACAAAAAACTAAAGATTTATCGTCAAGCCACAAGTTAGGATAATTTTTAACGAAAAAGGTTCGTTTCAAATTTTGAATCGCGGGACTTATCCTGCACCAAAATCAACAAAAATTAAGGAGATAAAAATATGAAAAAAATCGGTTTAAGAACTTTTGTTTTAATTGTTCTCGCCCTGGCGTTTCCATTACTGGTCAGCGCACAGGCGACGCGCACTTGGGTTTCGGGTATCGGTGACGACGTTAATCCGTGCAGTCGGACTGCGCCGTGCAAAACCTTTGCCGGAGCAATTTCAAAAACGGCGACGAACGGTGAAATCAGCTGTCTGGATCCGGGCGGTTTCGGCGCGGTGACGGTGACCAAATCAATCACGATTGATTGTGAAGATACGCAAGGCTCGATCCTTTCGGCAGGCACAAACGGGGTTGTCGTCAATATTACTGCGGCAGCCGACACGAAAAAAGCCTTTAAACTTCGCGGCGTAACAATCAACGGCGCGGGAACCGGAATTAACGGTATCAGAATTCTTGCCGCTAATTCCGTTACCGTCGAAGACGGCGTAATTGACGGTGTTACGCAGCACGGTATTTCAATCGAAACAACATCGGGAACACCGAAAATTACTGTGGACAGAATGTCAATCAGAAGCAATTCGGGCAACGGTATCAACGCTTTTGTCAGCGGCGGAACGGTGAATTTAGCGGTTAGTAACTCACAACTCTCTTTAAATGCAACCGGATTAAGTTTGAGCAGCAATACGAAAGCGGTAATTAAGACTTCAACAGTTGCTAACAATACCACCGGACTCGTTGCATTTCAGGCAGAAATGAATGTTTCAGAGTGTGTAATTTCAGGAAACACGACCGGCATTTCATCTCAGACGGGCGGAGTTTTCAGGCTTTACGCTAATATCATTACAAGTAACGGCACAGGTTTGGCATCAAGCGGCGGTTCGATTCTTTCGTCCAATAATAATCAAGTTGACGGCAACACCTCCAACGGTGTGGTAACCGGATTTTTGACAAATACATAATTTTGCAAGTAGTTTAAGCAAAAAAGAAGGTCGTCTTCAATTTGAAGACGACCTTCTTTTTTGCTGTCCGCTTTGGAGGGATTTAGCTGAGGAAACCTTTGAAATTAGTCGCCCTTGCCGTGTAATTCGGAAAGATTTTACCGAGATTTTTGTTGCCCAAATGACGCACGGCAACTTCGCCGAAAACATCACGGAAATCGGTTGTCACCGCTAGATCGCGTCCTTCGTTGAGCTGGTCTGCCTTCAAACCTTTCCAATCGCCATAGACTTTGCCGCCTTTGACTGAGTTTCCGATCAGAAACATCGCGTTGCCGTGTCCGTGGTCGGTTCCGTTCGAGCCGTTCTGCCGCGCCGTTCTGCCGAATTCGGACATTGTTAAAATCACGACATCATCCATTCGTTTGCCCAAATCGGTCACGAGAGCCGCGATATTTGCGCCGAAATCGCGCAAAAGATTGGCAAGCTGTCCGCGTGAACCGCCTTCGTTAAGATGCGTGTCCCAATTCAAACCGGGCGTGTCGGTGAACGCGACTTCCAGACCGACATTCGATTTAATCAGTTGGGCGATTTGCCGAAGCGAACGTCCGAAAGGCGTGTTCGTATAAGTCGCACCGTTTTCGGGCTTGAACTGTGCGGGATTCGCTTTTTTCAAAAAATTGACGGCTTCAAAAGTTTCCTTACCCGTTTCGCCGAGCGAATCTTTTGAATTTTCCTGATAAACATCTTCAAATCCGCCCTGCACCGATTTCGTGTAAATCCCCGCTTTAATCGAAAAATCGGCGAGATTGGTCATTGAAATCGTCGGATATTTGCCCATCATACTGCGCGGTGTTTGCTGTGTCATTGAAACGGCGCGGAAAGCCGAATCATTTTTGCCGACGGAAGTTTGCAGAACGCGGCTCAACCAGCCGTCGCGGGTTCCTTTATTTCCCGGCGTTCCCGATTCCATATAATCCTGCGCGTCGAAATGCGAGCGCGTATTGTCGGGCGAACCGACCGAGTGAACCACCGCGAGCTGTTTGTTTTTCCAGAGCGTTTCAAACGGCTTTAAGCTGGGGTGAAGCCCGAAATAACCGTCAAGATTAACCGCACCATCCGTTTTGTTCGGAGTTGGAATAGCGATGCTGTTGCGTAGATTGTAATATTCGCTGTCGCCGTAGGGAACGACCATATTCAGCCCGTCAACCGCGCCGCGTTGAAAGATTGTGATGAGAATTTTCTTTTTGCCGTTTTTATCGGTTAAGGTTTGCGCGTTGGCAAATTGATGAAGAAAGTTCGGTGCCGCTGCCATCAAACCGAAACTTGCCAATGTGATGCCGCTCGATTTTAAAAAATATCGTCTGTCCATTATTGCTTACCTCTTGAATATAAAACTTGTGCTTTTTCAGCTACATTTTTAGACGCACGAGAAGTTGGTTTGGTTAGTTTAATATTCAATAAAAATTACTTTTCTCACGCTTTGACCTTTCCGTAAGGTTTTTTCATAATTCAATTAGATTTCGACAAAGCACATTATGAAAGAAGAACTCGTTAAACTGATTTTGGAACGATTGGAAAAAGAATCTGACGCGATAAAGGCTGATTTTCACGCCGATAAAGGTGTCAAAACGCATTTTGCGGCGATTGATAATCTGTTGCCCGAAGATCTGGCGCGAAAAATTTACGAATCTTTTCCGCCGCTTGAAAAAATGCGGCTTCTTGACAGTTTCCGCGAGAAAAAACATACCTCGAAGGATTTTGACGAATTTAATCCGTTAATGAAAGATGCGACTTTTGCTTTTCAGGACGAAAGAGTTATCGAAAAAGTTGCCGAACTGACCGGAATCAAAGACCCGCAAGGCGATCCGCACCTTTACGCGGGCGGACTCAGCGCGATGACAAAAGGACATTTTCTGAATCCGCATATTGATAATTCGCACGAATACGAGCAGAAATATTACCGTGTTTTGAATCTGCTGTATTATGTAACGCCTGATTGGAAGCCGGAAAATGGCGGAAATCTCGAACTCTGGGACGAGAAAGTTACCAAACCGATTGAAATCCCGAGCCTTTTTAACCGCCTTGTGCTGATGGCGACAAATGATAAATCCTATCATTCGGTCAACGAAGTAAAGGCGGACGGCGCACGCTGCTGCGTTTCAAATTATTATTTCTCGCCGCATTCGCCGAACGGTTACGAAACAACGCACGTCACCTATTTTCAAGGTCGTCCCGAACAAAAAATCCGCCGTTTGGTGACAAAAGTTGACAGCGATTTGCGAACCGCGATCAGAAAAGTCGTCAAAAAAGGTTTGGCTAAAAAAGATATTTACGAAGGCGAGAAAAAGTGATGAAAACTGTAATAGCGGTTGCTTTTGGTTTGTTTTTGTCAATTAACATATTGGCTCAAACAAAAACTACAATTCCAAAAGATTGGGAGAAATTTTCCAATCAAATTTTTTCGTTTCACGCTCCAAAGACTCTAAGAAAGCTAAATGTCAGGGGACGTGATTCTTTCGTTGAAGAATATAAAAATGAGGAAATAACCGTTAAATTTGATTACGGCTTGTATGGAAATGATGCTGGTAATTGTAGTAATCCGGTTTCGACGACAATCGCTAATAAATCGGCAAAAATCTGTTTTTATGAAGATTTGGAAATTGATAAAGACAAGCCGTTTGTTACTGCCATTTCATTTGTAAAATTAGGAAAACAAACAAAATTTACATTTTGGGTTCGGTCAAAAACAAAAGAATTGCAAAAGGAAGCCGAAAAAATAGTTCACTCAATCAAACTCAAATAATTCTAGTTTGTTTTCCCGAAAATCAATCTGCCCAAAAATTCGCGGTCGTCGTATTCGCCGAAATTTCCTTGGCGGACGATGACCAAATCTTTTGACGGAATGATGTAAAGCCGCTGATTTCCCGCGCCCGCCGCCATATACAAATCTTTGACCGCGTCGCCGTTATTCGTTTCGACGCGCATTGCCGTCGGCATTCCTGCCGGAGATTTGCCTTCTTGATTAAGCCAGAACGTGATGCCGTAAGCCGGATTGGCTTTTGAGCCGATGACCAATTCGTCCAAAAGTTTTTTCGCAACGATTTGTTTGCCGTTCCATTTGCCGCCGTTTTTGAGCAGAATACCGAATTTTAGCCATTCACGCGCCGTCAGATTTGCGCCTTGCGGCAGAAGCGGATTGCCGTCCGACATTCGCCAGAAAGCGACTTTTAAACCGATCGGCGTTAAAATACGGCGTTTCAGATAATCCATGACAGATTCTTTTTTCGGCGCGAGCTTGCGGGTCATCACTTCGCCGAAAATCTGAAACGGCGCGGGACCATATTCGAATTTTGTTCCGGCTTCGTATTTGACCGAAGAATTTATCGCGTCCGCATATTCGGGAACGCGCCCGATTTGTCCCGCGTCAATTCCGCTCGTCAGTAAAAGAAGTTGGCGAAGCGTGATGTTGGCTTTTTGTTTATCGCTTTTCCATTCGGTAATCGTGTCGCTGACTTTTTCGTCAAAACTTTTAAACAGCTTGTCTTCAATCGCCGCCGCGAGCATCACGCCCGAAAAAGATTTCGTGCCGCTCGCCAGAAACCAAGGCATTTCGGCGGTGTGTCCGTTTTGATATTCTTCAAAAACGATTTTATCGCCCTTCATTACCAAAACCGACCTGCCGCGATTTTCAGCCGAATATTCAGCCGCCAGTTTGTAGTGTTCCTGTTCGGTTAAAGTCTTTGAATTTTGCGCTTTGACCGCACAACCAAAGGAAAAAATCATAAAAGATGAAACGATTGCTAAAACAAATTTGCTCATAATTTTGTCTAAAAAAGCAGTCAGCCATCAGAAAACCGACAACTGACTGCTGAAAAGTTGATTACCAAGTTATTGACGCTGAAATTCCGGCGTTCCGAGAACCAAACTGACAACCTTGAAAACTTCGGGATTACCGCTCGGCGCAAGCAGACGCGCCTGACGGTTCATTCTGCCGCCTTGTTGCTGTGGACGCATATTCGGCATTTCCAAATCGTCCTCAACTTCGTCGGGCGATTTCACGTCGGGCAAAGGCTGTTCGATTTGCTTCAAAAGCATCGCTTTCGTGTTTGGTGAAATCTCGTTGTCGAGAACAACCGCGATTGTTTTGTCGAGAATCGCCGATTTACTGCTCGCTTCAAAAATTTTCAAATTCGCCTTCGTTCCCGGAATTTGGTTCGAGGCGAGCGCGACGGCAAAGTTTAATCTTTCCAAAAGTGCGCCCGCATTGACCCAATCTTCCGCCGTGTCGGGATAACCCGTCGGAGCTTGATAACCGTAGGGAACTTCGCCCAATTTGTTGAGCATTGCGAGGATTGCGCCGCTCGAATTGGTGTCTGCGCCGATTGTCCGAATCGCGCTGACGGCGAGTTCAAACGGCGTTTTGATTTTAGCGCGGTAATTTTCCGGCGCGTAAAATTCTTTGTCGGTGAACAATGCTTTCAAAGTCGTTTTGATGTCCCCTTTTGAATCTTGAAACGCTTTGGCGACGCGTCCGACGAGTTCTTCGCTCGGATTGTCGCTGACGAATTTGACGGCGAGCTTACGGGCGATAAATTTCGCGGTCGCGGGTTGGCTGACGAGAATGTCAATTACTTTTAATCCGTCATTTATTCCGCCTTCGTTGACTTTTTGTCCGAGAACGGTTTTCGTGCCGTCTTCGTGCCAGTTTTTGTTGAAGTAAAATTCGCCCGATTCGATGTCGTCGGGAACTCCGGCTTGTTTTTGCAGACGATTTAACTGTTTATTTTCCGCGCCTTTGATTTCATTGGCGGCGGCTTTGCGGTAACCTCTCGGGTCGGCAATCGTCCAGCCGGTAAAGGCTTTCGCAACTTCGATAATGTCGGCTTGTGTGTAACCGCCGTCAACGCCCAATGTGTGAAGCTCCATCAATTCACGCGCATAATTTTCGTTGATGCCGCGCTGACGTTTTTGCTGAGTCTGCATCTGCTTCAAACGCTGGTCGAGCTGTTCGTCGGTTAAACCGCGCTGTTGTTTGATTCGTTCGCGTTGCCGTTGATTTAATTGTCCGTTCTGCAACATTTTCTGCAAACGGTTGTTGCCGTTGTTGTTATTTGCGTTCGGCGACATACTTTCAAAATTGTCGAGATAAAAAAGCATCGCCGGATGTTGCGCCGTGCCGATGACTAAATCTTTAAAGTTGCCGAGCGCGTTTTTGCGAAGCACGTCGCGTTCATATGAAGGAATATACCAGCGCACGGCGGCTTTTCCGGCATAGACGTTGAAATGATTCTGCCAGAAATCAACCATTACTTCCTGCAATTGTTTTTCTGAATAAACGGCGCGCAGAACGCGGTTCGAGGTAATTTGCGGAAGCAGTTGATTGGCGGGACGCAAATCATATTCTTTGTAATAATCGCGGAGTTTCGCCTGGCGTTCCTGACGGTCTTTTTCCGTCGTTTGCCGGTCGGCGTTTTGATTGTTATTGGCATTGTTTGCCTGATTGTTTCTGCCGCCTTCGAGCTGGCGAAGCAACGCGCCCGGATTCGGATATTTAGCGAAAACTTCGGCGGTCGTCATATTGAAGATTTCCAGATTTTTGACCTTCAGATCGGCGATTGAATCGGTTATCGAATTCGGATCGAGTTGTTGTTCGATGTATTTTTGCAAACCCATCGCCTTAACACGCTCGACTTCGCCCGGACGTGCGCCGAATCCCAAACGATTGAGAACGTGAAGAATTTTTTGGTCTTCGGTTAATGCCTTTCCTTTTTTGGTCTGTCCGTCCGTGCCGAACGCAAAAACGGGAGCGCAGATCGCCAAGACCATTAAAAATGCGGTAATTTTGTGAATCAACGAGTAGTTTCTTTTCATTTCAGTAAAACCTCAAAAATGTATGATTGCTTCGCATAGCGCGAAAATGTTCTGCTTTGTTAGACGCGGAATGTTTTGAAAAGGGCGAAAAAATATTTGTCATTTGTCCTTTATCAGTTGTCTTTCGTTCTTTGCCAAATTTAAAAACAAAGGGCGAAAGACAACTGACAAAGGACAAAAAGAATCTAAAATGTCGAAGTTTGCCAAAATATTAGTTATAATAACAGGGAAATTTTACCCGAAGGAAATAAAAATGATGAAGTTAAATAAGTTTTCGTTTCTGCTTTCCGCCGTTATCGGTTTGTTTTTTGCAGTTTCCGCGTTTGCCCAAACCGAAACATTCAGCGATGCGAATGTCGAATATACGTTCGATTTGCCGAGCGCGACCTGGAAAATGACCGCCAAGCCTTCGACGACGAGTCCGAATGTCGAATATACCTACGGCGACCGTTCCGCCGGTTATCTCGAAGTCCGCAAATTGAGTGTCAAAGCCGACGACATAATGTCGGACATTATTGCGGGCGAGGAAGAAAAGCTGAAATTCCTGCAAGGTTATGTCGCGGGCAAGGAAGAAAACTTCGCGGGAAATCTGAGAGGCACGGTTTTTAACTTTGAATTTATCCGTTCGGGCAGAAATATGAGCGGCAGATTTTACTTTCTCAAAACTAATCCGACAACCGTTTATGTTTTGCGCTTTACGGCTCAAAAGGAAAAACTCATCACCATCCGCAACCAAACCGATTCGATTGCGCGAACTTTTGAAATTAAAAAGAAATAAATTTTAACTTAAACATCTTAAATACTCTGTAATCTAATGCGAATCAGTAGTTGAAAATTTCTTATGTTGAAAACAAAGGATTTGTCTAAACCGGTTTGTCTTCGCTGTTAAAATTGGGCTTGTAAGTTGGTGATTCACAAACCTAGATTTAAACTACTGATTCGCATTATACTGATTTTTATTAACAATGAATCTTGAAGATTACAAAGACATTTTCGAGCCTTTTGAAAAACTTGTCGAAATTGAAATTTGCGGTGAGATGCGCGAAGTTCCCGAAAACAATTCACTGCTTCGCTGTTTTCAGTTTCTTTCGATGGAAACTGTTTCCTACGGCGATTTTTGCTGGAACGGCGATTGTCTGAACTGTCAGGTTTGGATTGAACACGGTGAAAAAGAAAAAGCCCTGATTTCCTGCCGTACAAAAGTTGAGGAAGGAATGAAAATTATTCGCCTGAATAGCGAAATTAAGCTGTAAAAAATTGACTTTTGCTACTTTTGTTTGGTATAACAACAAATTCCAAGTCCAAAAAGTTCGACTGTTTTTTCAAAATACAATATGAGAAAGGTAGCTTTGGTGTTCGGCAAATTGCTGTTTATTTCGGCGTTTCTGTTTTTTAACAGCACTTTTATTAATGCACAGATTACCGAAACCTCTTTGCGCGGAATGGTTTCCGACAGTTCGGGAAACGTCATTGTTGCCTCGGCGGTTGTTGCTCAAAACGACGCGACGGCACAAATCAGCACGACGACGACGAACGAAAACGGCGAATTTGTTTTTCCGAGCTTGCCTTCGGGAAGCTACACGATTTTTGTCCGTGTTCCGGGTTTTAAGACTTACGAATTAAAGAGTTTGAAATTAAACGTCGGGCAAACCTCGGATTTGACGATTAAGCTCGAAATCGGCGAAGTTTCGGCGACAATTCAGGTCGAAAGCAACGAAACTCTGACGCAGGTTTCGAGCGAAGCGCGGGTTTCCGATACTTTTACGCGGCAATCAATTACCGAATTGCCGATTCCGCAACGCGATGTTTTTGCTTTATCGAAACTGAGCGCGGGCGCGACAGCGATTGCGGGCGCGGCAAATTCGACGAAATTGACGAATTCGCCCGTCATCACCGTCAACGGCAACCGTTATCGCGGAAATAATTACGTTCTCGACGGCGCACTCAACGTCAATGCGAACAACACGGGCGAACCGGCGATTGTGCCGAGCGTCGAAGTCATCGAAGAAGTTCAGGTACAGACCTCGAATTTTTCCGCCGAATTCGGACGCGGCAACGGTTCGGTCGTCAATATGCGGACAAAGTCGGGAACGAACGATTTTCGCGGACAGATTTGGGAATATCATCGCAACGCGGCTTTAAATGCGCGAAATTTCTTTGCTACGGAGCGCGCTCCGCAGGTTTTTAATCAATACGGCGGCTCGTTTGGGGGTCCGCTTCGTAAGAAAAAGACTTTCTTTTTCGGAAGCTATGAAGGCGCGAAAAACGCGATTGCACGCGCATTTGCATTTCAAGTCGAAACGCCCGAACTTCGTGCTTTTGTCGCCAACACGCGTCCGAATTCGATTGCCAATCGTTTGTTCCAAAACTTTGCTGCGCCGACTCCGAACCGCGTCGGCAGCGGTTATCAAAATCAAACGAATATCACCGTTAATAATGTCGTCATTCCGGCGACCGGAACCACGACCGTCAACTTGCGCGATTATATACAGTTCGACCAATATATGGCGCGGGTTGACCATTCATTCAACAAAGACAAGGACAAACTGACGTTTCGCTGGATTGCCGAATATCAAAAAGATCAGGGCGGCACGAGTTCTGCTGCCGCGACAAACGGCAAAGCGATTCGCGGTGAACGCGGATTTTTCGACGGCGCGTTCGGCAATTTTAATTTCGGCTACACGAAAATTTTCAAAAACGCGGCAAACGATTTGCGCTTTTCGGCGGGTTTCGTCAACACCAATCGCGGTAACGACGAAGCGTTAATTCCCGACATCACGATTACCGGAATTACCGCGCCGTTCGGCGATATTTTCAACAATCGGACAAAACTTCGCACCTACGAAATCCGCGATACTTTTTCTTTGGTTAAAGGCAATCACACGATTCGTTTCGGCGGCGAAGGTCGGCGGATTTTCAAAGGAATTTCAATCGGTTCGGCAACGGCTGGAAACTACACGTTCACGAGCGTTTTGAATTTTATCAACGACACGCCGTTTCGCCAGACGATTACGGTTAATCCGACAACGGGCGAACCGAGCAGTTTTCCACGCTACTTTAAATTGTTCGAAGCCGGACTTTTCGTGCAGGACGATTGGAAAGTTAATTCGCGTTTGAACTTGAATCTCGGCGTTCGTTGGGATTATTTAGGCGACGCGAAGGAAAAAGACGGCTTGCTTTCTTCTGTAATTTTCGGTCAAGGAAACAGTTATCGGGAACAAATTGCAAATGCGGCGGTCGGGCGTGTCAAACGGCTTTATAAACCCGAATTGACGAATTTTTCGCCGCGTGTGGGAATTGCTTTCGACCCGTTCGGCGATAACAAAACTTCGATTCGCGCCGGATTTTCGCTCGCGTTTCAACCGCATCACGGGCAGTCAATCGCGGGTGCGCGTGCGCTTCCGCCCGATGCGATTCAGGTTGTTTCGCAACCCTCGCAAGGCATCGGAACGCAGATTCTTTACGGAATTCCCGTGCCCTTTAATCCCGAATTTGCGCGTGGATTGAATCCGTTCGGCGGTATCAACCCCTTGCCGGGAGAAACGCGCCGCATTCGTCCGACGGGTTTTGTCGTTAATCCGACCATCAAAACACAATACAGCGAAAGTTTCTTTCTCAATGTTCAGCGGCAACTCGGCAACGGCTGGATTGCCGAAATCGGTTATAACGGCACAATCGGTGTAAATTTGGAGAGAATTGACGACATCAATCGTTTCGCGGGCGATTTGCTCGATGGCGTAGAAAACCGCATCAACCCGAATTTCGGCGTTTTGCTTTTCGTGACAAACGGCGTAAGTTCGAGCTATCACGGCGGAACTTTAGAACTTCGCAAGAGTTTTTCAAAAGGCTTTTCGATTCAGACAAACTATCGTTTCTCGAAATGGCTCGACACATCGAGCGACACTTCGACTGGACAATTTTCGGACAATTCCGAACCCGGCAAAGGCGCACAGGACATTGATTGTTTGCGTTGCGAACGCGCTCGTTCATTATTCGACATTCCGCATCGTTTTTCATTCGCGGGCGTTTGGACACCGAATTTTTTCAAAGGTCGCAAGGATTTCTTAGGGTTTTTGGCAAAAGACTGGCAGATTTCGACGATTTTTACGGCGCAATCGGGCAGACCGTTTTCGGTTTGGAACGGCGCGGCTTCAACTGCCGGCGGCGATTACAATCGTGACGGCGGCGGCGGCGCGGTCGGCGGCGGATTTTATGACCGTCCGAATGCGCCGACCGGACAAATCAACACGAATTTCAACCGACAGGACTTCTTAAACGGACTTTTTCCGGCTTCGGCGTTTTCTGCGCCAACGCCCGGAACAAACGGAAATCTGGGCAGAAACACATTTCGCGGTCCGGGTTATATGACGCTCGATATTTCATTGGGGCGGCAAATTTCGTTCGGCGAAAAGAGAAAGCTGATGCTCAAACTCGAAGCATTCAACGCGCTCAATAATGTTAATCTTTATTTGCCGAATGCCGATTTGAGTTTGCCGACTTTCGGCAAATCAACGCAAGCCTTTGAACCTCGCACATTGCAGGCAAGCGTGAAATTTATTTTTTAAGTCAGAACACAGAGCGGTAGCCCGAAGGCTTGGTGAAAGCTCATTTTCATAATTGCCAAAAGAATTGCTAAACTACCGTATTGTGTTCGACAACTGATGATTTACCACGTCGCTACCGCTCTGTGTTCTGACAAATTTAGTTATGAGAATTCTGACAATTTTATTTATCATTTCGGCTTTTGCTTTCAATGTTTTCGCGCAGGATTGGCGCAAAATGACGGAAGCGGAACTGAAAAAGACAGTTCCCGAAAAAGCTCCGGTTATCAAAGAGGAAATTGAAACCGAATTTCGGACGGCTTCGGGAATTACCGACGGCAAAGGCAGTATTTTCGGCGTTGTGATTATCACGGCAGGTTATGAAGCCGACGGAAAATACACGCATTTTTTCAAAACGGACGCGAATCTCAAAGTCGGCGATTTGCCCTTGACGAAAGGCGAATATATTTTCGGTTATCAGCGGCTCGATGCCGAAACCTTGCGCGTGACGTTTTACAAAGCAAAGGACGGCGAACTCGTCGGCGCGACGAAAGCGAAGGTCGAAAAGAGCAAAGGCGCGATTTATTCGTTTTTAATCACTCCGCCGACCGCCAAAAAAGGCAAGATTTTTATCGGCAGATTTACGTTTCAATATAGTTTGGAGTAAAGACTGGAGCGCAAGCGGCTCGCTTGCATAAGACGCTTGAAAAGCGGCTTAAAAATGTTTCGATTTCCTTAAATGTTGAATATTAATAAACACACTAAGCGCGTATCCGCGCTGGCAAGCGAGCCGCTTGCGCTCCAGTCTTAAAAAATATGAAAGTATTATCAATCGCAATTTTGATTTTATCGTTTGTCGTTTCGGCTTTGGCAAATAATCCGCTCACGGATTTGGAAAAAATGGCGCGTGAAAAGATGAAAGCCAAACCGCGTGTCGCTTTGGCGGAAGTCAGGGAAATCAAAAACGCCGACGCGCTCGAAACGGGACGCGTGCCTAATTACATCAAAGCGCTCGCGCAAAACACGAAAGCCGCGCCGCAATTTGCCAATCTCGTCCAAACATTTCTGTTCGGCGGCAGCGTTTCGCCCGAAACGAAAATGGCGATGGGACTCAAAATCGCGCAGATTTACGGAAGCGGGTATCTTTACGCGCAAACAAATCGCTGGCTTCGCGCAACCGACAAAGGACAAAATCTGCTGAAAAGTTGGGAAGATAAAAAATCTTTTACCGAAGCCGAAAAAATCGCGCTCGATTATGCCGAAAAACTGACCAACGATATTCACGGCGTAACGGATGACGATTTTGCGAAAACACGCGGGTTTTACAACGATTCGCAAGTCATCGAACTGACGATGACGGTTAGTTTTTTCAATCATTTCGTTCGTTTTGTCGAAGCGACGAATTTGCCCGTCGAAGACTGGATTTTGAACGATAAATCGCCGAAAATGGTGGCTTCGATCAATAAAACCGTTGCACCGTCGGCGCGTGTCGCGCTCGTTTCGGATGTCGAAATGTCGCAGACGCAGACGATTCTGGAAAACGCCAAACAAGCGCAAACGCAACCTGCCTCGCAAGGTTTAGGACTCGGCGTAGCTAATTCGCAACGCGCATTTCTGCGTGTTCCCGCGCTCGGACAGGCGTGGCGCGAATTCGGTTTCCAAAATCGTGCGGCGTGGACGATTGAACGCAATATTCAATTGCAGATTTCCTTCGCGGTTTCGATGGCAAACGGCTGTCGCTATTGCACACTTCACCAAGTTCAAGGTTTGCGAAGATTAGGCGTTGATCCGAAAAAACTTCTGGCGATGAAAAAAGACGATTCCGCGCTGACTCCGCGAGAATTAACAGCGGTTGAATTTGCGCGGAAATTGACGGAAAAGCCCGCTTCCGTGACGGACGAAGATTTTGAAAAAGTGAAAAAAGAATTCGGTGAACAAGGCGCGGTCGAAGTCGTTCTGCAAACCGGCGCATTCGCGTTTATGAATCGTTTTACCGATGGATTGCGTTTGCCGTCAGAAGACGAAGCCGTCAAAACCTATCAGGAAACATACGGCGACGGGACTTATAAAACAGACTGGAAATTTCAGAAATAAGTTGATAGTTAAAAGTGGAAAGTTGATAATAAAAATTCAATTATCAACTTTCCACTTTCCACTTTTAACTGAATTAATATTTCGGCACTTTCGGGTCAACGTCGTTTGACCAAGCGGTAATTCCGCCTTTAAGATTTTTCATTTCGCCCTGAAAACCTGCTTGTTGCAGATACTGAATTGCCGCTGCGCTTCGTCCGCCGGCTTTGCATTGGACGATTATTTCGCGGTTCGGGTCAATTTCGTCCATTCTTTTAATAATTTCGCCGAGCGGGATGAGCTTTGCGCCTTCGATTTTGGCAAAGGCGAATTCGTCGGGTTGGCGCACATCAATCAGTTGAAAATCTTCGCCCGCGTCCATTTTGGCTTTGAGTTCGGTTGCTGTAATTTCTTGCATTTTTATATATTCCTCATAAAATTTTTATATTTGATACAATTTTATACCTTTGACCGAAGGTTTCTGCAATGAACAATGACGAGAAAAATTCAAAACACGCGCCAAATTGGGATGAAAGATACGCGGACGGCAAATATTCGTCCGCCGCACCGCATAAACTTTTAATTTCGTTAGTTGAAGAATTAAAAGCGGGAAACGCTTTGGATTTGGCTTGCGGAACGGGTCGCCACGCGATATTTTTGGCGGAAAAAGGTTGGCGCGTAACAGCCGTTGATAATTCCGCAGTCGGAATCGAAATCGCCAAACAACGGGCAAACGAAAAAGCTGTCGAAATAGATTTTCGCGTCGCGGATTTGGAACAAGGCGAGTTTCAAATCGAAGAAAACGCTTACGATCTGATTTGCGATTTTTATTATCTGCAACGCGAACTTTTCAATGAGATGAAAAAAGGCGTAAAACCGGGCGGAATTATTATCTCGACAATTCATATTTACGGCGAAGTTGAAAACGAAGGCAGATTTTTATTGCGCGAAGGCGAGCTGAAAGAGTTTTTCGACGATTTTGAAATTCTCCATTATCACGAAACTTCCGCAACCGACACGGATGCGGGCGAACATCATCGGCGCACGGCAGAGATAATTGCTCGGAAAAATCGGTATAGTGAGCGGTAGCGAGCCGGATTGCTATCAAATAATCTTCATTTGCAACAAAGGTGTTCGCTACCGCTCACTATACTGATTGCTTCGCACTTCGCACCTGAATTCCGTCGTTTCGTAACAAATTGAAACTTTTTTCGGCAAAAATCGAATAAGATTAAAGTTAAGTTATCCGCAAAAATATCGAAGAGGTTAATCTATGAAAATTTTATTAAAGAAAGTCTTTTTAGGCTTTGTTTTGCTGGCGATGGTCGCGTCGGTTATGCCGACCGCCGAAGCGCAAACGAAGTCAATCATTGTTCCGGTGACATATTACAAATTGCCGAATGGTTTAAAGGTCGTGTTGTCGCCCGAAAAAAGTGCGCCGCTCGTGACCGTGGCGATTTATTACGGAATCGGTTTTCGTATCGAACCGAAAGACCGCACGGGTTTCGCGCATCTTTTCGAGCATTTGATGTTTCAAGGCTCGAAAAATATGGGCAAAATGGAATACGTCAAATTAGTGCAATCAAACGGCGGCGTTCTGAATGGCTCGACGCGGTTTGATTTCACGAATTATTTTGCCGTCGTGCCGTCAAACAAACTCGAACCGCTTCTCTGGGCGGAAGCCGACCGGATGAAAGGCTTGGACATCACGCAGGACAATCTGACAAATCAGCAAGGCGTGGTCGGCAACGAAGTCAAAGTCAATGTTCTGAATCAGCCTTACGGAACTTTTCCGTGGATTGATTTGCCGATGGCGGCTTTCACGAACTGGTATAATTCGCACAATTTCTACGGCGATCTGAAAGACATCGAAGCCGCGACGCTTGCCGATTCAAAAGATTTCTTTACCAAATATTACACGCCTTCGAACGCCGTTTTGGTCGTCACGGGCGATTTTGAAGAAGCGCAGGGCAAAGAATGGGTCAATAAATATTTTGGCAGTATTCCGTCGCAGAAAGCCGAACCGCTGCCCGACGTTTCCGAACCGCGTCAAACCGCCGAAAAGACCGTGACGCGCACCGATAAGCTCGCGCAAAAACCGGCAATCGGATTCGGCTATCAAATGCCGAAACGCGGCAGCAAAGAATATTACGCGATGGGTTTGCTCGAACAAATTCTAATCAACGGCGAAGACAGTATGCTTTATCAGGAACTCGTCAAAAAGAAAAAATACACGAACGGAATTTCGGGCGGCATCAATTATCTCGGCAATATGTTCAACTACAACGGTCCGATGCTCTTTGCGGTTGATCTGGTTCACGATGCAAACTTTACGCCGCAGGAAATCCTCGCCGCGAACGATGCAATTATCGAACAGATTCAAAACAAACCGCTTCCGCAAGCCGAAATTGACCGCGCAATGGTCAAACTTCGCTCGGGTTTGTATGACACGATGCAACAGTTTGGCGGTTTCGGACGCGCTGATTTGCTGGCGAGCTTCGCGTTATTTGACGATAAACCACAGGAAATCAACGAAATCGAAAATAATTTCCGCAAAGTTACGCCGAAGATTATTCAGGAAACGGCGAAGGAATATTTACGGAAAACAAACCGCACCATCGTCATTATCAATCCCGAACCAAAGGACAAAAACGCGGAATAGTGAGGGAAATTAGAAAAATTAAAATCATAAAAAGCCCGCGTAGCGGGTAACAGCATGTAGCCCGTAGCGCAAGCTATGGGAAAACGTCGAAATAAGGCAGTCAAGCTATCGAAGATAGCGACAGAAACCGGAAAATGCCGCATACATATAAAAATTTTCTGTATCACATCGTTTTTTCGACCAAAGAACGATTTCCGTTTATTCAGAAGGATTTGAAACCGCGTCTTTACGATTATATCGGCGGTACGATTCGCGGAATTGGCGGGATTTGTTTGGAAATCGGCGGCGTTGAAGATCATCTTCATCTGCTCGTTAAATTGAAACCGACAATCGGTGTGCCGAAATTTTTGCAGGAATTAAAGCCGAATACGACAAATTGGGCAAAGCGCGAAGTCAATCCGAATTTTGAATGGCAAAACGGTTACGGCGGTTTTACGATTGGCGAATCGCAGATAGAAATTGTCAGGCGATATATTCAAAATCAAGAAGAACATCACAAAAGGATAAGTTTGAGGAAGAATTCAAAGATTTATTGCGAAAAGCGGGAATCGAATTCGGCGAAAAATATTTGTGGAAATGATTTGTTTCTGCCGCTATCTACGATAGCTTGAAATTTTGTTGATACATATTCCCGTAGTTTGCACTACGGGCTACATGCTGACGCTCGCATCCGCGAGCTAAAGAGATTGAGGAATAAGATTATGAAAAAGATAAATTTTGTTGTTGCAATATTACTAATCAGTTGCTTTGCTTTCAATATTTTCGCGCAAAAAGAAACGCCGCCGGCGGGCGGACCGCCGAAAGCGTTTGTTTTCCCGACGGCTGAAACCTACACGCTGAAAAACGGGATGAAAGTAACGCTCGTGCCTTACGGTTCGGTGCCGAAAGTGGCGATTCAGGCGTTCGTTCGTTCGGGAACTTTGAACGAAAAGGCGGAACAACGCTGGATTTCCGAAGTTGTCGCCGCTTTGCTCAAAGAAGGAGCGGCAACGCGCAACTCGGAAGCGATTGCGCGTGAAACCGCCGAAATGGGCGGCACGATTTTTACGGGCGCACAAACCGACAAAACCGTCATCGGCGGCGAAGTTCTTTCGGAATTCGACACGAGATTTATCACTTTGATGGCGGATGTCATCTTGAATCCGAAATTTGCGGCGGAAGATTTGGAAACGATTCGCGCCAACAAAATTCGCGAATTAACCATCGCCCGAGCGCAAGCGGGAACAATCGCACTCGAAAAATTCCGCGAAGTGATTTTCCCGAATCATCCGTATTCCTCGATTTATCCGAGCGAAGAAACCGTCAAAAGCTACAAGTTGGAAGACGTAAAATCCTACTATGCCGACAATTACGGCGCGGCGCGGACGCATCTTTACGTCGTCGGGCAATTCGACGGCGCAAAGGTCAAATCAACGATTGAAAAATCGTTCAGCGGCTGGAAAAAAGGTACGGACTCGATCCGCAATGTTCCGAAAATCGAAGCAAAACGCTCTTTGACAGTCGTTGACCGTCCGAACGCGCCGCAATCAACGATTTATGTTGCGATGCCCGCCGTTGCGCCGTCAGACGATGATTTCGTGAAGTTCACCGTCATGAATAATATCCTCGGCGGCAGTTTTGCTTCGCGCATCACGGCGAATCTTCGTGAAAACAAAGGTTATACGTATTCGCCTTTTTCAACCGTCTGGAACCGTTACAAAACAGGTTACTGGTATGAATCGGCAGACGTTACAACCCAATTTACGGGCGCGTCAATCAAGGAGATTTTGTTTGAAATCAATCGCCTCAGAAACGAACCGCCGACCGAAACGGAACTGCAAGGCATCAAAAACTATATGACCGGAATCTACGTTCTCCAAAATTCCACACGCGGCGGCGTGATCGGACAGCTTGAGAATATGAATTACAACGAACTCGACAAAAACTACATTGATTCGTATATCCAAAAAGTCAACGCCGTCTCGCCCAAAGACGTGCAAACAATGGTTCAAAAATACTTAACCGAAGACAAAATGACCATCGTCGTCGTCGGCGACAAATCAAAAATCACCGACCAATTAAAACCTTACGAAAATTAGGTTTTGATTGATAGGAAAAAGAGGAAAGAGATTGGGAATTTTTAATTTTCAATCTCTTTCCTCTTTTTTCAGTAACTATATTCTTATATAAAAATTACAAGTTTTTAATTTGCTCAATGTCAATCATTTTTACATCGTTTTCAAATTTTGTGTAAGGAATATTAGATTCATCAAAGCCAAACCAGAGATAGATTTCTTGCACAACTTTGAAAGTTATGACACGAGAATCAAAAGAGGCTGTTTCAAATTCTATTGATTCTGCCCAAGCATCTTTAGGAGCTTCTTTTTGTTCAAAACTTGCTTCAAGAGAATCAATTCTATTAGGAGTAAGATAGCTTTTTATTGCGTCTCCGCGATGATTAAATAAATTACAAAGTTTTACTCTTATATATGCAGTTTCTACCTGTGATTCTAAATCTGACAACACTTTGCTATATAATTCTACGAAGTTATAAATTATTTCAATTAGGGCAACTTGATTTATTCTGTTACCAATCTCACCTTTGCCCCAAGCCAAAAATTTACTGTTAGCTATAACGCTAGCTATTAAAGTTCCATCGCGGTGCAATTCAACAATTTTATAATTATCATCTTTAACTCTAATTAATTTTCCTTGGACAATCTGAGGTCTTTCGTAGGTTCTTAGAGTCCATCCACCAAAGCGTATAGACGGAATGTTTTGCAACCAATCTCTTGCGCCCTTTTCAATTGCAAAAGACTTTAAGTTGTTTGGTTTGCCTGTAAATCCTATGAGAGACAAATGTCTTTCAAATCTTAGATTGGCTTCAGTAATAGCGGTTCTTTCAAGACTATCAATATTACTTGATCTTTCATTTATATTTATCAGTTGTTCGTAATTTACCTTACCAAAATCAGTAGAGATGCTATCTATTCTTTGTTCTAAGATTTCAAATTTTCTTTTGATATTTTGTTCATAATTTAATCCTAACCGTAAAATTGTTTGTAAATTTCTCAAATCATGAGGTTGGCTATTATCTCTTATTCTTTTTGCGTATCCAAACATTATTTCAACTTGCTTTTCACCATCCAAAACGCTCTTTATGAGAAAAGGTTTAAGAGAATCTGACTGATAAGGAATTTTAATTACAGCAATTCCTTTACTTGTATCGACGGTTGAAGCAATCCAAGAAATATCTAAACCTACTGGTGGTGGGTATATCCAATCTTCACAAATTTTTAGTATTTGTTCTTTGTTAATCAAATTAGATTCAAAATATCTTAATTTATCAATTCTATCTCCAATATGAGTGTCATTTGATACTGTTTTGATTCCAATTAAAATATAGCCGCCTTCTAAATTAGCAAATGAAGAAACGTCCTTAGCTAGCTCTCTTTTATTTTTGTTATCAGTCAAAATATAGGGTTGACTTTTACATTCAAGCCATTCATTTTCATATTCACCTATTAGTTCGTCGAAATTGCCTGAGTTGATAACTTCTTCTATTTTTCCTTTATTTAGGGAATTCATACTAAGCATCTTACCAAATTTAGCGGACAAAAAATTAACATTTCTATGCTATATTTCAAATTATGGAAAACGATTTGTTAAAAAGAATCACGCTTAATCCGAATGTTTGTTTTGGCAAGCCGACGATTCGCAATATGCGTTATCCGGTCGAGATGATTTTGGATTTGCTGAGTGCGGGAATGACTTTTGACGAGGTTTTGGAAGATTATCCTGATTTGGAACGCGAAGATTTGCAAGCCTGTTTGGTTTTCTAAATGTTTTTTTCCTGTCATCGAAGATGACAAATATTATAGCCCAGCGTGAAACGCTGGGAATATTGAGAAAAAGAAAATTGCTCGCTGAAAGTGAGCAACAATAATCGGTTTTTTGTTCGACACTTTCAGCGTCGGGTTGATTAGTTAATCGAAAACCTATGGTTTCACCATAGGCTATATTGTTTGTCGCCATTGGCGACCGAAATCAACTGCCAAAATGAAAGAGCGAAGTGAACCCACTTTGCTCTTTCATTTTTTTCTGTAGTTTTTGTTGATAAGACTTGCAGGTAAAGATGCTCGCATTCCAATTTTTTTATGCAAAATTTTTTCGGCGCGTGGTCTTATCAACATTGAGAGGGTAAAAATGATGAAAAAATGTCAAAAATGTAATTTTCAAAGCGATTCAATGTTGGATTATTGTTGGCAGTGCGGGACGCAGTTGACGGATTTTTCAAATGCGGGCAATTATTATCAAAGCGGACAGCCGACGCAAGGTTTTAATAACCAGGCGCAGAACGATTATTTTCCCAATCAAACGCAAGGTTTTAATAATTATCAGCAAAATTACGCGTCAAACTATCAGCCGCGTGCGAATTCGGCGAGTTTCGGCAGAATCACGGCGGTTTTGGGCGGCATTTTTGTCTTTTTACTATTGATTTCGGGTGCCGGCGCGGCAGTAATTTATAAAGTTGTCAATAAACCGCCGCGTCCGCGTTATGAAGACAATTATCGTTATCAGAAGCCCGAACCCGTGAAGCCTTCGCCGGTTAAAGAATCGGAGCCTGTCAAAATTACGCCGTCGGATGATAAGCGGAAATCGGACAAGGCAAGCACCGAGTTTGAAAAAATGTGGGTTGATTACAACGTCACCGAAAACGGTCGTTACGGAATGCGGATTCACGTTAAATTCTCGGTCTTTAATATGAAAAACGTTGATTCGCAATTGGCAATTTATTTTGAAAAAGCGGACGGCACGAAATTGAAATCAACGAGCAAATCGTTTTCGAGCAAGGATGGTCAAGTCGCCGTTTATCGGGAATTGAAACCGGGTTATGACGACACGGTTTATAAAGATTTGGAATTATTTATGCCGTATGACGAACTGAAATTAGAGCGCGGAAAGTTCGATTTGAAAATGGATGTTGACGTAATTTACGAAAATGGCGATTTGGTCGAACATTTGGGTTATCACGAGTTTCAATATGAGAAAAAATAAGGGTTAGAAAAACTGAATTCTTCCCAACCCCTGAAGAAGAAAGAGGCTTTATCGAAAGCCTCTTTTTTTGTTTTGAAAATCAAATGCAGAAGCCCGCACGTTAGTAAGGGCGTGATTTTCATACAGAAATTCCGCCCTTACTAACGTGCAGGCTTCTGCAATTTTGAAAGCAGTTAGAGTTTGAAACCGCCGCGTGTGAGCATTGTTTCAAAGTTTGTTTTATCAACGGCTTTGATATAAGCGTCACGCGGTTCGACGATGCCTTGCTGAACGAGATTGAACAAAGCGTCGTTGAGCATGACCATTCCGATATTTTTGCCGGTTTGCATCGAAGAAGCAATCTGGAAGGTTTTGCCTTCGCGGATTAGATTTGAAATCGCGGGTGTCACAATCAAAACTTCGAGTGCGGCAACGCGACCGCCGCCTTTTTTCGGCAGTAGTGTTTGCGCGATTACGCCTTTCAGCGATTCCGAGAGCATCACGCGGATTTGTTGCTGACGGTCGGCGGGGAATTGGTCAATGATGCGGTCAACGGTCGAAGCCGCCGTTGTCGTATGGAGAGTCCCGAAAACAAGGTGACCTGTTTCGGCGGTTTCAATCGCAATCGAAATCGTTTCCAGATCGCGCATTTCTCCGACGAGCAGAATATCGGGGTCTTCGCGCAAAGCCGCCCGCAGCGCATCTTTAAAACTGTCGGTATGATTGCCGACTTCGCGCTGATTGACGAGACATTTTTGATTTTCGTGGGTAAATTCAATCGGGTCTTCAATCGTAATAATATGGTCGTCGCGGTCTTTGTTGATATGGTCAACCATCGCGCAGAGCGTAGTTGATTTTCCGCTTCCGGTCGGACCCGTGACAACGACCAAACCTTTCGATAACGCGCAAAGATTCATAATCGCCTGTGAAAGTCCGAGCTGTTGGGCGGTTAAAATCTTTGTCGGAATGATACGGAAAACGCCGCCCATTCCTTTGCGGTCGGCGAAAATGTTGGCGCGGAAACGTGCCAGACCGGGAATTTCATAGGCAAAGTCCGAATCTTTGCGCCGCGCAAATTCTTCCTGATTTTTCGCGGGCATTATCGAGTTTAGCAATTCCTTGATCGAATCGCGCGTGAGCATCGTTTCATTGCATTCCAAACGCTGCATTTTGCCGTCTTTGCGAATCATCGGCGGCACCGAAACGCTCATATGCAAATCCGACGCACCGACTTCCGCCATTTTATAAAAAAGTGCGTCCATTCGGATTTTTGCATCTCCGTTGGTTTGTGCAGGGACAAATCCGGCGGTTTGCGTGGTTTGAATGGTTGATTGTTCTTTGACGGGCGCGGCACTCTGATAATTTTGCGTTTGCGGATAAGTTTCCGAAACTGCTTGGGCTTCGGACCGGAAAGAATATTCTTCCTCCATCGGCGCAAAATCGGAGGTCGGCGCAACATATTCGCTCGATTCAAAATCCTGTCGTTTGGCGGGCGGTTCGTAAGTCGCTTCATCCGAAAAAGTCGTTTGAAATTCGGGGTCGTTGACCGAAACTATTTCGATTTCCGGTTGAACGAAATTTACGGCATCGCTTTGATATGCGTATGGTTCGTCATATTCGATTTCGGGCGAAGAGAAAGAGTTGACCGGAATATTGGCATTGTTTTGACCATCCGAAGAAGAACTTTCAAACGAATAACCGGCTGATTCTAACGCTGACGGCTCTGAGCTGAATGGCTCAAACGCGGGTTTTGACGGAGCCGGCGGCGGCGGTTCGATTGAGGAAAGTACGGAAGATGTTTCCAAAATGCTTTCCACCATTTGTTCCTGCGTCGGCGGTTTTTCCGAAAGCATCGGTCGAATCGTGACAATAAATCCGGCGGGCGATTTTTTGACTAGAAAATTGAATTTGCCGAGGTTGTGCGGATGAACAAACTCGATTTCCGGCTGGCTCGGTAATTGTTGTTTGACATCATTCGGAATCAGCGGGAAAACCATCATACTGATTTGCGTTCCCAAAAGCGGCGTATTGTTTACGTCGTTTTGACCGTTTGCCGAAATCAGATACGGGTTTTTGTTCGGTTCAAGATGCAATTCGTAACTGCACGTCGAAAGCAGAGTTTGTAGATAATCGTGTAGCTTTTCCATAAAAAGTCGGTTAAATTATTAGATTTTGAAGGGAAGTTGCGGCATTGGATACTTGTGAAAATATCGGGAAAAAAGCCCTGTAAAATAATAACATACGAAAACAATGTTTGTCATTATAATTTTTATTGCATTTTATAACGCGCAGACGATTGACAAGAGTTAAAGTTTAGATTTGAATTTAATATACGGAAATTATTGCTTATCAATTGTTTCTCAAGTTAAATTATGACGCAAACAAGCATGGAAATCACCGAATTTAAAAAAGGCAAAATTCAGGATGTAGTCGTTTATCCACTCAGAAAATTTGTGGACGAACGCGGTTGGCTGGCGGAATTATTTCGCCACGACGAACTGGCGGAAGAATTTTATCCGGCAATGGCTTATATCTCTGTGACTGAACCCGGTATTGTGCGCGGACCGCACGAACACGTTGACCAAGCCGATCTTTTTTGTTTTATCGGCACGGGAAACTTTAAACTAAGGCTTTGGGACAACCGCGCAGATTCGCCGACCTTTAAGAATGTTATGACATTATTCGTCGGCGCGGACAATCCGCAAGCCGTGATTGTGCCGAAAGGCGTGGCGCACGCTTACAAAAACGTCAGCACGACCGAAAAAGGCGTGGTCATCAATTGTCCGAATCGCCTTTTTATGGGCGAAGGCAAAAAAGAAGAGATTGACGAAATTCGCCACGAAGACGACCCCGACACGATTTTTAAGATCGAAGATTAAAAATGAATCTCGAAAAACTCGAATCGGAAACTGCGCGTCTTTCGCTTAATGTCGAAAAATCACGAACAAAATGGCAAAATTTTCTGAGGCGCGGAATTCTTTTTTTAGCGTATCAGATGTTGATTGCTCTGGTTCTGATTTGGCTTGCATGGGAATCCCGCAATGTGATTATTTTGATACTCGTTTCTTTTATCTTGTGGGAATTGGGCGAAGGCACGAAAAACTGGCTTGAATTGAAAAAATCCGAAAGAATATTCGAAAGTTGGCAGGCTACTGTAAATTTAGTCAATCAAAATGTAGAATAGAAAAATGTCGGCAGTTAGTAGCGATTTTCCCGCACTATCGTATAATCGAATGCCACTTTTTGAAAGATAAAAGCCGCGTTTGATTTACATCTGCCGACGCTTAATTTTGAGTGAGCCGTCAGCTGTTAGTAGTCAGCAGTAATTATTCTGCTCATTGCTCAACGGCTCACGGCTTACTTTTTGAATATGAAGATAGTTCGCATCATCGCAAGACTCAACGTCGGCGGTCCGGCACGGCACGTTGTCTGGCTCACAAAAAATCTCCAAACGGAAGAATTTCACTCTGTTTTATTGACGGGAACTGTTCCTGACGGCGAAGAAGATATGAATTATTTTGCCGCCGAAAACGGTGTTGCACCGGTTTATATTCCCGAAATGAGCCGCGAGCTTTCCGCTAAAGACATCATTTCGCTTTGGAAGGTTTTTCGCCGAATTTGTCGGGAAAAACCCGACATCATTCACACCCACACGGCAAAAGCGGGAACAATCGGACGCGTTGCCGGATTTTTTTACCGATGGCTCGCGTGGAAGTCGGTGAAATTGATTCACACCTATCACGGACACGTTTTTCACAGCTATTACGGCAAGCGCAAAACCAAAATCTTTCTGCTGATTGAAAAAACGCTTGCCAAACTGACCGACAAAATCGTCGTCATCAGCGCACAGCAAAAAGCGGAAATCAATAAAAATTTCGGAGTCGGAAATTCTTCGCAATTTGAAATAATTCCTCTCGGCATTGACCTTGCGCCGTTTAAAAATGCTGAATCGAGAAAGATTATTTTGCGCGAAGAAATCGGCGCGGCGGCAGACGAAATCCTGGTCGGATTCGTCGGACGTTTGACGGAAATCAAAAATATTCCGCTTCTGCTCGAAGCCGCAAAGATTTACCAAGAGCGAAATGATTCAAATTTGCCGAAACTCAAATTCGTCATCATCGGCGACGGGCATCTGCGCGAAAGTCTTGAGAATCAAGTTGACAGGCTCGGAATCAGCGACGCGGTAATTTTCTTGGGAAACCGCAACGATGCCGATATTTTCTACGCCGGACTGGATATTATCGCTTTGACTTCGCTCAACGAAGGCACGCCGCTTTCGTTAATCGAAGCGATGGCAAACGGCAAGACGTTTGTTTCAACGACGGTCGGCGGTGTCGTGGATTTGATTGGCGAAACTGTTGAAACAAAAGAAAGTTTTAAGATTCACGAACACGGAATCGGCGTTGCATCCGAAGATGCGAACGCGCTTTTCGAAGGTTTGATTCATTTGGCGAAAGATGAAAGTTTAAGAAAAAGCCTCGGCACAAAGGGAAAAGAGTTTATTCAAAATAATTACAGCAAAGAGCGTTTGACCGCAGATCTGATTAACCTTTACCGCAATTTAAATTAAAATTAATCAAAATCCGCTTGATTTTGCGTCAAAACTGTCTTGTAATATTTCTTGAACAATTTGCAGTCTCCAATAATTTTTTACTGAAAGGAATTTTATTTTTTCCGCAAAGCCTCTATGCAGAGTATTTTTACGAATCCGATTTGGATTGCAGTTGTGAGTTTTGCTTCAGCAATCTTTTTAACATACGTTGTCCGCAGTGCGGCGCGGCATTACGGATTTGTCGCCAAACCGAAAGCCGACCGCTGGCATAAAAAGCCGACGGCGATGATGGGCGGTGTGGCAATCTTTTTAACAACCGTCATAGTTTATTTTCTTTTTGTTCCCTACACACGCGAATCGCTGGTAATTTTGGGCGCGAGTTCGTTTCTTTTTCTGGTCGGCTTGCTCGATGATATTTTAATCATCAAACCGTATCAAAAACTGATCGGACAACTGATCGGCGCGACGATTCTGATAGGTTTCGGATTAGTTTTGCCGTGGACCGGTTATGAAATTCTCGACATTTGGCTGACGGTTTTATGGGTTATCGGCATTACGAACGCGATCAATCTGCTCGATAATATGGACGGACTCGCAGCGGGGATTTCGGCGATCGCCGCCATCTCGCTCGCCGCCGGTTTCGGTGCGAGCGGGGAAACCGGCGAATTATTATTTGTCATCGTATTTATCGGCGCATTGCTCGGGTTCCTTGTTTTCAACTTTAATCCGGCTTCGATTTTTATGGGCGATTGCGGTTCGATGTTTGTCGGATTCTTGCTCTCCGCCTCGGTCTTGATGAATCAAGTAGGCGGACGTTCGCGTAGTGTTTTGACGATTTTGGCAGTTCCTGCGCTGATTCTTTTCGTGCCGATTTTTGATACGACATTCGTCACAATTCTGCGCAAACTCTGGGGCAGAAAAGCCTCACAAGGCGGACGCGACCATACTTCGCACCGTCTTGTCGCGCTCGGGCTTTCGGAAAGAAACGCCGTGCTGATGCTTTACGGTTTTGCGATTTTGGCGGGCGCGATTGCACTTTCCGTGCGCGAACTCGAAATGTCGCAAAGTCTTGCGCTGATTACGGTTTTTACGGTTATTTTAACGATTGTTGGCGTTTATCTGGCGAAGGTTAAGGTGTACGAAGAGCAAGACGAGCAGCTTGCTCTGCAAGAAAATGCGGCGTTCGGATTTTTGCTCAAACTGTCGCACAAACGGCGCATTTTTGAGGTGATTTTGGACGGAATTCTGATCACGCTTTCCTATTATGTTTCCTATGTTTTGCTGTTCGGCGCGTTTGAAGACACGAGCAACTGGAAACTTTTTATTCAAACCGTTCCGATTCTGATTATCGTCAAACTTTTCGCGTTTCTTTTTGCCGGAGTTTATCGCGGAATCTGGCGTTATACGAGCGTCCGCGATTTTGTCACCTTTTTTAATGGCGTGTTCATCAGTTCGATTCTGAGTATTCTCATCGTTTTGTTTTTCTACCGTTTTGAAAATTTTTCGCGGGCGGTTTTTATTGTTGACGGGCTGATTTTGTTTTCGGCGATTTCGGCAAGCCGGATGGCTTTTCGGCTTTTCCGCCATCTTCTGCCGATGCCGAGCGGGGACGGCGGTCGCAATGTTTTGATTTACGGCGCAGGCGACGGTGGCGAGATGGTTTTGCGCGAACTGAAAAACAATCCCGAATGGGAATACACGCCGATCGGTTTTGTTGACGACGACCCGCTGAAAAAAGATAAAGTGATTCACGGTTTGAAAGTTTACGGCGGCAACGGCGCGCTCGAATCAATCTGCAAACAAAACAAGGTGCAGGAAATTTTGCTGTCTTTTAGAAATATCTCACCCGAAAGACTGAAAGAAGTCCGAAAGATCTGCGACGAAGCAAATGTTTCGCTCAAACGCGCTCTGATAAAAATTGAACCCGTTGATTTTGAATGATTCAAGATTCAAGATTCAAGATTCAACATTTAAGATTAAAATCGAATATAATCTTGAATATTAAATTTTGAATCTTGAATAAATAGCAGATGGCAACCAAATCAATCAAACTTAACACCATCACTCTACGTTTAATGCTCCTGATTCCGGCGGTTCTGTGCGTTATCATTGTTTATTCGGCGGCGAAATGGTCTTTTGCGAACACGATTTCGACGCGGGCGATTTATAAGGAGATTGCCGAGTTTGCGGTCGGGATTGCTCCGAGCGATCCGCAGACGCATTTTGCTGCCGCCATTTTGTATGAAAAGACATTTCTGCCCGACGATTTGCCGAAGTCTTTGGCGGAGTTTGAAAAGGCGGTGACGCTGTCGCCGTATGATTTTCGTTTGTGGTTTGAACTCGGCAAGGCGCGTGAACGCAACGGCGACACGGAAGGCGCGGAAAAGGCTTTACGCAAGGCTCTCGAACTCGCGCCGAACTATTCGCAACTGCAATGGACGCTCGGAAATTTTCTTTTGCGCCAAGGCAATGAGCCGGAAGCCTTTGCCCAAATCCGCAAGGCGGCGGAAGGCGACCGGACTTTTGCGAATCCGGCGATTACGAGCGCGTGGCAATTGTTTCAGGGCGATGCGGTAAGAATCAAAAGCTACGTCGGCGATTCGCCGAATCTGAAAGCGGCTTTTGCCTTGATTCTGGCAAAGGAAAAACGCTTTGACGAATCTTTGGAAGTTTGGAGCGGTTTGCCCGAAGCGGCGCGGAAAACGGATTTCAAAGCAAACGGCGACGAGATTTATAAAAAAATGCTCGAAGCCAAAAAATACCGCGCTGCTTTAAGGATTTTTACCGACATCGCCGAATCGGACGAGAAGAAATTTGCGCCGGGGCGGATTACAAACGGCGGTTTTGAAACAAATATCAATCTGCAAAATCCCGAAGTTTTTGAATGGCAGATTGCCGAAGGCGTTGAGCCGCAGGTTCTCGTTGATAAAGTGCAGAAACACGGTGGCGAGATTAGTCTGGTGATTGTTTTTAACAACAAGGACGGCAAAGCCTTTCGCAATCTTTCGCAGTTAGTCGCGGTCGAATCTAATAAAAAATACGTTTTTGAAACTTTTTACAAAGCGGAATTAAAAACCTCGACGACCGTTAAGTGGGAAATTACCGACGCTTCGGACGGCAAAGTTCTGGCTTCGACCGAAGCGATTGCCGCTGAGGCGGATTGGACGAGTTTGAAAGCGGAATTTACCGCACCGGAAACGACCGAAGCCGTGATAATCCGGCTCGTGCGCGTTCCGTGCAACACGACGCTTTGCCCGATTGCGGGAAAATTATGGTTTGACGATTTTAGTTTGAACAATTAGTCTCAAGTTCCAAGTCTCAAGCCCCAAGTCAAAAAATAAATAACTTGGGATTTGAGACTTGGGACTTGAGACTTGGGACTTGAAACTTAATGGAACACGAACTCGAAAACTCGAACGCGGCGGATTTAGTTGAAGAAACTTCCGCATCCGAATCCGAAAGGTTTTCGCGGCTGAGCGGCGGAATCTTTATTATGCTGTGCGTTGTTTTGATTTTTTCGACGCTTGCCTACGGTGCGGTCGAAAACTGGGCGTTCGGGTTTATTTCGATTTTAACGGGAATTATCGTGATTTTCTGGCTGGCGGATGCGTGGTTTAACCGCGAAATTCGCTTTGACACAAATCTTTTGCAGCTTCCCGTTCTCGGCTTGGTGCTGATTGGCATCATTCAACTTTTACCGCTTCGCAGTCCCGAGATTGCCAACGGCGCACTTTCCATTCCGGCGGTTTCGTCGCTTTCCATTAATCCGTATGCGACGCGCTTTGCGGTTATCCAACTGATAATTTACGCAATTTTTCTCGCCGCCGCGTTTGTTTATATCAACAGCGCACAGCGTCTGCGGCAAATCGTCACGGTCGTGATAGTTTTCGGTGCGATCATGGCGTTTTTCGGAATTTTGCAACGTCTTGCCAGTCCCGAAGGCATTTACGGCTGGCGACCGACACCGCAGGCGATTCCGTTCGCGTCGTTTGTCAATCAGCATCATTTCGCGGCGTTTATGGAAATGACGATTGGCTTGACGCTTGCGCTGCTCGTCGGCAACGCGACCGAAAAAGATAAACGCCTTTTACTGATTATCGCCGTCGTTTTGATGGGCATTGCGATACTTTTAACGGGTTCACGCGGCGGAGTTTTGAGTCTTTTGGGTGTCATCGGCTTTGTTTTGCTGACAAATTTTCTGCGAAAGAAAGACGAGGACGAAGAGATTACGAAAGACGAAAAACGTGCGCGATTTCGGCGTAATCTGGCGATTGTCGGCGGCGGTTTGGGTTTGCTGACAGTTTTATTCAGCGCGGTTTTACTGCTCGGCGGCGATGCTCCGCTGACACGCGGAATCGGTTTTACGAATCAGGCGGATGTCAGTAGCGGCAGACTTCATTTCTGGTCGGTTGCCCTGCAGGTTTTCAAAGATTATCCAATCCTCGGCGCGGGGCTTGACGCATTCGGCACGGCTTTTCCGTATTACGACACCTGGAATGGCAATTTCCGCGTCGAACAGGCGCATAACGATTATCTGCAAACGCTTGCCGATGCGGGCATCTTGGGTTTTATTTGCATCGCGGCGTTTATTTATCTGCTTTTCAAACAAGGCTTGCAGAAAATCGGCGGCGAACACAGCCACTTTCGCCGAAGCGTTTCGGTCGGTGCAATGGCAGGTTGTTTCGGCATTTTGATTCACAGCTTTTTCGATTTTCCGCTCCGTACGCCGTCAAACGCCTTTTTCTTTCTGCTCTTCGCCGTTTTTACAACCGCTTCGATTCATTTCTCGAAACGCAGCAAAACACGCGGGAAGAGATAGAAATTAAGAATTAACCTGACGGGATAATAACGGAGCGCAGGCTGCCAGCCTGCAACGCCGCTTGCAAAGCGGTGTCAAGCCTTCAATTATCGGAAAGTTTAAATGAACTCTTACGTTTCGAGCGTTTTTCAAACGCTTGCAGGCTGGCAGCCTGCGCTCCGTTCGACAAATTTCTAACTCAAGTTAAGAATTAAGAATTAAAAATTGAGAGTTAATTTTGCGCTTGTCGTTTTCAATTGCGAGCCTGTCGTTTTGAATTGCGACGTTGTCGAATTCGATTACAGAGCCGTCTAATTTAATTGTTTAGGTGCAAAATGCTATTGTTTGAGCGTTTTATTTGACAACGACGCGCAGGAAACCTTTATTGAAGAAAAGTCGCAGAACCCACGGTTTTGATTTATCTTCGTTGTATTCGGCACGCCGCAAAATTCCGCCGAGAAAGGTTATTTTGCCGTTAAATTCCCTGATGTCCGTCGTTTGATCGAGCAGAACGTAATCGAATGAATGAATCGCGTTGCCTTCGCGGTTGGTCGCGGTCGTGCGAAAGGCGTTCGGCGTGTCTTTGACCTGACAAATGACGTTTAATTTTTTCTCGCAATCGGTCGCAAACGGACGCGCCGTCATCATAAATTCCTTGCCGACAAAAGTTTCCATTGCTTTATCGAGTTCCGTCCACACTTTTTCGGCTTCCGTTGTATTGCCTTGGACGTTATATGTGTTAATTTGTCCGGCGAGCGCGAAAAGGTAGAGATAGCGAAGCTGTGCAAGCTGTTTTTTATCGTTTTCGGTCTTGAGAGTTTGCAAATGTTGTGAGGCTAACGTCGCCGATTGTTTCCAATCTTCCTTTTCGAGCGCGCTTGCCAGCGTTTGCCAATCCGCGTCGGAGATTTGCGTGACCGTTTTAAAAGGAACATTGCGCGGCGTGATTTTCGCGGGAATTCGTGTTGTTTGCGCGGAAAAAATCGCCGCCGAAATGCAAATCAAAATTATGATCAAGATGAATTTTTTCATTACTTTTATTTAACGCAAAGCCGCGAAGATGCAAAGGCGAAAATATTTTAAAATATTTGTTTTACTTTGCGTCTTTGCATCTCTGCGCCTTTGCGTTGAAACAATTTACTGTTGTTCTTTCAAAAGCCGTTCACGCGCCACAATGGCTTCCTGATAACCGCCGCCTTTCATATCGCCCATTAAAATCGCTTTTTCATAAATTTTGATAGCGTAAGCATTCTGGTCGTAATATTCGTAAAGTCTGGCGAGCGCAACATACGTCAGCGAAATCAAAGCCGTATCGGTTTTGATAGTTGCCGATTCAAGAACCTTGGTATAAAAATCTTTTGCTTCACGCAAAAGCGGATTGCGTTTTTCAGGATCGGTAATCGCAGCGGCAGAAAGGCTTTTGACACGCCCGAGCGCGTAGAAAACTCGCGGTTCGGTCGGATTCGCTTTCAAAAGCAGATTGAGTTCGGTTTCGGCTTCCGCATATTTCTGCGTCTGAATCAGCGGCTCGACTTCGGTCAGCTTTTTCGTCAAAGGATTTTCGACAATGACGAGCGCGTTTTTACGGTTTTCATCGCGCACCGCGAGCGCACGTTTCCGCGCATCGGCGTTTTCGGTCAGACGGCTTGCTTCTTTCGTCGTGTCGAGCGACAAAATTATGTCGCGCAAACTGCTCGCAATATCAAACTGCGATTCTTCCAAACCTTTCATACTGTTGGCAAAATAGAACGCTAAAACCGCGCCTTTTTCGTAGGCTTCGGAAAGTTTCAGCATCATTTCGTCTTCTGCCGACGGCATCACGAAAACACCGTTTATGACGTAAAGCTCATCGCTCCATTTGGCGACTTTTCTGCCCTGTGCATCCACGCTCTCGCTAATCGGTTTGCCTCCGGCGTTGGCTTTGCGCCGCGCTTCGAGAGTGGTTTCCTGAAACTTTTGATAATAAATCTGCCGTGCGTCGGTTGCCGAAACCAGCGAACGCGAAACGGCGAGAAAAATGTCGGGCGAAATGTCGGGATTCGTTTTGCGGCGTTCATCCAAAAGCAATTTGATGCCGTCTTTGAAGGTCAGAATATCTTTGGCGTTCTTCAAAATAATCGGGTCGAGAATAAATTGCAGATAAGCGCGGCGGACTTCGGATTCGCTCAAATCCGTGTCGGGCGGAACAATCGCGTAATAATCGTCGCCGATGTTGCGGAAATTAATCGTGCCGCTTTGCGCGAGCAGATCGGGAACGATGAAGAATCGGCGCGTTCGTTCGCGTGATTCGATTTTCGCTAAAGTCGTTTTTTTGCTTTTGCCTTTCTGAACCTCGGTTTTGATCTGTTCAATATACGTCAACTGCGGTCGCGTGTGCAGATAATCGAGCAGGTCGCGCACCATTCGGACGGTTGAAGGTCTGAGCGCATCGCCCGTTGCCTGATATTCTTTGTAATATTCTTCGATTCTCGCGCCGACGGTCGTTGTTTTTTCTGCCGTGCCGTCGGTAACTTTGATCGGGCTTCGGTAAAATTGGCGAACATATGGCGAAAAATCGAGAACTTCCAAAAGGTCGCCGGGTAAATCCGTGGCGCGTGTCGGTTCGGCTAAATCCGGCACCGGACCGAGCGTGTAAGCCATCGAAATAAACGGCGCGATGAGTTCGGCTTGGGTTGCCTGCGCGTGCCGTTTTTTGTATTGGTCAACGAAAAACTTCATTTTCTGCTGTAAGTCAGGATTGAAAGTTGCCAAATCCGTCCGCAATTTTTGACGAAATTCTTTGCCTTTTTCCGTCAAAGGCGTTTCCAGTCCGGCGGCTTCGAGCGAAGCCAGCACGACGATTAAACGGCGGTCGGGTTCGATTTTTACGCCGTATTGCGACAAATCGAAAACCTGCGAACTATTTTGTGCAAAAACGCTGCTCGATAAAAATAAGATCAGCGCAAGAAAAAAAACTCTTTTCATTTTGGTTAGTTGAAAACTTATACCCTTGCTCAGGCGCGGGTTTCTGCCTTTGAAAACAAGCAAAGAACGCAAAATCAACAAAGAATTTATTCAGGGGAATAAGTTACGGTTTCTTTGGAAATTTCGCGTCTTTGCTCACCTCTTAAAGATGCTTATCTTTTTCTCAAAGATGCCTTTGGAAAAAAAGGATAAAGGAAAAACTGACGCGTTCTCCCTTTATCCTCGTGTTTTTGAAATTAAAAATTTCGATTAATTAAAGCTGCTCAACGCTTCGCCTTCGTTTTCAAAAACGTCGAAAACGGTTAAAAGTTTGGTGATTGCCAGCAAGTCCTGGATTTTTTGCGTCAGATTCAACAATTTCAGAGTTCCCTCTTCTTTGTTGACTGCCGTGAAGCTCGAAACCAATTCACCGATGCCGCTCGAATCAATGTAGCCGACACTGCCGAGATTCAAGAGAATTTTCTTTTTTCCTTCACCGAGCAGACGGCGAATCGTGCTGCGAAGCGCGACGCTTCCTTCACCGATCGTTACCTTTCCGTCCATATCAAGAATTGTTATATCGCCAGCTTGGCGTTCCGCAATATTAAGTTCAGCCATTTTTATCTCCTTGTAATAAAATTAAATATTTGGTTGCAAATTTTAGATGAAATTTACCAGAAAAGTCCAAGTAAAACAAAACAATTAACAGTTTTTTATCATTTTCACGACCATTCCGCCTGTCGCAGCGCGTTCCCATACGACCTTATCAACAAAATTATGCATAAACAAAATTCCGCGCCCCGAGGCTTTCAGCAGATTTTCGGGATTGGTCGGGTCGGGAACTTCCTCGACATCAAAACCTTTTCCGAAGTCCCGAATCATAATTTCCATTTCGTTATCGCGCTTGATTAATGTTATTTCAACCTGTTTGCTTGCGTCGAGTTTGTTGCCGTGTTTGACGGCGTTGGCAAGAGCTTCGCGCACCGCCATATCAATTCCGAAAAGAGCGTCATCGCCGAAACCCGCGTCCGATGCAAACCCAGTCGCTTTCTGCACGGCTTCGTCAATCTCCTCTATTCTACTTGAGATGGAAAATTTTGTTTCTTTTTCGCCCACCGTTTGCCGATAAATATCGTGTGATTTCACAATAAACTTTAACTGTAAGTTTGCGGTTTATTGATATTTATGTCAAGAACTGAGCCGTTTTTATGTGAAAATATTCGCGGAACGAAATTGTCGGGACAAATCGAAAGACAATTTTGCGAAAACCAATTTTCGGTTTTGCCAAACCCGTGAAAAAATTTGTAATTTTAACCAATGAAAATTCAATCGCTTCAAAAATTGCAGGGAGAAATAAATTTACCCGGCGATAAATCAATTTCGCACCGCGCCGCGCTGTTTTCGGCGATGGCAAACGGCGAAACGCGCATCGAAAATTTTGCGACGAGCGCGGATTGCGCTTCGACGCTTTCGTGTCTGCAGCAACTCGGCGTTGAAATTCGGCGCGAAGACGCAAAGGTTTTTGTCAAAGGCGTTGGCAAAACGGGTTTCAAAGGCGCGAAAAGCGCGCTCGATTGCGGAAATTCGGGAACGACGATGCGGCTTTTGGCGGGAATTCTGGCGGGACAAAATTTCGATTCGGTTCTAACCGGCGACGAAAGTTTGTCAAAACGCCCGATGAAGCGCGTGATCGAGCCTTTATCGCAAATGGACGCTTCGATTGAAGCAACGGAAAATCACGCGCCTTTGAATATTTTCGGAAAAAATCCTTTGAAAGCGATTTCGTTTGAAGCAAAAGTCGCTTCGGCGCAAGTTAAAAGCTGTGTTCTGCTGGCAGGGTTAAATTCTGACGGCAAAACTTCCGTGTTGGAAAAAACTCCGACACGCGACCACACGGAAAGAATGCTGCGCTGGTTTGGCGTTGACGCTCAGGAAACGGACACGGAAAACGGGAAATTGATAACGGTTTCGGGCGATGCTCAGTTGACGGCGAAAGATTTGCTTGTGCCTTCGGACGTTTCTTCCGCCGCGTTTTTTCTGGTCGCGGCGGCGTGTTTAAAAGGTTCGGAAATCATTTTGCCGAATGTCGGTTTGAATCCGACGCGCAATGCGGTTGTCGAAGTTTTAAAGGATTTCGGCGCGGAAATCGAGGTTTTTAACCTCAAGGAAATCGGCAACGAACCGATTGGCGATTTGCTTGTGCGCGGCAACGGAAATTTGCAATCGCGTCTTTCTTCAAATGTTTTGCGCGGCAAAATTATCGCTAATTTAATTGACGAGATTCCGATCTTGGCGGTTTTCGGAACGCAGATCGAAGGCGGTCTGGAAATTCGTGAAGCGTCGGAATTGCGCGTCAAAGAATCCGACCGAATCAGATCGGTCGTTGAAAATTTGCGGAAGATGAATGCGCGGGTCGAAGAGTTTGAAGACGGTTTCAAGGTTGAAAAATCCGAGTTAAAAGGCGCAAGCGTCGAATCGTTCGGCGACCATCGAATTGCGATGGCGTTTGCGGTTGCCGCGCTGTTTGCGACGGGCGAAACTCAAATCGCGGACGCGGAATGCGCGGCAGTTTCGTTTCCGACTTTTTTTGAAATTCTGCAAAGTGTGGCAAAGTAAGAGTGAAAAGGTGAAAAAGTTGAAAAGTGAAAAAGTTTGGGTTAACAGATATTTTAAATCTTTTCAACTTTTTCACTTTAAATATTAATGAACGAGGAAAAGCGCGTAATATTGACAGGATTTATGGGCGTTGGCAAATCTACGGTTGCCAAGCATCTCGCGTATTTGCTCGAATGTCAGAGAATTGATCTCGACTCGGTGATTGTCGAAAACGAACACCGCACGATTGCCGAAATTATCGAGCAGGAAGGCATCGAAAAATTTCGCTGTATCGAAACCGAAACTTTACGGCGCATTTTGGAAGCTGAAGCGAAAATTATCGCGCTCGGCGGCGGTGCGTGGACAATCGAGGAAAACCGCCGTTTGATCAAAGCGCGCGGCTTTACGACTGTTTGGCTCGAATCTACTTTTGAACATTGCTGGCTCAATATTTCCGCGTCAAAGCGCATTCGTCCGCTGGCGCGAAATAAATCCGACGCACTCAAACTTTTCGAGGAAAGACAGCGCGTTTATTGTCTGGCAGACTGGCATTTCATTATCAAACCCGAACTGAATTCTTTTGAAGTTGCGAGACAAATTGCCGAAGAAATATTTTTTTATGAATTTAACTAGAAATTTTTTAAAAATAGTATAAACTACTTTCTACATGCCCCGAATGACTTATTAAGTTTCCAAAAATTGGAAAATTTTTGGAGGCTTTTAGAATGTCAAAATCAAGCGATTTTGATTTTGGAAATAAAAAGAAATTTTTTGGAGGAAATAATGAGAATTAAACTTTTAGCAGTTTTATGTTTGTCAACTTTTCTGTTTTTGAGCGGTTGCAAAGGCGATGCAAATGCCAATGTAAATGTTAATAAGCCTGCGGCTACTCCGACAGCGGTGCCGAAGACAAGCGAAACTGCCGCAACCAATCCGGCTTTGAAAACAACCATCGAAGATGCTTTGAAAGCAAAGGGATTTACGAGTGTCACAGTTGATGTTTCGACAACACCGGCAACCCTTCGCGGAACCTATCCGAAAGGCAAACTTGATGAAGTAATCCAAACGGCACAAAAAGCTAATGGCGAAAAACCGGTCAAAAATGAAATGACGGAAGCCAAATAAAATAAGGAGGAAAAATAAATGTCTTTACAGGAAAAATATCAGTCATTGATTGATTTAGCGAATTCATCGGGCATTTCGGGATTGAATGTCGTTGAAGGCGACGGATTTATCAAAATCGAAGGCGCGGCTTCGAGCGCGGAAGCCAAACAGGCTTTGTGGGACGAATACGGACGACTTGACCCGGATTACCGTTCGGGCGACCTCGTTCTCGATATTACCGCCCCGGAAGCGGCGGAAAATACATACACCGTTCAATCGGGCGATAATTTAAGCAAAATCGGTTCAAAATACGGCGTTAGCTGGCAGAAAATTTTTGAAGCCAACCGCGACAAACTCAATGATCCCGACAAAATTTTCCCCGGTCAGGAATTAACCATTCCGTCCGAGTAAATTTCTTTTGTGGAAAATTATCGAAAAGCCTGTTTGAGAAATCGGACAGGCTTTTCTCTTTTCCTTTGTAATTTGCTACATTTTTCTTAATGGCATTGGAAACGGATTTTATCGTCATCGGAAGCGGAGTCGCCGGACTTCGCGCTTCGATTGAACTGGCAAAAAGCGGGGCGCGGGTCACGGTTTTGACAAAAGACAAAGCGAGCGAATCGAACACCGAATACGCGCAGGGCGGCGTTGCGGTTGTCCTTTCGGACGACGACAACGCCGAACTTCACGAAGAAGATACATTGGTTGCGGGCGCGGGACTTTGCGATGTCGAAGCCGTCGAAACGCTCGTAACGGACGGCACAAAATACATCAAACAACTGATCGAATGGGGAATCGAGTTTGATCGCGAAGGCGGAAAACTCGCCTTCACGCAGGAAGCCGCACATTCGCGGCGGCGCATTTTACACGCGCACGGCGATTCGACCGGAAAGGAAATCGTTCGCGCTTTGATTGCGCGAGCCAGACAAGAGAAAAGAATTGTTTTGATGCCGTTTGCGAATACGGAAAGTTTGATTGTTGAGGACGGCAGATGCGTCGGTGTGAGATTTTTAGACCCGATTCTTCGTGCGCCGCGTGAGATTTTTGCGAAAGCCGTGATTCTTTGCACGGGCGGCGCGGGACAACTTTATCAGCACACGACAAATCCGCCCGTGGCGACCGGCGACGGAATGGCGATGGCTTATTTTGCGGGCGCGGAAATGGCGGATATGGAATTTGTCCAATTTCACCCGACGGCACTCAGTCTGGAAAATGCGCCGCGATTTTTGTTGAGCGAGGCGATGCGCGGCGAAGGCGGAATTTTGCGGAACAAATTCGGCGAGCGGTTTATGGGAAACTACGACGAACGGCTCGAACTCGCGCCGCGTGATATTGTTTCGCGTTCGATTGTCGCCGAAATGCGCCGCACCGGAACGCGCAATGTTTTTCTCGATATGACTGCTTTGAGCGAAGAATTTCTGCGTGAAAGATTTCCGAAAATCTATGAAACCTGCAAGTTTTACGATTTGAATATCGCAACGGATTTACTGCCCGTTTCGCCCGCGTCGCATTATTGTATGGGCGGAATCCGCACGGATTTGCACGGACGTTCGACTGTTCCGGGACTTTACGCGGCGGGCGAAGTGTCCTGCACGGGCGTTCACGGCGCGAATCGTTTGGCTTCAAATTCACTTCTTGAAGGTCTGGTTTTCGGCGCGCGAGCCGGAGAAGCAATGGTTGAAGATAATTCAAAATTCAAAATTCAAAATTCAAAATTGGAAAATCCGCAATCTGAAATTTTGAATCTTGAATCGGGAATCTCAACTGCTGTCAAAAAGCGCGTCAAGCGTGTGATGTGGGAGCGCGTCGGAATTTTGCGCGATAAAGATTCGCTGAAACGTGCTTTGCGGGAATTTGAACAAATTTCGCAAGCGAATCTTTCAACTTCATCGCGCAATTTCGTGACGCTCGCCAAATTGGTCGCAACCTCTGCGCTCTGGCGCGAAGAATCACGCGGCGGACATTTTCGCAATGATTTTCCCGAACGTGACGAAAAATTCCGCGTTCATTCAATCCAAAAACTCGGCGCGGAAATTTCTTCAAGCGAAAAAATAACTTTCTAAAAATAAAAAAGGCGGTGATTCTCGATTCAGAATCACCGCCTTTTTTATTTAATTGAGTCTTAAAAGATGAAGAAATTTCATCCCTCATCCTTCATCCCTTCTAAACACCCGGCATTGCCTTTTTCAGCGGTTTGAGCAGTAAAAACAATACGACTGCCATGACCAAAGCCATCGAACCAAGCACGATAAAGAAACTCGATTGATACCAGATGCTCCAGTAAATTCCGATCATCGTCAGTTTATTGCCGATAGCCGTCGCGACAAACCAACCGCCCATCAAAAGCCCGCGCAGACGAATCGGCGCGACTTTTGAAACGAGCGATAAACCCATCGGCGAAAGCATCAGTTCACCAAGCGAAAGTATGCCGTAAGCCAATAACAACCAGAAAGGCGAAACCTGAAATAAATAGCCGCGATTCAAAATTTTGCTCATCACCGGAGCAGATTGTCCTTCGCCGACAACTTTTTTGACGGTATCGGTCAGTTTTGCTTCGCCGGTGAATTTTTTATTCTGATAGCTCTGGATATTTGCCAAAACGTCCGCCGGAACGCCTTCGGTTTTCAGTTTATCCGTTACTTTGGTTAGATACGCTGGAAAATTCGGGTTTTCCGAAAACTTAGCTTTCGGCAGTTCCTTGTCGTCAATTTCGACATCGCCGACTTTTTTGGCGACTTCTTCCGGCACACCATCGGATTTGAGATTAACGACGATGCTTGAAAGCGCAGCCTTAAAAGTTCCGTCGGTTTGGAATTTTTTGTCGTTGATAACGTAATTATCGTCCTTGCCTTTGGTCGCCAGCAGTTTGGTTAAAACGTCTTCCGGCACGCCGTCGGTCCTCAGTTGTCCGACGACCCTCTCATTGATCCTGAATGCGCCGTCGGTAAGTTGCGCGGGTGTCGGCTGCTGACCTTCGCCGACGGTCGCGGCAAAATACAGCACGAAAAACGAAAGTCCGGTGAGCATCATTCCGATTGCCATTTTCGTCGGCGTAGAAGGTTCTTTCCCGCGTTTGTCGAGAAATCCCCAAAACCATACGAGCGGAAATGTCAGAATGATAATCCAACCCGGATTGATCGAATTAGAAATTGTTCCCGTCACATTCCAAGCCGTATTGTCGTCCGCCCAATAAGTCAGCGTCGAGCCGTTTTGATGAAAAACCATCCAGAAAACGATGACAATCAGGAAAATGACAATCAACGCCATAATGCGTTTTGAATCCGGCACGGCGTTCATACGGTCTTGACGAGCGGCGTTAGCGGCTTTGTGTCCGCCTTCGTCCTGGTCGCTGATGCCGTGCGGCGGCGCGTCAACACTCGTGGCGGCAGCATCAGCAGTTTGGTCAGCATCTTGAAGCGGATTTTTACCGGTGTTTTCTACATGATTTCTAAAAAACCAAAGAACTGATACGGAAATAACCATCCCGAAGGCGGCGACGGCAAAAGCGGCGTGAAATCCGAAATTTTGTCTGACAATTTCCATCACAATCGGCGCAAGAAATGCACCGACGTTGATGCCCATATAAAAAATGTTGTAAGCGCGGTCTTTCAGATGACTGCCTTCGGGATACAGGTTTCCGACCATCGTCGAAACATTCGGTTTGAAAAATCCGTTACCGATTACCAGACAAGTCAGCGCGGCGTAAACTGCCCACATTGCCGGAATCGAAAGCAATCCGTGTCCAGCCATAAAGAAAAATCCGCCAATCATCACGGCTTTGCGATAACCCGTAATTTTATCGGCAATCAAACCGCCGATCAGCGGACTCGCATAAACGAACATCAGATAATTGGCGTAAAGCGAAGTTGCTTGTCCCGAAGTCCAGCTAAATCCTTCTTTCGGGTCTTGTAAGTAAAGCGTAAAAAGAGCGAGCATCGAATAAAAACTGAACCGCTCCCACATTTCCGTCCCGAAAAGAACGTAAAGACCTTTCGGATGTTTGTCTATTCCGACATTTCCTAAAGTTGCTGCATTTGAACTCATTAAATTTTTTTCCCCTTTGAATTTTGAATTTTGAAAAGAAGTTGGGCAAAATATAACAGATTCACGCCCGAAATTAAAAGTTTGATGTCGTAATCTTCGCAAAAAGATGCCGATTATGCACAAAATTTATTCGGTTATAATAATTTTGATTGTTTTTTGTTTTCTTTTCTTGTTCGGTAAGATAAGTAAGACGAAGATCGAAGTTCGGAATTTGCCGAAATAAATTCACGAGGTATTTGTATGATAAATATTTTAGGTTTCGTCATTCTGATCGTTGTAACGATATTTGCCTATAAAACTGCTAAAGATTATGAACGAAGTGCAATCGTTTGGGCATTGATTACCTTCGCTGTCGGATTCGGCATACAAATAATCTTGCCGGCTTTTATCTTGTTTATTATTGCTCTTATCGCAACGGTTGCCGGAAGTTCGACACAAAAAATACAGGATGATATTCCGATATTCACTATTGTTATTGTTTGTTTGGTTTTAAGTATTGCCGCATGTATTCTTATTTTGCGCCATCTTGCAACAATACCGGAAGAAAAACCTTTTGATGTGCCGCCCTCGCCGCCGACCGATTTTAATCAAAACGGCTAAACTTTTATGGAATTATTTAATAATCTCGGCGCAGAAGTCGAACTTCTGTGGCGCGAGAAAAATTACGATGAAGCGGTTTTTCCCGAAATCGCCGCCAAGGCTTTAAAATCCGCCAATCTGCCGGCGCAGGTTTCGGCGTGGGACGTGATCGAATGGACGATGGCGCAGACCGTTCTGCCCGAACAGAAGGATTTGCCCGGTAAATTCGGCGACCCGCCGATTACGATTTACAACAGCCCGCGTTTTCACATTGACGTTTATTTCTGGCTCGAAGGCACGACCGCGATTCATCAACACGCTTTTTGCGGCGCGTTTCAGGTTCTTCTGGGTTCGAGCATCCACAGTTGGTATGAATTCGACCGCAGCGAAGCAATCAATACTTTTACCGAACTCGGCAACATCAACCTGAAATTGTGCGAATTGTTAAGCGTCGGTGATGTGCAGGCAATAAACGCCGGAAAGCAATATATTCACGGACTTTTTCATCTCGAACAGCCCTCGGCGACGATTGTCGTGCGGACTCATAAAAGCCCGATGTTTCTGCCGCAGTTTTCGTATTACAAGCCTTTTCTGGCGATTGACCCGTTTTTTGAAGAAGCCAACACGACGAAAAAAATGCAGTGCGTGACGGCTTTGATTCGCTCGAAACATCCGCGTACCGACGAGTTTATTACTGATTGGCTGAAAAGTTCCGATTTTCAGACGGCTTTTATTATTCTTTCCAACATTCGCGGTTACTTGCGTTCCAACCAGATAGATCAAATGTTTAATCTTTCCGCGCAAGAAAACCGTTTTGACCGCTTTATGGAAATCGTCAGAGAAAAACACGGCGAACGCGCCAATATTTTTCCGAAGGTTTTTGCACAGCTCGAAAAACAGGACGAAATTATCCGCCGGCGCGGTTATGTAACCGACCCCGAACATCGCTTTTTTCTCGCTTTGCTTTTGAATGTCGAAGGCAAAGATCGGGTTTTCTCGCTCGTCAAAGAGCGTTTTCCCGACAGCGAACCGCTCGATAAGATTCTCGATTGGACATTCGATCTGGCGCAGACACGCGTTTTGGGAGAAAACACTCCGAACGCGCTCGGCATCGCCGATTTTGACGATACGGATTTGTTTATTCTGGAAAATCTCTTGCAGGATAAATCGCCGGACGAAATTCGGACGATTCTCGAAACCGATTACGGTTCGGGGAAAATCGAAAACCTGCCGGAAAGAATCGAAAAACTGCAGAAAGCCGCTATTTTTCAACCGCTTTTAAAAAACTATTAGAGTAAAAATAATTCTTACGTTGACGAAAATCCGTTTCGGTTGCACAATTCAAAACGTCGGTTGACAAAACAACTGCCAACCGACAAAAACTACCCCGAACCGAGTAAAAATATGAGGCAAAAGATAAAAATCTTGCTTGCCGATGACGACCCCGTTTTACGAAGGCTTTTGCCTTCGCAAATTACGGCAGATGATTTCGAGTTTTCGGCGGCGGACAGCGCAAAAACGGTTTTGGGTAAACTCAAGGAAGAAGATTTTGATGTCGTTCTGTTGGATGTCAATCTGCCCGATATTTCGGGCATCGAAATTTTACCCGTCATCAGGCAAACGGAAAACGCGCCCGAAGTGATTATGCTGACGGCGGATAAGTCTCTGCAAACCGGCATCGAAGCGATGCGGCGCGGCGCAATTGATTACATCACCAAGCCCGCCAACCCCGAAGAAGTCGAAACATTTATCCGCAAAGCATTTGAAAAACGGCGGCTCGTGCTGGAAAACGAACGCTTTCGCGCCGCCGTTCGCCGTCAAAATAAAAATCTCGTCATTGAACCAGTTCACCAGAGCGCGGCGATGAAACAGATTTTCGCGCAAGCCGAAACGGTTGCCCGACTCGACACGACCGTTTTGATTCTGGGCGAAAGCGGCACGGGCAAAGATGTTCTGGCGCGTTGGATTCATTCGTTCAGCTCACGGGCAGATTTGCCGCTCGTTTCGGTCAACTGCGGCGCATTGCCCGAAAATCTCTTTGAATCGGAGTTTTTCGGACACGAAAAAGGTTCTTTCACGGGCGCGACCGCGCAGAAAATCGGTCTTATCGAAGCCGCTAACGGTTCGACGCTTTTTCTTGACGAAATCGGCGAAATGCCCGCGCCGATGCAGGTTAAGCTGCTGCATTTTCTCGAAAACGGAAATTTCCGGCGCGTCGGCGCAACCCGCGACCGTCAATCCGATGTCCGCGTTATCGCGGCAACGAACAAAAATCTGCACGATGAAGTCCGCGAAAAGCGTTTTCGCACTGATTTGTTTTATCGCCTCAATGTCATCGCTTTTCATTTGCCGCCGCTGCGCGAAAGAAGTGAGGATATTTCCCCACTAATCGAATATTTCCTCGAAAAACTTCGCAGTAGTTTCAATCGTCCGAATCTGAAACTTTCGGAAAATGCCCGAAATCAGATAAAAAATCATTCCTGGCAAGGCAATATCCGCGAACTCCGCAACACTCTCGAACGCTCCGCCGTGCTTTCGCCAACCGATTTGATTGAGGAGATTTACGGGTTGGAAAGCCAGAATTTTGCATCCGAATCAAAGTCTTTAAATTCTGTTTCAACCGCTCTAACATTGGCTGAACTCGAAAAAAATCATATTTTGCGGGTGTTGCGCGAAACCGATGGACACCGCGAAAAAGCGGCGGTTATTCTGGGGATAACTTCGCGGACGCTTTACCGCAAGCTAAACGATTACGGCGTAAAAAACTGACAAAATGTCAGACCGCAGATATTTATGTCGGACAGAATGTCCGATTTGTATTTCCCGTTTTAACTTGAAAAGAACCGCTTTATTAAATAAAACATTGAAAATGCGGTAGATATTGTTTTGAAAGGCAACAAAGAATTTGTGGCACACGACTTGTATTAGAGAGAGAACAGCAACAGGTGTTTCTGACAAGAGATTTTTTTTGGGGGCAGAAGAATTCGAAGAAAGAAACGCCTTTGCTTTGTCTAAAAACGAACAAAAAAGGGAATTTATGAGATTTATGGTTTACTGAGATTTTTACGGGAAGTTTCAGTAAAACGACAAAATACCGACGTAAAAACAATCGGCATTTTGTAAGGCAATGCGAAACTGAGGAAGGGGGTAGCCTTTGTTTCGCAGGCTCAGTCTCGTCAGGACCCTTCGAGACTGGGCAATTTTTCAGCGAGGCGATTTTTTCGTCTCGCTTTTCTTTTGTCGGAAAAAACCGTTATCTTTTTAGAAACCGCAAAGTTATTACTATGGTCAGAAACGCAAAAATCGGACAAATCGAAATTATTGACAACAATTTGATTCTGCAATCTTTGTCCGAAGGCGTGTGCGTCATTGACGCAAGCCGAAAACTGGCGTTTGCCAATCATTCCGCCGTGCGATTGCTTGATTTTCAAAATGACGATTTGATCGGCAAAAATTACGACATCGTTTTTTTTCGGCACGACAAAAGCCTTTCGGAAGATGAATTAGCGATTTGCCCGATTCAATTTGCACTGACCGAAGGCGCGGCTTCGCACATTAACACCGAAACTTTTTTCCGTTCGGACGGAAACACGTTTTTGGTCGAATACGTTTGCTCGCCGATTTTTGAAGAAACCGAAATTGTCGGCGCGGTCGTTACTTTTCAGGACATCACCGAACGCCGCGACATCGAAGCCGCGCTTTCTGAAGTTCGTGAATTAGCACTCGAATCTGCCCGCACAAAAGCCGCGTTTCTTGCCAATATGAGCCACGAAATCCGTACGCCTTTGAGCGGCGTGGTCGGCACGGCAAATCTTTTGCTCGATACGGATTTAACCGGCGAACAGCGAAAATATCTGCAAATGCTCAGAAAAAGTGTTGATTCGCTGATGGAAACGGTCAACGATATTCTCGATTTTTCCAAAATCGAAGCCGGCAAGCTCGCACTCGAAACGATTGATTTTAACCTGCGCGAATTGCTCGAAGAAACCGCCGGTCTTTTCAAAATCTCGGCAAACAGAAAAAATCTGAGTCTGAATTTGACGGTTGAAAATAACGTGTCGGAAAACTTTCGCGGCGACGCAAATCGTCTGCGGCAGGTTTTGAATAATCTTTTGAGCAACGCGGTAAAATTTACCGAAGCGGGTGAAATTCGCCTAAAAATTTCAAATTCGGAAGAAACAGAATCGCAGACCGTTTTGCTTTTTGAAGTTTTTGATACGGGCATCGGCATTGACGAAGAGCAAAAAGCGAGGCTTTTTCAGCCCTTCACACAAGCCGACGTTTCAACCACGCGGCGTTTTGGCGGAACAGGTTTGGGCTTGGCAATTTGCCGGGAAATCGTCGAAATGATGCACGGCGAAATCGGTGTAGAAAGCGAAATCGGCAAAGGCTCGCGGTTTTGGTTCACAGTTCGATTAGTTGAGAGTCGAGAGTCGAGAGTCGAGAGTCGAAAAACAAAGATTAATCATAACTCGTAGTTTTTTTAAATTAAAGACCAAACAAAACTCTCGACTCCCGACTCTCGACTCTCGACTTTAAAGATTTTAATCGTCGAAGATGACGAAGTGAACCGTGAAATAACTTCAAAATTGCTTGAGCAAATCGGGTATGAATCGGAATTTGCCGAAAATGGCGCGGAAGCCGTTAAGAAAACAGGCGAGAATGATTTCGATTTAATTTTGATGGATTGTCAGATGCCCGAAATGGACGGTTTCGCGGCGGCGGAAATGATTCGCGCACGCGAAAAATCGCATCGTCCGAAAATAATTGCGCTGACGGCATTTTCCGCCGAAGCTGAGCGCGAAAAATGTTTGCGGGCAGGAATGGACGATTATTTGTGCAAACCTGTTACCAAAAACGATTTAACTAAGATTCTCCAAAAGCATTTTTCGGCTGAAAAGGTCTTACCAAATCTTGACTTGCAGGAAAATTTCGTTCAACATTCCTTGTCTGAAATAATTGCCCCCGAAATATTAAATGCTTTGTTGTCAATCGAGGCTCGCGGTGAGAAAAATTTCGTGTCCGAGATTTTGCAGATTTATTGCGAAAACGCCGAAAAGCAAATCTCGGCGTTAAAAAGCGACATTCAAAACCGCGACGCGGAATCAATTACGCGGCGGGCGCACAGTTTGAAGGGAAGCAGTGCGAATGTCGGGTTGGAAAAATTGACCGGATTGTTTGAAGATTTGCAAATGCAGGCAACTTCGGGAAATTGGGAACGAATTGAATATTTAATTACTGAAATTATTGAAAAATTTGAGTTTATCAAAAAGAAAATTCATTAGAAGGTGAAATTTATGAAAGCCGAAAAACAAAAAAACTCGTCCGCCGAAGCGCAGGAAGACGGCAATATTGACAAGATTCGGGACATTTTGTTCGGTTCGCAATCGCGCGATTTTGAACGCCGTTTTGCGAAAATGGAAGAACGTCTGTCAAAGGAAGTTTCCGATATGCGCGACGAAACGCGGAAGCGGCTCGACGCGCTCGAAGATTACATCAAAGGCGAAGTCAAATCGCTGACCGACCGTTTGATGAGCGAACAAAATTCACGTGCCGATGCGGTCAAAGAACTTTCGGGTGAACTCAAAGATTTGTCGCATAATCTCGACAAAAAAGTGACGAACATCAACGAACAAGCCGCGAAATCGGAAAGCGATTTGCGTCAGCAGATTTTGACGCAATCGAAAAATTTGTCGGACGAAATCCAAAAACGTCATAACGATGTTTTGGGTTCGCTCGAGCGCGAATCTTCGGAAATCCGCGACGACAAAGCCGACCGCACGGCTCTCGCCGAACTGTTTACCGAAATGGCAATGCGTTTAACAAATGATTTCAAGTTACCTGAAGCGGATTAAAAATCAATAGGACGCGGACGAACACGGATTAAGCGGATTTTCGCGGAAATTTGAAATGTTTTTATCCGTGGAAATCTGCCGAATCCGCGTTCATCCGCGTTCTATTTTGTTAATAAAAATGCCCCAAAGCATTCCACAAAAAGAACTTCAAATTTCCCCCGATAATCCCGACACGCCCGAATTATCTGTAAACGGCGGCGGTTTGCCGAACGAACTCGGCGAACTGCGAAAAATTCTCGTTCAATCCGAAGAAGTCGGCGAGGTTTTGCCCGATGCGCTGAAAAAACGGGCGAAAAAAGATAATCAATTGGCGGAAGCGACCTTGCCGCTCGTTGAAGAAAATATCCGTCAATCCGTCCTCAGAAATCCGCGCATTTTGGCGGAAGCGATTTTTCCGATTATTGGTCCGGCGATTCGCAAAGCGATTGCCGAAGCCTTGAGCCAGATGGTTCAATCCTTGAATCAGACGCTTGAAAACAGTCTTTCTCCGAAAGGTTTGAGATGGCGTTTAGAGGCGATGCAGACGGGCAAACCGTTTGCCGAAGTCGTGATGCTGAACAGTTTGCTCTACCGCGTCGAACAGGTTTTTTTGATTCACAAAAAGACCGGAATTTTGCTTCAGCACGTTACGTTAAATTCAACCGAAACGCAGGACAGCGAGATGGTTTCGGCGATGCTCACGGCGATTCAGGATTTCGTTCACGATTCGTTTCAAACGTCGGAAGACGCGACGCTCGATTCTTTGAAAGTCAAAGATTTGTCGGTTTGGATTGAAAACAGTCCCGACGCGATTTTAGCCGCTGTCATTCGCGGAAACGCGCCGCTCAATCTGCGCGAAATTTTTCTCGAAGCGATCGAGCAGATTCAGTTTGAACAGGAAAAAGATTTTCATAAATTTGAGGGCGACACGGCTGTTTTTGATGATACGCGACCTGTTTTGCAGGAATGTCTGCAAATGCAATTGGGCGAAAAAAATGAGCCGAAAGGCAAAATTTTCAAGCCGTTTAATATTTTGGCGGGCGTTTTGGGAATTTTACTGCTGGTCGGCGGATTTTTTTACGTTCGTGATTATTGGCGTTGGTCAAATTTTGTCGGGCGATTGCGAAACGAACCGGGAATTGTCGTAACTGAGGCGGAAAGAGGCTTTTTCAAACACGAAATCGCCGGTTTGCGCGACAATTTAGCGGTTAATCCTGTCGAGATTTTGGGCGAATACGGGTTTGATACAGACGATGTTTGGCAAAATTGGAAGCTTTTTCAAGATGCGGATCCGAAATTTGTTCTACAACGCGCCGAAAAGTTTCTCGATCCGCCGCCGAGCGTCAAAATTTCGTTTGAAAACGGCGTTTTGACGGCGGACGGCACGGCTTCCGCCGAATGGTTTACGGAAGCCAAAAAACTCGCGCTCGCGCTCGTGGGCGTGAACGAATTTCGCATCGGATTTGCGGGTTTGAAAAACGAAATCGAATCGAAAAAAATTGCCTTTAACTGCGGCACGAACGATTTTGCCGAAAATCAGGAAAAAGCTGTTTCCGAATTAACAAGCGAGTTTGAATTTTTGAGCGATTTGGCGCGTTCGTCGCAGAAAAACTTTCGCGTCGAAATCGAAGGACACGCCGACGAAAGCGGCACTGACGCGGCAAACGCGCAAATCAGTCAGGCGCGTGCCGATAAAATTTTGGCGGAATTTTTTGCTAAATCCGAAAAATTAAAGCAAAATAATCAAAACTTCAAAGCCGTCGGAGTCGGCGCAGGCGGAAACGCTTCGGAATGTGCCGTGCGGTTTCGAGTCCTTTTAGAATAATGGCAATTCAAAAAAAAATTTGTATGCTCGGTGCGACCGGAGTCGGTAAGACGAGTCTCGTGCGAAGATTCGTGCAGAGCATCTATTCGGAAAAATATCACACGACAATCGGCGTGAAAATTGATAAAAAGTTGGTGACGGTCGGCGAAACCGAGGTCAATCTTCTGCTCTGGGATTTGCAGGGCGAAGACGAAACTTTCAAGATTCGTCCGGCGTTTTTGCGCGGCGCGTCCGCCTATTTTATCGTCGTTGATCTAACGCGTCACGAAACTTTCGTGACCGCGTTTTCGATTCAGCAGATGGTCGAGCGCGAAGTCGGACAATTGCCGTTTCTCGTGCTTTTTAACAAAAACGATTTGACCGAACAGTTTGAAATCCTGCCCGAAGAGCTTGAACAAATGATGAAATACGGCTGGAAAATGTTTCGGACAAGCGCGAAATCCGGCGAGCGCGTCGAAGAAGCCTTTCAGCAATTAGCCGAAAAAATGCTGAAAAAGGATTGTGCTTGAAGAGATTTGCCGAAATTGAAAGTTTTTAATAAACTAAAAAGGCTTTTTGCCCTTGTAGCTCAACGGTAGAGCGCGCGGCTCATAATCGCTCGGTTACAGGTTCGAATCCTGTCGAGGGCATACTTAAATTTCAACGTAAAAAAGGCAGTCGTTTCTGACTGCCTTTTTTAATTTTCATCAAAATCTGAAAATTGTTTTAGCTCTTTTTGCCTTGACAGCACGAACCGCCTTGACAGCAATTCGCGCCGGGTTGACAACAATTTTCGCTGTCCGCAACGACCGTCACGTTTGTCATATCAACGCTTGAGGTCGTTTGTTTTTCGGCATCTTTTTTCATCATCGGGCAAGAATCCTTGCCTTCAGTTTTTTCGCCGTTCATTTTCATCGGGCAAGAGTCGCCGCCTTTACAGCAGCAGTCATCTTTGTCACAGCATGATTTTTTATCGGCGGTTGCTTGTTTGTCCTTCATCGGACAAGAGTCTTTTTTCGCACAGCAATCAGCCGTGCGATTCGATGAAACATTCGTTTGATTCAGGGCAAAGACCGTGATTGCCAAACTCAGAGCGAACATGACGGTTAATGCCATAATTAATTTCTTTTTCATTGTTTTTTACCTCCAAATTTAGAAATAATTTGTTTGTTGATGGGAAAGATTTGCGCTCGAACAGACATCTTTCTAAATTCGGAACACGCAATTTCTGACGCGCCGGTCGCGGCTGTCTAAAATCGGTGCGCGATATGAAAAATCGGTATACTCCGTGTTGTTTTCGAGTTTTACCGATTGCAGAAAACCTGAAAGGCTTTTGGCTAAAACAGGAGTTTGCTGGGGAAATTCGTTCTTTTCGAGCTTTGCGACGAAGAAATTGAATTTTAAGTTGCAGCACTCAAATAAATTTATGCTTGTTACCGTTTGCGGCGCAGTTTCGGATGTTTTGTTTTTTGAAAAATTACAATGTTCGGTTTGAACGGCTTTGCTCAACGGGCAATGTTCGGCTTTCGCTACCGCCGCCTTCATTTCCTGACAGCAAAACAAATAATACGCGCCGCTCATCGTAATCATCAAAAGCGCGGCGGCTGTATTTTTCAAAAGAACTTTCGGTTGTAAATATTTCCGAAACATCAGTTTAATAATAAACCAAAAATCTAAAAAAAGAAATAATTAAGTGGATTAATATTTTCGACTCTCTAAACAATCATCTCTTATATTCGCGGTCAATCGCGTCAATCTTTCCGACGCGCTTTTTGTGGCGTTCTTCGGTCAAATCGGCGGAAATCCATGCTTCGACGATTTCCTTGATTTCATTAAAATTGTTCTGCCCGCTTCCGAGAGTTAGAACATTTGCGCCGTTATGTTCACGCGAATTTTTTGCGAGCGCGACCGAATAACACGCGGCGGCGCGGACGTTCGGAACTTTGTTCGCCGTCATCGCACTACCGATACCCGCACCGTCAATAATTATTCCAGCGTCAACTTTTTTTTCGCCGACGGCTCGCGCAACGGCGTGCGCAAAATCGGGATAATCAACCGCGTCTTTCGAGTTTGTGCCGAAATCGCGGACGTTCAAACCGAGTTCGGCAAGGAAGTTTTTCAGTTTTTCCTTAAATTCAAATCCGCCGTGATCGCAGCCGACGGCAATCGTACGGATTTTGGTGATGGCGCGGCGCGAAGATTTTTTGACAAGGACGATTCCTTTTTCGCCGATGATGTCAGAGGCGAGCGGCGTAAATTTCGCGTTCTCGGAAATTCTCAGTTTCGCGCCAAAATCCAAACCGCGCAAATCGTCTTCGGTAATTAAATTTTTCGCCGACTCGTCGCGGTCAAATTCTTTATCAACCTTATCCTGCAATGAATTAACGACAACGCGCTGCGGGAAGTTTTCCGCCGGTTCTTCTTCGAGCGGCACATTTGCGAGGACTTGTTTGACGAGTTCGCGGACGCGCTCGCGGGTTTCTTTTTGTTCGGACATAAATTCTTAAAGCGAAATAAGGTAAAATTTTTCACATTTTCTATTTCCACATTTCGACTTTTGATTTATAGTATTTCTAAAAAGCATTTCAATCAACTCGAAAATTATGTCAACACAAACTGCCGCCGTTTTTACCGAATTTAATAATCCGAATATCGAAGTTATGTATTCCCCCGAACAAATCAAGGCGCGGGTCGCCGAAATCGGCGCACAAATTACTGCCGATTACGCCGAAAAGGATTTGGTTTTAATCGGCGTTTTGAAAGGCTCGGTGATTTTTTTATCGGACTTGATGCGCGAAATTGACTTGCGCCTGACGATAGATTTTATGGCGGTTTCGAGCTATAAAGACGAAATGGTTTCGACGGGCGATGTTGAAATCTTAAAAGATTTGACCAACCCGATTCGCGGCAAAGACGTGATTGTTTGCGAAGATATTATTGATACGGGCTTGACGCTTTTTCGTCTGACGGAAATTTTAGGCTCACGCGGCGCAAACTCGATTAAAATTGCGACGCTTTTGGATAAACCCGAACCGCGCATCAAAAAAGAACTCGTGATTGATTACTGTGGTTTTCAGATTCCGAATAAATTCGTCGTCGGCTACGGCTTGGACGCGGCGAACCGTTACCGAAATCTGCCGTTTATAGGTGTTGTTAAAAATCCCGCTGAAGCCTGATTTTGTAGTAATTAGCGGCGATTTCTATCTTGGATAAATTAAACCAAAAAAGGAGAATTCGTTATGGCTGACAATAAAAAAAACACAAATACGCAAACTATTGATCGCATTAAGTTGCTTCAAAAGAAATTGGGACTCGATGATGACGGTGTCATCGGCTCTATTACATTATCGCGTCTCGAACCGATTGTTGACGAGTATCTTGCCGCCGTGAAAAAAGCGGGCGAGAAACCCGATAAGGTCGAAACGCCGACCGCGCCGCCTGCCGTTACTCATTTCAGTATGATTGTTTCAAAGCGTGCGCTCGACAAGATTATCGAATATGAAGTTTCGTCCGAGGAAATTTACAACAAAAAATATCAGAAACCGATCTATCCGGGCGGCGACAGCGGCGTGACAATCGGCATCGGCTATGATGTCGGATTCAACACGAAAACGCAGATTGACGCGGATTGGCGCGGTAAAATTTCCGATGTTGATCTGGATTTGCTCAAAACAGCGGCAGGCGTGAAAGGCGAGAACGCTAAAAATATGATTGCCGGTTTGAAATCAATAACTGTTCCGTTTGCAGAGGCGCGGGAAGTTTTTTATGTCAGCACTCTGCCGCGTTATGCCAAAGATACACGCGGAGCTTATCCGGGCATCGAAAATCTTCCGGCAGACGCACAAGGCGCGTTGCTCTCATTGGTCTATAATCGCGGAGCAAGTCTGACAGGCGACCGAAGAAAGGAAATGAAGGCAATCGTCGGGCTGGTTGCCGCAAAAGATTTGAACGGCATCGCCGCGCAAATTACGGCGATGAAGCGTCTGTGGGATAAAAACAAATTGCCGGGGTTGCACGCTCGCCGCGACGACGAGGCGAAATTGGTGAAAAACGCCAGACCAACCTATCCGCCCGAGGAATTGATTAAAGTTTAATTTTTAGATGGGCGGCGATTTTCTTGTCCGGTAAAATTATTTACGTTCGTATTCGACAATAAATCGCGGAATCGGCGGTTCTTCGTCGCCCTTCGTCACTTCAAAACTTGACTCTTTAAAACCGTTTTCTTCAAAGCGCGACAAATCTTGGCGCGATAATGCCCAAGGCATTTCGGGCGGAATTTCGTCATTGGCGCGTCCGCGTGTGACAATGACGAGTTTTCCTTGGAATCTAACAAAATTGGCGATTGCGTCAATCACCCGCGAACGCATTTCCGTCGGCAGAGGCTGAATCGTATAAACTTCCAGCACGAAATCGAACGCCTGAAACCATTCCTTCGGCGGGTCGAAAAGGTCGGCAACGAAAAAGTTTATATCGGTGTCGTGATGAAGTTTTTTTGCCCATTCGATTGCTGTGCGCGAAATGTCGAACGCCGTGACCTTAAAACCCAAATCGTGCAGATAACGCGCATCGTCGCCGAGACCGCAGCCGACGACCAGCGCGGTGCGATTATTGCCCTGCAAGTTCGTTTTTTCGGCAAATTCGACAAAAAAGCGGTTCGGCTCAAGGTCTGCCCAAGGGATTTTTTCGTTGTTGCCTTCGGCTTCTTTGTAAAGCGCGTCAAACCAGCCCGTTGCGTCGCCTTTTTCGGCAAATTTCGCCTGAATCTCTTTTGTCCGTTCTCTGGCTAATTCTATTTTGTCCTTCATTTTTCATCACTCATCCTTTCTTTCCAAGCCGTCCAGCCGCCAATCATCGAATGAACATTCGTGTAGCCCATTTTTTGCAAATTGTCCGCCGCGAGTGCCGAACGATAGCCGCCGCCGCAATAGAGAATCAACTCTTGATCTTTATCGGGAAACTGCCAAACGATGTCTCGCTCAATCACGCCGCGCCCGATATGCGTTGCGCCTTGGGCGTGTTCCGCATTCCATTCGTTGTCTTCGCGGACATCAATCAAAGTTGCGCCGTTTGCGACTCTTTCAATCGTTTCTTCGACCGAAATTTCTTTGACGTTCGGTTTTATGTCGGTCACTAATTTTTCAAATTCTTTTGAATGTTCCATAATTTTTTTTCGTCTAATGCAAAATTGTTATATGATAGCCGTTCACTACAACATTAAAGTTCTAAAAAACTAAAAATACAAACTGGAGAAAATAAAAATGAAAAAAGTTACATTGTTTTTGTTGGTTGTGTTCTGTTTAGGTCTGACTGCGTGCAGCAAAGATGCCGAAGTCAATTCGTTCATCAGCGAAAATAACGCGGTTATCAAAGATATTGTCGCAAAGATTGATGCCGATCCATCGGAAAAGGGCGTTGACGAAGCGCAAAAATCTTTCGACTCGAAAAAAGCCGGATTGAAAGCCAAATGGGACGCGATTAAAGACGCACGCGGCGCACAGGTCAGCGCGGATGTCACCAAAAAATTAAACGACAGCGTTGCCGCCGATATGAAATTGCTGACCGATACTCAACAAAAACACAGTCGCGCATTAGCCGGGTCAGGCGATGCGATGAATAAGTTTGTGAAGTTGGTACAGGCTTATGCAGAAGTTATCAAGATGTAAATAGAGATGGTTTTCAAATCAAACGCGGACGGGAATTCGACTCTTGTCCGCGTTTTTTATTTTGGCAACTGGCTGAAAATACGAGAACTTTCTATAATAAATGTTTTGTTATTCGATAATTTTTTAAATATACGAGGTTAAAACATTGGCAGAACAATTTGACGTGGTAATTATCGGTTCGGGTCCCGGCGGTTACGTTGCCGCCGTTCGCGGAGCGCAAGTCGGGTTAAAGGTCGCAATCATCGAAAAGGAAAAGGATGCGCGGCTTGGCGGAACGTGCGGACTGCGCGGCTGTATTCCGACGAAAGCACTTTTAAACGCGGCGCATCTTTATGAAAAGGCACAGCATTTCGAGAATTTCGGCTTAAAGGTCGAAGGCTTGAGCTACGATTTTGAAAAGGTTCAGGAATACAAATCCGGTGTCGTGTCGAAAAATTCGGCGGGCGTAACTTATCTGATGAAAAAGAATAAAGTGACGGTTTTCAATGGTTTCGGCAAAATCGCGGGCAAAGGCAAGGTCGAAGTCGCCTACGAAGACGGCAAATCGGAGGTGATTGATACGAAAAATATCATCATCGCAACAGGTTCGGTCGTGCGTCCGATTCCGGGTTTTGAAACGGACGGCAAATTGGTCGTCAATTCCGACCAGATTCTTGAATTAAATCACGTTCCGAAATCAATGGTCGTACTTGGTTCGGGCGCGGTCGGTGTTGAGTTTGCGAGCGTTTATTCACGTTTCGGATGCGACACGACGGTCGTTGAATTGATGGACAGAATCGTCCCGCTCGAAGACGCGGAAGTTTCCAAAGAACTCGAACGCGCCTTCAAAAAACGCGGCATCAAATGCTTGACGGGCGTGAAAATGGACAAGCTCGAAAAGACGAAAAAGTCGGTCAAAGTTTCGGGCAAAGACTCGAAAGGCAAAGACGTTGCGCTCGAAGCCGAAATGCTTCTCGTCGCCATCGGCAGAATGCCTTATCTAGATAAACTCGGCTTGGAAAACACGAAAGTGGTTGTCAATCCACGCGGCACAATCAAGGTCAACGAATATTGCGAAACAGACGAACCGAATGTTTTCGCCATCGGCGACGTGATAGACACGGCTTGGCTCGCGCATCTCGCATCGAAAGAAGGCATCCTGGTCGTCGAAAAACTCGCGGGCAAAAAGGTCGAACCGATCAATCACCGATTAGTTCCGAACTGCACCTACTGCGACCCCGAAGTCGCGTCGGTCGGCTTAACCGAAGCCAAAGCCAAAGAAGAAGGCTACGACGTAAAAGTCGGCAAATTCCCGTTCTCTGCCAGCGGCAAAGCGCGAATCCTCGGCGAAACCGACGGCTTCGTCAAAATCGTCGCCGAGAAAAAATACGACGAAGTTCTCGGCGTTCACATCATCGGACCGCACGCGACGGAATTATTAGCCGAAGCCTGTGTTGCAATGCAGTTGGAAACAACCGCCGACGAACTTGGGCGAACGATTCACGCGCACCCGACCGTTTCCGAATCGGTGATGGAAGCGGCGGAAGGCGTTCACGATTTGACGATTCATATGTAATTTGTCGGGGCGATGCTGGTCGTCGCCCACTTTCGTTTATAAATATGCCGACGATATTGAGGCAAGGCGGCTTTGAGTTTATTATCCGAACGCACGACCATTTGCCGCCGCACATTCACGTTTTGCACGGCGGCACGGAAGTTTTGATAAATCTCGGAACAGGCGACGATTTGCCGTCAATCCGCGAAGTCAGGCGAATGAGCAATCGAAATATCAGTCGTGCGTTTTTGATTGCGATTCAAAATAATGAAATGTTTTTAACTCGTTGGCGTGAAATTCACGGATAGGAAAATGATATGAGCAAATCAACTTTGGAATCTTACGGCATTAGCCAAACGGAATTTGACCGGCAAGTCAGGGAAGGCATCAAACGCGGCAAGGAAACCGAAAAGCGCGAGCCGCGAGCCGTCGTCGTCAAACACGAAAACGGGCGAACTTTCGTCGAACTGGCGACAGGCTGGAGTTTCAGTTTTGACCCGCGAGTTTTTTCCGAATTGAAAAATGCTACGGAAAACGATTTGGAACAGGTAAAAATCTGGGGACAAGGCTACACGCTCGAATGGACGAATCTGGACGTGCACATCGGCATCGGCGCGATTATGCTGAAACTAATCGGCGAAAAATATCTGGCTTCGGAACTAAATCGTCAGCGCAGACAATCGAAAAGAGCGACTTTTTAAATTTTGAGTAGGAGAAATTGAAATGGATTCAGATAATAATTTTAAGATTGCCGGAAACTTCCGAGTAAATGATTGGAAAACTTTAGAGGGACATCTTTCAACAGATGATGTTAACAACACTGAAAATTGGGACAAGGCATTTAATATCTTTGAGATAAGAGTTAAAACGAGATTTCTTAATCCTATAAATGAAATTTTGAGAATGAATCCAGATGCAGGTAAGGGCGAAGGATTTTCCGTTGTTGCTTTACAGTGTATTCTTATCGAATTTTTTGAGGCTTTTTATCACGGTAAAATATACAAAAATAAAAATCCTGACCCTAGTAAGCATGAATATAACAATTCCTATGATGACATCTTTAGTAAATTCTTAAATTCACATTTACCATTTTCTAACTTCTTCTGTTCACATGGAACAAATCCAAACGCTTCTTGTGAAAAAATTTCTACATACACTTTTTATAACAACTTTCGTTGCGGAGTATTACACGAAGCCGCAACAAAAGGTAAGGCTTTAATTCAAACCGAAAAGAAAGATGGGCATGGTAATATTTTAGACCCACATCACGAAGAATTGATTTGGAAGAATCCATCAAATGGAGAAATTATTTTATATAGAACACCATTTCAAAAGGCGTTGGAAAATTATATTCAGGACTATAAAAGAGAATTAATGTCTTCACTCGAACGAAGAGAGGCATTCAAAAGAAAGATGAATGAATTATGTCAGCTATGAATACCCTAATCTATTTTGCTTACGGAAGTAATCTAAAAAAAGAACAAATGAACGAAAGAGATGTAGTTATTTACAAATCTCACAAAGGATTTATCAAAAACTACAAATTAGAGTTCAATAAGAAGAGCATTGATGGTTCTAGCAAAGCAAATATAACTAAATCTGAAGGTGAAATTGTTTGGGGCATTTGTTTTGAGTTAGATAAAGAAGGATTTGAAAACCTCAGAAAGTTTGAAAAGGGCTATGATGAACAAGAAGTTACGGTTTACGATGAAAATCAAGAAATTCTTTTCACAGCAAAAACATTCCTTTCAAACAAAATCTGCGATAAGTTACCAACAAAAGTTTATTTGGATAAAATAATTGAAGGGGCAAAGCAACAAAAACTACCAGAGGATTACATAAAGAAAGTTGAAAAACAGCCGACTCAAGAGAGCTAAAAATAGGTTTTACATTTGTATATGGCAAGACATAAAGACAGTTTAAAATTTATAGAATATCTACAAAATACAATCACCGATTTAACGGAACCTCTTGAAGAGATTGAACAGGAAATTAATGGCTACTCAGACATTCGTTTTTTGATAGGTACTGAACTTTTGGACGTTGGAAGCGCATTTGCTTATGCCAACAGAAATATTACAGAATCCGAAGCTGCTTTTATTATAGACATTCATGACTTCCTTGATCACGAGGACATAGCTGATTTTCGTGCCAACTGGGTTGAAACTTTTGATAATAAATACTATCAGAATTATATTCAAGAATGGGTTACAAAGTTTTCACCCACAGATAATCTGTTAGTCCCACAATCAGTTGAATTCTTGCAAATTTACGACGAACGGAACGGAACTGATTTTACCACTCAAGCTAAATCAATGTTTTTCAGATTTGCAAATATGGTAGCTAAAGCCGACGGAAATATTTGCGAGGAGGAACAAATACTTTTATCGAAATACAAAGACACGCTTCTGTTTGATTATGTGCTTAAAGAAACTCAAGAGGAAGAAGTTGAAAGCAGTAGCAACAGTATTTTCAACATTAAGGCAACTAAATCGAAAAGTCTTGATGAACTGACAAAAGAATTGAATTCTTTAATTGGATTAGACAGAGTTAAGAATGATGTTGCTCAACTCGTGAACTTCCTTAAAGTTCAAAAAATGCGTGAAGAAAAAGGAATGGCTGTTCAGCCACTTTCACGACATCTTGTTTTTTATGGAAATCCGGGAACAGGTAAAACAACCGTTGCAAGACTTCTATCTCAAATATATAAATCTCTCGGAATTTTAAGCGAAGGTCAGCTTGTCGAAACCGACCGCGCAGGACTTGTGGCGGGTTATGTCGGACAAACGGCTTTGAAGGTTCGAGAAGTTGTTAACGAAGCAATCGGCGGAGTTTTGTTTATTGATGAGGCTTACGCGCTCAGCACAGGCGGCGACAGCGATTTTGGACGCGAAGCCATTGATACGCTTTTGAAAATGATGGAAGACAATCGAGATGATTTGATTGTCGTCGTTGCAGGTTACACAGATAAAATGAGCGCATTTCTGCAAACAAATCCGGGCTTGCGCTCACGATTCAACAAATATCTTGAATTTGAAGATTATACGCCAAAGCAATTAGTAGAAATTTTTGAATTATTCTGTAAAAATGGCGGTTATAAATTAGCTTCAACTACTCACGACGACTTAACAAGATTGTTCTCAGTTTTGTACGAAACGCGGGATGAAACTTTCGGCAACGGAAGACTTGCGCGAAATTTGTATGAAATGACAATAAACAATCAAGCAAATCGCATTGTTTCGCTTCCACACGTTGACGATGAAATACTTTCAGCCATTGAAGAAACAGATATTCCGGGAATGGCAGATTTGCAGAGTGTAAGATAAATGAGCGAGTTAAAGAAATATATTACGAAGCGAAAAAAGACTGACGAAGATTTTGCAAAAGACTACGAGGAAGACTTTGAAAACTTCAAAATTGATGAAACTTTTGCGGAACGCGCCAAAAAAGGCGATTGGGAAAAATCTCGCGAAATTCTGGCGAAAGCACCTGATATTGAAGCCGAAGATTTCGATAAACTATAATTCCGAATCAGTTATGGAAGCCGACGAAGACCTTCACGATTTGACGATTCAAATGTAATTCAGTAGTCAGTGGTCAGTTGCAGAATTGACCACTGATTTTTGTTTATCCGCACTCTGGAAACAGTGTTCTAATCAGGCTTGTTGTATTATTCCGGTTATCTCAAAAACGACTCTTTTGAAACAACTTTATTTGTGCTTTGAAACGGAAAACCGGCGTTTAAATTAAAAAAGTCGGCTTTCCGTTTCTATTACAAAACTCTTACATTTCAACCGCCCTTAAAATGCAACAAATAATATCGCTACGAAGTAGGTGAGGTTTTTGAATTTTTATTCGTAGCAATATTCAAGGGGGATCGGCAGTGCAAAATATAATCGAATCGAAAGATTCAAGATCGGGACAGATTCAAAAGATCACGACAATCGCCGTTATCGGCTTTCATTTGATGGCGGTGTGGGCGTTATTTACATTCAGTTGGCAAAACCTGATCGCGGCGGCGATTATCTGGTGGGTGTCGAACAGCTGGGGCATCGGAATGGGTTATCACCGGCTCTTAACGCACGGCGGATTTAAGACCCCGAAGTTCGTCGAGTATTTTTTAACGCTCTGCGGCACGCTCGGACTTCAGGCTGGCGCGTTGAACTGGGTCACGTCGCATCGCATTCACCACGCATTTACCGAAACCGAAAAAGATCCGCATAGCCCGCGCGACGGGACGTTCTGGGCGCACATCGGCTGGCTGTTGCGGGGAACCGCGCTCGATCACGATCAAAAAACCATCAGACGCTATGCTCCCGACCTCCTGAAAGACAGATTTCATGTGGTCGTCTCGAAATATTTTTACGTCACGACAATTGTCGTCGGCTTGATTTTATTTCTGATCGGCGGATGGACGATGGTTTTATGGGGAATCTTTCTGCGGCAGGTGATCGGCTGGCATACCACGTTTCTCGTCAACTCGGCGACGCATTTGTGGGGAACGCGCCGTTTTGAAACCCATGACGATTCGCGCAATAACGGTTTGATCGCCGCGCTGACGTTCGGCGAAGGCTGGCATAACAATCATCACGCTCACCCGCGTTCGGCGCGACACGGACTCGCCTGGTACGAGTTCGATATTAACTGGATTCAAATACGCTTTCTGGAAAAAATCGGGCTGGCGAAGAAAGTGCACGCATTTGAACTGAAAAGCGAAAAAATCATTGCCGTGCCGTCGTTCGATCCTGAAACTTTAGGCTCGAGACCCAACCTTTAGGTTCCGAACCTAATGCGATGCCCATTTTTATTGAGTTTTGCATTTTGGGCGGTTATAATGAGAATTCATTGAAATTAAGGAGGTCGGAGTTATGTTTCTTTTATTTGAGGTCATGGACAAACATCCGTCTTTACCGCAACTTTGGGGATTTTGCTTGATTTTAGGAGTTGCGGGCTTTTTTCTGGCGCGGAAAAATCCACTTTTTCTGTTATTTATTCTGCCGTTTTCGTTTGTTTTCTCTTTGCTCCATCTATCGGAAATAAATGATCTGTATATTGGTCCCGCGATAATTCTTGAAGCAGGTCAGGGTTATATTTGGCAAAGCTATCTGGCGATGTTTATCGGAACCGTGCTTCCGTTGGCAGGCGTTTTTGCATGGTTTAGGCGTAGGATAAAACCGCTTTCGTAATTTTATTTATTTGATTTTGAGTGTGAAAAACTAAACTTTGTCGCGCTTTTTTACTTCTTACCGGATCTTTTGCGGTTGTCGAAAAAGTCTGTGTTGCGCGTTTCCCAATGGGTTTTTTGGCTGTTTTCGATTTGTTTGGCGCGTAGGATTAGTTCTTCTTCTTTTTGGAGTCGGCGTTGTTCGCCCGTGGCGGGCGGTGTGCCGCGTGCGCCCCAGTAGTATTTGACCGTGATTAAAAGCAGAACGAGCGTTCCGAGAGCCGTTAAAATCAAGGTCAAAACTATTATCCATGCGAAACTCGACATAGCTTTATTTTAACCAAATTTCTGCGCTGAACAAAAGGTGCGGAGGATTGGTGAAAGCTATCGGGAAGTTTCGTCCGGAATCTTAGTGAACAATCAAGCGGCGGCGGACAAGCGCGGCAATGAAGACTTTTTCGGCGCATTTGTTCGAGTCGAAAAGTTTGGCGCACTTCCAAATGTCGTTGAAAATTTCCAAAGTCAGTCGTTCGGCGGCTTCCGAAGATGCGGTTTTTGCCCTGACTATTGACCAGATTAAATCGCCGTATGTTTCGACACAATCACGAACCGCCGTTTGATCGGATTGGGCAAGCCTTTGCAGAACCGTTCGGGCGGTAGCTTTTTGTTTGGTTCGGTTATCGGAAAGCAGCATCGGTTATAGCTCCGTAATCAATGAAATATATGAATTAACAAGCTATCGTCAGTCCTAATACTGAATTGTAAGACGACACTCTTTTTGTTAATGCCTCGCCTTTTCTTGCCTGTTTGAACTAAAATGATTGTTTTTAGTTCACTATTGCCTTTTTGCAGTAATTTCTCTACAAATTTGGTGCCATACGAAAGCCCGGCACAGCACGATTATCCAAAGCTCGTCCGTCCATACGGGATTTACCTCCGATGCTAAAAAGACGCTCGAACATCTTTTTGAAAAATGGTTCGCTGACGACAATTTTGGTATCATCTAAAATTCGACAGGTCAGAACCGTCTGCGGTAGCGGACGGTTTAAGGCGGTAAGTTTCAAAACTCGAGTCATAAGAAAAGCGAGTATTTGCAAACAAATTGAAAGTCGGAATTAGTAACTTAAACCGTCCGCTACCGCAGACGGTTCTGACAATTTATATGACAGATTCGCAGACATCTTATCCGCGCAACAAAATTAAAATTCTTCTGCTCGAAAACATTTCCGACGCGGCGGTTGCCGAATTGGAGCAGGGCGGCTACGCCGAAATCAAACGGCTCAAGGGCGCGTTGAGCGAAGCCGATTTGACGGACGAGATCAAAAGCGTTCACATTCTCGGCATCCGTTCAAAAACGCAGGTGACGGAAAAAATTCTCGCATCGGCGGACAAACTTCTCGCCATCGGCGCGTTTTGCATCGGCACGAATCAGATAAACCTGAAAGCCGCAACTCAGAAAGGCATCGCTGTTTTCAACGCGCCTTATTCAAACACGCGCTCGGTTGCCGAACTCGTGATCGGTTTATGCGTGATGCTGATTCGCCAAATTTCCGACAAAAACATCGCCGCGCATCGCGGAGTCTGGAAAAAAGACGCGAAGGGAAGTTACGAACTGCGCGGCAAAACTTTGGGAATTGTCGGCTACGGGAACATCGGTTCGCAGGTTTCCGTGCTGGCTGAAGGATTCGGTTTGAACGTCATTTATTACGATGTTTTGACCAAACTGCCGCTCGGAAATGCCAAACAAATCCGCGATTTAAACGAGCTTTTGGCAAATTCCGACATTGTTACTTTGCACGTTCCAAGCGACTCGACGACGCGCAATATGATTAACGACGCGACGCTTTCGGCAATGAAAACGGGCGCGATTCTGCTCAATTACGCACGCGGCGAAGTCGTTGATCTGGACGCGCTTCGCGAGTTTATCGAAAACGGCAAAATCTCGGGCGCGGCGATTGATGTCTTCCCGTTTGAACCCGAAAAGAACGGCGACGAATTCACAAGCGTTTTGCAAAATCTGCCGAACGTCATTCTCACGCCGCACATCGGCGGCTCGACCGAAGAAGCGCAGGCGAATATCGGGCTGGACGTGACCGCAAAACTGATAAATTATCTCGAACTCGGCACATCGGAAGGCTCGCACACCGTTCCGTCCGTCAGCCTGACATTGCAGGACAAAACGCACCGCATCCTTCACATACACAAAAATATTCCGGGCGTTCTCTCGGAAATAAACTCGCGCCTTTCGGCAAAAGGCATCAATATTCTCGGACAATTCCTCAAAACAAACGATGAGATCGGCTACGTTATCTTGGACGTTGACACCAAACTTTCAAAAGAAGCCTTCGAGATTTTGCAGGACGTGAAAGGCACGATCAAAACGCGGATGGTTTATTAAATAAAAAGTACAAACGAGTGTTATAATTCGGTTTGAGGTGAATTTATGTTAGAAACTTCGGAAAATAAATTAACCAAAAATTTTGACAGTTGTGTTGTCCAAGTTCCGCGAGAATTTGCTTTAGCCAACGGTTTTCCCGAAAGATGTTTTGTCAGTCTGACTTTGCGAAACGGTAAATTGGAATCTGAAATTATCGAATATTCGGACGCGGACGAAAGAGAGGTTGACGAATTTTTGAACGATTATCCGAATTTAAACGAGGAGTTCAAAAAAGTTGGCGACTGAAAAGTTTGTTTATCTCACCACGCCGGAAGCCATTAAATTTCACGTTCTTTTTATGCGGCGAATCGGCGAAACCCGTTTTGGAGTGTTTGATCGAAACCTCATCGAATCGGCTTTAGCGCGTCCAAACAATGCCGCTCTTTACGAAAATGCCGACGTTATTCGCCAAGCGTCAACCCTGGTTTTCGGTCTTATCAAAAGTCATCCGTGGGAAGGCGGAAACAAACGCACCGCCACTTTTTTGATGAACATTTTCCTGAAAAGAAACGGCTACAAATTAAAAACCGAAACATCGGAAATCGTCGAAATGGTTCTGGCGGTCGAAGACGATACTTGGAAAGTTGACGAAATCGAAAATTGGTTGCACCAGAGAGTCGTTGAAATTTAGAAAGTTTGGGTCAGAATTTTTATTCTGAATTTTGTCGGTAAAGTTTTATAGCTTGGGTTTTTAGTTTTTCAGATGAACGCGGTGCCTTAAAATCTTTCAAAGGCACGATCAAAACGCGGATGGTTTATTAACAACAAAACTTTTTTGCTTCAGTTAATAAGGCTGATATTTTTCAATCGGATCTGATAAATGTAAATTGGCTTTGTTATAAGCATTTATTCTTTCAATTTCGAGTGCTACAGACGGGGCAAAAACAGAGAGTAATTCATGCCAAAAACGTCGGTCAGCAACTTTAAAAAATCCTGGCACTTCACAATGAAGCACAAGAACACCAAGTGGTTTGCTTTTGGAAGATATTATTGGATGAAGCACCGAACTACGAATACGTGTTTTCTGATCCTCATATAGTGATTCATAATTTTCAGATGGTGCGGAAGTGTCCTCGATAATTCTAGTATCGCTATCATTATTTTTCATCATTTTTGCGGCTTCAGTACGTTGGTATATATCTATTTCACCCTCATCTCGCTTAAGAAGAGATTTTGGACGACGATTGTCTTTGTTACGCCAAGAGGCAACAGTTAATTCGGAGTCAAGAATCGAAGGAGTAATTAAAGTAAGCTCGAAATTGATTCTCTCCGTTGGTGAATCACTGACGTTATAATGTGAATTAACGACCTCCCACGCTGCTGTAATTAAGTTATTAATTCGATCAACTTCACAGATTAAGACAGAGCGAAATTCTTCAGTTGAAACATTTTCTTTTTCTACAATCGCATCACAATTAGTGAGTTGTTGAAGAGTTAATTTAGTAACTCGCTCACGCGCCTCTTCAATTACGCGCCTATTTTTTTCATTCGTATCCTTATGAGTTTCAAGAAAACTACGGTAAGAAAAGTGTAAAAATCCCCAGCCAATTGCAATAATTATAAGTAATACTATCCAAAGTAAGCCTTTCTCAAAATCTCCTGGTTGACCACCCACGATCATTTGAATACGATTTTCCAAAAAAGCTCCAATAATAAATGCCACTATTGCGGAAAAAGATGATATAAACGCTTTAGCTTTTGGTGATAACTTATTAAACCAGAGATAAATTGAATATTTTTTTTTAAGCATGGTAAATCATTGCACCTCCAAAATGACGTTTTATAAATTTGCCGACAACATCCGAATTCTGGATAAGACTCTCTGCATCTTTTAACTGCTTACAAAACAGTCGGATAAGATCATCTGACTCAAGCACAGAAGCTCCACTTGCAAGAAAAGAACTAGAGAATTCTCCAACTTCAATCAAAATACAAGGTTTTCCTAAAGTAGATGCAATACCAAATTCATAGTGTGCGCCACAACTGTTTCCGAGAACTCCTACGAAAAGATCACAAGTTGATACATGATGCGTACACTCTTTCATAGCTTCTTCAGGTGTTAATTGTTTTTTGCCCCATTCATTTACATCTCGGTGGGGTAACAATACCGAAAAGCCGAATTTGTTCAATGCGCGTTCTATGCCAAGAAGACCATTTCTAAAACCGTAACGTGGAATAACACCGTGTCCTGGTGAATTATCAAATAAGTGTCTTTGTAATCCAGGCTCAATTTGGTCAATATCCCTTCCGGTAAATGGAGCCGCTAAGTATGTTACTGGAGTTAGAAGTGGACTTGCTGAAGTAATAGATTTCCTGCTGGTTTTTATAAGTGGAAACCATTTATCTTGCTTATAAGGTCGAAGATGCTTTAGATTACCTTTGCTGCTCATTAGTTCATCGTCAAAAAGAGTAATTTGTGGGTTTCTAAGATCATGAGTTAAAACCCATTCGAGTTCGCTGAATACTTCCTCTAAGACTCCTGGTTTAATTAAATCACTCTTGTCAGTATCCAGTTTGTACAGTTCTGGACCTTGAAGACTTTCGCACCAATTCTCATATAACTCTTTTGACTGGCTAATATACTCAATAGTATGCAATGGTGAGTCAGTGCGTTCGCGCTTCTGTATTCTTTCAAAAGCAGTTTCCGCACTACACTCACAATAAATATGATATTGTGGTGTTTGAGGTAAAATACTGCGAATTAAGTTTCCAATTTCTTTAAAAGTAGTTTGACCACGATTGTCTATTGCTCCTGCTTCCTCAAATAATCTTTCGTATACCAAAATATCTTCTTCTATCCATCTTTCAACAACAAATGGTTTATCTTGATCAAGTTTATTTAATATTTCTGAGGTTTTGGTAACTAAGAACGCAACTTGTGCCTCAAATGCGTAACGATTTGGATCGTTGGCTAAATCTTTAAGATATGCGCGTCCCGTTGGGTGTGAGCCAATTCGTTCAATTCCGAATGTACGGGCAATTACTTCTGCAAGTGTTGTCTTGCCAGAACCGCTAATTCCTGAAACACACAAAATCTGAAATGGAGCGAATGACGCAGGTTCAGGAGCTATTTTGTTCCGTCTACTTTGAAGAGCGGCTGACTTAAAAGGAGCTACTACATCTTCGGGAATACCTAAGAATTTACTAATATTTTGGAGGTCTTTAGACTCAAGAAGTCGTCGTCCTTGTTCCATCAGAGCGATGGCTGAACGACTTACATCTACTTTTTCTGCTAATTCGTGTTGAGTGAGACCCTTATCTTTCCGAAAGGAGCGAAAAAAATGTCCAAGTTCAACAACGCCGCGATTCATATGAATTAGAAAGGATTAAATGTAATAAAATTTCAATTGACTGATTTACTTAATCAATCTTGATTAGCTAAAATAACCAATTCCTCAAATTGTTTACGATTTTGAGGTAATGCTGAAATCGAACTATATCTAGAAACAGTTTTTATTAGAAAATCGTTCTTTTCATATAGCTCACGTATTGAATGGTTATTAGCGTTGGTTAGAACAATTTTAACCCCTCGCTTTTTCGCCTTATGTAAACTTTCAGCAAGCCTAATCTGGTCTTCCCAGGAAAAAAGTTTTTCGTTATAACTTATAAAACCATTGTTGTTATGGCGAACAGTATATGGCGGATCTGAAAAAATTAAATCTCCTCGCTTAGCCTCTGCAATAAGAGATTCAAAATCTACCCTTCTTAACTCAGCTTTTGCTAAACAACTTGAAATCATTTCAAAATTATCTTTTTCAAGTAGCACCGCATCCATTGTTCCTTTAGGGACATTGAATTTACCTTGAGAATTAACTCGATAAATCCCATTAAAACAAGTTCTATTTAAATATATAAAACGTGCTGCCTTTTCAGCCGCATCAATAGACTCTTCCGCTCTTAATTTATAGTAGTAGCTTTTACTATGATTGCTTTGATGTATTTTAAGAAAATCATATACTCTTTTCCAATCATCTTTTATTGCTTGAAAAGCGGAAATCAGATCACCGTTTAAATCTCCCAAAAAAGCATTCATTGGAGCGAGAAAAAAAAAGACAGAGCCACTCCCCAAAAAAGGTTCAAAATACTGGTTGAAGTTTTTAGGGATTAGGTCAAAATGTTTTGCTAAAAACCATCGTTTACCGCCTGCCCATCTTAAAAATGAATCCATTATTTTTTGTAAGAAAAAATGATATGTATTTTCTTATGCTCGAATGAAATAATGAGCAATGATAGTGTAAAAAGTTTCCTAATTGCAAATATATTTAGAGTGAACACGAAAAGCATCTGACTTTTGTTGAGAATTCACAAAAGCTATCGCAATTCTCTTTTCAATATTTTGCCCGTCGCGGTCATCGGCAGAGAATCTCGAAATTCGACAAAACGCGGATATTTGTAGCTTGCCATATTTTCTTTGCACCACTGGACGATTTCGGTTTCGGTGGCGGTTGCGCCATCTTTTTTGACGATGTAGGCTTTGATTTCTTCGCCGTGTTCGTCGCTTTTTATGCCGACGACCGCGCAGAGCGAAACGGCTTCGTGCGTCATCAGAACTTCTTCGAGTTCACGCGGATAGACGTTGAAACCGCCGCGCAGAATCATATCTTTAACGCGGTCGGAAATGTATGTGTAACCGTCCGCGTCGCGCCGTCCAACATCGCCCGAATGCAGCCAGCCGTTGCGAATCGTCGCGTGTGTTGCTTCGGGGCGTTTGTAATAGCCTTTCATGACGACGTGTCCGCGAATGCAGATTTCACCGATTTCGCCGGCGGCAACTTCGGCGCCGTGTTCGTCAACGATTTTGACCTCAACGCCCCAGACGGGAAAGCCGATTGAACCCGGTCGCGTTTCGCCGTAGCGATTAAAAACCGCGACCGGCGAAGTTTCCGAAAGTCCGTAGCCTTCGGTGATTTTCGTTTTGAATTTTTCTTCAAACCCTTTCAAAACCTCGACGGGAAGCGACGCGCCGCCCGATTTGCAAAGCCGCAAATTGCGCGAAATTTTCTCTAAATCGAATTTGTCGGCTTCCGCATAATTGAGCAAAGCCCAATACATTGTCGGCACACCGCCGAAAATCGTGACATCGTGTTTTTCCATCAAACGAAGCGCGTCTTCGGCTGAAAAACGCGGCAGAAGAACGAGCGTTGCACGGTTGTAAAATCCGGCGTTCATCTGGACGACTTGCCCGAACGAATGGAAAAGCGGCAAGGTCAAAAGGTGAACGTCGTCATCGCGGCGCGGATACATCGTGTCGGAAAGCCGTGCGTTCATCACGACATTCAGATGTGTTAATTCCGCGCCTTTCGGCTGTCCGGTCGTGCCTGATGTGTAGAGAATTACCGCCGTATCGGTTTCGTTTGTCGTTTCGGATTCAAACGTCGTCGGCTCATTTCCGACAAACTGCGCGAAAGTTTCGGTTTTCTCGTAAGGCGATTCGGCAGACGGATTAAGCGTCAAAAGCACGAATTTTTCGCAGGTTTCCGCCGCTTCAAACCCTTTCAAACCTTCGATGCCGATTGGAAGTTCCGGCGTTCCTTCAAAGCAGAAATGAACGCGCGCGTCCGAATCCGATAAATGATACGCAACTTCGCGCCCTTTTAATAAAATATTGAGCGGCACGACCACTGCGCCAGCCTTTAAAATGCCGTAATAAATGATCGGGAAAAACGGCAGATTCGCGCACGAAAGCGCAACCTTATCGCCTTTTTCGATCCCGTAATTTTTCAACGCATTGGCAACCTGATTCGCTTTCGCGTTCAGTTCGGCGTAAGTCAATTGCACATCGCCGCAAATTACGGCAGTTCTGTCCGGCACATTTCGTGCGCTGTCTTCGAGTAAAACGGCAAGATTTAACATAATTTTTAAGATTGATTTGCCCACGAAACATACGAAATAAACGAAAAAATTTATGTTTTGATTTTCGTTTCTTTCGTATGTTTCACAGGCAATAATTTTAATTTTTCACCATCGAACGCTCAACAATTTTAGCGGTTTCAACGCCGACGGGCAAAGTTCCGAAATTCAAATTTTTACTTTCCGCGAGCCTTGAAAGGCAAAACGCTTCGGCGACAAAATCGGGCGCGGTTTTCAGTAAAACTTTCGCCTGCAAAGCCAAAGCGCATTTTTCGACGATGACGCGGGCGCGAAATTCCAGGTTTTCAAGATTTGAAAACTCGTCTTTCAAATTTAACAGAAATTTGTCAAAAAAATCATTCAAGTCTTTTGCTTTATCGAGTTCGTTAAAAACGGCTTCAATACTTTTCGGTTCTTTTTGCATCGAGCGCAAAACGTCCAGACATTGCACGTTTCCGGAACCTTCCCAGACCGAATTGACCGGAATATCACGATAAAGACGCGGCAAAACCGATTCTTCGACATAACCGTTGCCGCCCAGAACTTCCAACGCTTCGCCGACCGCGAAAACGGCGCGTTTGCAATTCCAGAATTTTCCGATTGCAGTTGCGGCGCGTGTAAAGAGTTTCGCTTCATCGCTCGATTCGGATTCATCAAATCCGCGTGCCAGACGGAAACCGAGCGCGGTTGCCGCTTCGGATTCCAACGCTAAATCCGCCAAAAGGTTTTGCATCAAAGGCTGTTCGATCAGCAATTTGCCGAACGCTTGGCGATGAGCCGAGTGGTGAATGCTTTCCGCCAATGCGCGTCGTAATGTTCCGGCAGAACCGACCGCGCAATCAAGCCGCGTGTGGCGCACCATTTCCATAATATTCGCCACGCCGCGACCTTCTTCGCCGATGATTTTTGCGTAAGAAGCGTGAAATTCGACTTCGCCGGAAGCGTTCGATTTATTGCCGAGTTTATCTTTCAAACGCTGAAAATAAAGCGTGTTTTTTTCGCCGTCATGCGTGAAACGCGGCATCAGAAAACACGAAAGACCTTTTTCCGTCTGCGCTAAGACCAAAAAAGCATCTGACATCGGCGCACTGCAAAACCATTTTCTGCCGGTGATTTTATATTCGCCTTTATCGTTTAATTTCTCGGCAAATGTGATATTTGCACGAACGTCGCTTCCGCCTTGCGGTTCGGTCATCGCCATTCCAAAAGTCGCGCCGCATTTTTCCGTCACGGGCAAAAATCTTGCGTCGTATTCATTAGACAAAACTTTCGGCAGCCATTCGTCGGCAATTTCGGATTCGATCTTTAAAGACGGCACGACCGCAAAAGTCATCGTCAAAGGACAGCTCGTGCCTTCGTCAACCTGTTGTTTCAAAAAAGCCAAAGCCGACCGCGCCGCATATTTTCCCGCGTTTTCGCTTGTCCAAGCCAAAGAATGCGTTTCGTTTTCAATCGAAATCCGCATCAATTCGTGATACGCGGGATGAAATTCGACCGTATCAAGACGATTGCCGAAACGGTCGTGAGTTTTCAAAACAGGCGGATTTTTATTCGCCAAATTCCCAAGTTCGAGCGTTTCAGCACGTCCCAAAATCTCACCGAATTTGTTCGCCTTTTCATTATTCCACGCGCCGCCATTCGCTTCGACCGCAGTTTGCAAAGGCAGATCGGACGCAAAAAGATTGTAATTTTCTAAGATTGGCGGCTGATTAAAAGACTTGTCGAAGTCAAAATCTTTTTTCATTGTTCGTTACTTTTAGCACGTTGGGAAAAGTGATATTTCGCTGACAAGTTTAGCATAAGAATTTGAAAATGATTCGATTTTTAAGATGGTGTCCTGATTTATGTTGGCGGAAAAATTATTATCTCTAAGAAACTGTTTGAAAAGTCATAAAGGTTGAAGTCGGCGAAGCATCAGCCGTGTCATTGCGATTAAAATAAAAGTTTCGCTCGTTTTTGGAAAAACTTCATAATCTTTACTCAAACGCCGATGATGGTTAAGCCACG
>JANODL010000027.1:0-7862 GCA_031412675.1 Acidobacteriota bacterium | reverse complement strand
TCTGCGTGAAATCAATTCTCTTAGCACCTTTATTTCACGCAGAGCCGCAGAGAACGCAGAGTTTCAAAATACTCAAAAATTTAATTTACAGACTATTTAGTTTGCGAAATAAATAAGGCGCAATATTCTTCTGAGATATTTCACCTTGTTTGTTGACAATCTAGAATTACTGCACGGTAAATTGGACGATTTTGACCTGTAAACCGCGTCCCGAACGGTTGTTGCTCAAGACGTGCAGAACAACCGCGTCGCCGGTTTTCAGTTTGGCGGCGATTTCGCCGAATGTTTTTAAATCCGCGACTTCCGTGCGATTGATGCGCTGAATCAAATCGCCTTCGCCGAGCGCGTCCGTGCCGTTCGAGGCTTTGACATCGGCGATAAAGCTCGCCGGATTGATTTCTTTGACGAGCAAACCTTTGTTTTCTTCGAGTTTATAGGTCAAAACAAGCGCGGGTGTCAGTTCGATCAAGGTCAGACCGAACGGTTTTAAAGGTTCTTTTTGACCGTCAATCGGAAGCGGTCGGCGCGTCCCGTCATTGTCAATCGTCTTGCTGTTTGAAGGACGTTCGGAAAGTTTTATCGTCGTGGTTTTGCGCTCTAATTTCGCGCTCGTTTCGCGCATAAAGACGACATTGACGTTTTGTTCGGGCGCGGTTGCCGAAACTTTTCCGATCAAATCCGCCGCATTTTCAACCTTTTGACCGTTATATTCCAAAATCACGTCGCCCGACTGTAATCCGGCAAGCGCGGCGGCTGATTTTTTGTCGCGGACTTCGAGGACAATCGCGCCGCGTGCTTCCGTCAAACCGTAAACCTTCGCAAATTCGGCTTTCACCGAATCCAAACTGACACCCAGATAACCGCGCCGGACTTTGCCGTTTTGAATAATTTGGCGATAAACCGCGACCGCATCGTTAATCGGCAGGGAAAATCCGATGCCGTTGTAATCGCCCGTCGAGGTCGCAATCTGCGAATTTACGCCGATCACTTCGCCGTTCATATTGACGAGCGGTCCGCCCGAATTTCCGCGATTGATCGCCGCGTCGGTTTGGATGAATTTTTTCGGGAAAGAATATGTATAAGGCGTTTCGCGTTTGACCTGCGAAACGATTCCGGCGGTGACGGTTTGCGACAGACCGAACGGCGAACCGATTGCCAGAACCCAATCGCCGACTTGCGCTTTTTCCGAATCGCCGAGCTTGACGAACGGCAAATCTCTGCCCGTTTCGATTTTCAGAACGGCAAGGTCGGTTTCTTCGTCAATGCCGACGATTCTTGCGACAAATTCCTCACCCGAATGAAGCTGCACGGTAATCCGCGAAGAATCTTCGACGACGTGATAATTCGTCAGAATATAACCCGCTTTATTAACGATAAAACCGCTGCCGACGGCGTAGGACGGACGACGTTGACGGCGCAGAAAATCGAGCAGATCGTCGCCCGCGCCGTTATTGTCAGGCACTTTATCATCCTTCACGCTGACATCGGGAACTTTGCCTTTGGTGTCAATATTAACGACCGTCGGCTCGACCGCTTTGGCAATTTCCGCGAAGGAAGCCGAAAGTTTTTCGGGCGTAATCGCGGCATTTCTAATCGCTTCGGCGTTGGTTTGGGCGTTGGAATTTACGCCGCCAATCAAAACCACAAGCGTCAAAACCGTTAAATAAAAACTAAAACGCACCACGGATTTTCTTTGATAATCGAACATATTGCTTTCCTTAAAACACAAGATTCGGCGAATGAAATTCGGTAGTTTTCAGTATAACAAAAACTTTATAAAGACTGGAGCGCAAGCGGCTCGCTTGCCTGAGCGTTCGCTTCGGACGCTCAAACTCCACTCAAATTATTCGAGATTCGAGAAAATGAAACGCTTGTGAGCGTCAAAAAACGACGCTCAGGCAAGCGAGCCGCTTGCGCTCCAGTCCTACATCACCAACAACACTTTCATCACGCCTTTTTCGGCGGCGCGGTTCATCGCTTCAACGCCTTTCGAGAGCGGAAATTCTTCCGAGATTAAATCTTCGACCGTGACGAGACGCTTTTCCAGAAGCTCGAGCGCGGGCGCGAATTTGCCGCAGCGCGAACCGACAATCGTTATTTCGTCAACGACGACGCGCCACATTTCGAGTTTCGTGTTGCCTTGAAACGTGGATTTCAAAACCATCTTTCCACGCGGTTTGAGCAAATCCAGCGCGGTCGCAAATCCGCTTTCCGAACCGCTTGCCTCGACAACGACATCGAATGAACGGTTTAACTTCGGGACAGCCTCGTTTAATAAAACTCCTTCGATATTACGTTTCGCCGCGACGGAAAGTTTTTCGCGGTGTTTGCCGACGAGCGCGATGTTTTTGCTTTTTAAGGAAAGAGCGAAAGCGCACAAGATTCCGAGTTTGCCGTCGCCGATGACCGCGACCCGCGTGTTTTCGGCGATTTCGACTTGTTCCGTGATGCCGAAAGCTGCCGCGAGCGGTTCGACGAAAACGGCTTGTTCGTCGGCGACCGTTTGGGGAACTTCCAAAAGATTGCGCGCCGGCAAAGTTAAAAATTCCGCGTGTGCGCCGTCGCGTCCGTGAATTCCGAGAACAGTTCGCGTCGGGCAATGGCGCGAATCGCCGCGCAAACATTTTTCGCAAACGCCGCAACCGGCGTTGATTTCGCCGACGACGCGTTTGCCGATCCATTCGGGCGCGTCTTTCGATTCTTCGACGATGCCGACGAATTCGTGTCCGATTGTTCCCGAAAATCCGGCGTAACCGCGCACGATTTCAAGGTCGGTATTGCAGATTCCCGTCTTCGTGACGCGAATCAAGGCTTCCGAATCGGTGCGCGGTTTGGCAGTTTCGGCAAGTTTTAATTGATTTTTTTCAAAACGCAGGGCTTTCATATTTCATTCAACCTTAGACAACTTTCCAAAATAACGAAAGCGATTCGATTGGAGCCAGAGTAGGCTCGATTGCCTGAGCGTTTGAAAAAGGCGAAAAAAGGCTTCCGCTTTATTCGAGTTGATTTCAGATACAGCTTGCTACGCCGCTGAAAAACGCGGCGTTGCAAGCGAGCCGCTTGCGCTCCAGTCTTTGGATTTCTCTTTTCTCTTCAAGGTTATATGATATAACACTTATTTTGGACAGTTGTCTATTTATTAAATTACTGTTTCAGGTAAATGTTAAATGTCCAATGTAAAAGCGGCATCACAGCGCGGCGTGTGTTTTTCGTCAGTCGGCTCGAATCCGAATTTTTCGTAGAGATGAACGGCTTCCTTCAAAACGGTCGCCGTTTCGAGATAGATTTTCCGAAAACCCGTTTCACGCGCCGTTTCGATCATTCTTTGCAAGGTCTTTTTGCCGAAACCACGCCCGCGCAATTCTTTGGAAAAATACATCTTGCGAAGCTCGACCGTTTCCGCCGTCATCGGATAAAGCCCGCACGTTCCGAGCAGTTCGCCGTTTGCGTCTTCAATCAGTTCAAAAATTCCGCCGCGCTTTATGTAATGCGTTTCGATGTCGGCGATGTCGCGGTCTGTTCCTTGCAAATCAGGCTCTAAACCGTATTCGCGTAAAATGCCGAAAACAAGGGTTTGCACGCGTTCGCAATCTGCGTTTGAAGCGGAACGGATGATAAATTCAGCATTTTCGTCCATTATTTCGCGGGTTGGTTTGTCGTGGTTGAACTGTTTGAAGTTTGATTTGAATTGTCTTGCGTCTGATTCTCGCGGTTGTTGATGAAATAAACCTTTAAATCTTTTTCGCCGTCAATCAGCCATTTGCCGTTTGTTTTCGTAACGTGAATTTCTTGCTGAACCGAGCCGGTCGAGGTTTTCTTGTCGTTTTTCATCGTCCACGATTTATCGAAAACAACCATCGCCGATTCGGTTGATTGAGGCGTGATTTTCAGATTATCAACCTGTATCTGAATCGAATCGTAGCGTTGATATGCCCGCAGACGGTCGGCAAGCACGTGATTTTTGTCCTTGCCGCTTTCGCCGTAATAAACTTCGAGCGTGTTGGCATAATGCGCCAGATGCGCGTCGGCATTTTTCTCAGAATTCGTGCGCGCCCAGCTCTGCATAAAATCGGTCAGTTCCTTTTTGACCTGCGCGTCTTGTTCGGGCGAAATCGGCACAATCGCGTGTTTCGGAACAGACGCGGTTTCATCGGACAAAACCGATTTACTCTGATTCGATGTTTTTGAAAACCACCAGATTCCGCCGATCACCGCAATCAGCAAAACGCCTAAAATCGCATAGAGTGCTTTATTGGATTGCGCCGGCGCAAGATTACGCGCCGTCGTGTTGCCCAGCTCTAAAGTCGGTGACGACGAACTGACCACCGTCGGACGCGCATCAGTCATCGAAAACCGCGAGTCAACCAGCGTTTCCGCCGTGTGCCACGATTTACTGTTACTCTGCTTCGACAGATATTCGTCCAGAATTTCCTCAGCGACCAGCGGAACGCCGTCCGTTAAGCAAAAATTCAGAGTTTCGTCGGAATATGATGAATTACATTTGGGGCAAACCTTCATTGCTCTCAAGATAATTTAAATTGTTTAATTTGAAGTTACAAGCTAGATTAAGTAAAAAGTAAAAAGTAAAAAGTAAAAATTCAGCAAAAAGTCTTTCAGACAATCAAAATTCACAGCAAAACTCAATTATTTTTACTTTTTACTTTTTACTTTTTATTTGTTCGTGTAATAAACCTTCAAATCGCGTTCGCCGGTAATCAGCCATTGCCCGCCTATTTTTTTGAGTTGGAGTTGCTGTTTTACTTTTCCCGAACTGTTTTTTTCCGCGCCCGAAAAATTCCATTCCTTATCAACCACCACGGTTGCCCTTTCGCCCGAAGCGTCGGGTGTCACACTCATATTACTGAGAGTTATTTGAATCGAATTATACATCGTAAAAGCTCTCTGCTTATCGGCGCGGACAGTTCCGACGCTCGCGCCTTTTTTGTTGTAATAATCAACCGTTCCCGCATAATTGCTCATATAGTTGTCGAGATTGAGCGATTCAGCCGCCGATTTCCACGAATTAACCCGCTGCGAAACATCGCGTTTAATCTGCTCTTTATCAATCGGCGCAACCGTTGAATTCGCCGCCGTATTTGAACTCGTCGTCGTCGGAACGGTCGCCATCGGCGTTGGTTTTGACGGCGCGGTCGTCATCGTATTCGACACTCTTTCAGAATCCGGCGTTTTCTTGGCAAGCAGTAAATTCGTGTTTTCGTCGGGCGTTGCGCCTCTGAAATAAAGCCACGCACCGATGCCGACAAAACTAAACAGCAGAAGCATCACAAAAGCCGTCAGAAAAACCGCGACCGGCGCACCCGTTTTTTTTTCGGGCGGCTGAAAACCCGCGTTTGACGAATATTGCTGCGGAATCCAACCTGTCGGATTCGTCACGGGCGGCGTTTTGATTTGATTCGATTGACGGTTTCCGATCACCGTTTCCTGTTCGCCGTAAGCAAGTGTCTGCTCTTGCGAACTCGCCGCAAATTGCAACGGCGTACCGTCTTGCAGACAAAACTGAAGCGTGTCGTCGGTGTATTGCGATTGACAGCTCGGACATTGTTTCATAGTTTTGCCTTAACGAATGTTTCGTTGCTTATCATAAAGTATAAAGGCAAAAGTAAAAAGTAAAAAGTAAAAAGTAAAAAATTAAAAGCAGTCTGCGGCAAGTTTCGATTTTGGAAAGAAGTTTTGTTTTGCCTTTTTACTTTTTACTTTTTACTTTTAATTTTATTATACTTTGACAAATCAACGATTAAATTTGCAAAGAAGAAATTTTTCAAGAAATACAATGAAGTTCAAAAACAGTTCAAAAATCATTTTTACAATTTTGGCAATTTCCTGTGCCTTGTTTGCTTTGGCGTGTCCGAATTCTCCGGCAGTCAATTCGCCGACGAATGTCGCCACCAAAACAAATACGACAAACACATCAACCAATCCCACGCCCGAACAAAAGCCGCCGACGATGACCGATGTTCCGGTCGGCAACGCGCAATCGCCGACCGAAGCGTTTAAGATGCTTTTTGCGGCGGTTAAAAGTCAGGATTCGGCAAAAATCAAATCAATGCTCTCGAAAGGTTCGATGGGTTTAGCCGAAATGGCGGCGGGACAACAGAAAAAAACCGTTGAAGAAGTTGTCAAAAACGGCTTCACGGAAACGACCTTCGGCGACAATTATCCGCAAACCCGCGACGAGCGCATCAAAGGCGATTTCGCGGCGGTCGAAGTTTGGAACGAAACGCGCAAACAATGGGACGACATTCCGTTTGTTAAAGAAGACGGCAGTTGGAAAGCCGCGTTCGGCGATGCTTTCGGCGGCAAATGGAAATCCCCGGGCAAAAGCCAGGGTGTCATCGAACAGGAAAACGCGAATGCCAATAATCCGACCTCAATGATTCAAAAAATGCCGAATTCAGACTCGAACTCAGCCGGTAATTTCACGAGCGGCGGAAAATTGACGAAACCCAAAAATCAATGATAAAAGCGGGACAAATCGCGGAAATTTTGTCGCTTTATAGCAAACACGGCTGGAATTTACGCCGTGTTTTGCTTTCTGACGCGCTCAAAAAAAGTCTGCCCGCACCGCTCGAAAACCTGTTCGGCGCGGCTGAAATTCGTTTGGCGGAAATTGATGCCGTGTGGTTTTCGCGTCCGCCGAATGCCAATCAGGAAACTTGGGAACTGCGCCGTTTGAGCGAAACGCCTTACGCGCTGATCGAAATTTTCGATGTGGAAGACGAAGAAGAAATCCGCGAAGAAACGCTCCGCGAAATTGAAGGGAGAATGAAAAGCATTTAGCTTTGAGTTCCAACTTTAGCTGGTTTATTTTGTAAGGAAGCGAACTAAAGTTGGAACTTAGAATGCGATTAACGCATCTAAAATTTTGCTTGACAAGACGGCTCGTCAAGCGCAAACTAATTTTGTTGAAATGATGATAAAAGACTTTGGTGCGCAGGTTGAGAGTGTTTGGGAAGGCTTGCGCCCCGTTACAAAAAAAATGCTCGTCGGTGCGCTTCAAGCCAAAAACGGAAACACCGTCAACGCTCCGGCTCAAAAATTCTCTTACGATACGCAATCGGATTGGGAACTCAGTCTTCTGCTTTCCGCCTTGGATGAACAGGCGAAAGACGTGTCGAATAATCCGGATAAACTGAGCGAGCTTCGGAAATTAACGGAAACCTGCATTTCGGTTCTCGAAGCGCAAAGCGAATCGGCAGAAGTTTTTATCCAGCTTGCCGAACGTGCGCTTGCCAAAAGAGATTACAAAGAAATTGACCGACTGGCGGATTTGCTCGCAGAAAGATTTTCGGTCGGCGAAATGTGCGAAATTGCGCGTCAGACGACCAATCCGGCGATTCGGGCAATTGCGATGGAAACAATCGCGCTGATGCCCGTCGAAGAAATTATGCCGTCGCTCGACGACCAGATTTACGAAGACATCGCCCGCGCCGCGCTTGAAATAAAAGCGTTTGAATACGAATCGGAAGAAGCCCGACGCGTTTTGGATCATTTCGGTTTCGACGAAATAATTGACGATTAAAATTAATTCAAGGCTGGACATAATTCAACTGACCGGAGCGCAATCGGCTCGATTGCAACGCCGCGTTTTTCAGCGGCGTAACGGCGTTTGCAAAGAAATTAACTTGAATTTACGCAAAGGCTTTTGAGCGTTTTTCAAACGCTCATGCAAACGAGCCGATTGCGCTCCGGTCAAACGCCCATTTTTATTAACTTTGAATTATGTCCAGTCTTCAATTAATATAAAATCGAACAACGATTAACGCCGATTGACCCAAATTATTTTATAAAAATCCGTGCCAATCGGCGTTAATCGTTGTTTCAAATATCGAGAATTCTCCCCG
>JANODL010000026.1:0-33593 GCA_031412675.1 Acidobacteriota bacterium | reverse complement strand
GAAGCAAGAACGGATGCGCCGCATCACGGAAATCTAACTAAAGCCCGCGCCGCACTCTCGTCCGCCTTCTCGCTGCGCTCGAACGGACGGCAAGCGGGACGCTCGCGCTCCAGTCGTTGAAACTTTTTATTGAGGCATTACGCATTACACAAAAAAAGTATTTTCAAGCCGCTGAATCTGTGTTAAACTGCGCGTATCAAGCAAATTCCCGTCCCGTGTTTATTTGAGAAAAGGAGTTTCTCCGAGATGAATAAAAAATCTTTTTGCCCGCATTTCATCGTTATTACGAGGCTTTTTGTTTTGTGTCTTTTACTCATTGCGCCGATTCAGGCACAACAAACCAATTATTCCACAAGGTCAACCGTTGATTTATACACGGACTTGGAAACAGCCAAAAAGTTGCCGTGCGGACAACGCGATGAAGCGATAAAAATCGGCAAAATAATCATCGAAAGATTTGACGACGGCGAATTAAATAACCAAACAAACAAGCAGGTTATTGATTGGGCAAAAAAAGAAATTTTCGTGATTGAAGAAGAGGACAAAGCGTGCCGAATCGAAAACTCTTTAGACACACTTTACGAAAATTATAAAACGGCAAAAAAATCTCCGTGCGGTGAACGAAACAGAGCAATTGTCATCGGAAAACGGATTATTGAATTATACGCTGATAGCGAAGTTAATCAGGTATTCATCGAATTCATCAGAAAAGACATTCCGAAAATTGAAGAAGCCGACCGAATTTGCAATCGCAACAACAGCTATGACCGAAGTTACAAAGCCAAAAACTGGCGCGGCTTTTTCGCCGTCAGCAAAGAGATTATCGCGGAAGAAGGCGACAGCCGTTTGGCTTTGGATGTGATGCTGACACTCACGTCGGTCGGTTTGAAAATCACGGCTTACGATAAAAGCAACACCTACAACAGCGAGACGGTTTATTATGCGAAAAAGGCGATTGAATTGATCGAAGCAGGCGTGAGAACGCAGGCGCGTTGGGGCATTTACGAACCTTATGAATCACGCGAAAAAACATTAGGCTGGCTCAATTATACAATCGGCTACATTTCCTACTTCCGCCTCAAAGAAAACAAAAAAGCCATTCCGTATTTCTACCAAGCGGCGCAATACGATATGGAATTCAAATAGGACGCATTCATTTACCAAGCCGTCGCCATTTACTATTTCGACAAAGAAGCCGTGCTGGCTTCGAGCCTCGCAGTCAACGAATTTATCACCAAAGCCAACGCCGCCGCCGCTAACCCGTTCGACGACGGCTTCGGCTACACGGCAAAAGAAACCGCCAAACGCAACGAAATCGCCGCGCTCCATAAAAATCTGGTCAACCTCTACAATATGCGCTACAATCTCGAACCGGGCGAAAATGTCAACGGTTTAGCCGATTACATCCAAAAAATAATCAACCGCCCGCTGATTGACCCGTCAGCGAAAATTTACCGAAAAAAATCAACGCAAACCCAAAGTAGAACGCAGTAATTAACAATATTCAACGGACTGGAGCGCAAGCGGCTCGCTTGCAACGCCGCGTTTTTTAGCGGCGTGACGGCGTATATCATCGGTTAGGTTAAATAGTAAGCGAGTTTTTTCCGTGTCAAAAAACGACTCTCATAGTAAGCGAGTCGGTTGCGCTCCAGTCGGCTGCGCGTTTTAATTCTTCTTTTTCTTTTCTTCCTTCGCGGGTTCTTTCGGGACTTTTGTTGCGGCTTCGATGACGGCGTTGCAGTTTTCGATTGAGCCGAGCAGTGCGCCGCGCATCTTTTCGTCTTTGGTCGAGTCGAGAAATAATTTGAACTGCGGCAGATATTCCGTGCAGGAATCGGCGAGTTTGTGGACGGCTTTCGGGAAAAGTTTGCTGTCTTTGGCGCGCACTGCAACCTGGTCAACGTCGTCAACCGCTTTTTGCAGAAGTTTTTCGATGTCAATCAATAATTCAACCCGCGTTCCTTTCGGAAGTGCGCCCCATTCTTCTTTTTCCTTCGGCGTTTGATTTTTCAGCACGGCAAAGCGTCGGTCAATCGCTTTCGTCAAAACCATTATCCGCAAATCAATCTCCTGCGCGTCGCGGATAAGTTCGATTTCGGCTTCGGTCAAATAATCGCGCCTTTGGGCATTGGCGGATGCCGGCAAAAACAGGGCGATACAAAATATCGCCGTGAAAACAGTTAAACTAAGATTTATTTTCGTCATTCTCAGAATCTTTTGATGCGCGAAATTCCAATAGGTTGCAGAAGCCCGCACGTCAGTAAGGGCGCGGTTCTTCAAGCAGAAATTCCGCCCTTACTGACGTGCGGGCTTCTGCCATTTAATTTCCTTTTTCAGGCAGAATTGTCGAAGTGTAAAACGGTTCGACGGCTTTGGCGCGGGCATCGCGGACGGTTCTCAGCAATTTCCGCACGTGATACTCGAAATTGTCGGGCAAATCGCGCCGGATCAATTCGATGCGCGGCATAAACGCCCGCAGAGCCATCTCGAATTTCTTAAAAGTATTCATAACCTTGCCGCGCCCGTCGTCGTTGCGGTTCAAAAACTTCAGCGTATCGTCCATCAAAGCGTTAAAACTGCCGAGTTCGTTCAATAAATCATCGTAAGATTCGGTCGTGTTGAGTGATTCGGCTTTTTTGAGCCGCGTTTCCATCAAATCAATCGCCAGTTTCGTACGGTCTTTGACATCGCTCGAACCGGCAAGCGCACTCTTTTCTTCCTTTGAAATCACTTTCACCGGCGGCGGCGCAATGTTCGCCGGAATTTTATCTTCCTGCGCGTTGACGTTCACGCTCGTCAAAAGGCAAAGGGTCAAAAGGCAAAAGGTAAAAGGTAAAAGGTAAAATGAACGGATGTTTTCTCCGCGCATAGAAAACGTCTTGAAACCGATAAAATTTAATAAATCTGCCATCTTAAACCTCCGAAATTACTTGAAAACTTATAATTGCTTTTTACTTTTTACTTTTTACTTTTTACTTTTCTTTCCCTTAATTTGTTTTTGCAGGGACGGCAAACGCAGATTGACCTTTTCGATTTCGAGTTTATTTTTCCCGGCATCGGCAAGCCGCAAAAACTGCTGATAATTTGCCATCGCATCCAGATATTCCGTCAACTGGTCGTGAATAATCCCTAAAAAATAATAAGTTACCGCCAAGTCGGGCTGTTTTTCGGCAAGCCAACGATATTCGGTTTTCGCTTCGGCAAAGCGTTTTAACTGAAAAAGCGCAACCGCTAAATTGGCGTGCGCCGTGTAATTATCGGGCGCGACGGCAATAATTTTTCTAAAGATATTTGCCGCGTTTTCGTATTGTTTCGCTTGCACGAGCGCGGCACCGAAACCGATCACATAGTTCAAATTCGTCGGTTCGGCTTCGTATGCGCGGCGGCAGTAATCCAATGCCTTCAAAGGGTTTTCCGTCCGCAAAAGCGAACACAGACGACCTAAAACCAAAGCATTTTTCGCGTCCGTTTCAAGCTGTTTCTCCAAATCGGCAACATTCACGGAAGAATTTGCCGCGATTCGTTCGCGCAAAGCCTTCATTTCCGCCGACGGATTCGACATCGAATCAAGAATTTTCAAGGCTTCGTCCGGCTTGCCGTTTTCGGCATAAACTCTCGCCAGCAATAATTTTGAATTTGCGTTATCAGGTGCAATTTTATTCAAATTTTTGGCAAATTCAAGTGCGCCCGCCGAATCATTTTCGGAAAGCGCGATTTCGATGCGTTCCGCGAGTGCCGATTTATTGTTCGGTTCAATCGAAAGCGAACGGCTGATGCTCGTTTTCGCCGAGGCTTTATCGCCTAGAGTGCGCTCGACGGCGGCGCGTGCCGACCAGACCGAAGCCGTCGATTTTGCCTTGGAAGTCAAAAGCTGAAGTTTGGTTAAAAGTTCCTTTAAAATTTCGGGCGCGGCTTTGGTTTTCAAACGCAAATCGGTCAGCGCGACAAACGCCGGCGAATTCATCTCGTCAAGTTCGACCGCTTTTGTCAAAATCTTTTCGGCTTCGGCAAACTCGTTTTTCCGAACGAGAACCGATCCCAAACTCGCCATCGGCAAAGACCAATCTTCGCGCAATTCAACGGCGCGGCGAAACGCTTTTTCGGCGTTATCCGGTTGCTCCAGCGCAAGATAGGCAATGCCGAGCTGATATTCGGCTTCGGGAAATTCGGGAATGATTTTTAAGGCTTTTTGATAAAGTTCGACGGCGGTTTTCAAATCGCCTTTTTCGTGTGCATCCTGTCCCTGATTAAAAACTGCAACCGCGTCCTCAGGTTCGACATCTTCTTGTGCAAAGTTATTTAGAACAGCCGTAAAACTGAGGATAAGAGAAAATAATAATACGAAAACTTGTTTTCGAGAAAAAAATAAAGACATCAAAAACTCACTCAAAAAATTAGAAAAGGACTGGTTAAAATTCTAGCATTACTTGGACTTCATCGTCCATATTTTTTTGAAATACTCGAATAAAAAATCGTTATACGCGCATTTGCCTTAGCCTTTGCCGTTAAGATAAGATTTTCAATTCAAGCATTTTGCCCAAATTACTTGGATTTTAGAACTTTTCAAGTCAATCGAACAATGGTTAAACCGCAAAAAAGCTACACGCCTCCCGCCGAACTCACGACCGCTGAAAAGGAACTCAAACTGCGCGGTTTGATGCGCGAAATGAAATCGGTGTTGGTTGCCTATTCGGGCGGCGTGGACAGCGCGTATCTGGCTTTGATCGCCACGCAGGAACTTGGCGAAAAGGCTTTGTGTATTCTCGGAGTATCGCCGAGCGTTTCCGCAGTTCAGCGCGAAGAAGCAACCGAAATTGCCCGCCAATTCGATTTAAATTTTCAAATAATCCAAACCGACGAGCTTGCCAATCCCGATTATCAGGCAAATCCGACTAACCGCTGTTATTTCTGCAAAACCGAGCTTTACGGAAAACTTTCCGCCTTTGCACAAAAGACGGGAATAAATCATATACTTGACGGGACTAATGCCGATGACGTTGGCGATTATCGTCCGGGCAGAGCGGCGGCTGAGGAAAAATCGGTCGAAAGCCCGCTGGTCGAAGTCGGTTTGACGAAAAATGAAATCAGGGAATTGAGCAAAAATCAAAATTTACCGACATGGGATAAACCCGCGAGTCCGTGTCTTTCGTCGCGTATCGCTTACGGAGTGCCGGTGACGATTGAAAGACTTTCAAAAGTCGAACGCGGCGAAGCGGTTTTGCGAAAATTAGGTTTTCGGGAATTTCGGGTGCGATTGCACGACGAACTCGTGCGTTTGGAGATTGCGCCCGTCGAACTCGAAAAAGCCTTAAATATCGAAACAGCCGAACATTTGGCAAACGAATTTAAGAAGATAGGTTTTCGTTACGTGACGCTTGACCTGAAAGGTTTCAGAAGCGGGGCGATGAACGAAGTTATTAAGAATTAAGAATTTATAAAAATATTTCAGTAAAATTGGAGAGATTAACCGATGGCAAAAGCTAATCCGATGGCAGACGATATGCGGCGGTTCAAAGGCACGGACGAAAAAAATCCGTTCGAGGCAATGAGCGAACGCTTTGACCGCGCCGCGAAAATTCTAGGTTTGGATGACGATCTTTACGCAGTCTTGCGCGTTCCGAGTCGTGAAATTAAGGTTTATATTCCCGTCAGAATGGATTCGGGACATATTCAGGTCTTTGAGGGATTCCGCGTTCAGCATAACTTTGCACGTGGTCCGGCGAAGGGTGGAATTCGCTATGCCCCTGACGTGAATCTGGACGAAGTAAAAGCACTTTCGGCGTGGATGACCTGGAAATGCGCGGTCGTTAATGTGCCGTTCGGTGGCGGGAAAGGCGGAATTATTTGTAATCCGCAGCAAATGTCAATCGGCGAATTGGAGCGGATGACGCGGCGTTACACGGCGGAGTTGATAGATTTTATCGGTCCCGACAAAGATGTTCCCGCGCCCGATATGAACACCAACGAGCAAACGATGGCGTGGATTATGGATACCTATTCGATGCACGCAAGACATACGGTCAACGCCGTCGTGACGGGCAAACCCGTTGCGCTCGGCGGTTCGCTCGGTCGTCGTGAAGCGACCGGACGCGGCGTTCTGATTGTGACCAGAGAAGCTATTAAACGCTTTAATTTGAAACCCGAAGACACACGAGTTGTTGTGCAAGGATCGGGAAACGTCGGCGGAATCGGCGCACAATTGATGTATGACGAAGGTTTTAAAATTACCGCGATCTCGGATGTCAGCGGCGGAATTCACAATGCTAACGGTATCAATATTCCCGAAGCCTTGAAATATTTGCAGGAAAACAAAACCTTTGACGGCTACACCGAAGCAGACCGCGTCGGCAATGCCGAGCTTCTGGAAATCGAGTGTGATGTGCTTGCGCCGTGCGCGACGGAAAATCAAATTACTTCGGAAAACGCGCACAAAATCAAATGTAAAATTCTTTCCGAAGGCGCAAACGGTCCGACAACTCCGAAAGCCGATAAAATTTTGCACGACAAGGGAATTTTTGTCATTCCCGACATTTTGGCAAACGCGGGCGGTGTAACGGTTTCCTATTTTGAATGGGTTCAAGACCGGATGGGATATTTCTGGCGCGAAGACGAAGTTAATCAACGCTTAGAGGAAAAAATGGTCGCAAGTTTTAACGAACTTTGTCATTTTGCAGAGAAACATAATGTTGATACGCGGACTGCCGCCTATATGTTAGCGATTGACCGCGTGGCTTACGATACGAGAATGCGCGGCATTTATGCGTAAAAATTGCAAATATTTACGTTTAGGCGATAAAAATGCTTGATTTTCAGGCAAATCTAAAGTATCGTTTTTACGAGGGAGTTGGAAGTTTTAAAGTTTAAATATTGACTTTTTGACGATACTCCCTTATAAATTGTTAAAATAACTTTACTTGTATTGGTTTAATCAAAAAAATTAAACTGTTTTGCATTTTTTGATTATTGCAATAATTATAGTAACTTGATGTAAAAAAATAGTTTTTTTAATTCGGGTTACATTTGAAGATTGAAATTTATATATTTTTTCGGCGGAGGAATGTGATGAAACTCGCGAAACTGGCGTTTTTAGTTACGCTTTTTATGTTGGCACTGATGACATCAGTGTCGGCTCAAACTTTAAGATCAGAGAAAGACCCTAGAAATATTGCACCAACTGTTGGTACAGGTGGTACAGTCGGCGGTCCGACAGGTCTTTTTACGGTTTATGACGGACAAACCCTGAGAAGGGGCGAATGGACTTTAAGTATTGCATACAGCAACTTTGACCGCGATCCGGGCAATGTTGACATTACTGAAGTTCCACTTAGCTTCCAGATCGGTTTGAACGATTATTTGGAATTGTTTTTTACAACAGATGGATTTCGTGCGCTGAAAGTGAATTCGCCGCGTAATCTTTCCAGCTTTTATCTTCCCAATTCACAATTATTTATCAACGGTGCCTTGAGAAGCGGTCCGGCAATCGTGCAGGCTCCGCAGGGATCAGGCACGAGTCAATTTCCCGGCTTTGCGATTTTCCGTCCGACGGGAAGCCAGCCGTTTGTCCAATTCCCGTATGTCGGCGGTTCGGCAGGCAATTTTCAGTTCTCGTTTCCGTCAGGAGGCGTTTTCGGATTTCCTGTAAATACGATTCCGACTTTGGGACCTCCGCGAGCGGGCGGCGCATCGGCTAATTTCCCGGGCATCGGTTCGGTTTACGGCAGTATCCTGCCGGGCGTTGTGTTGCAAACGGCAACTTTGACACCGGTCGGCGGTATCGCGGCTGAAGTTCCGACCATCTTTACGATTGCACCGAGTTATTTGCCGGACGCTCCGTTTATCAATAGAACATACGGAACATCGGCTTTCGGAACATTTTCGGCAGGTGGAAAATGGCGTTGGACGGGACCGAATAACCCGATTGGTGTCGGTGTTGTTGCTTACTATCAATGGTATGGCGATAAAGCAACCGATCCGAGCGGCTTTAATCAATTGCAGCGCGGTGCCAGTGGCGGCGGCAATAAAGGCGACATTGCCGCAATTTTATTCGGCGATGCCCGTGTTCGTAAGTGGATGAACATTTCAGCCAATCTCGGCTACAAATGGACGAGCCAGGTCAAAGCGGATTTTCCGAGTGGTTCATTTACCATTTTGGATCGTCCTGACGAACTTTACGCGGCATTTGCTCTTGACTTTCCGGTTAACAAATTTTTCCAACCGATTTTGGAATTCCGTTCAACCCAATACGTTGGCGGACGAACTCCGAATGCGTTTGAAAACAGTCCGATGGACGGACTTGCCGGTGTTCGTGTTTATCCGACTCGTTGGATGAGTATCGGAGCGGCTTATCGCTACAACTTTAACCAGCAGGATACAGACAGTTTTGATGGTGATGGCAGCAGATTTACGACCACGGTCGCAGGTCGTTTGCCTTCAACTATTACAACTTCATTCTCGGGCGTTCCGCCCGGATTTAATCCGTCGTCAGACCCGCATGGATTTATTTTCCAATTTACTGCCGGTCGGCGCAACATACGTGAAGGCGATAAAATAAGACCGTTTGCTAATGTTGACAGCCTAACGCTGAGCAATACGCGAATTGTCATTCCTTGCGAACCGGGAACAATTCCCAGAGAAGGAACAATTTGTCCTGATGGTTCGACAATTACTGTCGGAACAAAAGGTTCGAGTACTGATCCGACGGATGTCTTAACCTATAACTATACGGTTTCAGGCGGACGCATTGTTGGTTCGGGTGCGAACGTCACCTGGGATTTGAGCGGTGCTCGTCCGGGAACCTATACCATTACAGCGGGTGTTGACAATGGTTGCGGTGTTTGCGGAACGACAAAAACGGAAACAATTACTGTTGAAGCATGTGATTGTGTTAGCCCGTGTGCTTGCCCGACCTTAGATGTCACAGGCGGCGGTGTTGTTCAACCGGGCGAAGCGATGAGCTTTACGGCTAATGTTAGCGGCGGAACGGCAACAGCCATTACTTATAACTGGACAGTTTCGGCTGGCAGTATTTCAGGCGGTCAGGGAACACCTTCCATTACTGTTGATACAACAGGTTTAGAAGGACAGAATGTTACTGCAACGGTTGAAGTCGGCGGAAACGGATTGTGCGAAAACTGTCGCTCATTAAACGGTTCTGAAACAGGTAGTGTTGACAGAAAACCGATTCCCAGATTGTTCGACGAATTCGGTAAATTGCCGGATGATGAAGTCAAGGCTCGTATTCAGAACTTGTATGTTGAATTGGGTAACAATCCGAATTCACAAGGCTACATCATCAACTACGGAACAGATCGGGAAATCACGAACCGCGAAAGACAGATTCGCAAAGCGATTGACTTCCTGAAACTCGACGCAAGTCGTGTGACTCTGGTCAGAGGTGGCGCAAGTCCGAACGGAGGAGTCTATACGAAAGTCTGGATTGTGCCGCCGGGTGCTGATAATCCGCAACCGTAATAACTAACTCTTTGCATCTCTGAATTTTAGATGTAAATTTCCTAAGCGGGCGAGGTTCAAAACTTCGCCCGCTTATGCTTTTTAAAGAATAGGTCTTAAGTTTCAACTTTAATTGGCATTTGATAAATGGTCTGCCAATTAAAGTTGAAACTCAAAACCTTTTACAATCTCCGCAATTTATGTTAAAACTAGATTTGTTTTTGCTATTTGCGCTTATCTACATTAATAACTGCAAGAAAATTTTGCGTTTTCAATGCAACAAGCCCGATTGTTTTCGTCATCTGATTGGGTGATTGTTCGATATTTTACGCAAAAGTCCCGATTTTCAACCCGAACATTTCAGAAGAGATTTAATTATGAAACATAAAAACCGAAGATTTGTGAGTTCCAAACCGAGATTCTTGATTTCAACGATACTTTTATTTTGTCTGGCTTTCACCACTTTCGGAGAAGGCGGCAACAGTATCATACCGCCGAAAGATCCCGTCAAAATTAACGAATGGAACATTGTCGGACCGAGTGGCGGCGATGTGCGCGTCGTGACGATTGATCCAAAGGACAAAGATCGTCTTTTCGTCAGCACACTCGACGGTTCGATTCATAATTCGACCGATGGCGGAAAAACGTGGAACTTATTGGTTAATCTCAACAAACCGCAGCTCGTGCTTGACCAATTATTGATTGATTCACGCGATTCGAAAATAATTTATACATCGGGACATCGCCACAAAGAGCCGGGCGGATTTTTTATGACCAAAGACGGCGGCGCAAACTGGAAAGAAGCCAAAGAACTCAGAAAAACTTCAATCCACGCGATGCAGCAATCAACGAAAAATCCGAACATAATCTTGGCGGGAACGACCGATGGAATTTGGAGAACCGAAAATTCGGGCGACGATTGGAAAAAAATCGAATCTCCGACAATGCCCGACACGACGATTGATTCGATTGCGATTGACCCGCGTGATGACAATACGATTTACGCCGGAACTTGGTGGCGTGCCTACAAGACCACCGACGGCGGAAAAAATTGGCGGCTCATCAAAAACGGGATGATTGACGATTCGGACGTTTTTGCCATCGAGATTGACCAAAAAAATCCCGACCATATTATCGCTTCGGCGTGCAGCGGCATTTACGAATCATTTAACAAGGGCGAAAAATGGGCGAAAGTGCAGGGAATTCCCTCGCAATCGCGGCGAACACGCGACATCAAAATGAACCCGACAAATTCAAACGCGGTTTATGCGGCGACAACCGAAGGTTTTTGGATGACCTCGGGCAAAGGTTGGATCATCACGACGCAGAAGGATTTGGAGATAAATTCAATCGCCGTTCACCCGGACGCGCCCGAACGTATTTTTATCGGCACGAATAATTACGGCGTGATGGTTTCAAATGACGGCGGCAGAAATTTCGCGCCGACCAACGATAATTTTACGAGCCGTTTTGCTTATACGATTACGGCAGACATCGAACAGCCGAATCGCCTATATGCGACGACGCATAATACCGCAACCGGCGGCGGATTTGTTTTCATCAGCAACGACGGCGGAAATACTTGGACGCGTCCGAAAAATTACGATGTCGTCCGCGTTTCGCCTTTCGGTATGATTCAAGACCGCGTTAATCCGAATACGATCTATATGGCGACCAATCTCGGAATGTTCAAATCGCTCGACCGTGGAAATTCTTGGGCGCAAATCATTGCGCCGAAACCAAAACCGACACCGAAAACAAAAAAGAAAGTTGCGCCGAAAAAGACGACCGCCAAAGTAGCAATACCTGAGCCGATTCCGACACCGACCGGACCGATTGTCGTGCCTGTGCTGGCAGAAAAAGTGAAGGTTTTGGCTTACACCGAAGACGGCAAAAACGGATTTTTTGCGGGAACGGACAAAGGTCTGTATCGAAGCTATGATTTGTCGAAAGGCTGGGAAAAAGTCCCGTTCGGCGATGGCATCAGCGAAAATGTTTATGTTATCTATTCATCGCCGCTCATTCCCGGAGTGATTTGGATTGGCACGGAGCGTTCAGGCGTTATCGTTTCACGCGACGACGGCAAGACTTGGAATAAAATTTCAGGCATTCCGCAAGACGTTCCCGTTAGCTCGATAGTTGCCGACCCGAAACGTCCCGAAAATATTTATGTCGGTACAACGCAGACATTTTATTTGAGCCGTGACGGTGGAAGAGGCTGGACGCGGCGCGGCGGAAATCTGCCGCTCGGCAATTACACGAGCATTTTGATCAGTCCGAATAATTCCGACGAGATTTTTATTTCGAGCGCACTCGAAGCCGACGGCGGAATTTACTATTCAAAAGATGCCGGACAAAACTGGAAACGGGTTGATTCAAAGGAAATGAAATTGCCGAGCCGCCGTGTTTGGTCAATGATTTTCGATCCCTCGAATCCGAGCCGCATTTTTGCCGCGACGCATTCATCGGGAATTTATCGAATTGACCGCGCTCCCGAAACGGCTTCCACCGAACCGGGAACACGTCCAAGAGTTTCGACCACCGGAAATTAGAAAAAAACTAAAATTTCAATCCTTTTAGGACGATGCAAAAAACATCGTCCTTTTTTATTTTCACCTTTGCACTAACCGTTTTGAAATTTATAATCATAAAGTTAGGAGAAAAACGTGAACCAAGAATCAGCCGGACATTGTTTAGCAAGCGGGTCTTTGTTTAGGATCGAGAGTTTTCCGTTTTCAAGCATTCCGCATCAATCAAAACTCTTTCTCGAATATCAGAAAAATCCGCTCGCTTTGAAGAAATTTTATCCGTCCGCGCCCGAATCGCACACGGAAATTTCTCAAAACATCGGCAAAGTTTTGGCGAATTACAAAACCGACCGGAATTTGCTTTGCGATGCTTTGGAAGAAACCAACAAAAATTTCGGCGCGGGTGAAAAAACTCTCGAAAATATCAGTCTTTTGCGCGAATCTGATTGCGTAACAATCGTTACCGGACAGCAAGCCGGACTTTTTTCGGGCGCGATTTATACGATTTACAAAGCACTTTCCGCCGTCAAATTAGCCGAATGTTTGCGCGGACGCGGGCAAAAAGCCGTGCCGGTTTTCTGGATTGCCGAAGAAGACCACGATTTTGACGAGGTCAAAAAGACTTTCACACTTGACCGTCAAGGGAAATTGGCGGAATTTGAAAACACTCCGCAAAACTACGCGGAAAATTTGCCTGTCGGGTCGGTTAATCTCGATGAAACGATTAGCGAAACCATTGACGATCTTTTCAAAAATGTTTCTCACACCGAATTTTCCGGTGAATTAAAAGCGATTTTAGAGGAAAGCTACAATTCAAACGAAAGTTATTCTTCATCATTTGCCAAATTTTTGACGCGCATTTTTGCAAAGTACGGTTTGATAATTCTTGCGCCGTTGGACGAAAAACTAAAAAAACTTTCCGCACCGATTTTTGCTGAAGCCGTCGAAAAATCGGACGAAATCCGCGAAAAACTTCTGGCACGAAATGTTGAATTAAAAGCCGAAGATTATTCCGCGCAGGTTTTGGTCGAAGAAGATTTTTTCCCGTTCTTTTGGATTGACGAAAACGGCAAACGGCGGGCTTTGAAGAAAAATAAAAACGGCAAGATTCAGGCAAAAGACACGAAACGCGAATTCGATTTGACGGAATTGATCGAAATCGCCGAAAATTCGCCCGAAAATTTAAGCCCGAATGCGCTGATGCGTCCGATTGTGCAGGATTATCTGCTTCCGACTTCCTGTTATTTCGGCGGCGGCGCGGAAATCGCATATTTCGCGCAAAATTCGGTGATTTATGAAGTTCTGCAACGACCTGCAACGCTGATTCTGCATCGTCAGAGTTTTACGTTTGTCGAAACAAAACATCAGCGGACGCTGAAAAGTTACGAGCTTGAATTTAAGGATTTGTTTGACGGAATCAAAGGCGTTTTACCTCAGATTGTCGAAAAATTTCTGAACAAACAAACGGCGAAAACATTTGCCGAAGCCGAAGAAATTATCAACACGCAATTGAACCGTTTAGATCAAGATTTACAGCAATTCGACTCGACGCTAGCAGATAATCTGGCAAATCGCCGCCGCAAAATTCTTTATCATATCGGTGCGCTCCGCACGAAATTTCATTACGCACAGCTTCTGAAGGACGAAACGATTCATCGCCGCATCGAGAATGCTTTTGCCGCGCTTTTGCCGCATAATGCTTTGCAGGAACGAACATTAAACATCGCCGCATTTCTGAACAGTTACGGACTCAATTTTATTGATTGGATTTACGAAGCGATTGATTTGGACGACAAAGCGCACCGCGTAATATATTTGTAAGATGAACAAAATAAAAATCCTTTCCGATAATCTGGCAAATCAAATCGCGGCGGGCGAGGTTGTCGAGCGTCCGGCTTCGGTCATCAAGGAACTGGTCGAAAATTCGATTGACGCTGGAAGCAAAAGGATTCAGATTGACATCGAACTCGGCGGACGGCGTTTGATGCGCGTTGCGGATGACGGCGAAGGAATGTTGCGCGACGATGCCATTTTAGCATTTGAACGCCACGCGACTTCAAAAATCAAGGTTTTGGAAGATTTGGCGGCGATTCAGACGCTCGGTTTTCGCGGCGAAGCGTTGGCTTCGATTGCTTCGGTCGCCAAGGTCGAATTGGTCACGAAAACCGAAAGCGACACGGTTGGGACACGGGTTTTAATCGAAGGCGGACGGCTGATTGACGTGAAAGACGCGGCGCGAAACACGGGAACGACGATTTCCGTCAGAGATTTGTTTTTCAACACACCGGCGCGGCGCAAATTTATGCGTTCCGAAGCGACGGAAAATTATCATTTGACCGCGATTATTCAGCATTACGCGCTCGCGCATCCCGAAATCGCTTTTACTTTAACAAATAACGGACGCGAAGTTTTGCGCGTTTCGCCCGCCAAGGATTTGCGCGAACGTGCCTTTCAACTGTTCGGCGCGAATCTGATTGAAAGCCTTTTGCCGGTGTCGGGCGGACGCGAATTTATCGCCAAAGTTTCGGGTTTTGTGTCCGCGCCGCGTGAACGGCGAACGAACCGCGACGGGCAATATTTCTTCGTCAATCAGCGTTTTGTGCGCGATAAAGTGATTGCCGGCGGATTGCTCGAAGGTTTTCGGTCGGTTCTGCCGCACGGCGTTTATCCGGTCGCGTTTTTGTTTCTCGATATTCCGCTCGAAGAAATTGACGTTAATGTTCATCCGGCGAAAACCGAAGTGCGTTTTCGCCGTTCCGAAGCCGTCAAGGAAACGATCGCCGAAGCAATTCGAGAATCGCTCGCCAAAGCGGGAATCGTTCGTTTTGAAGAAGAGGTGAAGCGGAGAATCGGAGAAGCGGAGAAAAATCAGATAAATGACGGCGGAAATTTATTGCAACAGCAAGGCGAATCTCAGATTTCAGAATTCAAAGTTCAAAACGAAGAGCGAACCGTTGCACAGGCTGAAATAAATTTTCAAGGTTTTGACAGCGAATTGCCGGATATTTCCGCCAATCAGCCGTTTCAAATTGTCGAAACTCAAGATGATTTGACGGAAAAAACTCAAACGAACGAGCAAAATTTACCGCCTTTAAGCGAAGTTTTTTCGACTGATTTTGAACAAAAAGCGACAAATATTGATTCGGAAAAATTTGAAATCTCAAATTTGAAATCTGAATTTGAAGACCACAGACCAAAGACCAAAGACCAAAATCCAATCGCAAATTACGCGGTTTTGCCGCCGGTTGATTCGGCGACAAAGGTTGTCAAAACAGCGGAAGTTACGGATTTTTCCGCGTCGAAAATTCGCCCGATCGGACAGCTTCACGACAGTTTTATCATTGCGGTTGACGATGAAGGAATGCTGCTTATAGACCAGCACGTCGCGCACGAGCGGATTTTGTTTGATAAATTTCGCAAAAAGGAAACCGAGCGGCGAATCGAATCGCAAAATCTGCTGCTTCCCGAAACTTTCGATTTGACTCCGGCGCAAGGTCAGGCGTTTTCGGTCGTCGAAGAGGAATTGGAAAGTTTGGGTTTCGGGCTGATGCGGCTTTCGGGCAGAACGATTGCGATAAAATCAGTGCCGACCGATTTGCCGCCGTCGGAAGCGCGAAATCTGCTTGCCGAGATTCTGGACACGATTGATTCGGAAAAACGCGGCGGTGCAAAAGCGAGTTTGCGCGATGACATTGCGGCGAGTCTGGCTTGTAAAGCGGCGGTCAAAATCAATATGAAATTAACGCCTGAAAAAATGCAGTGGCTGATTGACCGTCTGTTGATAACTTCGTCGCCGACGACTTGTCCGCACGGTCGTCCCGTCATTTTGCGCTTGACGATGAAGGACATCGAGCGCGGATTTCATCGAACATAATGGAAAAAGAAAAACAAATTATCGAAGAAAGACCGAATTCTTTCTGGTATCGGGTTTATTTTGCCGTTGTTATCTCGACAATTGTTGTCATCACGGCTTTGTGGGCATTTTCGCGCTACTTTTCAAACTAAAATGAAAATTCTTGATTGGATAATTGTCGTTGCGTATCTGGCGTTTATGATTTGGGACGGAATCCGTATGACCAAACACTCCGGCAGCAAGGAAGGCTATTTTCTTGCGAATCGGAGCCTGCCGTGGTGGGCAGTCGGTTTGAGCGTAATGGCAACGCAGCTTTCGGCGATTACGCTGGTTGGAACGACCGGACAAGCCTACACGGACGGGATGCGTTTTATCCAGTTTTATTACGGTTTGCCGTTTGCCATGATAATTCTCTGCGTGACGGTCGTGCCGTTTTTTCACCGCGCGCAGGTTTTTACGGCTTACGAGTATTTGGAAAAAAGATTTGATGTCAAAGTCCGAACTTTAACGAGCTTCTTTTTCCTGATTTCACGCGGGCTTGGCGTTGGGACGATCATTTCCGCGCCTTCGATTGTGCTTTCAATCGTTTTTGGCTGGAATCTGATTTTCACGATTTTTGCGATTGGAATGTCCACGACGATTTACACGGTTTTCGGCGGCGTGCAAGCCGTCACGTGGACGGATGTCAAACAGATGTTCATCATCTTTTTCGGGATGGGCGTTTGTCTTTTGATTATTTTATGGAGCTTTCCTGCCGGAGTTTCGTTGACCGACGGGCTTTATCTGGCGGGTTCGCTCGGAAAACTGAACACGGTTGACACGAGCTTTAATTTGCAGGAAAAATACACGATCTGGTCGGGACTGATCGGCGGATTATTTTTGATGCTCGGTTATTTCGGCTGCGACCAAAGTCAGGTTCAACGATTTTTGACCGCGAAATCGGTTGACGAAGGCAGAACATCGCTTCTGATGAGCGCATTCTTGAAAATTCCGATGCAGTTTTTTATCTTGCTGATCGGTGTTTTGGTCTTTGTTTTTTATCAATTCACCGCGCCGCCGATTGTTTTTAACGTCAACGAAGTCGCCAAAGCCGAACAAAATCCACAGTTTCAGACGATTCAGCAGAACTATCAAACCGCTTTCAACGAACGGCGCGAAGCCGCGATTAAAATGTCAGAACCGCCTGCGGTAGCGGGCGGTTTAACTTCAGGTTCTCAGACTTCTGCAAACACCTCAAACGGCAATGTTCAACCGCCCGCTACCGCAGACGGTTCTGACACGCTCCGCCAAAACTACATCGAAGCCGACAAAAAATTTAACGAAAGCCGTAAAGAAGCACTCAAATTCGTCCGCGAAACGAGCGACGCGAAGTTTAACGACGTAAATTACGTTTTCCCGACTTTTGTCCTCCAACATATGCCGATGGGCGTGATCGGTCTAATCATCGCGGCAATCTTCGCGGCGGCGATGAGTTCGATTGCGGCGGAACTGAACGCGCTGGCAACCGCGACGACGATTGATTTCTACCGCCGTTTATATAAACCTGAAGCGACCGACGCGCATTATGTTGCCGTCGGCAGACTCTCGACATTTGTTTGGGGAATTTTCGCCTGCATTGTGGCGATTTTTGCGGCTAATCTCGGCTCGCTGATTGAAGTCGTCAACAAATTCGGCTCGTTTTTTTACGGCTCATTGCTCGGCGTTTTCGTGCTTGCCTTTATCGTCAAACGTGCCAAATCACGCGGTGCATTTTTCGGTCTTTTGTTCGGAATCGCATCGGTTTGGATTGCCAGTCTTTACACGAACATCGAATTTCTTTGGTTCAATGTGATCGGTTGTTTGGTGACGGTTTTGTTCGGTTATTTAATCAGTTTAACGGTTTCGAGGGATTCAAAGTGAAAAATTCAAAATTCAAAATCCTTATTTCTCTAATTCTTAATTTCACATTTTTAATTTTTAATTTGCCGTTAAAGGCGCAGGTTCGCCCGGTTTATGATTACGGCGCAAGCGGTTTGGCGCAAACCTTGAAAAAAATAAATACGACCAAAAGCGTGATGATGATTGGCGCACATCCCGATGATGAAGATTCGGGTTTGCTGGCTTATCTGGCACGCGGCGAAAATGCGCGAACCGCGTATCTTTCACTGACACGCGGCGACGGCGGACAGAATATTATCGGTTCGGAATTGTTTGAATCTTTAGGCATTATCCGCACCGAAGAACTTCTGCAAGCGCGAAGATTGGACGGCGCAGAGCAATATTTTACACGCGCTTTCGATTACGGATTTTCCAAAACTTTGGCGGAAGCCAAGGAAAAATGGGACGAAAAAATTGTTTTGTGCGATGCGGTTCGGGCGATTCGCGCATTTCGTCCGCTGGTTGTCGTGTCGCGTTTTTCGGGAACGACCGCCGACGGACACGGACAGCATCAATTTTCCGGTTATATCGCGCCTTTAGCCGTCAGAGCCGCCGCCGATTCGAGTCAATGTCAAGACGCGGGACAAAGCTGGCAAGTGCAGAAATTCTACGTTTCGCAAGGTTTTCGGGCGACGAGCGAGCCGAATTTAAAAATCAACACGGGACAATATGATTTTCTGCTCGGACGTTCGTATTTCGAGATTGCGATGGAAGGCAGAAGCCAGCATAAAACGCAGGAACAAGGCGTTTTAGAGTTAAAAGGTGAAAAGATTTCGGGTGTAAATCTGATTGACAACTATGTTCAAAAAGTCGAAAAAGAATCGAGTATTTTCGACGGCGTTGATGTTTCGATTCGCGGAATCGCAAAAAATACCGCTAATTCCGAAGAACCCGTTGCCGGAAAACTTGTTCAATTGCAGAACATCACCGAAAAATTAAACGAACAAGGTTTGGAAAAAGAAAAATTTCTGCCGCTTCTCGTGCAAGGCTGGAAGGCGGCTTACGAATCGGAATGGTCAACGCGCAATCCGCAGACGAAATTTTTTCTTCAGAAAAAACAGGACGAATTTACCGAAGCCGTCAAACTTGCCGCCGGAATGCAGATTGACGCTTTGGCGGACAAGGAAACGGTCGTCGCGGGCGAAGATTTTCTGACAACGGTCAAAGTTTTCTTTCCGAATCCCGACAATATCAAAGTCAAAGAAATTATCTTAAAAAATCCCTCCGGCTGGCAGGTTTCCAAAATTGATGCGCCGAAGGACGCGAATCAAAATGTTTTTCGCCGCGAAGTCGGAAACGAAAACGCTTATTTCAATGTCAAAACTCCGTCCGATGCGCGACCGACTCAGCCGTATTGGATGGAAAGCGAACGAAACGGTTTTTTATACGTTTGGAACGCCGACCAAAATCAAACTTTGCCGTTTCAGCCGCCGCTCGTTTCGGCTGATGTCAAAGTTGAGATCAACGGCACGGAAATCACGCTCAATCAGCCGGTTCAGTATCGTTTTGCCGACGACATTCGCGGCGAAATTCGGCGTGATTTGAATGTCGTTCCCGCGCTTTCGGTCAGTCTTGACCAGAAACTTCTCGTCGCCGCGCAGAGCGATAAACCGCAGACGCGCCGCGTTGTGATGAGCCTGACAAATCATTCATCAAAGCCGATCAGCGGCGTGACAAGTCTGAATATTGTCGGACTTGAAAAAATTGACTGGAGATATTCGGCGGATTCGAGAACTTTTAATTTAAAGACCAAAGGCGAAAAAACGGCGATAAACTTTGACGTAACGATTCCCGCGAAAACCAAAGCAGGAAATTACAATATCTCCGCGCAGGCGATAATCGGCGAAGCCTCGGCGACGCAGGAAATGAATGTGCTTGCGTATCCGCACATTCAAACGCATCGGTTTTACACGCGCTCGGAAACAAAAGTTGCCGTTCTCGATTTGAAAACCTCGCCTGTCAAAATCGGTTACATCGCGGGCAGCGGCGACCGTGTGGCGGACGCGATTCGGCAGATGGGTTTGAGCGTCGAATTATTAAACGAAAGCCATTTGACGAGTGGCGATTTGGCGAAATTTGATGTGATTGTCGTCGGCATTCGCGCTTCGCAGGTGCGTCCCGATTTTGTCGCTAATCATCAAAGATTGCTCGACTATGTGAAAAATGGCGGAACGATGATCGTGCAGTATCAACTTCCCGTTTATCAGAGTCTTCTGCCGTTTCCCGCGCAGATGGGCGCACGCGTCGCAGATGAAAACGCGAAAGTAACTATTTTAGAACCGCAATCACCGATTTTTAATTTCCCGAACAAAATCACCGACGAAGATTTTAAAGGCTGGGTTCAGGAACGAAATCTATATGCTTTGACGATGACAGACGCGAATTACAAACCGCTTCTCGAAGCGCACGACACGGGCGAAGCCGAAAATAAAGGCGGTTTGGTTGTTGCCGACATCGGCAAAGGAAAATACGTCTATTGCAGTTACGCGTTTTTCCGACAGCTTCCCGCCGGAGTTCCGGGCGCGTACCGGATTTTTGCAAATCTTTTGAGCCAGCCGAAAGCGAAAAAGTAAAAAGAAGGTTGTGTCCTGATTTGTGTTGTCGAGTAAATAATTTATGTCAGATGTCGGACAAACTTCAGTTTGTTCATCTGCGGCAACCAAGACAATTTGTTCGGCGAAATTGTAAAAACGTGAATATTGAAAAGAAAGGTGAATTCCCACACGCAGAAAACGTCAAACCTCGTCCGTGAGATTGTCCGCCACCATTGAGGTATTCATTACCTCACGCGAGGTGATGAATACCTCACGCGAGGTTTTGACCGCCACTGAGGGAATATTCTCCGCCACCGATGACCGGAACTTCCCGTAAAGTGTTGAACTGCTTGTTTTTCAGGGAAAACGAATACTTGCGTTAGAGAGTTTGTAAAACTTCGAGAACCGTTTTCGTGTCGCTCAAATCTTCGAGCAGAAAATCGGGCTTGTTCTCAAACAATTTTTCGCTTGATTCACCTCTGCCCGTAGCGACAGCGACGACTTTTGCGCCGAAAGCGCGGGCGCAGGCGATGTCGTTCGGGGTGTCGCCGATGACGATAAATTGTTGCGGCGCGAAATCGAATTCATACCGTTCGTTAAAAAGTTTTCCGGCTTCGATCGCCAGATCGCTGCGGTTGTGCGAAATTTCTCCGAAAGCGTTCGGCGCGTTCGTAAAATAATGCCAGAGTCCGACCGAACTCAGCTTGATTTCCGCCGCGACCGAAAGATTTCCGGTCAAGAGCGCGTTGATATATCGCGGATTTTTGTCGGTTTCCGCTAAGATTTCATTAACGCCTTGCAAGACTTCATAAGGCTCGCCGTCTTCGGCTAAAACCGCTTTCATCTCGGTTTGAAAAACCTGCAAAAGCTCGGTTTTGCGCTCGAAAATCTGTTCAGGTAAAAAACCTTCACCGCGCAGAGCTTCATAAATTATCTGCGTGTCGGTCATTCCCGACGGAATCATTTCGTCGAGATTGCCGGCACTCCCGTAAACTTTTTGCATCGTCGCGGTAAAATATTTTTTATAACCGCCCTGCACGGTCGAACGCATCAGCGTACCGTCAATGTCCCAAAGCAAAATGCGGACTTCGGAAAGTAAAATGTGAGGTTTGGAATCGTGCATAGATTTAATAAGGATTTCCGCTCAAAACTCCGTTATTGACGCTGATCGAGTAAAATCCGGTCGTCGGACGAGTTCTGAGATTAAATGTTTGCCCCGGCGTTACTTTCCAAATTTTATAATTTGAAAACGTCAAAGGCTGTCCGGCTTCGCAAATTTCGGGCGCGTGTTCGGCAAAGACGAAATAAGCGTTTCCGCTGCCCATCACGGTCGCCAAACCGTTTTGATCCACGACGACGCTCGTTACCTCGTTTAACCCGATACCCCACGCCGTCGAAGATTTTCCGTCGCGGATTTGCCGTGCGAGAAACGCCATCAAACGTCCCATGCGGTCGCGCTGCCCAAAATGCGAATCTGTGATAACAGTCTGCATATCGTTCCAGTTGAAAAAATTGTAGGTGAAGGTGAGCGACGAATGAAACGGGTTCGACAAAGCATCGCTCGAAACCGCGCTTGCCTGACAACCGTCGTAAACATATTCGCCCTGAATTGCCAGTCCCGCGCTTGTTCCGCCAATCGCGCCGCCTTTCGCGTAGACGAATTCGACCGAAGTTTCAACCGGTGTGCCTTTGAAATACGACACGTAATTGCATTGGTCGCCGCCCGCGAAGAAGATGACTTCGGCGTTTTTGATGGTGGTCGAAAGTGCCGCGTTGGTTGCGTCGCTGCGGCGTGTGATGACGATTGATTCGACCGAATCAACGCCGTTCATCGCCAGAATCGAAGCGTTGTAGCCGTTTGAACCCGAAGCGCGAAGGACGACGACATCAACTTTCGTCGCGCAGTTCGTACAGCCGCGAGCTTTGTCAATCATCCATTGAATCGCCGGATCAACGTCGGTTCCGCCGCCGCCCAGGTTTAAAACCGGACCCGCCGGAACAGGTGCGACATCCGCGCTGTTACCGCTCAAATAGCGGGTAATCTTAGCTTCAGCCGCAAACGAAAAAATCAAACACGCACAAAAAGTAAGCAGAATTTTGTTCATAATTATTCGATTATCGCCAATACATCACCCGCGTTGACGGTCGCGCCCTCGGCAAAACGAATTTCCTTGACCACGCCGTCTTTCGGCGATTTCATCTCATTTTGCATTTTCATTGCCTCGACGATTAAAACTCCTTCGCCTTGTTTTATTTCCGCGCCTTCTACGGTTAGAACGCGCACCAATTTGCCCGGCATCGCCGTTTTTATTTCAGCGATTCCATCGGCAACTGCATCTTTCCCGCCCGAACCGCGCAGACGTTTCGGGTCGGTGATCGAAATTTCAAACTGATGATTGCCTAAGTTGACGATTCCGTTTGGCGCAACATAAATTTGAAAGATTTGGTTGTTATATTTGAAAAGATAAACATTCGGCTCGACTTCCGATGCTTCGAGTTCATATTCGCGCTCATCAACCTTCGCAAAAACCATTTCGCCGTCGCGCTTTATTTCGATTTCGTGCTTTTCGCTGTTCAGTTCGGCTTGCAGTTTCATAAAAAAACAACTCACCACAAAGACACAAAGGTCACAAAGTTTTAAATATAATTTTCCTTTGTGTTCTTCGTGTCTTTGTAGATAAGCTCCTACCTTCTCGTTGATTTTTCGTATTCACTTTGAAGTAATTTCATAAATTCATCGCGGCGGTCGTAAAGCCGTTTCGGTTCACGCGGTTCGTGGCGCGCCAACGCATAAGCCGTAATCAGCGGCAAAGCAATGGTCGAATCAACATACGCGACAACCGCGTCGGGCAATTTGTCGGGGTCAACTTTTCCCCACGACACTGCCTCAGCCGGCGTGGCTCCGCTAAGTCCCCCGGTGTCGGGACGCGCGTCTGTGACCTGCAGGAAATAATCGTGTCCTTTTTCGTCAATTCCTAAAACTTCCTGGATTTGCGGTTCGGTTTGGAGGGCGAAGTTTTTCGGGCTTCCGCCGCCGAGGATGAAAATTGCCGATTTTCCGTCATCCGAATTTGAAATTACGCCGCGTTTTGCCGCGAGAACGATTGAGGCGGTTTCGTTGACATCTAAATTCGGGTTCAAAATCAGCTTCCCGCCCTGCAATTCTTTGGCGGCGATGTTCATTCCGATTGACGAATCGCCGGGCGACGAGGTATAAACGGGAACGCCGTATTCGTAGGCGACAGCGAGCAAAGATTTGTTTTCGATGCCGAGCGTTTTGCTTCGTTCCAAAATATATTTTCCGCAAAGATAATGAAATTCGGCGGAACTCATCGTTTTTTGAAACTCGTCGTGTTCGATCAAACGGCGGAAAAATTCATCGGTGTCGAGCAGTACGGAATAATCAAAGAAAATATCGAAAATCCGCACGACTTCTTCTTCGCGCAAAATCCGGTCGTCGAGTTTCGCGTCGCCCTGATGAAGTTCCAGACCGATGCCGAAATGCGTGTCGTGATAAAGATTCGCGCCGGTCGAGATGATCCAATCAATAAATCCGGCTTTAATCAGCGGAATCAGCGCGGAAATTCCGAGTCCTGCGGGAGTTAACGCGCCGGTCAGCGTGACACCGATGGTTACGTCAGGCTCAAGCATTTTCCGTGAAAAAAGCTGACACGCTTCACGAATCCGCGCCGCGTTATACGCCATAAAAGATTCGTCAATCAAATCGGCGAGTGCCGTATTTTTATCAATCGGTGTCGGGTCAATGCGTTTGCCGCTTAAAAATTTACTTTTCTTTTTTGCCATAGATAAATTTTGCCACGAATATCATGAATTTTGTTTTGAATCTTTGGTGTCAATGCGTGTTAATTCGTGACTAAACAAACAAGTTTCGCACAAACAACTCTTAAAATTCTCTCGTAATTTTGCCAAAGTTTTCGCGTTTAAATCAATCTCGAAGCACCAACATTTTTCGCTGTTCGCGCCGCACGAGAAGGCTTTTCCGCACGATTCGCAAGTCTTTGTCTGTAAAAATTTTTCGTTTTCAATCAATATATTCAAAAATAACACAGATTCGGAATCTTAATCGAAACGCAGTATGTGAAAATGTTCGGTTGAAATTGTTTTGACGAAAAAAATCCCCGACTAAGCTCGTCGGGGATTTTCCGTCAATTAATTAACGTCAGTATTTAGTAAGTAATTGTTACTTGATTGGAACAGGTTGCAGTTCCGGCATTGCAAACCTGATAGGTTGCCGTGCCGCTGCCGCGTCCGAGATTGTCGGCGTAGGTCGTGCCTGGAACGGTCGCGATGATCGAGCCGTTTCGAAAGACATTTACCGATCCGGTCGCTCCCGTCCAACTCAGATTGGCGGTTGTTTTGTTGCTTCTTCTTTGAGTTGTAACACTCAAAGTAATGCTTCCGGGCGGCGCGGTGACGGTGACGGATTGCGAAGTGTTTCCGGTTGCTCCGCCGTTGTCGGTGACGGTCAAAGTCACGGTGCGCGTTCCGCTTGACGCGTATGTTTTGCTCGGCGCGACTCCGCTGCCGGTCGTGCCGTCGCCGAAGTTCCACGCATAATTTGCAATCGAGCCGTCGGGATCGTTTGACGCGCCGCCGTTGAAATTACAGGTCAAACCCGTGCAGCTAAAAGTGAACGAAGCCGTCGGAGCTTGATTCGGAGTTCCCCAATTATCGTATGCCTCGGTAACTGATGCCGGAGACGTTGATTGAATACTTGCGCTAAAACCCATTCCGCGAACACGGAAACCTTCGCGGACATCGGCGACATCGGCACTGCCGAAAACCGACGCGGCAGAAAGAATCGCGTCGCGTTCCTGTAAAAAGGTCGGTCCCAAGGGCGCGAGCTTCATTCCGTCGGTAACGACCTGCAAAGCGCGGGTTGTTCCGGCGGTAAATCCGAGACGCTGAACCAGACGGTTGCGAACTTCCCACAAAGTCGAACTCCAAATCTCGCCCGCGGCGTGAACCTGATCGCAGGTTGTCGAACCGTAAGGTCCGCGCGGATATGCGCTGCTCGGCGGCGGATTTGAAGTGGTCGTGCCGATCAATGTGTTGCAGTTGGAATTCAAATAACGGAAAGTGAACGGATTATGCGGCTTGCCGTTCGGACCTAAAAAGGTGATCGGCGCACGCGGAAAACGTCTGATTCCGTAATAATAATTGGCGGTATAATTGGTCGCTCCGAGATAGGTCGCATAACCGCCCGTCGTGTAAACCGCGTCAATCGGATCGGAAGAATCGGCAAGCAGCGTATAGGCATACCAATCGCCCCAACCTTCGCCCATTCCACGCGACATATTCGTCGAAAGCCCCGAAGCGTTGCCGTGCAGACGGTTGGAAAGTCCGTGCGTGATTTCGTGAATAATGATTTCCGCATCAACCGTGCCGTCATAATCGGGTGTCGGACCTGACCAGAGATACATCTGCATCCGTCCGCGCCCGCCATCTGCCGGAGTCGAAAAGTTTGCATTGTTTATTCCGCTCGAATCCTGACCTTCAGCCGAAACGCGGTCTGCGCCCGAACCGCCGCGTCCGAAATTGTCCTGCTGGAAGTTTCGCGCCGATTCCGTGAATCCGACTTTATAAAGTGCGTCGTGGTAAAGATTCATAATGTGAAACATCTGAATTATCGCGCCGCGTTGGGCTTGAGGTGTCAAAGGATCATCGCCCGGCGCGGGATTTCCCGGCGGCGGATTCCACGTCGAGGTGAACGTGCGGCAACCCGCGCCCGGACAACTCGTGTCGCCGAATTGAACATCGTCAACTCCGTTGATTCCGTCGCGGTCAATTCCGGCTTCGAGCGCGTTGCCGTCGGTTTCGTTAAAGTTATCCGTAATCCAGCCGTTGTTGTTAAATGAATTCGGGGCTTCGTTGCCGATCAATGTGCGGAGGTTTCGGTTAATTACTGCGGCTTGTTGTCCGAGCGTCGGGTTGAGCGGTCCCGGCGAAAATGGAGCCGGACTGTCTGCGCCGTCAATGTATCCGGTGCTGTTGGCATAAACGTCAAAAGTCGCGCTTTGGGTTTGGTCTTCGGTAATATTTTTGCGCCACAGCATTCTGCCCGTTTCGGCATCAACAATCACATAAAAAGCATTGACCGGCTGCCAGATAAGCACGCGCCACGAAGGAATCGCCACGCCCGGTTCGGTCGGGAAATACATTTTTTCCGCGACGGTCGCCCAATCACCGCTGCCGAAAACGGCTTTTGCATCGGTCGAAAGCGATTCGTTTAAATCTGTGTCGGGTTTTGTCGGTTCGCTGTTGAGATGGCGATACGCGGCTGTGACGGCATCGAGCGGATTGCGAAAATCGGTCGAGAGCGAATCGTATTCGAGTCCCGGTGCGAGATTGTTAATCACGCGAATGATTTCGCCCGACTTTGTGAAACCGGCTTTGATTTCGCCGCGAAAAACGGGAATCCCGTTGATTGTTTGTTCGAGATGGGCAAATGAAATTTCGCCGTTCGGATTGGTATAATCCGCAGTTACTTTCAAATTATCGGCTTGAACGTCGCTCACGCCGACCAAATTGTTGTTTTGTTTGACAAAATTGCGGAGTATCTCGGAACGCTTCATTGCCGAAGGCGCGGTCAAACGCTCGATTTCAGGTCGCCACATATCCGGCGTGATAACTTCGGGAATCCGCAGGTCGTTGTTGTATTCGACCTTGAGGCTCGAAACTTTTGACCGAAGATTATCTTCGCCGCGCACGAATCCGTCGCGAAGGTCGGCAACCATTGCCGAATCTTTGCCGGCATTGAGGCGATATTTCGAGAAAGCCTCGTTCACATCCTGACCTTGCTGTTCACGAATATCGTAATTTTCCAGTCCCTGCGTATGGCTTTCGGTTCTCTGGATCAATCCTTTGCCGCTGTTGACGGCTTGTGAACGGAATTGAAAAGGCACGATAAATAAAGCCCCCATCAATCCCAAAATAACTAATGAAAGTAGCAGCGGATTACGAAATTCCGCGGTTGTTTTTTTTTGCATTTGTCAGCTCTCCTTTAGTCTTAAAAGCGTCAATCGAATCAACGCCGGTTAATAAATATAATGATAACTATGGAAATAGGACTTACTTAAGGGGTTCTTTCTGACAAATAAGACTTTCTTGATTGAAATCCAATGCCTGAGAAATGTCAAGCAAATCGGTTAATAAAAAAATCAATTGTTAATGTCGGCGGTTTCGCCGTCCGATTTGCGGAGTCTGACGAGATAGATTTTTTTCTCGTCAGCCCGCAGAATTTCGACATCGAAACCGCGAAATGTCAGTTTTTCACCCGTTTTGGGAACATAACCGACTTCGCTCGTGACGAGTCCGGCGATGGTCGTAAAATCGTCGTCCTCGATTTCCATGTCGAAAATCCGTTCGATTTTGCCGATTTCGGTCGAGCCGAGAATGTCGAAATATCCGTCCGAGCCTTCGATAATTTCGATGATTTCTTCTTCTTCAATGTCCTCGTCTTCGATTTCGCCGACAATTTCTTCGATAATATCTTCGACCGTGACCATTCCCGCAACCCCGCCGTATTCGTCAATCACGACGGCAATTTGAACGTGATTCGACTGCATATTTTTCAAAAGCTCGGAGGCGGATTTTGTTTCGGGAATAAAAAATGCGTGGCGCAAAAGGGTTGAGATACTTTCATTTTCTTTGCCTTCCGCCCAGGCATTCAAAAGGTCGCGGACGTAGAGAATTCCTTCGATGTTGTCAATATTTTCCCTGAAAACAGGGAGCCGCGAATATTTTTCTTCGATCATCAAATCGCGGGCTTGTTTGACCGTGGCATCAATCGGCAAAGCGCAGATTTCGGTGCGCGGGGTCATAATCTCGCCCGCTTTGGTTTCCGAAAACTCGACCATTGTTTCGATCAATTCGCGCTCTTTTTCCTCGATGATGCCTTCGGCTTCGCCGACTTCCATCAACGCCTGAAAATCGTCGTTGTTGTCATCCGATTTTTCTTCCGCCGAATCGGGCGAGACGGTCGTTTCGAGTTTTTGCAGTTCCTTCGCCTTTAATCTTGTCACAAACGGATTGACCAAAACCGAAACCACGCCGTAGATCGGACGCACGAGCGGAAGCAAAAACATCAGTTTGTTTTCGGGATTGCTCCAAATAATCAGACGCGGCAGAATTTGTCGGAAAATAACCGATAAGAAGAGGCTGAAAAGCAAAGAAAAGAGAATTCGTCTGACGTGGTTTTCGGTGAAACGGAAAACAATTATCGTGACCAAAACCGCAAAACCAATGAGCAAAACCTGAATTGAAGAAGATAAAGCAAACCGAAAACGCGGACGATTTTCCAGAATCTCGCGCAGAAAATCCGCCGCTTTCGGGTTTTGATTTTCTTCGGATTCGGCGGAAAGACGGCGCAGACTAACGTCCGAAAGTTGTGAAAAAGCCATATCAATCGTCGCTAGAAAAACAAGCGCGACCAGAATCAGAACGGCGATGATAATTTCAATTTCCATCTTTTCCCAATAATTTTGCCACGTTTTCGTCTAACAACCAAAATAGTTTTCCGTCTTTCGGTCGGACATTCTGCGAAGGCAATTTTTCAGGCTCGAATTCGCCTTCCAAAACCGCTTTCAAAGTTTCGGCTTTGTCTTCGCCCGAGACGAGAAACATTATGTTTTTCGCATTGTTGATGACCGGAAAAGTCAGCGTCAGCCGCGTTGTTTGGAGTTTCTCGACATAGTTTTCGACGGCGTTTCTTTCAGTTTCGCGTAAGGCATCGGTAAACGGAAAAAGCGAAGCCGTGTGACCGTCCGCGCCCATTCCGAGTAAGACTAAATCAAAGCGCGGAACGGTGCAGAAAAAACTGCTTACCTTAATCTCATAATTAAAAGCAGTCATTTCTGCGTTTTCGAGTTCAGTTTGCCAGCGAAAAATGTTTGCGGCATTTATTTTCAGAGGCTCGAAAAGATTTTCGTTCGCCATCCGAAAATTGCTTTCAGCATTGTCAGGCAAAACATTTCGTTCGTCGCCGAAAAAGAAATGAACTTTGCTCCAATCAATTTTATCCCTGAATTTTTCGCTTGCCAAAAGCCGATAAAGTGCTTTCGGTGTTGAACCGCCCGCGAGCGCAACAGTCACACTTTTGCGAAATTGCTTTGATTTATCAGCGATTTCGACAAACTTTTGCGCGGCGAAATTGTTCAATTCTTCGATGTTCGGGAAAATTTTCAGCATTGCAATGATTCTACAATTTATCGAGCATCGGCTGCATTTCGTCAAAGGCTTTTTCGTCCCATTTGCCGAGCGCGTTTTGCGCTTTGAGCTGTTTGACGAGTTCCAATGCCTTCAGAAAATTTTGTTTAGCGAGCGTTTTATCGTTTAATTTCAAATAAATTTCCGCCACGTTTTTTAATGATTGCGCCCAATTGCGCCCTGCAACCGTGTTTTTTTCGTCGAAAAGAACAATTCGCGCATAAATGTCCGCCGATTTCTGAAAATATTTGAGCGAATTTTGCAAATTCCCGCGTTTTTTCTCGGCATCGCCGAAGCGCGTGTAAAGCGAGCCTAAATCGTTCTGATAAACTTGGTTTTTCGGTTCTTTTTCAACCAATTCGATGAGCAGTTTTTCAGCGTTTTCCAAATTCTCGAAACCTTTGGGAACTTGATTGACAAGGATCGAAATTATCCCGAAGCGTGAAAATGAACGCGCCAAATTTTGTATTGCCTGTGTGTCGGCTGAATCGGATTCGACCGCTTTTTTTGCAATTCCCAGTGCTTTTTCAGCAAATTTCAGAGAAATATCGTTTTTAATATCTTCGTAAATACCGCTTGCCAACACGTAAACGCGCCAAACCGTTTGTTGTATGTTCGTGTCATTCGGATATTTGGCGGAAAGGTTTTCGGCAATCGCCACGGCTTTTGCCATTTCGGTTTCGGCTTCCGTCTGTTGATTGTCCCACGACAGCGCGTTGCCAAGATAAGACAGACATTTTGCCGATAGTTTTTGAGTTTCGAGATTGTTTTGGTCGAGTTTTTCGATTTCCGCTAAGGCTTTGCGCTGTAAAGGAACGGCAATTTCATATTGATTATTGTTGGAATAAGTTTGGGCGTAATCGAGCTGAGTTTCAATCAAAGATATTTTCAGCGCAAACGATTCGGAATTTTCGGTTAAAAGTATTTCATAAATTTTCAGAGCCTCTTCGGAATTTTGCAGAGAACCTTTGATGTCGTTTTGCACGAAACGAATATTTGCCGAATCGCGGAAATTTTCCGCTAAAAGAGTTTGATTTTCGGTTGTTTGCGGCAGATTTCGACGAATTGCGGAGGCTTTTTCATAGCTTTCAATCGCTCCGGTAAAATCGCTCAGATTCGGTTTGGCGATATTTCCTTGCAAATCGCCGATTTTTTCATACGCCGAAGCGAGTTCCGATTGCAAAGCCGCGTCGGGTTGCGATTCATTTGCCAGACTGTCGAGATATTCGAGCGCACGTTTGACCAAAATTTCACGCGCTTCGATTGAGCCTTGCAGACGCTCGATGCGCGGCGTGATTTCAAAAAGCAGGGAATTTGAAAGTTTGCGCACATCATTAAACCGTTTTTCGGCGCGGTCGCGTTCCTTGCGCGTTTCGTTTGCCTGCCAAAGCGTGAAAATCAATCCGGTGATGATTGATAAAAAGACGATTGCCGCGGCGGAAACCGCGATTTTATTGCGTTTGAAAAATTTTGAAGCGCGATATGAAAATGTTGCCGGACGCGCCAGAATCGGCAAGCCTTCGAGATGTCTTTCAACATCATTGGCAAATTCTTCGACCGATTTGTAGCGTCTTTCGGGTTCTTTTTGTAGGGCTTTGAGCGCAATATTGTCAATATCCGCATTTAATTTCGGATTTCGGGTTTCGGATTTCGGATTTGTTTTATCTGTAATTTGAAATTTGGAATTTGAAATTGCCGAAGGCAGAGGCGGCAGGGAATTTGTAATCGTGTTGATGATTTCATCTAAACTTTTGCCTTCAAAATGAAAAGGTTTATCGCCCGTCAAAAGTTCGTAAAAAACCACGCCCAAACTATAAACATCTGCCGCGGTCGTCACCTTTTTGCCCAAAATCTGTTCGGGCGAAGCATAAGCCGGCGTAAAGGCGCGAAAAATGGTCTGCGTTTGTTCAACGTCAGAACCGCCTGCGGTAGCGGGCGGGTAATTGTCGAAATCTAACCCATCCGCTACCGCAGATGGTTCTGACATCTTTGCTAATCCGAAATCGAGCAATTTCGGTTCGCCGTCTTTTGTGACCAGAATATTTGACGGTTTGAGGTCGCGGTGAATCGTCAGATTACGATGCGCGTAAGAAACAGCCGCGCAAACTTTTAGAAATAATTTCAATCTTTCTTCGGTTGAAAGATTGTTTGATTCGGCAAATTCCAAAAGTGTTGCGCCTTCGACAAATTCCATCGCCAGAAACGCTTCGCCCGCGTCGGAAACTCCGCCGTCATAAAGTCGGGCGATATTCGGATGGTTTAACGACGCGAGAATTTCGCGCTCCCGACGAAAATGACGTTCGGTTTCACGGTCTAGAATCGTTTGACGAACGATTTTGAGCGCGACTTTTTGATTAAATTCGCCGTCGTTGCGCTCCGCCAAAAAAACCGCGCCCATTCCGCCGCGCCCGATTTCACGAATGATTTGATAATTGCCGAATTGTTTGCCGTGATATTGTTTCCCGCTCGAATTGGTCAGCGATTCAAAATTGAAAGCATTTTTCTCGATGATATTTTCGGCTTCGTCGTGTGCCGCGAGGAGCGATTGAACTTCTTTGAGCAATGCAGAATCCGCGCCGCACATTTCGCGCAAAATCTGAACGCGGTTTGTCGGCTCGGCTTCGGAAACCGCCGCGAAAATCTCTTTGATTCTTTGAAAATCCGCTTCGTTCAATTTTGTAATTCTCTCTGAAACCAAGCCTTTGCAAAAGTCCATTCGCGTTTGACGGTCGTTTCGGAAATTTTCAAAACATACGCCGTTTCTTCAATCGAAAGTCCGCCGAAAAATCTGAGTTCGACAATTCGCGCCTGTCGTTGGTCGAGTTTTTCGAGCGTTTTAAGGGCTTCGTCCAATTTTAATAAATCGAGTTCCTTTTCGCTCGAAAAACTAACCGCCTCATCAATCAAAATCTTCTGTCCGCCATCACGCTTCTGCGCGTTTTTCCGGCGGGCGTGGTCAATCAGAATCTTCCGCATAACATCGGCGGCGACCGCAAAAAAATGAGCGCGGTTTTGCCAACTGACGTTTTCCCAATTAACAAGACGAATATAGGCTTCGTGAACAAGCGCGGTTGCCTGCAGCGTATGTTCCTGTTTTTCGTTGGCAAAATAGGCGCGAGCCAAACGGCGCAAATCTTCATAGACGAGCGGCAAAAGTTTGTCGGGCGCGGTTTCGTCGCCGTTATTCAAATCATTTAATAAAACCGTGACATCTGTTTGATTCGGCGAACTCATATTTGATGAAACGGATTATAACAAAGATTTTTCAAAAAAATAATTTTTTTATGGGCGGTTTGAGGTTGGTCTTGCGCCTTATTAGTTGAAAGGTAAATTTTTTGTGGAAATTTAAGTTGGCAGGAGGAAAATTATGGAAGACAAATTAATACTTGAGAGCTTTATTGCACTTAGAAAAGAATGGTTTTTTTATATTGAAGTGGGAAAAGTGGCGAAAGCGTCGGAAGTGTTTCAAAAGATGATTGACTTGGGCAATAAATATCCGCAGGTTGCCAGATATATTAATACGGCAAAACTTGCGCCCGCAATGCTCAATGCCGGATTTACGGCGGGTGAAGTGAGTACGACGGTCGGAATAATCGAAACGACAATCGTTGCGGAAACATCCGTCACGACGACCGGCGCGACCGGAGCCGCACTCGCCACCCAATCAACGATGATGGCGGCTTTTGTGCCGGTAATGACGGTCGGCGCGGCGATTGCCCTGGCGGTCGTGCTTGGCGGTGTCGCATTTATTTTGTATCAGAGATGGAATAAAGATCGAGCGCACGGACAATTCGTTGATTATGCGCGGAATAAGATTGGAAATCCGAACCTTGGCTTTAAACCTTTCTTGGGAAGGGTTCATTAAAATAACAGACGGTTTGCGGATTTTTGACGAAGGAGTGAACAGATGAAAAAATGAATATTAACAATAATCACCTTGTGTGCAACTAAATTTTCCTTAAATATCGCGTAGCGATTACTTGAATTTAGCCGTGTAATTTATTGCACGGTCTTGTTTTAGCTGATTTCCTGTCGCGTCAGCGACAACTGAACGGGCGATAATTCAGTTGTCGCTGACGCGAC
>JANODL010000025.1:0-17581 GCA_031412675.1 Acidobacteriota bacterium | reverse complement strand
TTTGCCAAACGGAGCGCAGGCTGCCAGCCTGCAAGCGTTTGAAAAACGCTCACAACCTCCGAATTTATTCAAGATTACTGAAAAGCAAAGTTCGTGACACCGCTTTGCAAGCGGCGTGGCAGGCTGGCAGCCTGCGCTCCGTTCTTATCCCGAACTGAGGTTAATAATAAATGATAAATGTTATTCTTCCTCTTCTTCAGCGCCGTCTTTTTTGAAACCGAATTTTTCCAAACGATACTGCAAAGTCCGAAACGTCAAACCGAGCAGTTTCGCGGATTTCGTGATGTTGTTGTCGGTTCGGTCCATCGCCTGCATAATCAAACTGCGTTCGACATCTTCAAAATTTACGCCTTCGGGCGGAAGTTTGAACAGATCGTTCGACGCGGCTGAAGGGCGCGAACCGTTGGTCATTTCGGGCGGCAAATCGTCGAGCGTGATCGTGTCGTTTTCGCACAACAGAATGGCGCGTTCGATTGCCGATTCGAGCTGGCGGACGTTGCCCGGATAGCTGTAATCTTCCATCAAACGCTTGGCTTCACCGCTCAGAGTGATTTTGCGATTCGTGTTGCGCGTGTGTTTTTTGATGAAATAATCCATCAACAGCACAACGTCCGAACGGCGTTCGCGGAGCGGCGGAATTTCGATGCTCAAAACATTAAGGCGATAATATAAATCCTCGCGGAACGAACCTTCCTGCGTCATTTTCAACAAATCGCGGTTGGTCGCCGCAACGACGCGGACATCCGTGTTGATTTCACGAACCGCACCGACGCGCCGAATTTGTTTTTCCTGCAAAGCGCGCAGGATTTTCGCTTGCAGAGAGATGTCCAGTTCGCCGATTTCGTCCAAAAACAAAGTCCCGCCGTCGGCAATCTCAAAAAGACCTTTTTTCTCGTTGACCGCGCCCGTGAAACTTCCCTTTTCGTGTCCGAAAAGTTCCGATTCGAGCAAGTTTTCGTTAATCGCCGCACAATTGACGGCTTGAAAAACCTGGTCGGTGCGAAGCGAATTGTTGTGTATCGAACGCGCAATCAATTCCTTTCCCGTGCCGGATTCGCCGCGAATCAAAACGGTCGAATTCGATTTCGCAACCTTCAAAATCATCTTCTTGACCTTATCCATCTCGGGCGAACCCGAAACGATTTCCGCGTCGAGATTGGTTAATTTATTTAAAGCCCGCGAAATTGTTTCGAGCAGTTTTTCGCGGTCGTAAGGCTTTTGCAGATAATCGAACGCACCAAGACGAAGCGCGTCCACGGCAGAATCAACCGTCCCGTGCGCCGTCAAAAGCAGAACGATGATTGATTTATCAAAATCCGTCAACTGCTTGAGCAAATCAAGCCCGCTCATTCCGGTCATCTTCAAATCCGTCAGCACAAGGTCGAAATGCCGGTCGGCGACAAACTTCATCGCCGCTTCACCCGAACTCGCGGTCGTTACGTCGTAGCCTTCGCCCGACAAAATCATCTCCAAAATCTCGCGCTGAGATTTTTCGTCATCTACTACTAAAATTGATTTTCGTCCCATTTTTCTATGATATTCGGTCAATTAAATCTTTGACCAATCCGAACTTTGATGCGTCCAGATTCTTTTTCAACATTTTTTCGAGAGGCGTTAAATTTACTTCGTAATTCAAAAGCAAAACTTCGATGTCGTTTTTGTATCGCAAAGATTTGGTTAATAAAAACTTATCGTCAAAAAGCTGTCCGTTGAAACGCAAATCCGCCCAAGCGTAAAGTTTCATTAAAACCAAACCTTCGACGGTCGCAATGTAAAACGAGCCTTCCTGATAATCTCTTTTCTGACAAAAGCCTTTTTTGACACAATTAAAAATCGCGTTGTCGGTAAATAAAAAATCAACTTTCAAGCCATCGAAAGTTTCACAATTTGCAAAATTTTCATCCGCTTCGACGACTTTTAGCGACGGCGCAATCTTGTAAAAATCTGCTTTTGAAACAATTAAATCCAAATCTTGCGTGTTACGGTCTTGCATATACGAAAGCAGCGCAATGCCTCCGACAATCACAATATCAATCTTGTTCTGCGATAATAGTTTGAGAAATTTATCAACGCTTTGCGGTAGATTATCAGCATTCATTTTTTGATTATCGAACCAATTTTTAATATTAAACGCATTGGCAGAGTAAATTATTTCTTTGATACAAGCCTTGTCGGTTTCCTTACGCTTGCCAATTATCGTATTCATAATCATCAAAATTTTACCATATAAGAATCTCGCGCTGAGATTTTTCGTCGTCAACCACTAAAATTGATTTTCTCGCCATAAATTTTTCTTGTAATTCTATGCTAATCCGTTGTATAACAATATTGTAAATAAAGCCTGTGATGCAATTCCCGAAATTCCCGAAGTTTTACACTTTGCTAATTTCAGGTTATTTACCAATCCGACTTTGTTCACCTGTAAAAGTAGTCCTAAATTTTTGGAGGTAATTTAAATGAACAAAAAAAACAACTTAGCGTTATACACGCTTATTTTCGTGGGGCTTGTTAGCCTATTTACATCAAGCATTTCGGCGCAAAACCCTGATTCTATAAAAAGCGAATCGCCCACTAAACAATGTTCAGGCGAAAAATTCGTTATACCAGAATCTATTTCGGTTGGTAATAATGCGTTCGGAGCCTTTATAAAAGTAATGTCTTTACCCCAAGGGAAAAGACAAAAGGAGTTTTCCAACTTATCAAATAGTGATAAAGCTAATATTTTCAAAGTTCAACTCGCGTTAAATTTCATAAAACGTCCAAACCTGACAAGGGAACAAAAAAGTTTGATTTTGGATGCAATATCAACCGTTTCGGCTGATACTTATAGTAAAGAAAATCCAGCATTGAAAGTAAAGTCAGAAAGGCAAGCGCAAGAACTTCAAACCAAAGCTCTTGCAATTTTTCCACCGAATGAGGCTCACGAAATTTTTGCAAGTATGAATGGAGATAGAAGCATTGAGATTGAAATTTTGAAAAAATATGAAGACATGCTTTCTTTGCCGACGAGCCTGAGGAAGAAAACAATCAGAGAATCATCGCCAACCGAAAAGAATAATTACTGGAAATCCCAGTTGATTTACCATCTTGCAACAGCCAATTTATCATTAGTCCAAAAATCGTTTATTACGAATGTATTTCCACTAATGACGGATAATTCATTCCTTTTTCCGGTTGCTGAAGCACAATCTAAAAACGAAGAAACAAAAACTCTTGAAGCATTTATATCAAAGGGATTTGAACTTTTTTCCAAAGAAGAATTTTTTACAATCTTCATGGGATATGGACTACAAAAACCAGTATTTGAAAAAACTTTAAAGGAAGAAAATAACTTAGCAAGAGCCTGCGATTGTAATTGGGTGTGTGGATGGGGACAAACTTGCACTTCAACTAGCTGTGCAGTTTCAACAGATGGTTGCGGAATTTTTGGCGGGTCAGAATGCTCAAGTTACTGCTTGAACAACTAAAGAAAATATATAGGGAATCGGTTGTCAAAACCAATTTGAAAAAATAGCCACAATGCGATTCCCTTAATAGTTTTATATGAAATACAAGATAATTCTAAAAATTTTTGTTTTCTCATTCTTATTAAGCCTAGCAGTAGCAGTAATTTCCAATTGGAAAATTGATTACAATTCACTATTAGGGTTTGTTGCATATTTCTATTTTAGTATTTATTGCTTCAAAACATTTAGATCTGAACTACCAATTCGGTTAATTTTATTGTATTTAATTTCTATTCAGTTCACCCTTCATATTGATTCAGTTTATAGTTATTTCTTTAGTTCATTATTTTCGCTTCCACTATTTTTACTTCATATCTTCGGAATAATTTCAGGATATTTATTTTTGCGAATTAAGACTCGGTTAAAGTATCTACCTTTTTTGATTTGTAGTATATTTGCAGTTTTCATGCTTTATTCTGGTTGGGATTTATGGGTTCACAAAAGAAACTTCGGAACTTTTACCGGAAAAGTCCAAGCCTATAAATTACCGGAAAAATTTGAAGCCTTTGACGAACAAAAAAATCTACTTAGCGATAATAGTCTTCAAAACAAAATCGTTTTGCTGGATTTCTGGACAACAACTTGCGGAATTTGTTTCCAAAAATTTCCGCAAGTTCAAGCTGTTTATGATAAATATAAAAATGATACTTCCGTAATGATTTTGGCGGTGAACAGTCCAATAGAAGAAGACAAACCGAATCAGGCTTTTAGCGATATTCGGGAAGAAGGACATAGCTTTCCGGTTGTCGTTACGACAGATGCCGATTTAGCCGAAAAATTTGGCGTTAAAGGCTATCCGACAACTTTCGTCATCAATCCAAACGGACAGATAATTTATAAAGGCGATATTGAAGGCGCGGTCAAAATGGTTGACGAATTAAAATCAAATCAACAGTAATTTCACAACAAAATCATCTCCAAAATCTCCTCTTCTCCTCTTCTCTTCTATCTTTTGACGGTAAAAATCCTCCACTCTCCGGCGATTTCGGGGAAGGATTTGACGGTGTTTTCGACGAAGTTTATGCCCGAACCGGCGACTAAATCTTTGACGGTGCGCGAGGCAAGGATTTCCCCCAAGAGAGCTTCGTTGGCGATTTTTTGGGCGAGTTCGACCGCCAGACCGCTGTAAATTTCTCCGCGCACTTCGCATTCGCCCGTGTGCAAGCCGGTTTTGACGCGCAGATTCAGACGCTGTGCCGAATCGTTGATTGCCATCGCACAACGAATGGCGCGCGCCGGTCCGTCAAACACCGCGAGCAATCCGTTTTCGTCAAACGAAACTTCCCTGCCTTTGAAAAGCTCGATCTGACGGCGCACGTAAACGCCCGAACGCTCCATAAAATCTTCCCAGTTCGTGATTTCGAGAGCCTGACTCGCAGGATCAATGATGTTGACGCTCATCACGGTCGCCAAAACTCGGTCGTATTCTTCCGAATGACGCATTCCCGTCAGAAATTCCTCGATTTCGTCCAAGATTTCTTCCTGATTGCCGACAAACGGCAGATGGTCAATGCCACCCAGTTCGACGTATTTGGCAGCCGGAATGAGCGACGCGACAAATCTGCCCTCTTCGACCTTCAAACACAGATCGCCGCTGCGGTGGATGACCAGCGTCGGCACACGCACGAGCGGGAGAACATTCCGCACGTCAATCTCGGCGTTCATCTTCGTGAGCGCGACCGCCGCGCCCGGACTCGCGCCCATCCGCAGATATTCCGCCCACCAACTGCGAAACTCTTCGTCGTGCGCCATCGTCGGAGCGCGTTCTTCGATGCCGACCGGCTTGCCCCAATCGCGCCGCATCATTTCAAAAAACGCCTCACGGTCTTCTCCGGAAACGCCCCACGGATAATCTTCGTCCTTGATGCGCTTGGCGTAAGTTCCGATCATCACGAGCGCGTTCGTTTTTTCGGGATAGGTCGCCGCAAACAGCGAACACATCGGTCCGCCCTCGCTCACACCGATTAAAACGGCGCGTTCGCTCCCGACCGCATCCATGACCGCGTGAACGTCTTCCATTCTCTGTTCAAGCGTCGGAAGTTCGGAAAGCGGAACTCTGTCCGACAAGCCCGTGCCGCGTTTGTCGAACAAAATCAGACGCGAAAAAGACGCGAGGCGGTTCAGGAATGCGGCAAACGAATGATGCTTCCAGAAATATTCAAGATGCGAAACCCAACCCATCACGAAAACAATATCCAAATCGCCTTCGCCGACCACCTGATACGCGATATTCACTTCGCCGTTCTCGACGTAGTGTGTTTGCGGCACAGCCGCCGGAAGCGACGCGGGGACAAACGGACGCGGCGACGCGGCGATTTGATTTTCAAAATCAACGGTTACAATTTCGTCTCCGTGTCCCCGCGTCTCTTCGTCTCCCTGTCCGAAGTCTTCTTCTTCAGAAATGACTTCCCGAATCAAAATCCGCGCCTGCGTGCGCTCGAAAGTGACGGTTTCGGTCAAGTCTTCGACCAACTGCACGGGCGCGACGAAGCGATAGCCGTATTTCGGGACGGTTTCGATAAATTTTATGTCCTTGGTTTCGCCCAAAATCCGCCGCAGGTAGGAAATATTCTGCGCGAGATTGTTTTCCTCGACAAACGAGTCTTCCCAAATCTCTTTGAGCATTCGCTCCTTACTCAAAACCCGTCCGCCGTTTTCGACGAACAAAAGTAGTGTGTCAAAGACTTTCGGCGCGAGCGGGATGGTTTTTACGCCGTCGAAAAGCAGTCTTTCGTCGGAATCCATCTGAAATTTGTCGAAACTGTAGATTTTTCCCAAAATGTTGTCCATCAATCGGTCAGAACCATCGGCGGTAGCGGATGGTTTAAGTTTATTTGTTGAAACTGCATATAGATTTTAGCCGAATATGTTCAACCACCCGCTACCGCCGATGGTTCTGACATTTTGTCCATTTTTGATTCTTCATAAATTCTTCAGAAAAAATTCATAACTTTCTAAAGAATTTGCCGCGCACTTTACGGTAAAACTGGTCTTGCGCTTCTATTTGTGGAAATTACCACCGATTTTAGCGCAGTTTGTGAAAAACACAAATTATCATTTTCTGCGCGAGTAGAAACAACCCATTATGAAGATTCAGAAACAGAGAGAGCTGATTATCGAGTTCGAGCGCGTCCGACTCGTCAGAAAAAAAGCCAAAACTCATCTTGTCTTTTGCCGAAACTGCGGACGCGAAGTTGATTTTATTTCCCTGCGCGAAGCGTCGTCGCTTTTCGGTACGCCAGCCGAAAATCTGCTGCACTTCGTCAAAATCAACCACAGCCATTTCGAGACGGGCGCGAACGGCGAGATTTATCTTTGTCTGGTTTCGTTTCTCGCCTCGATGAAGGTGAAAACCGATGTTTCGCGCATCAATCTGATCGGCGATTGATGTTTGATACAGAAAAACACACGAAGTAAATCTAAATAGACATTTTTTCCAAACCAATTAAATTTAGTCAACGAAGTGAACAATTTATTCGCATAACACAATGTTAGTTGCGGTAATGCCTCAGTTATAAGTTCCGACTGGAGCGCAAGCGTCCTCGCTTGCATTGAGCGTCGGCTTCCGGCGCGAAAAAGTCTGCGGATTACTCGAAACTTGCTTGAAAATACAGGCTTTTACGCCGCTTTTCAAGCGACGTAGGCAAGCGGGACGCTTGCGCTCCAGTCGCTCTAACTTTTTATTGAGGTATTACTTAGTTGCGGATAATTTTTATTGCTTTTGTTAGTTTAAGGGTATAGAATTCCAACATCTATGGTTACAGCTATTTTTTGATTTTTTATTTCCTTTATTTAAATAGAGCTTATACGCTTTTCAATAAACAAATGTGCATTAGCAATCTTCAATCTCTGTCAGAACAGCGAGCGGTAGCGACCTGTTAAATGAGAGCGAAATTCAACCCGTCGCTACCGCTCAGGGTTCTGACAGATGGCATAGTTTTTAAGTGAAAACCGTATTAGTTGGAATAATGCAGTAAGACACTGCGAAATCTAGGGGGAAGAATTATGAAAACCGTAAAAATTATAATCGTCATCGCAATTTGTCTGTTCACTTCAGCAAAAACTTATGCCTTTGCCGACGGCGATCTTGACACAACATTCGGCACGGGCGGCAAGGTATTTACTCAATTTAGCCCGCACGGACCACAACCGGGAACTGATATTGCCGTTCAGCCCGACGGCAAAATCGTGGTCGTTTCGGGAGCATTAGCGTCCTTTCTTCAGAGCGCCATGAATTTAGCCCGTTACAATCCGGACGGCACGCTGGATACGACGTTTGGCAGCGGCGGAAAAATAACCACTTTTCTTGGCGGCGGACCGCAAAACTATAACTCAGTATTGATAGAGCCTGATGGAAACATCCTGGTCGCGGGAAGTTCCGGTCGTCTGACGGGACCGCCCGACCAATGGGTCTATCGCATTGTCATCGCACGCTTTAATCCCAACGGTACACAGTTGACGGGATTTGCCGGTTTGCCGTCCGAGCTTCCCGGAGGCTTGGCGGTGAATGACATCGCCTTAGCGCCCGGAAATAAAATAATCAGTGTCGCCGTACATTTTTCAAATGTTTACCTGCTCCGGTATAATCCGAACGGTTCACTGGACACGAGTTTTGACGGCGACGGAATTGTAAATTCCGGTGTGATTGCACCTACCACAGTTGCCGCTCAAACGGACGGCAAAGTGCTGGTTGCCGGAACAGCGGGCAACAATTGGGCTGTCCTGCGTTTTAACACCGACGGCTCGCCGGACACGTCTTTCGACGGTGACGGAATATTTAACGCTCCGGTCGGAACGGGCGCTTCGGCAGCCAGAGAAATGATTGTCAAACCCGACGGCAAGATACTGACCGTCGGTGCGGCGTTAAATCCCGGAGCGGTGACGGCTTTGGTTCAACTCAATCCGGACGGTTCGCTCGATAATACTTTTGACGGCGACGGCAAGGTCTTTACGGCTGTTCCTTCAACCACCGGCGGACTTGACGTAGAACGCCAGCGCGACGGAAAAATCGTCGCTTTCAGCGGCGGAACGGGAGATATTTTCGGACTGAGCCGTTATCTGCCGAATGGCGCATTGGACACGACTTTTTCCGGCGACGGGATTGCGACGGAAGCGGTCGCCGCCAAACCGGGCGCGATTGCCCTGCAGCCTGACGGAAAGATCGTCGCTTCGGGTAATACCATGTCGGGCAGTTTCGGCGATTCCTTTGCGGTGGCGCGTTTTATTTCAACAGTTCCGGCAACAGTTCCGGCAAAGTTTGATTACGACGGTGATGGAAGATCGGATATTTCAATCTACCGACCGTCGAACGGGCAGTGGTGGTTGAACAAAAGCACGGCGGGCGTGAATGTCTTTCAGTTCGGCACGTCGTCCGATAAAATGGCGCCGGGCGACTATACCGGCGACGGCAAGACCGACGTTGCTTTTTGGCGACCTTCGACGGGCGAATGGTTTATTCTGCGAAGTGAAGACTCGTCCTATTTCGCGTTTCATTTCGGATTAAGCACCGACATTATCGCTTCCGGCGATTTCGACGGCGACCGCAAAACCGATGCGGCGGTGTTCAGACCTTCGACCGGAACGTGGTTTATCCGCAACTCCACGGGCGGCACGTCAACCTTCCAGTTTGGCACGTCGGGCGACGTTCCCGCCGTTGCCGACTATGACGGCGACGGCAAAGCGGATGCCGCGATTTTCCGTCCGTCAACCGGACAATGGTGGCTTAATCAATCGAGTGCCGGCGTTGTCGTTTATAATTTTGGAACTTCGACCGATAAGGTCGTCCCGGGCGATTATACCGGCGACGGCAGGGCGGACATCGCTTTTTGGCGACCTTCGACAGGCGAGTGGTTTATTCTGCGAAGTGAAGACAGTTCGTTTCTCTCGTTCCCGTTCGGCATCAGTTCCGATATTGCGGCACAGGGCGATTTCGACGGTGACGGCAAAACCGATGCGGCGGTGTTCCGTCCATCAAGCGGAACATGGTTTATTCTAAACTCTTCGGACGGCGGGGCGACTGTATTCCAGTTTGGCACGTCGGGCGACATCCCGACACAAGCCTCGTTTATTCCGTAGTTCAAACAAAAACTTTTCCAACCTTGAAGCGACTCGCAAACCGAGTCGCTTTTTTCTTCACGACTTGTTCAGAAAAAAACCACAAAACCTTCAGAAAAAACTAAAGATTTTCGGCTTCGATAAAACTTATTCTAGCTTCAACGAAACAATTGCGTTTCTAAAAATTAAAAAAATAAAGGAAAGAAAAAACAATGATCGGATTTGAAATAACAGCAACAAGCAATGTCGGATTCAGCCGCACCCGCGGCGCGTGGACGGAAGGAAGTTTATGGTTAGCGAAAAAGGCTCTCTCAAAAACTGCGCCGAAAGGCGTTGATATGTTCTCGCCCGATTTAATCGGCGGCATCGAAAAACAATTCGGCAATCTGAAAGACGTTTTGGTGAGCGAAGTCGGCGGTGTCGAAAACCTGTTTTATCTGAATGTTTCCGGCTCGGTTTTGATGACGATGAAATTCGACCCGTCAACGCCCGCCAACATCAAAGTCTGGAAACTGCTCAACGGTATCAGCCTCAACAACACCGAACTCGGCGATCAGGTGATGATTTATTTGTGCAAATGTATCACCGATTTTGACGACCACGTGACGGTGCAAACCGCGTTCGGCGGATTGCAGACGACCCCGATTCTGAATGTGGACATCGAGCTTTAACGCAACCCGCAAAAAAATTGCTGAAAGGGTGAAAAAATGCAGAAGCCCGCACTTTAGTTCGGGCGTAAAAATAGACGGTTCTGCGCCCGAACTAATGGTCTTTGGGGAATGAATGCCGCAAAGACCGGAACGCAATCGGCTCGATTGCATGAGCGTTTGAAAAACGCTCACAAGACTTTGCATAAAATCAACTCGATTTCCTTTCAAACGTCGTTACGCCGCTGAAAAACGCGGCGTGGCAATCGAGCCGATTGCGCTCCAGTCCGCTCCGCATTTTTCAAAGACCATAAGTGCGGGTTTCCGCAAAAATCTAAAAGATAACTCGTGGAGCAAAAGTTATGGTGAACTGCGAAAAATACAATTATTGGGGGACAAATGAAGCCTAAACCGGAACCGATTCCGTTTAATCCGGAATCGAGTATAAATTTCGGAAAACGATCAAGAGGTAAGGGATTCTGCGTTTCCTGTCAGCGACAGGTTAGTTTAATTACCTTTGACACCGCGATTATTGTGCTGTGTGTTAATCCCGATGATTTCTTACAACTGCTTGAAGAAGGCAAAATTCATCGTTTGCACAATTCAAAAGGCAGGATTTTAGCCTGTCTCGATTCGGTCAAAAAAGAAACTGCGCTTTCCAAACGCAAAGCCGCCCAAAGCGGTGACGCTTGAGTTCTGAAAGAAACCTCAGTCCAAACCAATAAATTTGCAAACCAAGGGCGAATTCTTCGGAGTTCGCCTTTTTCTTCATAAAATATTCAGAAAACTTTCAGAAAAAACTAAAGATTTTCGGTCTCGATAAAACTTATTCTAGCTTCAACGAAACAATTTCGTTTCTAAAGAAATTAATAAAACTTTTAAGGAGATTTAAAGAGCATGAAAAATTTTATTCGTATATTTTGGTTGAGCAGTTTGACGCTGCTCGTGTTGATCGGTTCAGTTTCAGCCGCGCCGGTCGTGAGACAAGGTTCGGGCGCAAATACGGCGGCACTTCAGGCAATCGTTGACCAGTTCCGCGCAGATTTGGGCGGCGCAAATAACGGTGTCGGCGGTTCGTTCATCTCGGGCAGACGCGAAATCAACTGGGACGGCGTGCCGGACATTTTTTCCGAGCCAAACAATTTGCCGTTGGACTTTTTTAACATCAACAGCCCGCGCGGCGTGATTTTTAATGCGGTCGAAGATGAAACCGGCGCGGCACTCAATCAATTTGCCGTCAGTTCGACGACTGCTTCGGGCGTGCCTGTCCGATTCGGCAACATTAACGCGAATTATTCGACGATTTTTACAACATTTAGCGCACAACGCCTGTTCACTATCCGTAACACGCACATTATGGAAGTCAATTTCGTGATTCCCGGCACGAATGTTCCGGGAACGGTCAACGGTTTCGGCGTGGTTTTTGCCGATGTTGATTCGTCAACCGGCGGCAACCGCTCGCTGATTCGTGTTTATGGAGTGGACGGCAGACAGCTTTCAGCCGCGTCCGCGCCGGTTTTAGACAACGGTCTGTCATTTGTCGGCATTTCTTTTAATGCCGGCGAACGTATTGCGCGGGTTGTTATCGAAAGCGGCAATGCCGCGCTTTCATCAACTAATAATGACGGCGTGAGCGGCATTGATGTTGTCGCAATGGACGATTTTATCTACGGCGAACCGCGTGCTTCGCAATTTCATTCGGGAGATTTTGACGGCGACGGATTTGCCGATGCTTCGGTTTTCCGACCGTCAGCGGCAACCTTCTTTGTTCTCAACAGCGGCAGCAACACGGTCAACATCATTCCTTTCGGCGTGAATGGCGATGTTCCCGTGAGCGGCGATTTCGACGGCGACCAACGCGCCGATGTCGCAATTTTCCGTCCTTCGGTCGGTGAATGGTGGATCAATCGCAGCTCGACCGGCGCAACCGTCGCCGCGCAATTCGGACAAAACGGCGACCGACCGACACCGGGCGATTTCGACAAAGACGGCAAAACCGACATTGCCTTCTGGCGACCGGCAAACGGTAACTACTTTATCTTGCGAAGCAGCAACAGTTCGTTCTTCTCGTTCGCGTGGGGAACGACCGGCGACCTTCCGGTCGGCGCGGCAATCGCTCCGTAAATTTCCCTTCTCAAAATCCCCGAAGAAAAAAAGACGGATTCTTTTGAGTCCGTCTTTCTTTCTTTCTTCATAATTTTTTCAGAAAACTTTCAGCGTAAATTCAAGATTTCCTAAAGATTTTGCCGCTCTCTTCGCGCTTTAATTGAGACATCAACCACAACAAATTTCAAAAAGACTTAGGAGATAAATAATGAATAAAAGACGTGAAATTTCAAATGTAAAATTTTTTGGCAGTTTGGTCATTTTGGCAGGTTTAATCGTTTCGCTCGGTTTTCCGCCGACGACGAAAATTCAGGCTGAAGAAATCATCAATTTTCCCGAACCCATTTCCGAAAAAAAATTAACCCAACCCGATTACGGCAAAATGCCTTTGCTGTTTGAGCAGAACAAAGGTCAAACCGACAAAGCGGCGAAGTTTATTTCACGCGGCAAAGGCTACACGCTCTATCTGGCGGAAACCGAAGCCGTTTTTTCGTTGAAAGTCGAGAGTCGAGAGTCGAGAGTCGAGAGTCAAATTGAAACACCGAAAACCAAAGACCAAAGCCTCAAGACCAAATCCGACATTCTGAAAATGCAGTTTGTCGGCGCAAATAAACAGCCGATAATGTCAGGCGAAACCGAAGCCGTGACAAAAACCAATTATTACATCGGCAAGAAACGCTTCGAGAATTTAGCAAATTATCGAAAAGTAAATTACAAAAATCTCTACAACGGAATTGATGCGGTGTTTTACGGCAATCAGAATAATCAACTGGAATATGATTTCACGGTCGCGCCGAATATTGATCCGAATCAAATCGGGCTGAATTTCGACGGCGCGGAAAATCTTTCGATTGACGAAGCGGGCAATTTAATTGTCAAAACCCAAAACGCCGAACTCGTCCAGCAAAAACCGTTTGCTTTTCAAATCATTGACGACGAAAAACGCGAAGTCGAAGTAAAATACGTCATCGGCGAACAATCGCAAATCAGCTTCGCGCTCGGCGAATACGACAAATCACAAACGCTCGTGATTGATCCTGCTTTGGATTATCTGACGTATATCGGCGGCTCGACATTTGACGACGTTTTTGAAATCACGGCGGACGCGCAGGGCAACGCTTATTTTACGGGACAGACGGATTCGCTCAATTTTCACGGCGAAACCCGCGAAGACAATGATGCCGAAGGTGCGTATATTGCCAAGCTCAACGCCGACGGCACGAATTTTGTTTATATCACGATTCTCGAAGGCAACGGATCAGACACGGCTCGCGGAATCGCGCTCGATGCCAACACGAATGCTTATGTCACGGGCATCGCCTCGCATTTTTTCCCGACGACTTCAGGCGCGTATGACACGGTTCACGGCGTTATCGGCAACGACGATGTTTTCGTCGCCAAACTGAATACAACGGGCGGATTGGTTTATTCATCGTTTTTGGGCGGTAATGATCAAGACGAAGGTTTCGATGTCGCGGTTGATACGAGCGGCAAAGCATATGTCGTCGGAGCTACGTTTTCAAATTCGGCGTTCCCGACCAAAAATCGCTATCAAGGCTGCGGGGTCGTTTCGCCGCTCGGCTCATTTGACAGTCAAGACGCTTTCTTGACGGTGATGAACGCCTCGGGAAGCGATATTACTTATTCTTCGTGCATCGGAAACACGGTCGGGGTGATTGGTTTTTCAGACGAATCTGCCTTTAGCGTCGCGCTCGATTCATCGAATAATGCGTATCTTACGGGCATTACGAATTCAAATAATTTCAAAGTAAAAAACGCGCTTCAACCGAACATCGGCGGCGGGAAAGATGCGTGGATTGCAAAATTCAATCCGTCGGCAAGCGGCGATGCGTCCGTTGTTTACGCGACTTTTTTGGGCGGCGCGGGAACTGACCAGGGCAACGGAATCGCGGTTGATGCGAGCGGTCAAGCGGTTGTCGTCGGGCTGACAGGTTCAAGCAATTTTCCGCTTCAATCGCCTTTTGATTCGACTAATCAAATCAACGAAGGATTTGTCTCGATTATCGGTTCGACCGGAACAACGCTCGTCAATTCGAGTTTTCTCGGCGGCGCAGATCAAGACCGCGCCAACAATGTCGCGCTTGATCCGAGCGGTTCGATTTACATCACGGGCAGCACGCTTTCCAACGATTTTCCAATGGCACTGCCCTTTCAAGCGACGCGGCGCGGTTTGCGCGATGCGTTTGTCGCGAAAATCAAATTCGGACGCGGCGTTGTTTCGTCAAGCTATCTCGGCGGCAACGGCAACGACAACGGCGAGGGCATCGCGGTCAAAGGCAACTTTATCTACGTCAGCGGCGATACGGCTTCGACCAATCTGCTGACGACGAGTGGCGTTGTCAAACAGACGACGGACAACGACGACGGCTTTGTCGCGAAAATTCTCGACACGCGGCTCGATTCGGTCGGCGTTTTCCGCCCGTCTTCAACCTTTAGCGTCACGCAGTCAATCACGACGGTCGTCGGTCAAAACGCGACTTTCACCGGCGGTTTAGCCGGACAAAAAGGCGTTTCGGGCGACTGGAACGGCGACGGCATTGACACAATCGGCTCATTTACCAACGGCACATGGAAAATCCGTAACTCGAATTTCCCGATTATCAACCCGCCTTTCGGCGGCGGCATCATCACCGTTACTTTCGGTCAGGCGGGAGATTTGCCCGTGGTCGGCGATTGGAACAACGACGGCGTTGACACGCCCGGCGTTTATCGTCCGTCAGCCGGACAATTTCTATTGACAAATTCGACGGCAACGAGTCCGAGCGTTGAAATTACCGTTACTTTCGGTATCGCCGAAGATTTGCCCGTCGCGGGCGATTGGAACGCGGACGGCTTTGATTCGGTCGGCGTTTTCCGTCCGAGTTCGGGGCAATTCTTTTTAACCGACGACAATGTTCTGGCGGCAACGATTGACCAGGCATTCTTTTTCGGCACGAACGGCGATTTACCGACGGCAGGCGATTGGAACGGCAACGGCGTTGATACCATCGGCGTATGGCGACCTTCGACGACCGAATTTTTCTTGACCAACGATAACATCAATTTCAGCAATGTTTTCACGTTCGGGCAAATCGGCACCGACCAGCCGATTGCCGGCGATTGGGACGGCAGACCGCTTCCGTAAGAAGTAAAACAAAGGCGCGGGAACTTTTTTTGCTCTCGCGCCTTTCGCTTCATAAAACTTTCAGAAAACCTTCATAAAAACTTAAAGATTTTGATGCGCCGATTCGGTTTTAATAGTTACATCAAGGCGCAAAAGCCAAACAAAAAGGAGACATTAAATGAGCAACAAAATTACAAAAATTACCGATTCCAACTTTGATTCATTGGTCATCATTCCAAAAAAACCGACGGTCGTCAGCTTTTCGGCAAATTGGAGCGGACCGAGCCGAATCGTTCGCCCGACTCTCGAAGCGGCGGCGGAAAAATACAACGGCAAAGTCACATTTTACGAGTTGGATGTGGACGAAAGTCCAATTATTCAAATGGCTTACGGTGTCCGTAGCGTTCCGTCAATTTTGTTGTTTGCAAACGGACAACTCGTTGACAGTTACATCGGCGCAATCACGCGGGACAAATTAGAAGAAAAGCTCGAGAAAATCGCGGCTTCGGGCGAGGCTTTCAAAAATATGATGGCATTCTCCAAAAAGTTTGCGGTCGGCTTAGGTAAAAGATTCGGCGTTTAGAACAAAATCTTTGACGAGGTTGTTATGAAACGGATTACAACGAAAGAAATTCTGATTGAAATCGAAACAATCCGCGTGACGAAAAAGCGTTCGGTGCAGAAAAAATCGTCCGCCCAAACCAAATCGGATGTTTCAAACTCGATCAATGCTTTTGTCAAAAATGATTTGCGTTTGGAACATCTGCTCGACAAATTTTTTTAAGGAGAAATTCATAATCAGGAGAAAGAACAATGGCAATAGTGCAAACAATTAAAGATGTCAAAGGAAATTCGATAGACATAATCAATATTCAGAATTCGGTCGGAGTCAATGGCGTAAATTCGCCGATGGATGTTGTGATTGTCAAAGCCTTGATGAGAATGGCGGCTTTGAATGGCGATTTTAACGAATTGACGGGACTTTATCTGACCACGCTTCCATCGCCGCACAATACGACGGTTTCCGGTTTGCCGCAAGCCATTAAGAAACATCAAAAAGCGATGCGCCAATACAATCTGCTCAAAGATTACAAAATAGTCGTGGACGGACGCATCAGTCACGCGCCCGGAACGGCGGTCAAAGGCGGCGTTTATTACACGATTGTCGGGCTGAATGTCGTCGCTAAACAATTTTCCGAAATGATGGGTTATAAAAACTATACCGAGCATTTCTTTGAAATATTTAACAGTCTTTCAAGTGCTTAGAGCGGCTACGGAATCAATATCCGGTTTGCGCGACCTGTCAGAACCGCCTGCGGTAGCGGGTGGGTCAAGCATTGGCAAAGATATTTTTCAATCAAACAGGGAAACCCGCCCGCTACCGCAGACGGTTCCGACCTGTATAAAACAGGAGAATTTGAAATGATCAAACATCAGATTATTCACGACACACGTGCCAAAGGAACGGCGGCAAGTAGTTTTGGCGCAGGTTTTACGCTGACGGTTGACGAAAATTCTTCCGCCGATTACATCTTTAACTGGCTCAAGGTCAAATCCGTTTTCGGCGGTCGGATCGAAACGCTTTCAATCATCGCGCACGGTCGCTCGATGATTGTTGACGGCAAAAAACGCGGCGGTTTCGGCGTTTCGCTCGGCAAAGACGGTTTAACTTCGGATAACGTCGGCGATTGGGAAAAGATTCGCGGAATGTGCCGCTACATCGTTTTCAATTCGTGCGCGATGGCGGATACGACCGGCAGCGATATTACGACGGACGGCAAATTCCTTTGCTCGACGCTTGCGTATTACACGCGCTCGATTATCATCGCGTCGGACACGATTCAGCAATACGAATGGTCAAGCGACGGTTCGCCGCTCGATCTGGGCGCGTGGGAAGGCACGGTTTATTATTTTCGCCCCGACGGAAAATACGGAATTTTGATGGGACCGCGCAAAAAGCTGAAATCAATGGCAGGTTCTTACGAAGCCGTCAAAGGCATTCAGCTTTAAAATTAGTCCAGAGTCCAGAGTCTTGAGTCCTGAGTTAGTTTTCTTTTAACTTGGGACTTTGGACTCTGGACTCTGGACTTTAAAAGAATCTGACCGTGTAGCCGAAGCGAATTCCGCGACCGATTTCAGGTGCG
>JANODL010000024.1:0-55343 GCA_031412675.1 Acidobacteriota bacterium | reverse complement strand
TCGCCCGAAATGTTTGAAAATTGGGTCTTATTGAGGCAGAATTCAAAAGATTTTAAGGAAAAGTTTGAGGAGTAGAGCGGTTATGGAATCAATCTACGGGTTTGCGCGATCTGTCAGAACCGCCTGCGGTAGCGGGCGGGTCAAGCGTCGGCAAAGTGTTTTTTGATTAAACGGGAAACCCGCCCGCTACCGCAGGCGGTTCTGACCCGAATAAAAACTGCTATAGTTCCAAGTTCTAAGTTCCAAGTTCCAAGTTTTAAACTTGATTCTTTTAACTTGGAACTTGGAACTTAGAACTTGGAACTCAACATATTATGCGTCGCTTTTACGCTCCAAAAGAAAATTTCAGCAACGATAAAATTACGCTGAGTCTTGACGAAACGCGCCATTTGCGCGATGTTTTGCGGCTTCGTGAAGGCGAAAAAGTACAGGTTTTCGACGGCGCGGGAAAAGAGTTTTTATGCGAAATCGAAACTATCGCAAAAAAAGAAACTTTGCTGAAAATCATCAAAGAAACCGCGCCGTCATCGCCCGAATCGGACTTGAGTTTGACGCTCGCGGTCGCGCTTTTGAAAGGCGAAAAATTTGATTTGGTCATTCAAAAGGCAGTCGAATTAGGTGTGATAAAACTCTTTCCGCTCAATACCAAACGCGCCGATGTCAGGCTCAAAGATGTTGATAAAAAAATCGAGCGTTGGCAGAAAATCGCGCTCGAAGCCTGCAAACAATCGGGACGCGCTCGATTGATGCAAATCGCGCCGCCGATAGATTTTGAAAAATTTGTCAAAACGGCGGAAGGCGCGTGCATTTTATTTGCCGAAAGAAGCGGCGCGAGCTTTTCCGCTGTTAAAGCGGACAAAAAAATAACCGCGCTCGTCGGTTCGGAGGGCGGTTGGGAAGATTCTGAAATCGAATTTGCCGCGTCGAACGGCTTTCAAATCATCACACTCGCGGGAAGAATTTTACGGGCGGAAACAGCGGCAATTGCCGTTTCCGCGATTTTGCAAAATCATTTCGGCGATTTGCATTAGATTATTTATCGTCTATTTTTACCGTATCCTTCGGGCGATAAAAAGCATCGCCGCGCGGTTTGAGTTCAGCTTTATTGCCGAGCGCGACAACTACCGAATCGAGTAATTCCTTATCTTCGAGTTTGAAATTAACCAAACCTTTTGCTTCGACATCGGGATCGTCGAAATTAATTATCAAATAACGACGTTTTTCTTTGATAAATCCGCCCAAAAGCCCGACATACGGAATATAGTCTACGACTTTTCCGGTCGTTGATTGAACCGATTGCGATTGCGGAAAAACGACGAGCATCGCTTTATACGGAATCGAAAACATCTCTTTTTGAGTTTTATCGAAAAAGACGAGCCGCGAATTTGCGTCTTCAAATTTGAGCGTTCCTTCTGTTTTTTTGCCGAAGCCGAACATTCCACCTTCATATTTTGCTAGAAACGAAGCGGGCGCGGGTTTGACGGGCGCGGTCGGTGTCTGAGTTTTATCAACCGGACGCGGCTGTGCCGAAACAATCGAAGCGCAGATAAATAAATTCAACGCGAGAAAAAATAATACTTTTTTCATAAATTTTTGTCCTAATTTGAAATCTGAAATCTGAAATCTGAATTTATAGACGCATTCCGCTCATCGTGCGTTGCCAGAGCAGCGTTTGTTTTAAAACGCCGAGCCGCTGTTTGTCCTGTTCGGAACAATCCAAGGTCAACTGTTCGATGATTGATTCGAGAAGCGGAACAGAAAAAAGCCCTGCGTGTGCAACGACTTGCGAATAATAATGAATCTGCAAACAATCGTTTTCGTCCGAATGAAATTTCCTGACATCGCCCGCTTCAATCTTTAAAACATCTTGTCCGGCGGGAACGACGCGGCGCGGAACGCCGTGCGCGATTTTACCGCTTTTTTCCTTTGTGCCGAGCAGTAAGATTCCGATCAAAACGCCTTGTTCATTGAGATAATCGGGACTGAAACTACCGAGTTCGGGTTTCGGCGAAAGCCGCGGACCGAAATTTGAATAATCTGGATTGACGAGAATCGAATCGTAAATCACGCCGACAATTTCCGTTTCACCAACCGGCAAACTGACAAATTGCGCGAATCCGTAATCTTCCGCGCTCGGCGGTTCGGCGACATCGAGCGAATCAATCACGCGCCCGACGTAATCAATATGTGAGTTTGAACTGACGATTTTCGCAATTTTCATAGGATTTTAGCCACAGAGTTCACAGAGTTCACAGAGAAATTCTTTTAACTCCATCAACCAAACGCTTTTCTCCAAAATTTATCAGCAACCCGCGCTTTAATCCTGTTGCCTTTAGATAAGAAAGTGTTTGCGCGGTTGCAACTTCGGGTAATTTTGAGAGAGATTTTAGTTCAACAATTACTTCTCTTTCGACAAGCAAATCTATTTTTTGCCCTTTGATAGCCTTACCTTTGTAAATTACATCAATCTCAACCTGTCTTTCACATTTGATTCCGCGCAACTCAAATTCGTAGCAAAGAGCTTCTTCATAAATAGATTCAAGCAATCCGCAACCCAATTCTTTATGAACTTCAATAGCCGCACCGATAATTTTTTGCGTGAGAAAATCATCCATAAATTTCTCTCTGTGTTCTCTGTGAACTCTGTGGCTAAATTTGTTTTCCAAGTTCGGGAATAATATACAAAAGCCACCACAAAAAAATCTGCACGGCGAGAACAATAAAACTGACGGCGATGCTCACTAAAGCGAGTTTACGACCGCCGAGCTGCGGTTCGCGCAGAGCGGTTATGTAGCCGAAACCGCCGATAAAAAACGTGAGCGGAATAAACAAAATTCCCAAGTAAGGCACAAAAGAATAAACCAGACACGCCCAAGCCGTCTGCGAAACCGAATTTTTGTTTTGCTCGAACAAATCTTTTATCTCTTCTCTTTCCTCGATTTCGGCGGTCTTAAACTCGAAACTTTTTCCCTGCATTCGATAAGATGCGCGGAGCGTGTCGAGCGGTTGATAATCTTCCCGAAGCAGTTTTCCGCAAACCAAACAGAATTTCGCATTTCCGCGCCGTGATTCCGCGCCACACGCCGAACATACGCGATTGCGGATTTCGGATGTCAGATTTTGGATTTGTTCGGTCTTCGATTTCACTTTTGCCTTTTTACTTTTTACTTTTTACTTTTTACTTTTTACTTTTTACTTTAACGCCTTCGTCCTTTGCTCGCGGCTTTGCGCGAAACTCTCAAGTTTAGATTATTCTCTTTGGCAAAGCCTTGTAAAGCCTGAAGAAAAATTTCGCGGTCGCGCATCGTAATCACGGCGGTCTGGTCGGCGGTTTCAAGCGCATACGGATAGCCCAAACCGATCACGCATTCTGCCCGCACGGTGTCGAGAACTTCGTCCAACAGACCTTCTTCGTAAATCCACGACGGTACATCGAGCCGCGCCGGCGGATTGTCGCTCGTCGTTTGCAAATAGACGAATCCGACGAGCGATTCGCCCGTCCGTGAATCAATAAAAGCGTCGAGTCCGTGCCGCCGCGAATAACAAAACGGTGTGCGGTCGCCCCAATTTTTGAGCGTCGAAGCGTGCAAAATCGAAACATCGTCGAGCGTTTTGATCGAACCGCCTTTTTGTCCTTCAAAAGCGTCGAGCATCGCCATCAAATCACGCGCATAACTGCGGTCAATATAGCCGACCAACGGAACTTTCGTATCACGCGAAAGCCGTGCGAGTTCGACCAGATGCCTGATAAATTCCTCTTGCAATCGGGTTTTCGGAAGCGCGATGGAGAGCAAAAGAGTGCCGTCATAAAACGCCAGCGGCATTCGTTCGCCGCGCTCTTGCCAGCCTTGTTTTTTGAGCAGAAACTCCTTTGCTTTTTCGACTTCGGCTTCAAAACGCTTTTGCCCGACACGCGTTTCGGGAATTACGGGTTCGTCCTGCGAAAGCAAATCGGCGGGCGAAAGCACAAAAAATCTCGCGTTTTTTTCGTAACCGAGCGCGTCGTTGTGAGGATTTTCAAACCAACCGATTTGAATCGCGGCAATCGGCATCGAAACTTCGCGTTCGGCGAAAAGCTGGCTTCCGTCAGCGGCAAAAGTCGTTCTATTTTTGAGAATTTCAAACGCCCAACGCCGTGCTTCTTCGTGATTCGCCCAAGTTTCGCCAAAGTTTAACGAGAAATCTTTGGCAAGATTTATTTCTTCCGAAGCAATCGCCCCGCAATCATTTACATCCGCGAGCTGAGCAAATATTTCGGCGTAAGATTTTTCGTTAAAGCGTGTTATTTTTTCCACATAATCGCCCAAATCGCCCGCTTGCGATTGGGCAAATTGTGTAAATTCTGCGCGCTGTTTGTTTAATTCGACTGTCAGCAATTCTCTGTAAAGCATCTTTTAATTCGAGTTCGATTTATTTTTGTGAAGGCTTCAAATCGCTGTAGCCGTCAACTTGAAAACGCCATTTGCCGTCTTTTTCCTTGACGGCGACAACGACGAATTTACCTTGTCCGGCGGTGCCGACTTGCTTGCCGTCTTTAAATTGCCGAATCGTGTAAATTCCGACATCATAGGCGAGATTTTTTGTGGCTTTGCGCTGAAAAATCTGAAACGAAATCGTCATTGTCCGACCTTCTTTTTTGACATAATCAAAAAAAGATTGAAAGCCGGGACGAATCTCTGCACGACCTTGCTGAATATCGTTATTCGGCGCAAGATAAGCCGCCGTTTCAGTATAAAGATTCGTAACTTTATCCGCGTCCAACGTGCGATACGCGTCGCTGAATATTTTATAAATCGCGTCAATTTCCTTGTGCGCTGCAACGCCTTTTTCCAAAGTCAATTCAGCATTTTGCGCCTTTGCACTGAACGAAACGAAAAGTATTAAAAACAAAAAAGCAATCTTTTTCATATATTATGCTCAATTACCTTGCCGCAAGCAGCACAAAAATTTGCTTGAGGTGTTCTCAAAGGTTTTCCGCAGTTTTTACAAGGCTCACCGTAAATCGAAATTCGATGGTGCATAATCGCGTTATGATTGTTTTCTGTAAAACCTGTCATTTCTTTATATTTTTCACACACTAGATGAAATCTTTCATTAATTGAACAATTTTCTAAGGGCAAATTATGTTTTTGGCGAAATTCCTTTGTTGCTGAAAAGCCTTGACTATAAAGATTATCAATTATTTCAAATTCTTTTTCATCAAGCATCGGCACTTCCATTTTGCAACGCCAACACCACATTACTTTCATATCATTTTGCCGTCGAGTATTCGGAACGATTTTGCGTTTGCTTATTATTTTTTGAAATATTTATTTGTTTTTGTAAGCTATTTTGCCGAATCAGCAAACACGCTTTTGTTAATTCACCGACAAGTTTAAGCCGGTTTTCTATCGCTTTCGGCGACATATCAACTTTCATCTTCAATCTCCGCTAATTTTTCAATGTCGGCTTTGTCCTGTGTTCTGCCGCTTAATGTTTTTAACTTTATCAAACCTTCCCGCGAAACGACCAAAACAGTTCCGTTTTCCAAAGGTTTATTCAGTTTATTTTGCCAAACATCTTCTATCTCCGAGGTGACAAGAAGCAAATCAAGCATCAGGACAAAACCTGTTTCGTCGTCAATTTTCGAGATTCGGCGGATTTCGATTTGTCCTTCGTGAAAAGACATTGGCAAACCTTCGAGCCAATAATCATTGGCTTTGGCGATTTCAAAAACCTTTTCAAGCGAATCAGCAGAAATCAGCAAATCAATGTCAACGGTCGCCCTTGGAACGCCATGAATCGCCATCGCCCAACCGCCGCAGACGGCATATTCAACATTATTTTCATTCAAAGCATTGATAATCCGCTTTAGTTCGGCATAAACATCAATCATTTATTTCACACGGCTTGTCCGTCGTTTCAGAAAATCCATTAAAACAAACTCGGTTAAATTACCCGGATTGGCAAAATATGCTTTGCCGCGGGTCATTGCCGACATTTGTTTGACGAATTCGACCAGATAATGATCGCTGGCGAGCATAAAAGTATTAATCATAATTCCCGCTTTGCGGCAGGCTTGGACTTCTTTGAAAGTCTCTGCCATGACAAACGGATCGTTGCCCATCGAATTTTTGTAGAGCAAGCGTTTATCGGTTTGAACTTGCGAATAACGGCGGTAATTTAAATACGCGGGATTGCCCGAATCAATAAACGCGGCGGTCGGTTTGCCGTCCGTGACCATCACGATCTGCTTCATTTCTTTGCCCTGCGCCGCTAAAATCCGCCGCGCCAGCTTTAAGCCTTCAGCCGTGTTGGTGTGATACGGTCCAACCTGCGTGGCTGCAAGACGCGCAATCGGCAATTCTTCCGCGCCGTCGTGGAAAAGCACGATTTTTAGGGAATCGCCCGGATATTGCGTTCTGATTAAATGCGCGAGCGCGAGTGCGACTTTTTTGGCGGGCGTAAAACGATCTTCGCCGTAAAGAATCATCGAGTGCGAGCAATCGAGCATCACGACGGTCGCGCACGACGATTGATAATCCTGCTGATGCACATACAAATCTTTGTATTCGAGATTGAGCGGAACGCCCAAACCTTCGCGGGTAATTGCGCTCAAAAGCGTCGCGTTGACATCGAGGTTTATCACGTCGCCGAATTCATATTGCTTTGAACTCAAAGCGGCTTCGATGCCCGTATCTAACTGCGGCGTTTCGTGTCTGCCGATGCTCGATTTCCCCATCGAACCGAGAAGTTTCTGCAAGGTTTTATAGCCGAGAAAATCCAAGCCCTTTTCCGTCACCTGAAAACGAATATCACGCGGCAAGGCTTCGCCGATTTCGCCTTTTCCCTGTCCGTTTTGCTGTTCACGCGATTGCTGTTCGATCTCCTGAAGATTCAAATAACCTTCTTCGACCAATCGTTCGATGAGCTGATTTATTAATTCTTCGAGAAGCGAGCCTTTAAATTTATTATCATTGTCGGCAAGCATTTTTTCGACATCGAGTTCGTCCAACATTCCCTGTTCGAGCATCGCGTTTAAAATCGCCTGCCGAAGCGCGTCGAGCGAATCGTCAATCTCGTTGCGCTGACGCGACCACCAGTAATTTTCGTTGTAGCCCGAATCGAGCAGAGAGTCAGAAAGCGACTGCATCAAATCGCCGAGATTGATGCCGAACGGGTCGAAACCTTTGAATTTTGAATAACGGATAAACTTCATCGTTTTATTTTCCTTTCAATTCAGAATAAAACTTATCGGCAGGCGATTCAACTAAAATTTGAATATTGCAAAATCAATTTAACGCAAAGACGCAAAGACGCAAAAAAGCGCAAAGATTTTTAAATTAAGTAAAAAACCTTTGCGCCTCTGCAACTTTGCGCTTTTTTGCGTTAAAAATAATTCTTAAATAAACGCGAAGTCGAATTGTTCCTGATGAATTGCCTTGTCGCTCGTGATGTCGGTCGTGCCGAGATAGGCTTCGATTTCTTCGAGAACCTCTTTTTCCGAACCGCGCAGAGCGATGGCAACGTCGGGATGAACACGAAGCGTCGTTTGGCGCACGTCGTCCTGACTTCTCGACAAGCGGCGTGCTTCTTCGAGAATTTCGTAACAGACGGTTTGCGGCGATTTCACCCAACCCGCGCCCTGACAGTAATCACACGGCGAACACATCGTTCGTTCGAGCGATTGTTTGACACGCTTGCGCGTCATAATAATCAAGCCGAAATCGTTGAATGAAAGAACCTTCGTCGGCGATTTGTCCGAAGCGAGAGCTTCCTGCAAAGCCTGTGCAACCTTGTTACGGTTGCGGCGGTCTTCCATATCAATCAGATCGAGAACGATGATTCCGCCGAGATCGCGCAGACGAATCTGCCGCGCAATTTCGTCAACGGCTTCCATATTCGTTTTCGTGATCGTATCTTCGAGCCGCGCATTGCCTTTGCCGACAAATTTGCCCGTGTTGACATCAATCGCGACGAGAGCTTCGGTTTGATTGAGAACGAGATAGCCGCCCGATTTCAGCCAAACACGCGGTTTCAGAGCCTTATCAACTTCTTCCTGAACGCCGTAGGCTTCAAGAATCGGTTCTTCACGCGTATAAAGTTTGACGCGTTTAACGAGACGAGGCTGAATGCGGTTGATAAATTCGACGATTCTTAAATATTCTTCTTCCGAATCCACGCGGATTGCCGCAAAATCATCGGAAAGCTGGTCGCGCAAAATGCGTTGAATAATATCCAAATCCTGATGAACGAGCGCAGGTGATTTCGATTTTTCGGCTTGCTTTTTGATGTCGAGCCAAGTCCGCACGAGATACCGGGCATCTTGGCGTAAATCTTCTTCGGAAATACCGATTCCGGCTGTCCGCACGATAAAACCGCCCGACGGAACATCTTCTTCCTGTTTGATTTTTTGAATCAAAACGCGAAGTCTGCCGCGTTCGTTTGCCGATTCGATTTTGCGCGAAACGCCCAAGTGTTCAATCGTCGGCATATAAACCAAAAAGCGTCCCGGAAGCGCGATGTGCGAGGTAATCCGCGCACCTTTGCGGGCAATCGGTTCTTTGGCGATTTGGACTAGAATTTCCTGTCCTTCACGAAGCAGGTCGGTAATCGTCGGCTGTGAACGGTGGTCGCGTCCGCCGCGTGAATCGCGGTCACGTCCGCCGCCACCGCGTGAATCGCGGTTTCCGTTGCCGCCTTGATAACCTGTTTTCGGCGCAGTTTCGACAAAATCAACATCGGCGATTTCCGTTTCGGAAACAGCTGATTCGCCCATTTCCGAACCTTCGTAGCGTTCCTGCGGTTTGTCGCTTCCGCCGCGTGCGCGTCCGCCGCCGCGCCGACCGCGTCCACCGCGTCCGCCGCGCCTGACCGCCATTTCCGCTGCGTCGGAAGATTCTTTAACGCTCGCTTGAGAATCTTCTAATTTTTCCGGTTTCGCACCTTTTTTGCCTTTTGAACCCGTGCGTTTCGATCTTGAAGATTTTCCTTGTGATTTCAGCTTTTCCGCCGCCGTTGCTTTACTTTCTTCTTTAACTTCCGCAACGGGTTCGGCTTCTTTTACTTCTTCAACCGTTTCGGCTTTATTCTTTGCCGAACTGCCGCGTCTGCCTCTCGAAGATGATTTTTTCTTTCCTTGCGGTTCGGGTTGGGCTTCTTCAACCGCGACAGGTTCAACTTCTTGCGGCTGTTCCGCTTCGATAATTTCAGCAGTTTTCTCAGCCGATTTGTTGCGACCTTTGCCGCCACGACTTCCGCGTCGGTTTTTCGATTTTTTCGGTTCGGCAACGCCTGTTTCGGCTTCGTCTTCGTCAGCGATACGCTCGAAACCGCCCGAGAAAACTTCGTCAATCAGCGAACCGACTTCCGCCGTCGCCGTGCTTTCCATATCGAATTCGACGGCACGGACTTTATCCACAATCGCTTCCTGCCGATACGCATCTTTGAACATTTCGCCCGTGTCTTCGTCGTCAATCACACGCTCGAAACTTGAATCTTCCGTTTCAAAAAACAGCGGCGTTTCTTCCGAACTTTCTTCAAAAGTTTCGGTCGCGCCGGATTCTTCAAACGGCTGTTGAGCCTGCATTTCGGCTAATCTTTTTTCGCGTTTGCGGTCGCGCCGATTTTTGCGCTGTTTCTTTTGTTCCGCAGTTTCCGCGTCTTCGGCTGTGCCGACCTGAATTTCGTCGGTTTCTTCGACAAATATTTGTTCGGCGATTTCTTCTATTTCGGCAATTTCGTCGTCGTCCAAAATTGCGCCGCTTTCAACTAATGGTTCGGCAATTTCCTGCGCGGCTTCCATATGTTTTTCGCGTTCCATCCGCGCCCGTGCAATTTTGTCGTCGGCTTCGCGTTTAACTTCTTCAGGCGAAACTTTTTTGCCTTTTTCCATTATGATACGTTCGATTTCTTCCTCTTCGTCAAAGAAGTCCGAGACATAGAGAAAAGCGTCGCGTTCGAGTCCGATTTCGACAAACGCCGATTGCATTCCGGGCAAAACCCGCTGGACGCGACCTTTATAAATATTGCCGACCACGCCGGAATTTTCTTCGCCGCCGCGCTCGATATAAAATTCGGTAACTTTGCCGTTATCGAGTATGGCGATCTTTTTTTCGCGTCCGTTGACGCTGATAATCATTTCTTTTGACATATTCCCTCACTAATAATTTGTGATAAATGTCGGCTTGGAATGTTAGTTTTGCAGATTATGAACAGTTTTTTAGCGCACACTCAAAGGCGAGCGCGGGTTTTGTAGAATTTGATTGGTTTTCGATTGTTTTCGGGAAAATTTTAAGGTTTTCCGAAACCAAGAAATTAGAGTTTTCACGCAGGAATCTTTTGGGAAAAGCGTTTTTTCGCTTTTCTAAAATGCGAGGAGCAAATTTATTTCAAAATGCTCGACCCGCCAAATCTCTTTCAACAAATTAATAAACTGATTCAATCCTTTTGTTTGCTACAATTTAGCAAGTAAATATTATTAATACTCCAAGCAAACTGAGGATAGTATAAACGAATTTTCAAAAATCGTAAATGTAATTCTCATTCTTTTTGAAAAAACATTTTCGTAAAACCAATATTAAGAAAAATCATTTTCGATTGACTTTGGCAAAATTTACAATAAAGTTTTGTTAAGCGATGCGTTTTTTCGGTTCAAAAAAAATAGTCCGTTTCGGAGTTTCGATGCTCGCGGTTTTGCTGATAACCGCGCTTCTCGAACCGTTTCACACGAAAATAAATTCGACGACCGTCGCGTTTGCCTTTTTGCTCGTCGTGCTGTTCAGCGCGACATTTTTCGGCAGAAATCCGGCACTTTTTGCATCTTTGATTGCGATGCTCTGCTTCAATTATTTTTTTCTGCCGCCGGTCAGAACGTGGACGATTTCCGAATCTCAAAATCTCGTCGCGTGGTTTGCGTTCACTTTGACAGCAGTTGTCGCGGGCGAGCTTTCCGCATATGCCCGACGACGCGCCGAGGAAGCCGAACGCGGAAAACTCGAAATCGAAAGACTTTACGACGAACTGCAAAGCGCATTTGAACAAGCCAGCCAAGCCGAAGCCTTGCGCCAGAGCGAAAAGCTGAAATCCGCCTTGCTCGATGCGGTCACGCACGATTTGCGAACGCCTCTGACTTCGATCAAAGCGTCGGTCACAACGCTTCTCGAAGATAAAAAGGAAAATCTTTTGGACGAAGACGGGCAAATGGAATTTCTCGAAATTATCAACGAAGAAACCGACCGTTTGAACAAATTTATCGAAGGAATGGTCGGCATCGCCAAAGTCGAAGCCAACGCTCTGCACATCAGAAAAACGTGGAGCGAAGTCGAAGAAATTATCAATAACGCGATTCAAAGAGCCAAAAATCAGTTGAGTTCAAATCACATTTTGATTGAAATCGAACGCGATTTGCCGAATATTTTTGTGGATGCAAGTTCAATCGCGGAAGTGATTTATACTTTATTCGACAACGCCGCGAAATATTCGCCGAAAAAGTCAAAAATCAGAATTTTGGCGCGGCGGGCGGAAAATGAAATGGTTGAAATTGCGGTCGAAGACGAAGGCAAAGGAATTGAAGAAAAAATGCGCGAAAAGGTTTTCGATAAATTCGTGCGTGCCGACGAGGAAGATATTCACACAACGGCAAGCGGTCTCGGCTTGGGTTTGGCAATCGCCAAAGGAATCATCGAATCGCAGAACGGACGAATTTGGATTGAAAACGGTGCGGATAATTTTAAGACGAAATTTGTTTTTAACATCCCGATTGGCGATGATTAGTCAGAACCGCCTGCGGTAGCGGGCGGGTTATGGCAACAGATGAACTTTGACTTATTGAGAATCTTACCCGTCCGCTACCGCAGGCGGTTCTGACATTATGGACTCGAAAAAAATTTTAGTTGTTGACGACGAACATCAAATCACGCGGGTATTAAAACGCAGTTTGCAGGCGCATCGTTATAATGTCCGCACGGCTTCGGACGGTGAAGCCGGGCTTGAGCTTTTTCACCATTTTCATCCCGATTTGATCATTACCGATTTGCAGATGCCCGAAATGAACGGCATCCAGCTCTGCCGCGAAATCCGCAAGATTTCCGAAATTCCGATTGTCGTTTTGTCGGTCAAAGGCGAGGAAAAAACAAAGGTCGAAGCCTTGGACGCAGGCGCGGACGATTACATCACGAAACCTTTCGGAATGGACGAACTGCTGGCGCGTGTGCGGGCAACCTTGCGCCGTGCGCCGAGCGAGAAAAAAGAAGAAACGCATCTGGAAGCCGGAGATTTTTCGATTGAATTATCAACTCATCAGATTTTCGTGCGCGGCGCGGAAATTCATCTCACTCCGAAGGAATTTGAACTTCTTACATTTCTCGTCAAAAATGACGGCAAAGTTCTCACGCATCGCGCTTTGCTCGCGGAAATCTGGGGCGGAAATTTTACCGAACAAATCGAATATCTGCGCGTTTTTCTCGGCAATCTACGAAAGAAAATCGAGCCTGAGCCGGCAAAACCGCAATATATCTTGACCGAGCCTTGGATCGGCTACCGCTTTAATAGTGGTGAGTGAAAAAGATAAAAAGTGAAAAAGCCTAAAAGTGAAAAAGTTTTTGCTATGTTTATTTAATAAACTTTTTCACTTTTTCACTTTTCTACTTTTTCACTTTTTATCTTTATGAACTTTTTATAAACCTTTTACCCTATCTTTACACCGCAGGTCGTAATCTTTTCTTAGTGAGCGAGGAAAAGAAAATGACCAATCAGGTTTTCAATCAAACAAACAATTCGTTGGCGGAAAATGTTTCCGTCAATAAAAACAGCGACATCCATCTAATCAGCGGAAGTTGGACAAAATATCATACGGGCGCATTTATCGGCTTGCTCGGCGGTTTTGTCGTGCTGCTCGGCGCGATTTTTGTAAATGTTTTCGATTTATTTTCAGGCGAAAAACCGCACGGCATCTGGCTGTTTATTGCAATTTATCCGCTGTTTGCGATTGGCGCACACTGCCTCGACAAAATCAGCGAATTGAATAAACAAAAAGAAAATATTTCACACGAAAATGACAAACAAAATTTATAACACGGGCTTTTTTGATATTTGCAAATTTTTAGCAATAGCGATTTTTATTTCAGCAGTTTTTTACGGAAAAACTGCCGCGCAACAAACGGTTTTTAATGTTCCGACGGCGGACGTTTTGGATAAAGGAAAAGTTTACGTCGAACTCGACGCAGCTTTTAAGATGAACAATCAAGACGCTTTAAGAAGATTTTCGAGCTTTGTTCCGCGTGTTGTCGTCGGAACGGGCGGAAACGTCGAAATCGGCTTGAATGTTACGGGAAACATAAATCCGGGCGCAGATTCGACAACGCTCGTCCCGACCGTGAAATGGCGTTTTTACCAAAATAAAAAGAAAGACGTTTCACTTTTTGCGGGAACGAATTTTTATATTCCGGTGCGCAATCGAAGCTATAAATTCGGCAGTTACAGTTATTTGGCAGTAGCGAAGACGATTAAGAAAACTCGTCTGACCGCGGGCGGATTTGTCGCCAGCAAAAATGTTTTCGCACCGAATGCGTCACGCGGCGGCGGACAATTTGCGGTTGAACAAACAATCAATGACAAATTTACTCTGGCGGCGGATTGGCTGACGGGCAAACACGCGAACGGCTATTTTACGCCCGGTGTGATCTATAAACCGCACCCGAAAGTAACGGCTTATTTGAGTTATTCGCTTGGAAATTCGCAATTAAAACAAGGAAATCATTTTTTCCTTTTTGAACTCGGCTACAACTTTAATTAATGGTGAACGGTGAGTGATGAGTGGTGAGTTTTTGTTTTTAACTAATCACTCTCCACTCATCACTCACCACTAAAAAAATATGTTGGATTTAATTTTTATTTTGGCAATTATCGGATTTTTTCTGTTGGCGTTGGCTTATATAAAAGGCTGCGAAAGTTTGCGGCAAGGAGATTCTAAATAAATGAATTTGGAAACGATTTTAGCAGTAATTTGCGCGCTTCTTTTGTTGATTTATTTAACTTACGCGCTACTTAGACCGGAAAAATTTTGATTAACGGTGAACGGCGAGTGGTGAGTGATTAGTTAAAATTTTTTCACTAATCACTCACCACTAAACATTCACCACTAAAAACATGACACTCGAAGGAATTTTACAAATTTTACTTTTTCTCGTCGTTTTGACGCTCCTTGCAAAACCGTCGGGAATTTATCTGACCAAAGTCTATAAAGGCGAGAAAACCTTTTTGGATTTTATTTGCAAGCCAATTGAACGCTTTACTTACGCGATTTGCCGGGTTGATGCGATTCGTGAAATGAATTGGAAACAATACGGCGCGGCGATGCTGATTTTCAGCATGGTTTCGACGCTCGCGCTTTATTTTATGCAGCGTTGGCAGATTTATTTGCCGCTCAATCCGCAAGGTTTCAGCGGAACTTCGCCCGAACTTTCGTTTAATACGGCGGTTTCGTTCGTGACGAACACGAACTGGCAATCTTACGCGGGCGAAACAACGATGAGTTATTTGACGCAGATGGCGGGTTTGGCAGTTCAAAACTTCAAATCGGCGGCGGTCGGAATGGCTCTCGCAGTCGTTTTCATACGCGGAATTTCGCGTTTTGAAACTGATAATCTCGGTAATTTCTGGGCGGATTTAGTGCGCGGAATTTTATACATTTTGCTTCCGTTGTCATTCCTTGCGGCGATTTTCTTTGTGTCGCAAGGCGTTGTGCAGAATTTCAAACCGTATGACACGGCACAATTGACTGAAAATTTTGTCGTGCAGGTTGATAAAAAAGATGCTGACGGCAATGTTATCAAAGATGCGAACGGCGAAAATGTTAAGGAAGACCAAACGATTGAGACGCAGACAATCGCGCAAGGTCCGGCGGCTTCGCAGTTGGCGATCAAAATGCTCGGCACGAACGGCGGCGGATTTTTTAACGCCAATTCGGCGCATCCGTTTGAAAATCCGACACCGTTTTCCAATTTTATCCAGATGCTTTTGATTCTCGTTATTCCGGCGGGTTTTACCTATATGCTCGGGCGAATGACGAAATCAGCGGGACACGGTTGGGCGGTTTACGGCGCGATGATGTTTTTGCTCGTCGTCGGAACTTTTACGGCGTATTGGGCTGAAAGTGCGGGCAATCCGCTTTATCCTTCGACAGTAAATCAAACGATTGTCGGCGGCAACTTTGAAGGCAAGGAAACACGCTTCGGCGTAGCAAATTCCGCGCTTTTCGCGGCGATCACGACGGGCGCATCGTGCGGCGCGGTCAATTCGATGCACGATAGTTTTACGCCAATCGGCGGACTCGTGCCGCTCGTCAACATTTTGCTCGGCGAAGTGATTTTCGGCGGAGTTGGCGCGGGAATGTATGGAATGCTGATCTTCGTCATTCTGACGGTTTTCATCGCGGGATTGATGGTCGGCAGAACGCCCGAATATCTCGGCAAAAAGATCGAGGCTTACGACGTACAGATGGCAATGCTCTACGCGCTGATTTTTCCGCTGATTATTTTGGGTTTGACGGCAATTTCGGTAGTCGCGCCCGATTTTGGTTTGACTTCGCTGAATAATCAAGGGGCGCACGGTTTGACAGAAATTCTTTACGCTTTTACGAGCGGAACGGGCAACAACGGTTCGGCATTTGCGGGTTTGAACGCGAACACGCTCTGGTATAACACGACGCTCGGAATGGCGATGCTGATCGGCAGATTTTTGATGATCGTGCCGATGTTGGCGATTGCGGGAAACTTGGCGCGAAAGAAACAAATTCCGCCGACGCTCGGGACTTTTCCCGTCAACACGATGCTTTTCAGCGTTTTGCTCGTCAGCGTCGTGCTGATTGTCGGCGCATTGACGTTTTTTCCCGCGCTCAGTTTATCGCCGATTCTGGAATATTTTCAGATGAACGCAGGTCAGAAATTTTAACGCAAAGACGCGAAGGCGCAAAGATTTTTAAGATTTTGTTTTGAAATTAAATTTATTTCTTTGCGTCTCTGCTACTTTGCGCCTTTGCGTTAAAAATGAAAAAAAATGAAAAACGAAATTTCGATTTGGGACAGAAAAATTATTACAAACGCGTTGATTGATTCGGTTAAGAAACTGAATCCGCGCACGATGCTCAAAAATCCGGTGATGTTCGTCGTCGAAGTCGGTGCGGTGTTTTTGACGCTGAAATTGATGGCGAGTTTGGCAACGGGAACGACAAATTTTGCGTTTGAACTGCAAATCACTCTGTGGCTTTGGTTCACCGTGTTGTTTGCGAATTTCGCCGAAGCGATGGCTGAAGGGCGCGGCAAAGCGCAAGCCGACACTTTGCGAAAAGCAAAGACCGAAACGAACGCGATCTTGCTCAAAAAAGACGGTTCAAAGGAAACTGTCGCGGCAACGCGGCTTCGCAAAGACGACATTGTTTATGTCGCGGCGGGCGAATTTATTCCGGGCGATGGCGAGGTTGTCGAAGGCGTTGCGTCGGTTGACGAATCGGCGATTACGGGCGAATCCGCGCCGGTCATTCGTGAATCGGGCGGCGACCGTTCGGCGGTAACGGGCGGCACGCGGGTTTTGTCGGACTGGATAAAAGTCAGAATTACTTCAAATCCGGGCGAAACATTTATTGACCGAATGATTGCTTTGGTTGAAGGCGCGTCAAGGCAAAAAACGCCGAACGAAATCGCGCTCAATATTTTGCTCGCGGGTTTGACGATCATCTTTTTGCTCGCGGTCGTCACATTACAGCCGTTTGCAATTTATTCAAACGCGGCGCAGACGATTTTCGTGCTGATTTCCCTGCTCGTCTGTCTGATTCCGACAACAATCGGCGGACTTCTTTCGGCAATCGGCATCGCCGGAATGGACAGGCTCGTTCAGCATAATGTGCTGGCAATGTCGGGACGCGCCGTCGAAGCGGCGGGTGATGTCAATACTTTACTTTTGGATAAAACCGGCACGATTACTTTGGGTAATCGTCAAGCCTCGGAATTTGTCGCGCTCAAAGGCGTTGACGAAAAATTTCTGGCAGACGCGGCGCAACTTTCTTCGCTTTCGGACGAAACACCCGAAGGTCGTTCGATTGTCTTTCTGGCGCGGGAAAAATACGGCGTGAACGGCAACGAACAGCTTGCAACAAACGCCGAATTTATTCCGTTCACGGCAAACACGCGGATGTCGGGCATAAATTTGGACGGGCGCGAAATCCGCAAAGGCGCGGTTGATGCGATTGAAAAATATGTTGCGAACGGCAACCGACATCAATCGTCCGCCGAATTGCGCGAAATTGTCGAACGCATCGCCAAGGCAGGCGGAACACCGTTAGTTGTTGCCGATAATCAAAAACCGCTCGGCGTGATTTATTTGAAGGATATTGTCAAAAGCGGGATGAAAGAGCGTTTTACACAGCTTCGTCAGATGGGGATTAAAACCGTGATGATTACGGGCGATAATCCGCTGACGGCGGCTTCGATTGCGGCGGAAGCCGGAGTTGACGATTTTCTGGCGGAAGCCACGCCCGAAGACAAAATGGCACTCATCAAACGCGAACAGGCGGAAGGAAAGCTCGTCGCGATGACGGGCGACGGCACGAACGACGCGCCCGCGCTCGCGCAAGCCGATGTCGGCGTGGCGATGAACACGGGAACGCAAGCTGCGAAAGAAGCCGGAAATATGGTTGATTTGGACAGCGACCCGACCAAACTTATCGAAGTTGTCGAAATCGGCAAACAGCTTTTGATGACACGCGGTGCGTTGACGACATTTTCGATTGCCAACGACGTGGCGAAATATTTCGCCATCATTCCGGCGATGTTCGCGGCGACTTTTCCGGTTTTGGACGCGCTCAATGTGATGAATTTACAAACTCCGCAATCGGCGATTTTGTCGGCGGTGATTTTCAACGCGCTCGTCATTATCGGTTTAATTCCGCTCGCGTTAAGAGGCGTGAAATATCGTGCGCTCTCGGCTTCGTCACTTCTGAAGAGGAATTTGCTGATTTACGGTTTAGGCGGTTTAATCGCGCCGTTCATCGGGATTAAATTGATTGATTTGGTGATTACGGCTTTGGGATTAGCCTAAAAAAAACCAGAGTCCTGAGTCAAAAACTCAATCCGACTCAGGACTCAAGACTCTGGACTCGGGACTTATATTTTATGAAAGACTTAATAACATCGGCATTAATGATTTTGGTTTTAACGGTTGCGCTCGGAATAATTTATCCGTTGGCAGTTTGGGGCGTGGCGCAGGTTGCGTTTCCGCATCAGGCAAACGGTTCGTTGATTGAAAAAGACGGCAAAATCGTCGGTTCGGAACTGATCGGGCAAAATTTCACTTCGGAGAAATATTTTCATTCGCGGCTTTCGGCGGCGGGAAACGGTTATGACGCGGGCGCGTCGAGCGGTTCAAACTTGGGACCGACTTCGCAGAAATTGATTGACCGCGTGAAAGCGGACGCGCTAAATTTGCAGGTGGAAAATCCTAACAAACAAATTCCCGCCGATTTGGTCACAACCAGCGCATCGGGACTAGACCCGCATATTTCGCCCGCAGCCGCTGAATTTCAGATTCCGCGCATCGCCAAAGCACGAAATATCAGCGAAACGAATTTGCGAAAACTCGTCGCCCAATTTACCGAAGGCAGACAATTCGGCATCTTCGGCGAACCGCGTGTGAATGTTTTGAAATTGAATTTAGAGTTGGATAAGAAATGATTTTAACGCAAAGATGCAGAGAGTCAAAGACGCAAAGGTTTTTACAAAGAATCCAAAGCTGAAACAGCCTTTGATTTTCCTTTGCGCCTTTGCAACTTAGCGTCTTTGCGTTAAATAAAAGTCTAAAAATGTTTGTTGACACGCACATTACCGAAATTCCGAACGGCAACGGCGATAAACGTCCGTCGCCCGAATCTTTTCTCAAGATGGTCGAAGAAAAGGAACGTGCAAAACTGCGCGTCTATATCGGCGCGGCGGCGGGTGTCGGCAAGACTTTCAAGATGCTTCAAGACGCGCATCAATTAAAAGAGCAAGGCGTTGACATCGTGATTGGCGCGGTCGAAACTCACGGGCGAATCGAAACCGAAGAACAGATCAAAGATGTGGAAATCATTCCGCCGCAGAAGATTATGTATCGCGGCAATATTTTCGATGAAATGGATTTGGACGCGATTATCGAACGCCGTCCGGCGGTTGTCGTCGTGGACGAACTCGCGCACACGAACATCAAAGGCACACGCAACGAAAAGCGTTACGAAGACGTTCTGGAATTACTCGACCACGGAATTTCGGTGATTACCGCGCTCAATATTCAGCATATCGAATCTTTGAACGATGTCGTTCAGCGGACGACCAACGTCAAGGTGCGCGAAACCGTGCCTGATTGTTTTTTCAAACGCGCCGACGAAGTGATTGACATAGACGTTTCGATTGACACGCTCCGAACTCGTTTAAGACAAGGAAAAATCTATTCGGTCGAGAAAATCGAGCAAGCCTTAAACAACTTTTTCCGCAAAGGAAATCTCGCCGCGTTGCGCGAGTTGGCATTGCGCGAAGTTGCCCAACATCAAGCCGAACAAGACCACGAATACCGCGAGCGCGAAGGATTGGAACAAGCCGCGATGCCCGAAACGATTATGGTTTGCATGGCTTCACGCGGCTCGGCAAAGAAAATCTTACGCGTCGGCGCACGCATTGCGGGCAGACTCGCGGCAGACGATTGGTTTGCGGTTTATGTCGAAACTCCGACCGAAGAACCCGGACGAATCGCACCTGAAACATACGCTGTTTTACAGGAAAACATCAAATTCGCCGAAACGCTCGGCGCGAAAGTCTTCAAGCTCAAAGAAAGGAACGTCGCCGACGCGCTTCTCAAATTTGCCCGCGAAAACGAAATCACGCACGTTATTTTCGGACAATCGGCGCGTTCGCGCTGGGAAATCTTCTGGAAAGGCTCGATCATCAACCGCTTTCTGCGCGAAGTCAGCGACGCGGCGGTTCACGTCATACCCGTCGAGAAAGAGTAAAAATAGTTGAAAGTTGAAAGTTGATAGTTGATAGTTAAATCCGTTTTCAAACTATCAACTTTCAACTATCAACTTTCAACTATCCTCCGCTTCACTATTTCCGTTTTACGATTTACGATTTATCAAATGGAAATTTATTTTCAGCTTGTCAACGATGCGGAAGGCATCAAAAAAGCTTACGACGAACTCAGCACGGAAGAATACTTGGGCTTTGACACGGAAACGACCGAACTCGACCCTTACGAGGGAAATATTCGGCTCGTGCAGTTGAGCAACGGCAAAAATACTTATGTGATTGATTTAAAGCCGTTCGCCGACCGCGGCGATTTGAAGACTTCCGAGGAACTCACGCTTTTGCGCGAAATACTGACCGCGCCGAAACCGATAAAAATCGCGCATAACGCGAAATTCGACGCGAAATGGATTCGGCATCATCTCGGCGTTGATGTCAACGGCATTTTCGACACGCTTTTGGCGAGCCAACTGATTGCGGCGGGCGACCAAGACCGTCGGCACAATCTCGCGGAAGTCGCCAACTTTTTTCTCGGCGTGGAACTCGATAAAAGCGAACAGGTTTCCGATTGGAGCGCGGCGGAACTCTCGGAATCACAGATTCAATACGCGGCAAAAGACGCGGCGATTATGGTCGCGCTTCGTGAAAAGATCGTCGAACGCTTAAAGCAAGACAATCTCGTCAAGGTTGCGAAGCTCGAATTCGATTGCGTGATGCCGATTGCCCAGATGGAGCTGAACGGTTTTTCTATTGACAAGGAGCGTTGGCGCGAACAGCTTGAAAAGGTCAAAATAGAACAGGACAGAATCGCCGTCGAGCTTCAAAGGATGCTTTCGGCGGGTGTCGCGCAGGCTTCGCTTTTCGGTGTGACGGAAATCAATCTCGACTCGCAGCAGCAGGTTACGGACGCGCTCAAAAATCTCGGTGTTCCCGTTCCGAACACGACTCGCGGTTATCAGCTCGAACCGCTCGCGCTCAAATATCCGGTCGTCGCCAAACTTTTGGAATATCGCGGCGTGGCAAAAGCGATTTCGAGTTTCGGCGAAACGATTCTCGAATTTATCAAACCGCAGACCGGCAGACTTCATTCGGATTTTCGCCAAATCGGCGCACCGACGGGACGTTTTTCGAGTTCTAAACCGAACATTCAGCAAATCCCGCACGAAGAAGCCTATCGCCGATGCTTTCGCGCACCCGAAGGCAGAAAGCTCGTAATTGCCGATTATTCACAGATTGAACTGCGGATTTTGGCGGAGTTTTCAAACGACGAGAATTTTATCAACGCCTTCAAATCGGGCGCGGATTTTCATACGATCACCGCCGCGCAGGTTTTCAACGTCAAGCCCGAAGAAGTTTCCGCCGACCAGCGTTCGTTTGCAAAAAGATTAAATTTCGGCGTGGTTTACGGCATCGGCGCATCGCGTTTCGCGCTGATGACGGGACTTTCCCAGACACAAGCCGAAGACACGATGCGGAAATATTTCGGAACGTATCGCGGACTCGACGCGTGGCTGCGCGATGCGGCGCGAAAAGCCGTGACGGACAAAGTTTCGCGCACCGCGTCGGGCAGATTGTATAAATTCCGCTTTGAAGACGGCGACCGACAAGCAATCGGCGGCGCACAACGCAACGGCAAAAATTTTCCGATTCAGGGCAGCAGTGCCGACATCTTAAAACGCGCTTTGCACCTTCTCCACAAAGAAATCACGGGAACGAGCGCAAAATTAGTGAACATCGTCCACGACGAAGTAATTCTCGAATGCGGCGCGGACGAGGCGGAAGAAATCTGCAAAAAACTCGAAAAAGCAATGTGCGACGCAGGCGAAGAATACGTCAAAAAAGTTCCCGTCAAAGTTGACGCACACATCGCCGACGAATGGACGAAATGAGGGATGAAGGATGAGGGATGAAAATTTCTCATCCCCTATTTGTTTTAAATTTTCGGTAGTGAACTGAAAGTAAGGCTGTTTGAAATTCTCTCACGGTGATTGAAAAAGAAAAGCGTGGTTCGCCGGGAGCGCACGCCTCCGTGCGTGCTGAACGCCGAGCGTTCAAAAAGCCTCGTCGTCAATTCAAATTGATTTTAGATAGACGCTTTTACGCCGCGAAGCGCGACCTAGCACGCAAGGATGCGTGCGCTCCCGGCAATGACGTTTTTTTTTCAAAGCATTACTTTTAGTTCACTACCAAATTTTCTTATTCTATAAATTTCGATTTACACAAAAAATTTTACAGCCCCGGAAATGATTTTGCTCCGGCTATTTCAAATTGAATTTTGCAAAATACTCGCTAATCTTGTTTCGCAGTTAAGTGCTGACGCACTCGAAGATATTCAGATAAACCTGATTTGCAGATTGAGTTTGATAAAAAACTCGCAACCAACTTCTTTTTAAATGGCAGATTTCTCAAAGTAATAACCTGTTACGCCGTAATCAACTTCACGCTCTTTGTAATCAAGTTCAGTGTATTTTTCCGCGTATTTGCCGAGTTCGCGGATATTTTCAAGAATGTCAATTGATTCTGCCGACCACATTTCCAAAGTTTGTTCTTCAATTTCCCAGTAAAGATTTTTAGTGCGAAAATCACCTTGTTCTTTGAGAAAATCTAAAAACGTATTTTGTGCGTTGGCAGATTTGGCTAAAAACTGAATCGCTCGCTCGTAAGCGTTTTCACCAGCGAATATCTTAAATTCGCAACTAGGCGGCATATCTTCCTGATAAAAATTGTCTTTGGTAATGTAAATTCTGGAACTAATTATCAAATGAGCAATTTCATCGGCTCGCTCGTTGGCAATGAAGTGATTTTTGTTCCAGCCTTCGCCATCTTCAAAACCTTGTAAATATGCTTGTTTTTCTTTTTCGGTTTCAAATTCTTTGACAATAATATTTCCATCTTCGACAAAGTTATGGTTGTTCAAGACAAACTGAATCTTGTCGCTCGATTGTTCATATTCTTTAACTAAGTCTTCGCCTTGGATAACAATTACGTTCATTTTTTGAAAACCTCTTCATAGTGATAATCCAAAAACTCTTTTTTCGGGAAAAACTTTTCGGGCAAAGCAATCGGAAAGCCTTCATATTTTAAGAAAAAATCTTCGATCTTGTCTTTTGGTTGAAAGCCATCAAAATGCTTTGAAACTTTTACTTTGTAATCGGTCGTGACGGTAATAAAGCCTTTATCAAAAGCCTTATCGTGAAGCGCGTTAAGACATAAACCGTTTTGCGGATTTGTTCGGTTTTCCAAGTCGTCTTTCCAAGGTTTGATATGACTTGCAACTAAAATTTCTGGAATATTCAAACCTGTAATACAGCATTTGAATTGATACAAGCCGAGAACCGAACTGCGGAAAAAATCTTGATTGACGCGAGTTTTGACAATCCTTTCCTTATCTCTTCCGACAGGAAGTTTTGTAATATCAAAATCAAAAGACTCTTCGATTGGTTTTTCTTCAAGATTAGCAATGAGAATTTCGCTTTGAAATGCAAGTTCTTCCCAATTAGCGTTAAATTCTTCCCAAATTTCTTTATCTAAACGGCTTGTATTAGGCAGTCCGCCGATTCCGCGTTTTTTTAATTCAGGGTCAAAACTGCCAAAGTTGCCGAGTTTGAAAGCGACTGCTGACGGAGTTCGACCAATCAAGTTTGCAACTTTGATAACATCAGGATTTGATTTAACGCTTTTGCTGAAAGGAATTTTGCAGTAAAGATTAAAGGTGATAATTAGCTGTTCGCGTGTCCAATTATTTGCCATAGTGAAATATTTGTAGCACAAGATTTTTGAAATGTCCGGTCTGGAAATTTAGTTTTTATAATCCAAAATACAAAGGCAATAGAATTAATATTTACAAGTTACTTTTTTGATGCTATTTATTAATTTATGGAAGAACAAGAACAGGAATACCCTTTTGATAAAGAACTTATAAAAGAAGAATTACCTTCTTCTTTAGACGATGATTCTGACGAATTACCACCGAGCGATATTGTTGCTTATAACGAATTAAGGTCTTGTGCAGATTTAATTCGTATGCACGAAAAGAAGCAACTTAAAATAAATCCAGATTTTCAAAGAGAATTCGTTTGGAAAAGACCTGACCAAACGAGATTTATTGACTCTTTGATAAAGCAACTACCAATACCAAGTATGTGTGTCAGTTATGACTATAATACGGATGAAAGATTGGTAATTGATGGATTACAAAGAATCAGCACAATTATTTGCTTTCTGACAGATGATGAATATAAACTCTCAAATTTGGACGATATTGATTCTAATTTGGCAGGTAAAACGGTATATGAAATAAAGACAAAACATAAATCTTTATATGAGAGAGTAGAAAATTTAGTAATTCCAATAACGGTTATTAGATGTGATACAAAAAAGCGTTCTCATATGGATTACTTATTTACAATCTTTCACAGACTTAATTCAGGTGGTGCAAAATTAAATAATCAAGAAATCAGAAACTGTATTTATAACGGGAAATTTAACACCCTCCTAAAAAACAGCATCAAATATAAAAATTATCGAAAACTAATGGATATAGACGATGAAAAGATTTACAGATTTGCTTTTGAAGAACAAAATCTAAGATTTTTTGCTTTTTATGACAATCTTGAAAATTATAACGGCAAGTTTGCAAAATTTCTCAACAGTTATATGTTTGACGGTGAAAAGACAAAAAACAAATTTACCGACGAAGATATTGAAACTAAAAAGCGAATATTTGAAAAAACTATTGATTTGACCTATGAAAAAATTTTAGGAAAAAAAGATTTGAAGGGTGTGAGCAAAGCAGTAATTGATGCTTTATTAGTAGGTGTTGCCAAAAATATTGATTTTATTGAAGCTCTTCCAGTTGAAGAGGCTTTAACTCTTTATGAAAAATTGCGAAATGATGATTTATTTAGCATTGAAAATTTAAAAGAGGGTATTGCACAAACTTCTAAGGTAAAGAATCGTATAAATCGAGCAATCGAAATTTTCGCTGGTAATTAAAAGTGATTGTCAAAATCCACATACTAAAAACACTAAAAGATTTAGACAGGCGATTTAATGCCTCACCTTCAAATTTTGAAGCAACTTATTATTCAAAATTAGCAATAATTGAAGGGTGTGGGTGGATTGAACTTTCAATGGATTATATTGTCAAATCTTATTTTGATCGGAAAATAAAAACTCCTCAATTCACAAAAATTTGTAATTTGTTCGTGAAAAAAAATTATGGATTTCAATACGAAGATAATTTCAAGAAGATGTTACTTCCTATAATTGGAGTAAAACAGGTAGAAAAACTTGAGGTGAAATTAAATAAAAGAGGACTGATAGATATTTTAATTGCTGAACTTGAAGCATTGAAAATTCATAGAAATGATGCTTCTCATACTTACATTAGGGCAACAACCAGTTATCCATCTCCATCATCAGTAAAAGGACAAATAGAAACGATATATCCCATCTTAAAACAGATTCATTCAGAAATTAAAAGTATTTGAACCTTTGCTTTTGACGGCTTGCATATTTTTGCGCCGTTGTTCTTTGGTGAGTTTGTCCATCGCGTTTTATTTTATTCAACTGATTCTTCGACTTCAAACGCTTCATTCACCCAGCATTCGATTTCTTCAATGTTGAAATTATATTCGGCGCGGTTGGTTTCATCGGAAATATCGGCAATGTCACCCGTGAAAAATTCGGCGCAATGACGCGCTTCGGTTTCATTTTCCGCGTTTATTTTTACGAGATAGGTTTTGGTCAGCGCAACGCGAAATGTTTTCATATTTCGACAAATTAACCGATTTCTTTTTAACAGGCAAGTGTTTCAAAATAAAAAAGACGACAGCTTTTGCCGTCGCCTTTTTTACTTTTTACTTTTTACTTTTTACTTTGCCGTCGCTTCGGATTGTTCCTCTTTGGGGAGTATATACATAATCCGTGAACAGTTTTCGCAGGTGATGATTTGGTTGCCGCGTTTGACTTCCATGACAATGTGCGGGCGCAGGGCGATGTGACACGCACTGCACGAGCCTTTGACGACTTCGGCGACGGCGATGCCGTCTTTACTGCGTTGGGCAAAGCGGTCATAGACGGTTGCCAGATTTTTCGGCAAAGTGACGAAAACTTTTTGGCGTTTGGCGGTTTCGCTGTCAAATTCCTTTTTGGCTTTGGTCATTTCCTTGTCGAAAACGCCGAGCGCGGCGACGCGTTTCGCTTCCAGACCGTTGATTTCCTCGGCGCGTTCTTCCAAAGTCTTTTCGACTTCTTCGATTGCCGTGATCTTTTCTAAAACCTGTGTTTCGAGCGCGTTGATCTGCTTTTGAAGCGCGTCAGTTTCGCGCATTGCGGTTTCGTATTCCTTCTGATTCTGCGAATGTTTCAGGTTGCGGTCGGCGCGTTCGAGATACGTTTTGTTTTCGGCGATCTGCTTTTCAAGCTCGGCGCGTTCGGCGGCGGCTTGGTCGCGGGTTGCCTGTATCTCACGAATAGAAGAGGCGTGCTGTTCGAACTCTTGTTCAATTTCGGCACGCCTTTCGTCTGCTGTCTCGATTGCTTTTTTCAATCGTCGGATGTTGGTATCGGTCTTTTGTAAATCTACTAATTTCTCGAGTTCTGCTTTCACGTTTATTAAAAAATCCCCTTAAATTATCTTAAATAATTATTAATATATTACACGACAATTTTGAAAATGTGTAACGGGAAGAGTGGAGAGTAGAGAGTAAAGAGTGGAGAGTCCGAAGATTTTTTGTTCTCGACTCTCCACTCTTTACTCTCCACTCCTCTCAATTCACGCCCAGAAATATTTGAAAATGCTTGATTAAATCTTCGATTTCAAACGAAACGCGTATTCCGTTTTGACCGACGGTGAACCATTGCGGACGGTCTTCGTGCTTTAAGAGATGAAGCTCGGCGTTTGACCGCGCCATTCCGAAATGTGTCAGGCGGGCAACGGCGAGCGCGTTTCCGCGCATAAATCCGTCGGTCGGCTTGCGCGTCCAACCGGCTTCGACCGTCAGACATCTCACTCCCTGACGAAACTTGAGAAGCGCGCCCGCGAGGTGCATTTTTTCCGTCGAAAAGCGGTGCGCGTCTTGGCTTTCGATTTTAATATTCGCGTTTTTCAGGTTGGCGTGTTCCGCCGCCGAACGCATCGTGTCGAGCAGCCATTTCACGGAAGTTTCACGAAGCGCGTCGTTGGCGGTCTTGACGGCGATAAAATCCGCCAAACCTTCACGCTCGATGGCTTGCGGATTTTTCGAGGCTTCATTGATGAGTTGTTCCCAAACTTCGTTGAGTTCGTTCATAGTTTGAAAGGCAGTTTCAGATTTTATGATTTAACTTTCGGAATAGCTGAAAGCTGATAACATCGTTATTTTCAGCTATCAGTTATCAGTTATCAGTTATCAGTTATTCCGAATAAAATTCTTTGGTATAAAATTGCAAACCATCTCTTGAAGCATAAAACTGTAAGCAGATTATTGCAATATCGTGTTATTATCTGATTTATAAATTTATACCGCATTAAGTTGTTATGAAAAATTTAGCAGTTATATTTTTTCTGATTATTTTTTCGCTCACCGCTTTCGGGCAAACGCCGAAAACGACTCCGAAAAAAACTCCGAAACCCGCGAAAACCGTCGCGCCGAAGCTCGGCACCGAAGCCGAAGAGTTTGAAAAAGCCAAAGTCATCCCCGACGCGAACGAACGCATCATAGCTTTTCAAACTTTTATCAAAAACTTCCCCGCATCAACCGAAATTCCGAAGGCGCAAGGCTTGATCGTCGCCGCTCACGCCGAACTTGCCGATAAAAAAATCGAAGCGGGCGATGTCGCGGGCGGCATCGCGCTTTTCAAACTCGCTTTACAGGAATCGCCATCGCCGGTGCCGAACGAGCTTTTCACGCGGGTGATTTTGGGTTTTCCTTTAAGCCTCTATTCGCGCAATCAGCGCACCGCGTCGTTCGAGATGGTTAAGCTGATCGAGGAAAAAGTCGGCGCAAATGCCGCGCAGATTCTCGACTTATCGAAATTTTTCATCAATGTTCAATACGGCACGGAAGCGATTCGTCTGGCGAAAAAATCAACCGAACTCGCGCCCGATTCGGCAACGGCGTTTCTGACGCTGGCGATTGCCAATCGTCTGAATTTTCAGCTCGAAGACGCGGCAAACGCGTATGCCAAAGCCGTCGAACTCGACCCCGCATCGGTGACCAACAAACGTAGCCTCGCGGATATGAAACGCGCACTCGGCAAACCGGATGAAGCCGTTGCCATCTACCGCACAATGCTTGAAAAGGATTCGACCGACATCGCGGCGCAGACGGGTTTGACGCTCGCGCTTTTTGACGGCGATAAAATCAAGGAAGCCGAAGCCGAACTGACAAAATCGCTCGCAGCAAATCCGAACAATCCGTCGCTTCTGGTCGGCGCGGCGTATTGGTATGCGGCAAATAATAACGGCGCGAAAGCCGTCGAATATTCGCAAAAAGCGATTGAAATTGACCGCGGTTCGGTCTGGTCGTATATCGCGCAGGCACGCGGACTGCTCGCGCAAAACAAACCGCTCGAAGCCGAAAAAGTTCTCCTCGCGGCGCGTCAATTCGGCGATTTTCCGACGCTCGATTACGAGCTTGCTTCCGCACGCCTTGCCGCCGGACTTTACCGCGAAGCCGCCGAAACTCTGAAACGAAATTTTGTCATCAACAAAGACGGTTTAATCGAAACTTACTTAGGCAACCGCATTTTGGCGGACGCGAAAAGTTTTACCGAACTGCTTTCGCTCGAACGGCGCGTCGCGCTCTATGAAACGAAACCCGCCGATACGTCTGAAAATACCGATAAACTAAAGGCTCTGCTCGAATTTCAGCAAAAACTCGAAACGGCGGACGCGACCGAAACCGAACTCGGACAGACGGCTGACGAATTTGCCAAAGGCGGCGACAATATGCGGCTGCACCGTCAGCTTTTCGCGGCAAGCCGTCTTTTGCAGAAAAAAACCGCGCCGTCGAAGGTTCTCGAATTGATGAAGTCGGCAATCGGCGGCGTTGACGCGGCGTTGAATGTGCCGAGTCCTTCGGCGGCGGTTCTCGCGGACGAAATTTACGAGAGCCGTCAGTATGCGATCAGCCAAAATCTGATCGTCGTCGTGCCGGAAGTTCCGCGTCAGACGCTTTCGGCGATTTTGCGCGGACGCATCGAAGACACGGCGGGTTGGGCTTATTTTCAGCAAAAAGATACGACGCAATCGCTTGTCCGTCTGAAACGCGCTCTCAGCGTTTTGCCCGAAAAAAGCGCGTGGTCGCGGACGAGCCTCTGGCATCTCGGCGAAGTTCTGCAAGCCGACGGCAAGGAAAAAGAAGCTCTCGAATCCTTTATCAAAGGCTACAATAAAGAATTCCCCGATGTCGAAAAACGCGCCGTCATCGAAAATCTTTACATCAAAGTGAACGGCAACACAGACGGTCTGGACAATCGAATCGGCGCGAAAACAGAAACTTTGCCGACCGTTGCGACAACCGAAACCAAAAATGCGCCGACCAACACCGATAACGTCAAAACGACCGAACCAACGCCGTCGCCCGAAGTAAAAACAGAACCTTCGCTGACTCCCAAAATAGAAGAAACTCCGCAACCCGCACCGGAAACAAAGCCTGAAACTTCGCCAACTTCAAAAACCGAAATAACCGCTCTGCCCGAAAATCTTCCAACCGTCACACCCGAAAAAACGCCCGAAGCAACGCCGTCGCCAAAGTTAGAAGAAACACCGAAAACCGAAGAAGTAAAAACGCTCGAAAAAACACCCGAACCGACTCCGCAAGTTTCGCCATCGCCCGAAAATATCGAGCCGAAAACCGAAAACAAACCAAACGAGCCAACACCGACAACCACGCCGAAACCGCTTTTCGACCCGATCATCATCAGCGTCGGCAAACCCGAAACGCCGAAAATCGAGCCGACCGAAAACAAGCCGGCTGAAGAAAAACCGACGGAAACTTTGAATACGGAAACTAAACCGGTCGAAAAGCCGGTTGACGAAAAGATTTTATCGGGCGAAGATCGTCCGCGCATTATCATCACCGACAACACGGACGCAAGAACCGTGACGGAAGAAATCTCGTCCTGCAAACTTCGCATCAGTCCCGCTTCGCTTTCGCTGCTCAACGGCGGCGGAAGTTTGGGTGTCGAGGTAACATTTGAAAGCGAGGGCGATCTGACGCAGATTACCGCCGTTTCAAGCAGTCCGAGCGATGTTCAGGTAACGCTCGACCCCGAAATCGGCAAAGGCTCGAACAAATTATTTTTTATCGTCAAATCCGTAACCGCCAAAACAGGCGCATTCACGATAACCTTTGAAGCTCCGTGCGGAAAGAAAGAAATTCTCGTCAAAGTGCGCTAAATAACGTGAGTTTGGAATATGAACGAAGCGCAGGCTACCAGCCTGCCACGCCGCTTGCAAAGCGGTGTCACGAACTTTGATTGTCGGCAAGTTTGAATGAACTCAGACGTTTTGAGCGTTTTTCAAACGCTGGCAGGCTGGCAGCCTGCGCTCCGTTGGGCAAATTCTTTATCACGAACTCAGGTTAAATAAAAAAATGGGTGATTTGCAACAAATCGCCCATTTTCAATACCGTTTTGGAATTTTTATTATTTTTCTTTGCTATCCGGTTTCGGAATCGTCAACTTCCAATTTCCGTCTTCTTTGACAAAATCCATTGGTCCCCGGCTGTTCTTTTCGTTCATATATTCGAGTTTTCGGCAGTTTGATTGCAAGCGTTCATTCCGCCGAGAATGAACAAAACCGATGTAATTAATGTTAAAAATTTAGTTGTTTTCACTTTCTCTCCTCTTAAAAACTTCAGATTCAAACTTTACAGGCTAAACTCGTCTGTTTGCAACCCGTTAAACCTTTAAAAGAATCACGAAAGACCGTCTGTTTTTGCCGCCTTTGAAGTATCCGCTGTTTTTCTGTAACTTTGTGTAATGACATCTGAAAATTTTCGGAGCGGATACGTGGCTTTAATCGGTCGTCCGAACGCGGGAAAATCTACATTATTAAATCGTCTGGTCGGCGAAAAAATCGCGGCGGTTTCAAACAAACCGCAAACGACGCGCCATCGCATCCAAGGCATCGTCACGAAAGATGCGGGGCAAATCGTTTTTGTTGATACGCCCGGCGTTCACAAACCCGGATTTCTGCTCAATCGCCGAATGATGGCGGCGGTTCACGACGCGATTCTTTCGGTTGATTTGTTGATTCTAATGCGCGATGCTTCCGTTTCGACCGGAAACGGCGACAAATTCGTGCTGGAATTGGTCAAACAATCGGGCAAAAAAGCCGTTCTGGTTTTGAATAAAATTGATAAAATCAAAGAAAAAGGTGAGCTTTTACCGCTTATCGAATCTTACTCGAAAGAATTTGCGTTTGAAGAAATCATTCCAATCTCCGCGCTCAAAGGCGAAGCGGTTGACAATCTTTTAGACCAAATCATCAAACATCTGCCCGAATCGGAAGCGATTTTTGCGGAAGACGAACTGACCGACCAATCAATGCGCGTGTTGGTTGCCGAAATGGTGCGCGAGAAAATTCTGCAAACAACCGGCGACGAAATTCCGTATGTGACGGCGGTCGTGACCGAAAAATATGATGAAGAAGACCCGATGGTGACGAAAATTCATTGCGCGATTTTTGTCGAAAGAAGCTCGCAAAAAGGAATTATTATCGGCAAAGGCGGCATCAAACTCAAGAAAATCGGCACGGAAGCCCGCGTTGACGTTGAAAAACTTCTGAACAAAAAAGTTTTCCTCCAACTCTTTGTCAAAGTCGTCGAAAACTGGCGCAATCAAGAACGCTCGCTCGACGAAATGGGTATCAAAGAATAAAAGTTTTAAGAAATCATTTGTCGTCGAAAAAACAAATTGCTAAAATTGTCTGCAAAAATTCAATCTTGGAGTCTTTATCTATGAAAAATCTTCGTTCCGTCAATTCGTCTTCAAAACTTGCCGCGATTTTGTTAATTTTCAGTTTTCTCGCCTGTAACTCGCGGTCAAATTACACCTCGACAAATTACGCTTCGACTTCTCCGGCACCGACAACCGCTACAACGCCGATTGAAATCGCAACGGCGGAAAAAGGTTTGGATTTACAGTCGGTGACCGAATTAGCCAAAAAAGCGAAAAATGCCGAAGATTTCGAGCGATTGTTGAATTTGCCCGAGAGCGTTAATAATCTCGATTTGGACGAAAACGGCAAGGTTGATTATATCAATGTCACCGAATTTAAAAATGCGACCGAAAACGCGAAAGGCTATTCGCTCTCGGTTGATTTGGGCAGCGGCAACATTCAGGAAGTGGCGACGATTATGCTTGAACGCGATAATCCGAAGGACAAAACGATTGACGTTCACGTTGCCGGAAACGAGGAGATTTACGGCACGGACGATTATTATTCGGGCAGTTGGAATTACGACGAATCTCCGTTTTCGTCGTGGTCTTACGGTTCGCATTCCTATTATTCCTCGCCTTACCGCTACGGCATTTATCCGGCGGCTTTCACGGCTTTCGCGGTTGCCGGATTGCTCGTTTACCGTTCACGGGTCAAGAGTTACAAAGATTCGTCGCCGCTCAAATCCGTGCCTTCGCTGACAACCAAAAACAAACTCGTTTCGCCGAATTACGGAAAATCGGCTTCAAACATCAAAGCACCGCTTTCAAAACCGAGCGTCGCGCAACAGACTTTTCAAAAATCGAATCCGTCGCGCACCGTGCGGACTTCCACCTATCCGAGCAGTTCGACGACTTCCCGTCCGAGCAGTTCGTATCCGTCATATTCAAAACCGTCTTCGTCTTCGAGCAGTCGAAGTTCAAGCAGCAGCAGCAGCAGTTCGAGAAGCAGTAGCAGTAGCCGCCGCCGATAAAATCAGCCGACAACAAATTCAGTCTTGAAATAATCAATTGATGTGTCTTAATCCGATACATCAATTGATCAAAAATCGTTTCCCGAATGAGTCGAATGTGCGCCAAAGGGTCAAAGATATTTGAAATATTAATAACCGTTCAGGTTAATAAGTCTTTGTTTTTTCTTAAGTTAACTCGAAAAACTCGCTTTACGGCACACCAATTGCCCAACATTGAGTAAAGCTACTCGAGCAAATCTTGTAGAAAAGAGTAAAAGGAAGGACAAATTTATGAAATTTTTCAAATTATCCGTATTATTTTTTATATCCGCATTGTTTTTAACCGCGTGTAATTCGAGCCAACCGGACGAAACTTCTTCATATAACCCGCAATATTCGGGCGAAGTTTCGCAAGAAGAAACCGCAAGTCTGGCAAGTAAAAATTTGGATTTGCAGGCGGTCGGCAATTTGCTTGAAAAAGCCGATAATGCCGAGGAATTCGAGTATTTGCTCAACAACGAAGAAGGTGTCAATAATCTCGACTTAAACGGCGACGATTATGCCGATTATATCAGCGTAGCGGAATTTGATGACCGTGATTCCAATCAGCGCGGCTTTACGCTTTTTGACAGATTCGGCGCGGACGAGATTCAGGAAATCGCCCGAATTATTTTCGACCGCGACCGTTTTGACGAATACGGCACACGAGTTCTTTTGAACGGAAACGAACAGCTTTACGGCGATAATTATTATTACGAAACCAACTGGCAAGACAGAAATCCGGCAATTGCCGATTGGGTTTTCGCAAACCGCGTTGATTATTATCAATCGCCTTATTATTACGAAAATTATCCCGATTATTACGAAAACTACCGTGTCGTCGAAACACCTGTCTATCGCACGCGAATTGAGGAATATTATTCCGCGCCGGTATTTGTCAAAACAGTTAGTCCGACGATTACGAATATCCGCGTAAATTCGCCGTATAAAGGCAAAACGTCGGAGAAAATTTTTGCGAATCTGGCGAAACCGACTAAAGAACAAAAGGAATTCAGAAAAAATAACCCGAACAAGCCTGAATTCGTTCAAGTCAAAAATGATAAGATAGATAAAAAACAGTCCAAATTTGAAAACAAGTTTGAAAACAAAGCCGATAAAAATCGGAACAAATTTGAAAATTTCCGAAAGGAAAAGAATGAAAAATTTGATGAACCGAACAAACCGCAACGTATCGAGCGGGAAAATGTAAAACCGAACAAAGCGGAACGCGTCGAACGTCCGAAGATGAAACAGGACAAGCCGAGTAAGGTCGAGCGTCAAGACTTTAAGCAGAATAAACCGAACAATGAAGCCAAACAAAACAGTAACGGAAAACAAAATGGCGGCAACGGAAACGGCGGCGGCGGTAATGGAAAAGGCGGCGGCGGCAAAAAAGGTAAAAATTAGAAACTTTCGATAACTCAATTTAAAGATTCGATTGTCTTTGACGGGCAATCGAATTTTTTTAATTTATAAGATGAAAAACGCACAAAAAAACTGGTATTCGGTCGAGATCGAAACCGAACCCGACACGGAAGAAGCGGTCGAATTTGCGCTCAATGAACTCGAATCGCTCGGCAACGAGATAAATCATCTCGGTAAAAAATCAACCGAAAATCTCATCGTCATCGGCTATTTTAACGAGCAAATTGACGATGAGATTTTGCGCGAAAAATTAGCGCAAAGCCTGAAAATCTACGGTTTTCCCGCGAGTTCGGTGAAAAATTTTGCGTGGCGTGAAATTGAAAATCAGGATTGGCTCGCCGAATGGAAAAAGCATTGGAAACCGACCGAAACCGACAAATTTATCATCGCACCGACTTGGGAGATTATCGAAAAACCCGACAAAATCGTCATTCGCATCGAGCCTTCGATGGCTTTCGGCACGGGAACGCACGAAACAACCAAGCTCTGTCTGAAAGCGATCGAGGAAAATTACGACGGCGCGATGTCTTTTCTCGATGTCGGCACCGGCACGGGAATTTTAGTCGTCGGCGCAGCTAAAATTCAAGGCAAAAGTAAAAAGGCAAAAGGCAAAATTGTCGGCTGCGATACGGATGAAGATTCGATTGTCATTGCGAAAGAAAACGGTGAAATAAACGAAACCGAAAACATCGAATTTTACGTCGGTTCGATTTCCGCAGAAACCGATTCGTTTGATTTTGTCTGCGCCAATCTGACGGCTGACGTGATTTTGCCGATTCTGCCTTTGCTGATTCAAAAGTCGCAAAAAATATTGGTTTTATCGGGAATTTTGAAGGAACAGGAAAAACTTATCACCGACGACCTGGAAAAATTTCAGATTTCAGATTTCAAAATTGAAACCGACGGCGAATGGATTTCTGTATTAGTGGAGAGTAAAGAGTAGAGAGTGAAGAGTTAGAAGATTTTCCCTCTACTCTCCACTCTCTACTCTTTACTCTCTACTCTTTACTGATTATCTTTTTTGGGTTCAGTAGCAACCGGAATGTCGCCGTCGTCGGTGATTGTTATCAAAGGCGTGCGCGATTTCGGTTTTTGACCTAACTTCAGTGTCGGACGAACTTTCGGCGCGGTCGTTGTTTTGATGGTCGAAAGCGTTTCCGAACGCCGCAGAATCGCGCCGCCGCGTCCGCCGATCCATAGATTAATTCCACCGAGAAAGGCAATCGCCTGAAGCGCGTTGCTCGTCACATTCGGCTGAGTTTCCCATGTTTTTCCGCCGTCTTCGGTACGCAAAACCGCGCCGAGTTCGCCGACTGCCAACGCTTCATTGCGCCCGTAAGCCGTCACCGCGTAAAGATTTATGCGGACATTTGCCTCTTGGTCTTGCCACGTTACGCCGCTGTCTTCGGTACGCAGAATTGTCCCGAGTGAACCGACCGCAAAGCCGATTTTTCGGTTGTAAAATGAAACGGCGTAAAGATTTTCCTTGAGATTCGTTTTGACTTTTTTCCACGTCAGACCGCCGTCTTCGGTCGTCAAAATCGTTCCCCGGTCGCCAACGATGATGCCGTGTTTTTCGTTAAAAAACTTCACGTCTTCGAGCCAGTTGCGCGTTCCCGATTCGATAACTTCCCAATACGCGCCGCCGCTCGTGCTTCGCAAAATCATTCCGTTTGCGCCGACCGCAAAGCCGAGTTTTTCCGACACAAAATAAACGCCCAAAAGGTCTTCTTTGACGTTGGAAATGCCATTGCCCCAACTCGCGCCGCCGTTTATAGTCCGCAAAATCGTTCCGCCGTCGCCGACGATCCAGCCTTTTTCACCGCTGATAAAGTTCAGCGAATTCAGATTTACACTGGTTCCCGAAACGACCGGCAGCCAGTTTCGTCCGCGGTCGTTGGTAATCCGGATTTTTCCGCGTGAGCCGACCGAAATGCCGAGTTCTTCGTCAAAAAATGCCAAATCATTGACATCTTCGCGCCCACCTTCGCTCAGACGCTGCCACGAGTAACCGCCGTCATCGGTGCGAACAATCAAACCGCTTTCGCCGACTGCCCAACCTGTATATTGGTCGGCAAAAAACAACGAAACGAGCTTCGGATTTGTCCGGATATTAAACGGCAGCCACATCGTTCCGCCGTCGCCAGTCAGCCAAACCAGACCGTTCGCATCGGTCATCGAGCCGTTTTTGTCGTCGGCAAACGACACCGAAAGAAAATCGGCGCGGCTGAAAATATTGATTCTTTGCCACGTTTCGCCTGCGTCTTCGCTACGCGCCACACAACCGCCGTAACCGACCGCGACGACCTTTTCCGCCGAAAGATACGCCGCGCTCGAAATCAGCGCGGCGCCGCAGGGATTATTGGTTTTCCACGTTTCGCCGCCGTCTTTGGTTGTCAAAACAATTCCGTTTTGTCCCGCGATGACGGCTTTTTCCTTATCAAATGCGGAAATTTTCAACAGATTTTCTTTTGTTTTCGCGTCCTGCGATTTCCATGTCAAGCCGCCGTCCGAGGTTTTCAAAATGCGTCCGTAAGTTCCGACCGTCCAACCCGTCTGCAAATTTTCGCCCGCGAAATTCACGCCGTAAAGTTGATCTTTCCACTCAATCAAAATCGGTTTCCATTCATTTCCGCCGTCGTTGGTCATGAAAATCGTGCCGCGTGCGCCGACAATAATCGCCGTCTTTTTGTCTTTAACGAAAACGCCCGAAAGCGTTACGCCGACGGGCGGATATTGCTTTTCCCAACGAAAACCGCCGTTTTCGCTTCGTAAAATCGTGCCGTCCGAACCGACCGCATAGCCAAATTCCTTGTCTTTTGAAAAGTGAATCGAATAAAGCGGATTGCCCTGCGGCAGCGGATTTTGCCAAATCCAGCCGAGTGCATTTCGTTTCTGCGCGGAAAGCGTCAAACAAAGACTTAAAATTAAAAAGAGAAGAGAAAGAGAAGAGAATAGGAGATTTTTTGACTTTCTCCTTTTCTCCTCTACTCCTTTTCTCCTCTTCTCCTCTTCTCTCATCAAATTTCCAAAACTCCTATTTCCGCGACCAATTCATCAAACATTGCGTCGTCAACTTTCCCGAGTTCGGCGGTTTTTCGCGCCAGTGTATCAACGACTTCCTGCACGTCGTGACCATTGTGACCTTTGACCCATTCCCAAACGATTTGGTGTTTTTGCGCCGCGCGGTCAATCCGCGCCCACCATTCGAGGTTTGTTTTCTTGCGAAAGTTGCCCTGCATAGTTTGCACGACATAGCGCGAATCGGTTAGAACACGGACTTTGCAAGGCTCCGACAATTGCTCCAACCCCATCGCCGCCGCCGCAATTTCCGCCTGCTGGTTCGTCGCGTTGCCGAGATATTCGCCAAACGCCCGCCAATAACCTTTGTAGCCGAGTGCCGCCGCCGCCGCCGCGCGCGGATTTCCCTTGCCGTTGCCGAGCGATGAACCGTCGCAGACGATTGTAACTTCTTTCATAAATTCCTATTCAAACGCTTTCTCTATTTTTTCGGCAATAGTTTCCCAAAGAATCGCGCTGCCGTCGCCGATATAGGCGGTTTTCGTCAAAATCTGTTCTTTCGTGACGTTGTTTTCCGTCCAGCTTTGTTTGTTGTTGTAAAGGTTTTGCAAAACCGGCATCACGCGGTCAATCGCACGGGCGAATTTCGCTTCCGCCGAAGCTCCGTTTTCAAATTCGTTCCAAAGCTCAAACAATTCCGCCGATTTTTCGTTGGGCAAAAGTCCGAAAATTCGTTTCATCGCCGCGAGTTCTTTTTCCTTTGCGTCCAATCTTCCTGCGTCATCAAAGAAAAACACGTCGTCCGCGTCAATCTCGCCGATGTCGTGAACAAGCATCATTTTGACGACCTTTTCGACGTTCAAAGATGCATTGCCGTATTTCGCCAACACAAGCGCCATCAACGCCGCCTGCCAGCTATGTTCGGCAGAATTTTCGTAACGGTCGAGTCCGAGCGGTTTAACTTTGCGCTCGATTCCCTTCAATTTCTCGACTTCGAGAATAAACTCGAAGCATTTTTCCAATTCGTCTTTCATTATTATTTCAATCTTTTCGCCGTCAATTTCTCCCAAACAAATTTAAGAATTAATCCGACGATGAAACTGAAAGTTATTGCAATCAAAATATCAGCAGTTAAACCAAACCACAAAAATTCTTTGACACTAAAAAAACCGACTTCCTGATACAAACGAAACGGAACGCCAAAACTCCAGCCGCAATCATCACAAAAATTTCCCGGGCGATTTTGTAAATAGCTGCAATAATTAGTCAAATAAAACGCAACAAGCCCGACAAAAAATCCCGAAACAAACGCTTTATTCTTGAACAATTTATTCATCACCATTTCCCGCCACCGAAACGACGTTATCAACGTAACCTTCAAACGTATCGTCGTGCGAAATCACAAAAAGCTGGTCGAAGGTTTTGCGTTCCGTGATATGCGAAATCTGCTCGGCAAGACGTTCGCGCCGCGCAGCGTCCATATTCGTCGTCGGCTCATCGAAAAACGCTAATCTTACATCAGAAAGCTGTTTGAGCAAAGCTAAGCGCACGGACAAAGCCGCCGCCATCTGTTCGCCGCCCGACAGATTGACAAACGGTCGCTCGTAGCCGTTTTCTTCGAGCAGAATTCCGTAATCTTCCGTCCATTTAAGCGTCCGTTCAGCATTTCCCGAAATCTCGCGAAACATTTGATTGGCTTCGAGCGACACGTAATAAATATAATTTTTCGCGACAAGCGGTGCGCTCTTTTTCAAAGTTTCTCGGATAAAATCCGTCGCTTCGGCAATTTTTTCGAGCCTTTCTTTTTCCTGAAACTCTGCCTGCATCGCTTTGCGGACTTCCGCCAGACGCTTTAATTCGTTTTCGGCTTGCGTTTTTTGCCGTTCGGCATTCGCCAGATTCGCCCGCGTTTCCGCCAGACGCTTTTCCGCTTCCCGAAGCGCAAACTTTTCGGTTTGATGAAGCTCGCGGTCGTAATCTTTGCTTGCCGCCTCGAAATCCTTTTCGGCTTTTGCCGAATCGGTTTTCAATTGTTCGATTCCGCTTTTCGCCGTTGTAAATTCCCTCTCTTTTTCGGGTAAAAGTTTGGCAAGATTTTCATTCGTCAAAAATTCACGATGCGCGTTTGCCGTTTGGTCACGAATGTCTGAAAACTGTTTCCAGTTCGCGTCCAAATCCTTGTAGCTTTCGAGTTTTTCCGTGTTGATGCGCTTGTCGCTTTCGAGGCGTTCGAGATTTTTTTCGATGATCGAAAGATTTTCCCGAATCGGCACTTCGCGTTTAACTTCCGTTTCGAGCATCTGAATCCGCGCTTTCGGATTGCCCAAATCTTTCAATTTAGCTTCCGTTTCGCCTAAACCGCTTTGGATTTTCGCCAAATCGCCGATGTCTTTGAGCAGATTTTCCTTTTCGGCTTTGTAGCTTTTGCCTTCAATCGAGATTTCCTCTTCACGCGCTTTGAGAGTTTCGAGCGTCGCCGAGAATTTCTCCGCTTCGCGTGAAATTCTCAGCGCGTCGGAGAGCGATTTTTGCTCGGTTTCGAGCGTTCCGATGTTTGTTTTTATTTCGGCAAACTGGTCTTTCAAAAATCCTTCGAGCGTTTCACCCACTTTCAGATTCAAACATTTTTGCGACAAAATCGGACACAAACCGTTTTTAACTTCCGCCTGAAACTGTTCGTCGTGTTCGAGTTTGGCGCGAAAACGCGTGATGTCGCGGGTGATTTCAGAATCGCGTTTTTGCAAAGATTCGTAGTTTTTCGCGCTTTCCGATCTGGCTTCGGCTTCCTTGATCTGCTCCTTATTTTTTGTATATTTGGCGCGCAAATCGTTCATTTTTTCGTCGAGCCGGCGGATTTCGTCCTGCTTCGATTTCGTGTTGGCGATTTGTTCGATTGCGTCGTCGCGCATTTTTTCGAGCGTTTCCTGTTCAGAAATTTTCGGCGTTAATTTGACGATTTCCTGATGCGCCTGCTGCGCCTTTTCGAGATTTTCCTGCAAGCGTTTTTGTTCGGCGAAAACATTAATTTGCGCCGTTTCGATTTTGCGCTGTTCGACGTTTAATTTTTCGCGCTCTGTCCGTTCGCGCTCGAATTCCTTTAATTTCCCGAGCGCGTCCGTATGTTTTTGATAATCGCCTTCGACGAGCTTGATTTTTTCCGAAGCATTTCGCGCTTGATTTAATTCATTTTCCTTTTGCCCGAGCAGAATTTCAGCGCGTGATTTTTCGTTCTGCAATTTGTCGAACACGGATTTTAATTCGTTAATTGCCTTTTCCGTTTCGTCAAACTTTTTAACCGTTTCGCTTTTCGCGGAAACTTCCTTTTCAGTAGTTTCGAGCGTTTTCGATAATTCTTCCGTCTGCGCCGTAAAGGTTTTCAAATCTTCTTCGACCAATTCAAACCGCGCCAATTCGCCTTCGGCGCGGGCGATTTTTTCGCGGACGGTCGTGATTTTAGTTTGAATAAAACGCGATGTTTCAAGCAGTTTTTCCGCGCCTTGGCGATATTCTTCGACTTTTAAGAGTTTGTCGAAAGCCTTTTTACGTTCGGTCGCCGTTTCTAAGAAAATCGCCGTGAACGTGCCTTGCGGAACGCCGATGGCACGGCGAAAAAGTGCTTCCAAATCGGTTCCCGCTTCAACGCCGAGATGCGCCCACAAAAAGCGCGAAACTTCTTCCTTTTTATCGGCGATGCGGTTTTTCAATTGCACGTCATAGACGTAATAACCCGTTCCCGTGTCGCGGTAGACGCTGTATTCGCGTCCGTCCAAACCGCTTTCAAAAGTGACGCGAGCCACGCCTTTTTTCGCGCCGCGCCGGACGAAATCGTCTTTTTTGTAATCGAGCAGATCGAACAAAGTCCACGCGACGGCTTCGATGATCGTCGTTTTGCCCGCGCCGTTTTCGCCCGTGATCGCGGTTGTCCCGCGCTGAAATTCAAAGGTCGCTTCGCGGTGAGATTTGATGTCTTCGAGTTCGATTTTGGTGATGTGCATCTTTCGATTTTGGATTTTAGATTTCGGATTTTAGATTTATATAAATTTTAGAATAATTTTCGGGAAACAAACAATTGAAAAACAAACCTATTTCAAATTCTGGGTGATTTGTGCCAAAATTCCAAAGGTTAATTTATGGCAAAAATAAAGTCGGGCGAATCGGTCATCATTATTTTACAAAATCCGCGTGAGAAAATTGTCGGGATTCTGCACGAAATCAGCGGTTCGGGCATTTTTTTGCGCGGCGTTGATTTGGAGTATTTCGACGATTGGACGCGCTCGATTGTGAACAGCGAACCGTATCTGCCGATGCAGGATTATTTTTTCCCGATGTGGCGCGTCGAAAGAATCTCGAAGGACGAAAATTCGTTTGAAATGCCTTCGATGGCGGAACAATTTCAGCAACGAACGGGTTTGAGCTTTAGCGATTTCTGAAAATCACTTAAAACCAGAGATATTTGCCTGCGAAATATACGAAATTCACGAAAATTAAGATCAAACGCATTATGATTTTTTTTCGCATTTTTCGTATGTTTCGTAGGCAAATATAGTTTTAAAGTTCTTCTGACCCTTTTTCACCAAAATTCTTGCGATTCTGTTCGGAAGCGAAAATTTCGCTTTTTGCAGACGAATTTTAGATTGTGTGGAAAATATGAAAATGGAACTGAAGTTTATAAAATTTACGGCTTTAACTTTTGCGTTTTTAATGCTTTTGGCTGTTTCGCAAACGCTTGCCGATACGCCGATTTGGTCGTTCAAAGGCGCGAAATGGTATTCGATGATGGAAACCGGCAACGTCATGGTGGGACAGCCGAACAGTGTTTCGATGATTGACGGCGCGAGCGGCAAACAGCTTTGGACGCGCACGGATTTGGGCGAAATAAAGGAAGACGAATACACCGAACTGCCGGGAACGCCGCTCGTTTTATTTGCCGATAATTCGGGTTGGGCGCAGCGCAAAACCAAGCTCACGGCGGTTGATACTCTAACGGGCGAAACCGTCTGGCAAACCGAAAAAATGCTCGGCTACACGGTCGAGGTTTCACCGCTTTACAAAAAAGATATGCTCGTCTTTTTGACGATTCGTGATAACCGGATGAACAAGGACAAACCCGATATTTTCGCGCTGAAAATGTCCACAGGCGAGCTTTTGTGGCAAAACGAATACACCGAAAAAGTTGATCTTTACGGCGTTGAAAAGAAAAAACGCGGCGGCGCGGGCGCGATGCTGCTCGGTTCGGGCGGCGGTGCAAGCAGCCGTTTCAATCTCGACGGCGAAAATCCGCCGATGTTTGACGGCGATTCGATGTATATGACTTACGCCGGATTGCATCGCTACAACCTTGCGGACGGCAAGCTCGTCTGGAAAACGATTTACGATGTCACGGACGGTTCGCTCAAAAACACGAACGGTCAGGCGATCATTGACGGCGATATGATTTACACATCCGCGCAAGGAATTATCCGCGCAATTGATAAGAATTCGGGCGCGGTCAAATGGACGACGAAAGATTTCGGCAAAGGCGGAATCGCCGAAATGCAGATGTTCGGCGATGTCGTTTACGGTCGGATGGGCGGACAGTTTTTCAGCGGCAAGAAAGGCGAATGGCAGAAAAAATCGCCGATTGGCGTGGTTGCTTTAAACAAAGCAACGGGCGCGACGAATTGGATTTACGAAGGCGCGAAAAATTCGATCACGAATATGATGATTCTGCCCGACGACAACACGCTTCTCATCGGCGACGAAAAAAATCTGATCGGTTTGGATATGTCGAGTCAGGGCAAGGTTAAGGAAGCCTATAAAATTCCGCTGAAATTCAAATTAAAAGTCGGCGCGGCGGCGACGGCGGGAAAAGTTGCGGCGATTGCAATGGGCGGAGTCGGCGGATTTTTCAAAAAAGGCGCGGACACGACCGATAATCCCGTTTCGATTGTCCGCCAAGAGAACGGCACGGTCGTCGTGCGCGGAATGCAGCATCTGATCGGTTTCAACCCGAAATCGCGCCAGATTGATTGGTCAACGAAATACGATGCGCCCGGCATTGACGGCTGGCAAACAATCGTTTTGACGGCGATCACGATTACGGCGGCGGTCATTTCCGAAGCGCAGGAAGCGAATTACTCGAATCGCGGAGATTATAATTCGGCGTTCGAGCAGAATTCAAAGTTTTTAAATCTGATGCAGGCGTATCAAATTCAAGTCGGTAAAAAATACACCGCGTCCAAACAAAGCGGCAATGTTTATTATGTTTTGACGACGCTCAAAGGCAAGGAAGATAAAGGCGCGGGACTCGTCGGCGTTAATTTGATGAGCGGCAAAGCCGTCAATCAAATCATCTTCAAGGACAAATCGCCCGATTACGAAGTTGACGAAGCGGCGGGACGGCTTTTCAATATGAACAAAGGCGAATTGTCGGCTTTCAACATCGTCGAACAGGTCGAACAAACCGCGAACGACGAAGACGACGATAAAAAAGACAAAAAGAATAAGTAAAATCAGTATAGCGAACGGTAGTGAGCATCCGGTTATTCTAAAATAATCTCAAAGGCGAATGGTGTTCGCTACCGCTCACTATACTGATTTCTAAGCGAATTGTTTGTTTTGAATCTGCGCGATCGTATCAGTTACCTTTGTCAGACCGTCAAAGCCCGGAAAAGTCTGGGCTTTTTGCGTGACGTTGCGGTCAAACCATTCCAAGCCTTCGTCGCCGCTGAATAATGTGCCGATGGTATACTGCGTTTGTTTTTTCGGACGCGAGCCTTGTCCGACGGGCTTATAAAATTTATCAATAATAAAGCGCGCCGTTTTGCGGGCAAAATCGCTGCGTTTCAGCTCGATGTGCGCCACGCTCGCGTAAAAGCGTGCGTGTGCCGATTCTTCGCGCATAATCGCTGTCAGAATCCCGTTCAAAACCGGATGATTGGCGATTTTCATCAGCCGGCGATAGGATTGTCCCGCCGAAAATTCGTGAATCGCACCGTATGCCATATGCGTCGCCGTAAATTTTTCGCCGATCAGATTCGTGAGCATTGAAATTAGATAATTATTGACTTTGTAAGTGTATGTGACCGAGCGATGAACTTCCTCTTTCCATTTTTCGCCCGTTTCGATTCCCGCTTCGTTCAGAAAACGGTTGATAACTTCGCCGTGCGTGATTTCTTCAATGCCCCAACGCTCCATAAATTTGCTGATATACGGATCTTTGCCTGTCGGCGTGCGGCGCAGTTCGTCGTGATACATATCGGTCAAAACCTCGACATCGCGCATATAAATCAGAACCGGCACTAACCTTTCGTCCAATTCATAATTCTTCACGTCCTTCCATGCGATGTTGCCGATAAATTCATCGGTTAGCGCACGCGGCTGTTTTTCATACCAGTCGAGAACTTCTTTTTTTGTTTCAAAACTCATCTTTCACCTGTAATAATCAACTAAAATTGCATAAACGGAAACTTTATTGATCGTTTTTGCGAATAATCAATTACTTTCGCTTCACTTTTTAATTCGCAAAACTTATTCTTTTAGATTCAAACAACTAAAACCGATACTGCTATGATTTACAATATGAAATTCTTGTCCTTGATTTTTATTATAACCCTATGTGTCAATACCTTCGCTCAAAATAATCTTCAGATTGACGGCGAAAAGCACCTGAAAAACATCAAACAACTAACCTTCGGCGGCGAAAATGCCGAGGCGTATTTTTCGTCCGACGGCAAGAAATTGATCTTTCAATCGAAACGCGACGCGCTCCAATGCGACCAGATTTTTTCGATGAATGTTGACGGCTCAAACGTCAAAATGGTTTCCAACGGCGAAGGTCGAACGACCTGTTCCTACTTTCTGAAAGGCGGCAAAAAAATTATCTACGCCTCGACCTTTATGGGCAAAAAAGAATGTCCGCCGAATCCCGATTTTACCAAAGGCTACGTCTGGGCGGTTTATCCCGACTACGATATTTATGTCGCCGACGCGGACGGCAAAAACATCAAACCGCTGACGACAACCAAAGGTTATGACGCGGAAGCAACCGTTTCGCCGAACGGCAAACAAATCATTTACACATCGGAACGCGACGGCGATCTGGAACTTTATTCGATGGACACGAAAGGCAAAAACGTCAAACGTCTGACCAACGAACCCGGCTACGACGGCGGCGCGTTTTTCTCGGCGGACAGCAAAATGATCGTTTATCGCGGTTCGCATCCGTCAGATGAAGCCTTAATCAAACGCGACAAAGAATATCTCTTACAGCATTTAGTCGTGCCGACGACATTTGAAATCTGGACGATGAATGCCGACGGCAGCAATAAGCGTCAAGTAACCAAATTAAACGCGGCATCGTTCGCGCCGTATTTTACGCCCGACGGCAAAAAAATCATCTTCTGCACCAACTATTTTGCGACCGACCCGCGCAAACGAAATTTCGATCTGGCGATGATTAATGTTGACGGCACGGGATTAGAAAGAGTCACCTTCAACGAAACTTTCGACGGCTTCCCGATGTTTTCACCCGACGGCAAAAAACTCGTTTTCGCGTCAAACCGTAACGCCGCTAAAACCGGCGACACCAATGTTTTCATCGCCGATTGGGTTCAGTAATATTTATCAAACCGCGAAACACGCGAAATACACGAAATTATTTTTAGCATTTTTCGCGTTTTTCGCGGTTAAAATTATATGAAAAAGCAATTTTTAAGTTTTCTACTTTTATTATCTCTCGCGTTGAGCGTGGCGGCGCAAAAGGCTGATGTTGTCGAGCAAAATCTGCGGACGAATGTTGCGTATCTTTCTTCCGACCAGTTGGAAGGTCGCCGAACGGGCGAGCAAGGCGCGACGACCGCCGCCGGATATATCGCCAATCTTTTCGCGCAATACAAACTCAAAGCGGGCGTTTCAAATGTCGTCAACGGCAAGACGAGCAAGAATTTTCTGCAAAAATTTCCATACACGACCGGCGTTGAGATTGCCGAAACGGGTAACGAATTTAAGTTAAACCTGAAAAATGTCAACGCTTCGCAGATTAAAGTCGAAGAAAATAATCCGGTCAAACCGCTTCTCTTTTCGCCGAACGGCGAAGCGCAAAACTCGCCGATTATTTTCGCAGGATTCGGAATCGAATCGGCGGAATCGAATTTTAACGATTACGACGGCTCAGATGTGCGCGGAAAAGTTGTTCTCGCGTTTGACGGAAATCCCGAAAACGACACGCCGCGTTCGCCTTTCTCGCGTTTCACCGTTCACGCCAAAGCAAAAATTGCCAAAGACAAAGGAGCGGTCGGACTCCTGCTGATTTCGCGTGAAGATAAATTTGAAAACGACCGCAATGCCCGCATTAAATATAATCAAACTGACGGCGAAACCGCTGTTCCGATATTCGCCGTTTCGCGCACGACCGCCGCAAATATTCTCGGCATCAAGGAAACTGAACTGAAAACCATCGAAAATCTGACGGCAATGAAAAAAGACACGACCGCAAAGATCAAAGTCGGTTTTCGTGATTTATCGCCGACCGTTAGCTTCAAAGTTAATCTCGTCAAAAAACAAACCGACGCTTACAACGTCATCGGAATTTTAGAAGGCAACGACGCTGTTTTGAAGAATGAAGCAATCGTCATCGGCGCACATTACGATCATCTCGGTAAAGGCGGACAAGGAAGTCTCGCGGTCAATTCAACCGAAATTCATCACGGCGCGGACGACAACGCTTCGGGAACGGCGGCGTTAATCGAATTGGCGCGGACTTTCGCCAAAGAAAAGAAAAACAAACGGACAATTATTTTCATCGCGTTCGGCGGCGAGGAAGAAGGATTGTTAGGCTCAAAATATTACGTCAACAACCCGATTTTCCCGCTCGAAAAGACCGTCGCGATGCTCAATATGGATATGGTCGGACGGCTCACGGAAAATAAATTAACCGTCGGCGGAATCGGCACGGCAACCGAATGGAAAGGTTTGGTAAATCAAAAGAATTTCGATTTTCAGCCAACGAGTCAAGCGGAAAATCTCAGGCTCAAAAAGGCTATCGAAGATGCGCTTGCTTCCAAAGGCTTTAAAGCGGTGAGTGTTGATGCATCACGCATTCCAGTTAGACTTTTGGGTGTTGTTGGAAAAGGCAAGTTAACTGAAATGGTTCAAACTGCTCACAATGCTGTTCAAATGCCAGTCAGAATCGAAGTTACTGAAAGCCAATACGAATTTCCGACTTTAGCCGAGATTTCCGCAGCTACGCCTTTCAATCTTCAACTCAACGAAGACGGTTTCGGACCGTCCGATCATTCATCGTTTTACGGCAAACAAATTCCCGTGCTTTTCTTTTTCACGGGAACGCACACCGATTATCACAAACCTTCGGACACGGCGGACAAAATCAACTACGCGGGTTTGAAAAAAATCGTCGAATACGTTTCCGACATCACGAATTACATTGACCAATTTATGCCGAATCGTCCGACTTACAAAGTTGCTCAATCGTCGTCAACCGGTGGACGGATGAGTTTTAACGTCACCATCGGCGTTGTGCCGGGTTACGGCGAATCAAACGACGGAATGATGCTTGACGGCGTGCGCGACGGTTCTCCGGCGGCAATCGGCGGACTCAAAGCAGGCGATAAAATCGTCAAATTCGCGGGCAAGGAAATCCGCAACGTGCAGGATTACACTTTCATTCTCGGCGAACTCAAAGCCGATACCGAATACGAAATCGAAGTCATTCGCGGCACGGAAAAGCTGACTTTGAAGGTAAAACCGGCGGCACGGAAGTAAGAAGAAGGGGAAAAGGGAGAAGAGGAGATGGGGAGAAAGTTTCTGATTTTTACGCTTTTTGTTTTCTGCTTTGCGCTTTCGGCTTGCGAAAAAAATGTTTCGGAACAGAAGCCGGAAAATGTCAAAACTGCGCCTGTGACTGCGCCTTCGGTTCCGAAAGACGGAAATTATGACGGCAAAGGAACTGTCACGAAAATCAACAACGATGGCGGCTCGATTGAAATAAACCACGAAGAAATGAAGGACTTGATGCCCGCGATGCAGATGGAATTTTTTGTCAAAGACAAAGCTATACTGAAAGGTTTGGCGGTTGGCGACAAGGTTGATTTTGTGGTCGAATACAAACATCCGACCGAAATTATCGTCAGCATCAAAAAAGCCCAATGAAAACGATAAAATTCTGCAAATTTCACGGCTTCGGGAACGATTATGTCGTCATCGAAGCCGCCGAACTCAACGAGATTTTCGACATCGGCGAATTTACCAAACAATTCTCTCATCGCAACACAGGTATCGGCTCGGACGGCATCGCCATTCTGGAAAAATCGAGCGAAGAAACGGCAGATTTTTCGTGCCGCATCATCAATCCCGACGGCTCGGAAGCCGGATTTTCGGGCAATGGAACGCGGTGTGCGGTCGCGTATGCTTTTTTCAAAAATCTCTGGTCAGACGAGAATTTACGCTTAAAAACAAAAAGCGGTGTCAAAAATTATCGTTTGACCGAGAAAATCGCGGACGGACATTACTGGTTTGACGCGGAAATCGGCAAACCGAAATTTTCGAGCGATGAAATTCCGTTTGTCGCAGACGGAAAACTCGAATCGGTTATAAATCAGCCCGTCAAAATAGATAATCAGGAATTTCTTGTAAGTTGTGTCAACGTCGGAAATCCGGTTGCGTGTGTTTTTGTCGAGGAATTTAATTTCGACTGGCGCGAAGTCGGGCGCAAGATGGAACGGCACGAGAAATTTCCCGAACGCGCAAATATCGTTTTCGTCAAAGTTTTAGACCAAGCAAACATCGAACTAAAAATCTGGGAACGCGGCGCGGGCGAAACATCGGCTTCGGGAACCTGCTCGAGCGGCGCGGCAGTTTTGAGCGCATTTACCGGAAAAACCGGACGCGAAGTTTCGGTTCACACAGAAGGCGGAATTACCGAAATAACTTGGCGCGAGGACGATGAAATGTTGATTCTCGGGCGCGCGGATTTTATTTTTTGCGGCGAATATTTTGTTTGAAAAATAAAAAAAGCGTAACTAATTTTGTGTAAGTTACGCTTTAGGGGGTTATTGGCAAGCGGAGTTTGCCGGGGGTCAGTTTATCGCTCGGCTTATTTTTCAAGCGATATTATCGGGGGATAATAAAAAGGTCCGACGGTTTTCAAATTTTCCGTGTCGAAATGTTTCAACGCACCGCAATTCAGACACGCCCGATACGACGATTTTTGATTGGTAAAAGGGCGGCTCAATTGCTTGTGCCAGCAGCCGAAAATCTTGCCCATGATTCCGATTCTTTCACCAAAAACTTTATTGGTTCGATTTAAGACCGATTGTGCTATCCGATTTTGATCTAATACCGTATTCATAAAATTCCCTTTAATTGCCCTTGTAAATTGTCCTTCCGATTGAATCTGTTTTTTAGACGCGCCGTCTAAATTCTTTTGCACTTTATTTGATGATATTACTTAAAAATAATTTGTATCGGGGCGTTAAATGTAAGAGAAAATTAAAACTTGCATTTACCGCCTTTTGTTAATTCCTTAACTTCGTTAAAATCTTCCAAATAGATTCAGGAAACTAAAATGAAAAAATCAATCGTCAATTTTTTGCTTTTAAGTTTGGTAATTACTGTTTTTTGTCCGTCGGCATTTGCATGGAACGATGTCGGGCATAAATTAACGGCTTATATCGCGTGGCAGAGAATGTCGCCGGCGGCGCGTGAAAATGTCATCAAAATCTTGCTCAAAGCACCCGAAGATTCTGATTTGAGCGCACTTTATCCGCAAGATTCGCGTTCAGCCGCTGCCCGTCAACGCGAACTTTTTATGATTGCGGCGTATTGGGCGGACATTGTGCGCGACAACAAGTTTCCGATGCGTTACAAGTATAATCGCGGAAATTGGCATTATTCCGACACTTTTTGGATGCAGGATGAGAACGGAAAGGCTAAAATTTTGGAAAATCCGAACGAAGAAGGCGGGAAAGCAGTCGAACAGCTTTTTGAAGCCGAAAAAACGATGCGGAATCTTTCTGCCAACGATTCCGAAAAAGCAATTGCGATTGCGTGGTTTCTGCATCTCAGCGGCGATATTCACCAACCGCTTCACACATCTGCTCGAATTACCAAAACCGAACCGAAAGGCGATCAAGGCGGCAACACATTTTTGCTGACCCCGAAAAATACGCCGCGTGAAAATCAAATGAATTTGCATTGGTTTTGGGATTCGATTGTCAACCGTGTTATTACGCGGAAAAACGATGCCGCCGACAGCACGTTTCTGCCGCCGATTGCCGAGCAGATGATGAAGAAATATCCGTTTGCCAAGGCGCAAAGTCGTCTGAATTTAGGAAAATTCGACGAATGGCAAAAAGAAGTTTTTGCGATTGCGACAAAGGAAGTTTTTCCCTCGACGCTGGTACGAGAACAGATGCCGTCGAAACAATATGTGAGCAATACCTTCCGAATTTCCGAAGAGCAAATCACGCTGGCAGGTTATCGGATGGGCGAAACGCTCAACGCGATTTTCGGCAAACAAACAGCACAACAGAATCAAAGCGATGAGCGCAGGGAAATAGAACAAACCGGAAGCATCATCGGTCAGGGAAAAGATGATGTAAAACTCTGGTTTGCCGCGCGCACGGTATTGTTCAAAACTGAAGGATTAAGAGATTCGACAATTAGTCACGACGTTGTTGACAATGTTATAACTCTTCGCGGAACCGTCCCGAATAAAGCACAAAAAAATCAGGCTCAACAAGCGGTCAAAAGAATTGCAGGTGTCAAAGCGGTCAAGAATTTATTAAAAATTTTTAAAAGTAAAAATCTACGACAAATTTCTAATTAATGGATAAACTTCTCGATTTTTTTCAAAGCACACAGGAACGAACGATCCGGCGAATTCAACAGATCGTCGAAATCGAATCGCCTTCCCGCGACGAAGCCGGAAGCCGGATGGTCGCGGTTTGGCTCGAAGAAGAAACGCGAAAAATTTCCGAAAACTTCAAGATTGAGCGAATTTTGACCGAAGGCTACGGCGAACATCTGATTATCCGCGCTTTTGAATCATCCGACCGAAAACCGATTTTGCTGCTCGGACATACAGACACGGTGCATCCACGCGGCACGCGGGAAAAAAATCCGACGCGCATCGAAGACGGAAAACTTTACGGTTGCGGCTCGTTTGATATGAAAGCCAATATCATTTTAATGCTTGAAGTTTTACGCGCTTTCACGGAACTAAATCTCGCGCCGAAAAATCCGCTGACGATTCTTTTATGTTGCGATGAAGAAATCGGCAGTTATTCGGGACGCGAAATCGTCGAACGAGAAGCCGCAAACGTCGAATTTTGTCTGGTTTGCGAACCATCGGCAAACGGCAACGTCAAAACCGGACGCAAAGGAACGGGAATGTTCCGGCTTAAAACGCACGGAGTTCCCGCGCACGCCGGACTCGAACCCGAAAAAGGCGCGTCGGCGATTCTGGAAATTGCGCAACAAATTCAAAAAGTTCATAAACTGAATAATCCGGCGAAAGGCACGACCGCCAATGTCTGCACAATCACGGGCGGCACGACTTCAAACGTCATTCCGGCAGAAGCGGAATGCGAAATTGACGTGCGCTTTACTTCGATGAAAGAAGCCGAACGCATCGAAACTGCGATAAGGAATCTGACCTCGTTCGACGAACGAGTCAGACTTGAAATCATCGGCGAAATAAATCGTCCGCCGATGGAACGAAGCAAAGCGGTCGTCAAACTTTACGAAAAAGCACGAAAAATTGCCGCTGAATTTGATTACGAACTCGGCGAAACACAGGTCGGCGGCGCGTCGGACGGAAATTTTGTCGCGGCTTTGGGCGTTCCTTTGCTCGATGGTTTGGGCGTTTCGGGTGCGGGCGCACACACGCTCGATGAATTTATTTTTGTCGAAGACATACCGAAACGCGCTACGTTGCTTGCCAAGATTTTGCTTGCTGACTAGGTCAGAACCGCCTGCGTAAAAAGATTATGACCGCTCAAAAAAAAGAACGCGCACCACGCAACCGCACGATTGATTTGAGCGCGGAGGAAATCGCGCTTTTCCGCAAACGTCTGATTCGTCAGGAAAATTTGAGCGATTTTCAAAACAAAATCATTTGCGGCGACGCTTTTCAAATTCTTAAAAAACTCCCAGAAAATTCCTTCGATTTACTCTTTGCCGATCCGCCTTATAACTTAACCAAAAACTTCGGCGAAAATTCTTTCAAACAAACTTCGCTCGATGAATACGAGATTTGGCTCGAATCTTGGCTTGCCGACTGTGCGCGGGTTTTAAAACCGACGGCTTCGGTCTACATTTGCGGCGATTGGCGTTCGGCTTCGGCGATTCAGCGCGTCGGGATGAAGTTTTTCACATTGCGAAACCGCATTACATGGGAACGCGAAAAAGGTCGCGGCGCAAAGGCGAATTGGAAAAACTCGTCGGAAGACATCTGGTTTTTTACTGTTTCGGACAACTTTGTTTTTAATCTCGAAAGCGTCAAAATAAGGCGCAAAGTTCTCGCGCCTTACACCGAAAACGGTGCGCCGAAGGATTGGGAAAAGAGCGCGAAAGGAAATTTTCGCGTTACGCATCCGTCGAATCTCTGGACGGATTTGACCGTGCCTTTCTGGTCAATGCCCGAAAACACGGAGCATCCGACACAAAAGCCCGAAAAACTTCTGGCGAAAATAATTTTAGCTTCGACCAACGAAAACGATTTGATTCTCGATCCGTTCGCGGGAAGCGGGACGACGGCGGTTGTCGCCAAAAAGCTCGCCCGTAAATTTTGCGGCATCGAACGTGACGAGCGTTACTGCCTGCTCACCGAAAAGCGTCTTAAACTCGCAGATGAAGACAGCACCATCCAGGGATTTGCGGATGGAATTTTTTACGAGAGGAACACGCAAATAAAATGAGAGGAGAATATAAAAAAATGCTTTCCGATTTGGAAATCGCGCAGAAAGCGAGTTTGAAACCAATTCACGAAATCGCCGAGCAGATGGAACTAACGCCCGACGATTTCGATCTTTACGGCAGTCAGCACATCGGCAAGCTACGGCTCGACGTGCTTGAAAAAGTTAAAAACCGAAAAAGCGGAAAATATATTGACGTTTCGGCAATCACGCCGACACCGCTCGGCGAAGGCAAATCAACAACGCTTATCGGGCTTGGCGAAGCGATGAAGTTAATCGGCAAACGCGCCGTGATTACCTTGCGCCAACCTTCGCAGGGACCGACGTTCGGCATCAAAGGCGGCGCGGCGGGCGGCGGCTACGCGCAGGTCGTGCCGATGGAAATTTTCAATCTGCATCTGACGGGCGACATTCACGCCGTAACGGCGGCGAATAATTTGCTCGCGGCGATGATTGATAACGAATTGATGCGCGGAAATCCTTTGAACATTGACCCGTTCAGTCTGACGTGGAAGCGAGTCGTTGATGTCAACGACCGCGCCTTGCGCCACATTATTATCGGTTTGGGCGGAAAAACCGAAGGCGGCGTTCCGCGTGAAACGGGTTTTGATATTACGGTCGCTTCGGAAGTGATGGCGATCCTCGCTTTGACGACTTCTTTGCAGGATATGCGCCAGCGTTTCGGTCGCATCGTCGTCGGTCAGAAAAATAATAAAACGCCTGTCACGGCGGAAGAGATCGGCGCGGCGGGCGCGATGACCGTTTTGATGCGCGAGGCGATTCGTCCGAATATTATGCAGACGCTCGAAAACACGCCCGCGCTCGTCCACGCCGGACCGTTTGCCAACGTCGCGCACGGCAACAGCAGTATTTTAGCCGACTTGATCGGCATCAAATGCGCCGATTATCTTTTCACCGAATCGGGCTTCGGCGCAGACATCGGCGCGGAGAAATTCTTTAACATCAAATGCCGTTACAGCGGTTTGAAACCCGACGCGTGCGTCTTGGTCGCGACGGTTCGCGCTCTGAAAGCGCACAGCGGAAAATATAAAATCGTCGCCGGAAAACCTTTGCCGACCGAAATGCTTGAAAAATCGGTCGCCGATGTCGAAGCGGGCGCGTCGAACCTGTGCAAACAGATCGAAAACATCAAAATTCACGGCGTTACGCCGGTCGTCGCCATCAACGCTTTTGCAACCGACCACGAAGAGGAAATCGAAGTTATCAAACGCATCGCCATCGAAGCAGGTGCAATCGGCGCGGCGGTGTCGCGGCATTGGGCGGACGGTGGTCGCGGCGCAATCGAGCTTGCCGAAATGACCGTCGCGGCGGCTGAAGAACCGAGCGAGTTCAAATTTTTATACGAACTGGAACAGCCGATCACGGCGAAAATCGAAGCCATCGCGACGAAAATCTACGGCGCGGACGGTGTCACTTACACGCCGCAAGCCGCGAAACAAATCAAGGATTACGAGGCGAACGGCTTCGGAAATCTGCCGATTTGTATGGCAAAAACGCATCTGAGTTTGAGCCACGACGCGACGCTCAAAGGCGCGCCGACCGGCTTTATGCTGCCGATCCGCGAAGTTCGCGCATCGGTCGGCGCAGGTTTCATTTACCCGATCTGCGGCGATATGCGGACGATGCCCGCCCTGCCCGAACATCCGGCGGCGGAACGCATTGACATAGACGAAAACGACAATGTCGTCGGATTATTTTAGAACAACTAAATGGGACGCGGATGAATGCGGACGAGGCTAATTTTCACGGATTTAATTTAAAGTGCTTTCAAAAAATCTGCGGTAATCCGCTAAATCCTAGGGTTCTTGCAAAGTCGAAAATAAAGTCAATCGTCAAGAAGTGAAGCGTAAAATTATCAGTTATTCGCTATCAGCTACAGGGCTTTCCTATAAAAAATTCATTACCTTCAATGTTATAATCAGATTGTCAAAATCATCGGCAAAATTCTCTATCCGGGCTTTTTTGTTGTGACACTTGGTTTTCTGCAAAATTGTCGTTGCTAAAGTTCTGATTCC
>JANODL010000023.1:0-52098 GCA_031412675.1 Acidobacteriota bacterium | reverse complement strand
TATATGCGTTTTGCTTGACCCAAACTAAGGCAATCAAAGAAAAGCAGACGATTTATGCTTATAAACAAAATCTATTTCGGGAGCAAATACCAACGCAAAGTCAGTTTCTACAATGCTTTTCTAACTTTGCGTAATATCAGTTAATATTAAAATGTTTTTCCGGTCGGTTAAATTATTTATACCGAATTGTAATACAAGCCAAGATTTTATTAAAACTCTATTTTATCAATTATTGATGTTACGCACGACTGGAGCGCAAGCGTCCTCGCTTGCAATGAGCGCGTTTTTTGCACGAAAAAGCGTTAGATAACTTTCAACTTGAATTGAATGCAAGCGTTTTTTCGCATCGAAGCGACGCTCATTGCAAGCGGGGACGCTTGCGCTCCGGTCTTTTTCTAATTTTGCGTAACATCATTCAATTACTATCTTCTTTCCAATGTGCGGACAGGATAGTCAGCTAAGGCTTTGGTTTTATCGGTGCAATGTAATTGAAAGCCTTTGTCAGTAAAAAGCCCAGAACATAAAGGATAAGAGCATTAATTAAACCGCCAATAGCAAATTCAACAGTAAGTAATAAATCACTGTTTTTGTTTGATAATAATTCGGGTGTTGATATGCCGAATATTCCGGGTAAAAACATAAACAATAAACCCCACGGAGCAGTTATTATCATTAATATAATAATGAATAATGCATTTTGATTATTATTAAACAGATTGATATAAAGCAGGCAAGCAAAAACCGTTAATAAATGAATACCTGCCAACAACCAACCCGCCTTGGACTTAAAAAAATCAGACATATTAATCACCTTTTAGGCTAGACTCTGTTGACATAAGCGAATTCTTCGACTGGAGCGCAAGCGTCCCCGCTTGCCATAAGCGTTTCGGATAAATTCAACCTGATTAGAAGCAAACGCCGTGACACCGCTGAAAAACGCGGTGTTGGCACGCGGGGACGCTTGCGCTCCAGTCTTTATGTCAACAGAGCCTAGCACTTTCAATATCAGGAACGACTTAAACTCTTTTTATCAATTTCTTTCTGCCTTAAAGTCTTTGTAGTTTTCCAATTTATAATTCGCGCTTTCCAAAGCATTCTTTTCCGTTTCATTCCAACGCTGATCGGTCGTCGGAATCGTTTTTCCGTTTTCAATCCACGTCGTCAGCTTTCCGTCGGTGAAAGTCAGCTTTTCGACGAGTTTGAGCGGAATGTTCGCGCCTTTGAGCGACGTTTTGTAGAACTTTTTAGTGAAGGTATATTTGACTAACAATGCTATTTTACCGTCTTTGAAAAAGTAATCTTCGACGCGATAGACGGGATTTGCCGAACTGCTCCAGATTTCACGCACCTTGACGATTGCCGTTTTGTTCGTGTAATACAAATAATCGTAACCGCTCGAAGCATCTTCGCCTTCCGCAAACTTTTCGAGCTTGAATTTCGCCTTGTTTTTCTCAAAATCCTTCTCGATTGAACTAACCTGCGCGAAACCCGCCACACAACAAAACGCCAACAAAATAAACCCAAAAACAATTCTCATATTTTTTAAGCTCCTTTATTTATCATTTAACGCTTCCACGCCCGGAAGTGCGTCGCCCGCAAGGAATTTAAACGTATTCTCAAAATCTACCAAACAATTTTCACTAAACCGCTGGCAGTAATATTTACGTCTTTGGTGAGAAGCGGCGCATTTAATCTTCGCGCCACGCCGACAATCATTCGGTCGTGCATTTCTTTGACAGACGAATCTTTATCGAAGTCGAGAACATCTTCAGGTTCAAACGGAACTGTTACGAACTGTCCGCTTTGACTTATCTTCTGAAAATCCGCTTTGAAATCTGTGATGAAATTATGCTTAACATTTAAATAATACAATTCAGCAAAGACAATTACCGGAAGATGAATTAACGCCGAGCCATTTTCAGCTTCATCAAAAGCGGCACTTGCATTTTTACCAAGTAATGATGAGTTGATTAAATACCACAGCAAGGAATGTGTATCGGCGACATATTCGTTCATAAATCTTCAAACTTTTTCTTCCATTCGTCCCGAATCTCTCTTATTTCTTTTTCAACGTCAAAGTCTTCGGGCAGCTTTACCTTCCAGCTTCCGCGCAAATCTTGCGGTTTTTTTCTTTCGAGCGGCACGTTTTCCAAACTCTCCGCCAGACGTTTGACGAGTTTGATTTTTTCATTAGGCGAAAGTTTATCCGCCAATGAGACAACTTCTTCTAATGTCGTTTGCATATTTCACCTCGATTATTATTTTACAATAAAGTTTATTTAGTTTTTAATGTTGGGAGATTCAATCTCAATTTACCCAATCTTTCCAAAACCAAATAATATCCTCATCTGCACCAAGTTTAATAAGTTCTTCAGTAACTTCCTGTTCATAATCCGTTTTCAAAGTAGGGTCTAATTTCAATAAATTTCTTAGTTTAATATTATTTTCGGAGTTAATCGGTTCCGAATAACATTTCATTAGAACACTAGCAATCACTTTAATATTTACACTTTTTAAAAAAGTTAAATATTCTGGTGTTGCCGCTTTAAAAGAGCGTCTTGTAAAATGTTGTAGCCATAATTCTCTGCCATTGCGCGAAAAAGTATATTTAATTGTCGCCCCTATTCCCAATAAACATCCTGTAATAAACATCCCCGGATATGAAATTATCAAATTTTGAGCTAACCAAATTATTCCGATAGTTAAAAGTAGGAAAAAAATACCCGAGATACTGTAACTTAAAGCAAAAATTCCATCTACATACTTCTTAAAGTATAGAGAAAGAGCCTTAGGAAGCCCTAAAATGAAAGAACCTAAAGAATTAGCGAGAAAATAGATGCTTACAAGTCCAATAAAAAATGTAAGTAACATCATCAATAAATTGGTCATAAATAATATCTACTTATCATTCAACGCTTCAACGCCAGGAAGCGCGTCGCCCGCAAGGAATTCGAGGGTTGCGCCACCGCCGGTTGAGATGTGCGAGATTTTATCGTCTAAGCCGGCTTGGTTGACCGCCGAAACCGAATCGCCGCCGCCGACGATTGACGTTGCGCCTTTTTCGGTCGCTTCGGCAACCGCTTTGGCAATCGCAATCGTGCCTTGGTCAAACGGTTTTTCCTCGAACATTCCCATCGGACCGTTCCAGACAATCGTCTTTGCGCCTTCGAGCGCGTGCGCGAAAATGGCTTGCGTTTCAATACCGATGTCCAAACCGACCAGTCCCGTGTTCGTAAACTCGACCGGAATCGTTTTCGCGGAATGAAGCGGATCGTAAGAATCCACGACTTGATGATCGGTCGGCAAAAGTAATTGAACGCCTGCATCTTCCGCTTGTTTGGCAATCTCCAGAGCCTTCGGCATCATCTCGTCTTCGACCAGAGATTTGCCGACGGTCAAGCCGTTCGCCTTAAAAAACGTATAAGCCATCGCGCCGCCGATGAGCAATTTATCAACCTTGCGTTTGATCAAAGATTCGATCACCGGAATTTTGTCGGAAACCTTCGCGCCGCCCAAGATTGCGACAAACGGGCGTTCGGGATTGTTCAAGGCTTTGCCGAGAAAGTTTAATTCCTTTTCCATCAGCAAACCCGCGACCGCATCTTTGACAAAATGCGTAATGCCTTCGGTCGAAGCGTGTGCGCGGTGCGCCGTGCCGAACGCATCATTGACGTAAACATCGCACAATTCGGCAAGCTGTTTCGCAAATCCCTCGTCGTTCTCTTCTTCTTCGGCGTGCAGACGCAGATTTTCGAGCAACAAAACATCGCCGTCCTTTAACGCTTCGATGGCTTGCCGAACTTCTTCGCCAACGCAGTCGTTCGCGAATTTCACATCCGCCGCCAGCAATTCCGAAAGTTTGTCGGCAACCGGCTTTAACGAATATTTCGCCGCATCATACGGCATTCCTTTTTCTTCAGCCTTTTTCTTGTCCTTCAAAGGTCTGCCGAGGTGTGAGGCAAGGATAACTTTTGCGCCTTGTTCGACGGCGTATTTAATCGTCGGCAACGCTCCTTGAATGCGTGTGTCGTCCTCGATGTGTCCATCCTTAATCGGCACGTTGAAATCTACACGGATAAAAACTCTCTTTCCCTTAATGTCTATGTCTTTAATGGTTTTCTTGTTCATAAATATATTTACGATTGGAGCGCAAGCGTCCCCGCTTGCAATAAGTGTTTGAAAAAAGCGAAAAGAAGTTTGCGTTAAATTCAAGTTTTTTCCATATAAACTCTTTACATCGCAAAAAGCGCGATGTTGCAAGCGAGCCGCTTGCGCTCCAATCAAAAAGCGTCTGAAATAAAAGCGATTTTATCATCATTTATCGCTTTTATCCCAAACGCTTTAATTGTAATTTTCTAAAACTCTACTTCACTCCGGCTTGAACTTTTGAATAAACTTTGTCGCCCATAAAGACAACCGATATAAATTGATATTGCTCGCCGTCCCATTTATATGTTTCAACTTTATACTTGCCTTCGCCCGAACTCGATTGTTGAACTCCTTCACTTCCCATAATGTCAACAACTTCTTTATAACTCATACCGTTTTTAATTTGATTGTATTTATCGAGCGTCAAACCGGATTTGCTGCTACTTGAGGGCGACGAAGTAGTTGAAGTATTTGAAGAAGTCGTGGGCGACGAACTCGGCGTAGGTCTCGATTCTTCCGCCAAATCCTTAAATCTCTGGCAATTACAGCCCAACACAACCAGTATCAAAACCACGAAGCCGATGTTATATAAATTTTTCATTTGTCTTCCCCCAATTTTTGTTGCTTGAACCTTACACCAGTTTAATTTGCGATGTCAAAAGAATTCGGAAAATCTTTGCGAATATTGTAATAAAAGTTTTACACGCCGAAAATTGAGTTTTGCGGCGAACGGGTTTATAATCGCAACACTTTTCATTTTCCCCTTGATTCATAAATAAAAAGTCTTTTTAAGTTTTAACAGTAAACCAAAGTCCTTAAGGAGATTTATATGTCAAAAAATTTCAAGCAAGCGTGCGGCTTTTTGTCGCTCTGTCTGATGATTTGTTCGTTTGCGCTGATAATTTCGGCGCAAAAGCTAAAAAATGTTCCGCGCAGTGATGATTTCAAAAACTTGGCGGGAACGATTGAAGAAATTCCGGCGATGCGTCTGCCGAATCCTGCAACGCTCGGAACACGCTCGAAAGCCGCGATGTTTCCGATAATTTCGCGTAATAATTTACAGGAAATCGAAATTCCGGTTGATTCGACCGAAAATTTCAGATTGATGATTCTTGCGCCGAACGGCAAAAGTCTGAATCTGCGCGTGGCTTTACCGAACGAAAGTTTCTTCGACCTGCGAAGCGAAGGTTTTGCGCGTCAAGTAAAACAAACCGACACGACTTACGGTCTTGACGGCAATCAATTCCCTGCCGAAGTTTTTAGCTTCGATTCGTTGAAAACGGGCGTTTTACGCGTTCAAATCGAACTGCCGAAAAATCTTTTAACTTCAGGTGAAACAATCGGCTATCTCGTCGCTTCGAGCGATTCGCCGTATCGTCTGTATTCTTATATCAACACTTTGCAAACAACCGTCGGACACGAAATCGGCATTTTTTCGTCAATCTTTAACCGCAAAGAAAACGGTGACGACGGACAACCTGCATCGCTCGTCGGCAACATTCGTGAATCGAGAGTTTCGATTCATACGCCGAACGGCGAAACGCTCGAATTTCCGATGGCGGACAGAGGCAACGGCGAATTTCAAACAAATTTCGTCCCGCGCATCGCCGGACGTTATTCGGTGCAAATTTTTTCAAAGGGAACGACACCCGACGGCGCGGAATTTATCCGCAGTTCGGAACAAACCTTTGAAGTTGCCGCTTTAAAAGCCGAAATTGACGCAAACATCAGAGCAAGCCAGATTGACGATTTGCGCTGGCGGATTGATTTGCCCGTTTCGGGTTTGAAAATTGGTGAAAAAACAATTGTTCACGCCGAAATCTGGGGACGCGACGCTGACGGCAACGAATTCCCTGTTTCGTGGCTCGGCGGAATGACGACGGCGGAAAGTTTCGGCAAACGTCAAACTTCCGTTTCGTTAATGCTCGATTCGCGTTGGCTGGCGCAAAACAGCGCGGCAAAATCGTTTGTTCTGAAAAACATTCGTCTGCAAAATCCCGACAACTCGGTTGTTTTGGGCGAAGCGGAAAGTCTTTCGCTGCCGAATGTTCGCGCAACCGAATTGGCAAAATCGTTTGCCGGAATCGTGACCGACGAAATGCGGCAAGGCGTTCGTCCCGCGAAATATACGAATGATGCGGTTGGCGGAAAGCTGATGCTCGTTCACGGTTATTGCTCGGGCGATGCGTGGGGCGCGGCGAGTCAATTTTCAAATTATGTGAAATTTCTCGATTTGAACAAAAACCGTTCGCACGACCAATTTGCCAATTTAATCAAAAATTTCGGCGCGAGTCTGCCGTCGTTCGGCATCGTCGCACACAGCCAAGGCGGCGCGGCTTCGCTTCATCTCTACACATATTATTGGAGCGGTTTGGACTATGCGACCGGCGGAACTCGGCTGATTCAATCGGTCGGAACGCCGTATCAAGGCACGGCTCTCGCGGGAAATCTTGCGCTTTTGGGTCAGATTTTCGGTGCGGGCTGCGGTTCAAATTATGATCTAACTTACACAGGCGCGGCGGCTTGGCTTGCCAATATTCCGTCGTGGGCGCGGGCAAAGGTTTATTACCATACGACTTCTTTCACGGACGTTTGGTATCGCTACGATTATTGCAACATCGCTTCCGACCCGTTTTTGAGCGACCCTGACGACGGCGTGGTCGAACGCGCTTACGCACAACTTTCGGGCGCAAACAATCTCGGACACAAAACTGGTTGGTGTCATACGGGCGGAATGCGCGACCCGTCGCAAACTTCCGATGCTTCGAGAAATTCAAATATGAACTCGAACGCGGCACGCTAGTTTAAAGACCGGAGCGCAAGCGGCTCGCTTGCAAGATTGCGGCGCAATCTAAAAAACGCTTCGATTTCTTTCAACTTGAAAGAAATCGAAGCGTTTGAGCATTGGCAAGCGAGCCGCTTGCGCTCCGGTCTTTACAGTTCTTTCGGCTGCGGTTTCAGATTCGGTTTAACCAGAACGGTCAGATAATTTCCGGCATTTATTTTCACCTGAATCGTTTTGTTTTTGACATCAATTGTTTGAACCGATTTGGGCGATTTACTGATATTCAATAAGGTCATCTCGATCCATTGTTCACGAACAGTCCAATTTCCCGCGAGATTTTTCAAAAATTGCGACAAAGCCGATTTGCCTTGCGGTGTCAGTTGGAAGTTATTGTCGAGCCGAACCGAAAAAGACATCGATGTTTCGGCAATATTTTTTTCCTGCCCGAAAATTTCGAGTTTTATTGAATTATCCGCCGATTTTCCGACCCATTTTTCGCTCTCCGCATTGGAAGATTCCTTCTGGATTGACAGAATACTTGTCAGACCGTCAACAACTTTTTCAAAAGATACTCCGAGACCTTTGATTTCCTTGCCGAGATTTATCTGTTGGTCGCCGCCCGAGCCGAACCAGATTGCCGCGTAATTTCCGCTGACGGCAACGCCGAATGCGTCGTATTTCGTATCCTTCCAAACATCGAGATTCAAAATCAGATTATTGTGCATCGGACTTTTTTTCCACGCTTCGAGAGCCAAAACAGGTGTCGCAGTGCCGTTTAAGTTTCGATAAAGATTTTCAAAACCTTGTCCCGTATAATTAGTTTTCAACCTCTTCGGCGATTCAAAAACACAATCCCAGGTCTTTTCGTTTTTGATGTCATACGGACAATTGCTCCAGCCGTGCGTCAAATATTTGACGTTCATCGTCAGGTCAAGAATATGCCGATTCGCCACAAAACTCAGCGATTCGGAAAGCGCAACCGGCGGAAGTTTGTGCTGGGCGCGATATTCGTTGATGATTCGGAAAAGTTCTTTTTCCGTTTGGCTGACTTCGTCGCCGACGCATTTTTGTTCGGTAAATAATGCCTTGCCCGAACAATTATTTTGAGCGAAAAAACATTGAACGCAGATTAAAATCAATCCAAAACCAAAAAGTATTTTCATAACGAATCACCTTATTTTTTTTGTAAATTTGACAGAGTGTTTTTTGAATTTACTCCAAACTGATTCTGAAATCAATTATTTTTTTAAGGTTTTACCTTAACGGTCGAAATGCCGACACTTTATAAATTGCTTTAAGATTGTTACAATTTTTCAAGTAAATGCTTGAAATCGAAAAAATCCTTTCTCTGCCGTTAGAGCAAAAAATCGGACAACTATTTTTTATCGGACTTGCGGGCGCGGAAGTTGACGGCACGGCGCGTGAACTTCTCGAAGAAATCTCGCCCGCCGGAGTTTGTTTCTTTGCGCGAAACATCCGCGAAGCCGCGCAAACCCGTCAATTACTCGATAATGTGCGCGAACTTTTACCGATTGCGCCCTTTCTGAGTCTTGACCAAGAAGGCGGACTTGTTGATCGTCTGCGCCGCGTCGTTGAACCGATGCCGTCGGCAAATCTGCTCAAAACTCCCGAACAAGTTGAAACTTTGGCGCGTCTGACCGCGGAAATCGTGCGGATTTTGGGCTTTAATATGAATTTCGCGCCCGTCGTTGATGTCATCACGGAAGAACGCGGCAAATTCAGCAACGGTTTATTTTCAAGAACTTTCGGCAACTCAAAAGAAGAAGTTTTTGAATTTTCACGAAAATATCTCGAAACTTTACAAGCAAACGGCATTCTCGGCTCAATCAAACATTTTCCGGGCTTGGGCGCAACCGAAGTTGATTCGCACGAGGAACTTCCCCGCGTAAATCTGAAAAATGAAGAATTTGACTCAATAGACCTTTATCCTTACAAAGAATTTTTCAAAAGCGAAGAAGTTCGTGCAGTGATGATTGCACACGCGGCTTTCCCAAATCTCGACTTGCAGGAGCGAGATCAAAGTGGCAAACTTTTACCGTCTTCATTGAGTTTTAATTTCACAACAAAACTACTGCGCGAACATCTCGGCTTTGACGGTTTAGCTTTGACGGATGATTTGGAAATGGGCGCGATTTTAAAGAATTACGGCATCGGCGAAGCCTGTAAAATGGCGATAAAAGCCGGACAAGACCAGCTTTTGATTTGCAACGATGCAAAGACAATACGCGAAGGCTTTGCCGCTGTTTTGAGCGCGGTAAAATCAGGCGAAATCGAAGAAAACCGCGTGAACATTTCTCTGCAACGGATTGCCCTTGTTAAAAATCTAATGCAGCCGCCGCTCGATTTTAACAAAAATCGTTTGAGCGAACTTTCAAATGAGATTTCCGATTTGAAAGCATTACTAAAATAATTTTGGAGGAAAATCTTGATGCGCTTTTCGGGGCGAACTTTTTTATTTTTATTAATTTTTACAGGCTTAATCTTTTCAATCTCTTGCCGTGAGCGAAAAACCGACGTTGTAACCATCGCTCTGACCGAAAAATTCGGCGGTCTCGACACTTTGAGCAATACGGGAACGGACGCGGCGGCTGACCGTGTGCGGACTTTGATTTACAATTCGCTGATTAAGAAAAACGACAAATTTGAATACGTCGGCGAACTCGGCGATTACAAAGTCGGCGGCGATAATTTGACCGTTACTTTCACGCTCAAAGACAATGTTAAATTTCACAACGGCAGTGTTTTAAGTTCAGCGGATGTCAAATACACATTCGACGCGCTTTTTACGGCAAACGGCTCGAAAGCCGGAAGTTTTTACGATTCGGTGCCGGACGAAACCGACCCCGAAAAGAAAAAAACAAAACGTGTCGCACATCTTGCCGAAGCGATTGCTACGCCCGACGCGAAAACCGTTATTTTCAAAGTGACGCGTCCAGAACTCGTCAATCAGCTTTTATCGAATTTTGTGACGATTCCGATTATTCCCGCCGGCACAATCGAACAGCAAAAAACCGCGCCAATCGGCACCGGCGCATTCAAATTCGTCAGTTTCGATTCGGTCAACAGTTTTGTCCAGCTCGAAGCCTTTGCGGATTACTGGGAAGGCGCACCGAAAATCTCTAAATTAAACGTCAAAACCGTGCCTGATGCAAACGCGCTTCAAAACGAACTTTTGAGCGGCGGCGTTGATATTTCCCCGAATCCGACGATTCTTTCGCCCGACGCGCTGAAAGCAATCGGCGATTCGGGTTCGTTAAAAGTAGAAAGATTTCCCGGCTCGAACATTCAATACATCGGCTTTAATACACAGATTTCGCCGTTCAATAACGTCAAAGTCCGTCAGGCGATTGCCTATGCGATTGATCGCGAAAAAATTATCAACGAGCTTCTGAGCGGTCAGGCGAAAATCGCCTATTCGATTCTGCCCGAAGACTCTTGGGCTTTTACGACCGGCACAAAATATTCCTACGATCCGGCGAAAGCCAAACAGCTTTTGCAGGAAGCAGGCTATAAAGGCGAAGTCGTCAAATTTAAATACGCTTCGGGAAATCAGGCGGTCAATCAATATTCGCAAGTCATTCAAAGTTCGCTCAAGGATGTCGGTTTGAATGTCGAACTCGAAACGCTCGAACCGCAAACTTTGCTTGAAAGTCTGAAAAACGGACAATTTCAGATGAACACGAGCATCTGGATCGGCGGCAATCAAGACCCGATTTTTTACCGCGATTTGTTTGCTTCGACCGATTTTCCCGAGAAAAAATTAAACGGCAGAAATCGGGCGCGTTATTCAAATCCCGAATTCGACAAACTCATCGAAGAAGCCGTCAAGACAGTTGATAAAACGAAAGCTAAAGAACTTTATGCCAAAGCGCAGGAAATTGTCAGCAACGACATTCCGCTTTTTCCACTCTGGTATCCGTCGAGTATGGTTATTTCGACCAAACGCATCGGCAATGTAAAAATCAACCCGAGCGGCGATTGGAGTTTTGTCAAAGATTTAACCGTTTCAAATTAATATTTGCCATTTGACAAAATTTTTTCAAACGGTAGAATTATTATTTGCGATGCGGGAGTAGCTCAGTGGTAGAGCGCGACCTTGCCAAGGTCGAAGTCGCGAGTTCAAATCTCGTCTCCCGCTCCAAAGTTTTCAGAAGCGACGCAAGCGGTTAAAGCCCAAGCGTCGCTTCAATTGCTTAAACAGAAAGTTCTTTCAAATGATTTTAGATTTCAATCCCAAATCTGTAATCTAAAATCTCAAATCGAAATGGCGGCGTAGCCAAGTGGTAAGGCAGAGCTCTGCAAAAGCTTTATTCATCAGTTCGATTCTGATCGCCGCCTCCAACTTTTCTCTTTTCCTTTTTCAAATAAACGGTTATTATATTTTTGGATATAGTTTATCCGCCGCATTTTGCTTTCCAGCGTCTAAAATCAAACAACTTTTTTGAGGTCTTGATGAATTTTCTTTTCGCTTCTTTTGAAACGGTGACGGGTTTGCCCGAAATTATCGGCTACATTTTCATATTTGCGTTCGGGGCGATTGTCGGGAGTTTTCTGAATGTCGTCATACACCGCGTTCCGAATGAAGAATCCATCGTTTTCCCGAATTCGGCTTGCCCGAAATGCAAAAATCCGATTAAGCCTTACGACAATTTTCCGATTTTGAGTTGGTTGATTTTGGGCGGCAAATGCCGAAACTGCAAAGAAAAAATCGCAGCGCGTTATCCGGCGGTCGAGCTTCTGACGGCTTTGCTTTTTGTGCTGACGTTTTGGGCAATCGGTTTTAATGCGTTTCTGCCGATTTGTTTGATTTTTGTGGCGACAATGGTTTCGCTGATTTTTATTGACGCGGAACATATGATTTTGCCGAATGTCATTAATTTTCCGCTGCTTGGTCTGGCTCTACTGGTCAGATTACTTTACCCGATTTTCTTTAGCAATCAAGATGTTTTGAAATTTTTTCCCGATTTGGCGCATTCGCCCCTAACTTCCCTGCAAACTCAACCGCTCTGGCTTGTTTCATTAATTGGCGCAGTTCTCGGCGGATTGGTCGGCGGCGGATTTTTATGGGTCGTCGGCGAGCTTTGGAAACGTCTGCGCGGCGTGGACGCGATGGGTTTGGGCGATGTCAAAATGATGTTTGCCGTCGGCGCACTTTTGGGCTGGCGTTTGACGCTTTTGACAATTTTTCTCGGGGCATTTTCGGGCGCGGTAATCGGCGTTTTCCTCGTTTCACGCCAAAAAGAAAAAGATATGCAGACGCAGATTCCGTTCGGGATTTTTCTCGGAATCGGCTCGATTCTCGCGCTTCTTTTCGGTGAACAGCTGATCGGCTGGTATATCAATACTTTTCTTCCAAGATAAGAAAATCAGTATAGTGAGCGGTAGCGAATACCTTTACTTACAGAAATTTTATTATGAAACAGACTCGCTACCACTCGCTATACCGATTGTTTCGGCAATCAGACTTTTACCGCACTTTCCATACATTTTGACGAACAGTAAAAGGTATTCTTACTTAATTTCAAAGAAGTTGTTTGCGGAATCCAACTGCCGCATTTCGCGCATCTGACTAATTGAACATCGCTTGAATTGTTGTTTGTTTCAATCTGTTTTTCGGGCGTTTCGGGTTTGCTCATCTGGCGCATTTTGCGAAACATTTTGAAAATATATAACGCTGTTTGAATCTGACGACGATAGCGGGCGACGATAAATATCACCAAAACCGCCAACAAACCTAAGATAATTAACCACTTCATTATTTTTGAATTGTATTACCGCCCTCGGAAATTTGCGAATTGAGTTCCGCCAAACTCGGAGTTTGAGGATTGATGGCTTTGAGCCTTGCCAAATATTTTTCGGCTTCCGCCGTTTTGTTTTGTTTTAGAAGCGTCTGCGTCATAAAAAGCAAGGCGCGTTCGTGTTTTGCATCTGTTTCCAAGGCTTTTTGAAGTTCGACGATGGCTTTTTCAAAATCGGGCGGTTCGGCGACATAATAACTGATGCCCAAATCGGTTTTGACATCCGCGTCGTCAGGCTTTTGTTCGAGAGCTTTGAGATAAAATTCGCGCCCTTTTTGCAGACTTTGCGAATCTTTTTTGAAAAATCCGATGTCGAAAAACGCATTTCCCAGGGCGACTGTCACATCATAATCCTTCGGATTTTTGTCGTAAACTCTTTGCAAAAGCCGCGCCGATTCGCCAATCAGACTCGCATCTTTTTTCATCACACCGTAACGATACAACGCCAGACCCAAATTTCTCTGAAACTCGATTCTTTCAGGATTTTTGTCGGCTTCGACGATTTTTTGGCGTATTTCATCGTCGGATAAAGTCGCTTCCGAATTATTCTGCGGCTGTTCGGTCGAAGTTTTTTTCAGTTGTTCGTTTTCTGCCCGAATTTTGTTTAATTCGTTGCCGTTCAGAGAATTTGCCAGATAAAATCCGCCGAAAAAACTGATAATAATTGCGAGTATCGAGAGCCAGAAAAATTTTGCGTTCATTCAAGTAAATCTTAACAAATCAATGACGAAAAAAGAAAAGCGTTGACGAAAATCAATCGCCAACGCTCATTAAATAATTTAAAATTCGTGCTATTTCTTTTTATCTTCGGACGCGAGAAACGGTAAATCTTCGGCACGCCGGCGCGGCAGAGGATCGGTTGCGCGGCGGCGCGGAATGGTATTTCCGCCCCGGCGATCAACACTTCCGACCGGAAGTCCTTTGCCGTGAACGGCTTCGACCAAAATTCGCGTAATTTCCTGTGAGAGTGTTCGATGTTCTAAAGCGGCACGGCGACGAAGAGATTCTTTCAATTCGTTTGGGACATATGCACCAATAAAAACGCCTTTGCGGTTTGCCATAAATTTGTAAAATGCTCCTTAAAAATTAAATTAAACTAAAAATCTGCCTTGCAAGCGGAAACAAGTCTGTAAGCCGAATTTTGTCTTCGCCGAAGCGATGGGCAATCATTCATCTAGGCTTTTCGTTACCGAAAAGCTCGAGCGACCTACCCGAAAACGCCATTTTACTTGCGTAAAACCTTGAGCGGGCAGCTCAAAAATCGTTTTCCTATTTGGTCTTGCACCACGAGGAGTTTACCCAGCCGCGCTTGTTACCAAACGCGCTGACGCGCTCTTACATTAAGTTTCCTTAATCGGAAACCGCGTCGTTTCACCCATCACCACTCGAAAATTTTGAAATCCGAAATCCGAATTCCAAAATCCGAAATCGAATGGCTGTTCTGTTTTCTGTTGCACTTGTCGTCGCCTGATTTTACTCAAACGCCCGGACGTTATCCGGCTCGCTGCCCTATAGTGTTCGGACTTTCCTCTTATAATTTTCATACAAGCGACTGCCCGACTTGCTTCGCTTTTGCAAGGTTCAAATATCTTAACAAAAAATGTTCAACACATACAATTATAGTTTATTGATTCTGGTTATTGCTTGATAAACTATAATTTAGTTGCCGATTTCAATCGTGTCGCCGGCTTGCAAAGTTGGGTCTGGGACTTTTCCGTCCTTAATAAGTTTCAGATTATATTCGGTCGAGACCAATAAACCTTCCGCATTTTTGCGGCGGATGACGATTTTTTTAACGCCGTCCTTTTTCAAACCGCCCGAAGCCAGAATTGCCTGCGTCAAGGTCAAACCTTCGTAAAAATCTTTTTGTCCGGCAGAAACGATCTCGCCGCCGACATAATAAAATTTCGATTGATTTCCTTTGCCGGATTGCGCCTCATCGGTCGTAAACTCGACAATATCATTTGGAAAAATCAGCAGATTTTCGCTTGTTTCATCCTTCAAATCAATGGTTTCGACCTTTGAATCGGCGCGTCGAATGATCACGCGATTCGCTTTTGATTGAACGATTGCTTCGGCACGGACGACAAAAAGCGGAACGGCTTCACGCTGGATAAACTTTTCACCCGATTTTTCGACCAAACCGAGAACCGTGATTTTGTGGCTCGAATATTCACGAACCTTGACGGAAACCTGCGGATTCTCGTAAAGTTTGATTTTTTCGCGCAAGATTTCCTCAATTTCATCGGTCGTCAAACCCGCAACCGAAACCATTTCGCCCGCCAGCGGATAATCAATCGTGCCGTCATTCAGCACGGTAAAATAGGTCGAGCCTTTCGATGAATTCTGCAAATTTATAAACAGAATATCGCCGACACCGATTTTGTAGCTTTCCGTCGGCGCAAGTGATTTTTTATTGGCGTTTTTGACAACTTCGAGCGTTTTTTTAGCAATTGTTTCGGTTATTGAATTGTTTTCTTCGACTTTTGTTGGCGGCGTTTCGGAATTGACCGCTTCTGTTGAAGTTTGGTTGTTTTCGCTGGAATTTTCCTTTTTAACCTTCGTTTTCGGATTTTGCGAATAGCCGAAATTAACCTTTTTGGTCGGTGTCGTTTCAGGCGTTTGGGCAAAAGTCATTCCGACTGAAAGGAGAACTATCAGTCCTGAGAAAAATATTGAATTTTTAAGCAAAGTCGTTTTCATATTACAAAAAAATCGGGGCAAACCTTTTTTTGAAGTTCGCTTGGCTCAACTCTGAAATTTTGTCGGGACAGCTAAAGATAAACCAGAATTTCGATTTGAGCAAGCGTGTTTTCAACATACAGAGCTATCAAACTCTGTTTCTATAAAAGGTCAAAACGCCTCGAATTTTAGTATTTTTTTTATTTTGTTGATTTTAATCGTTTTGGCGGTTTTTTCTGCGGCAAAATGTCGGGTGAAAAAAGATGCGACCAATTTTTCAAAAAACTCGTGCGGACGTAATCTTCCACCGCATCTGCCGTTGATAACTTTGTCAGATTATCGGTAATTTCTTTGGCTTCTTCGTAGGCGATATGCGAAATTGTGTGGCGCACACGCGCAATCGAATTGACGTTCATACTCAATTCGGTCGCGCCGAGTCCGATTAAAATTGCGACATAAACGGGCGAACCCGCCATTTCACCGCAGACAACCGCCGGAATGTTGTTTCGTTCGGCGGCAAGCAGAACCGTTTTTATCGAACGCAAAACCGCCGGATGAAGTGTCCGAAACCAATCCGCAACCGTTTCGTTGTCGCGGTCAACCGCCAAAAGATACTGGACAAGATCGTTTGTCCCAAGACAGAAAAAATCAACTTCGCGGGCGATTTCGTCAGCCGTCAAAACCGCCGAAGGAACTTCGATCATCGCGCCGAGACGTGGTTTGCCGAAACTTATTTTCTTCCGGCGGAAACGCTCTTTTTCGGCTTCGATAATTTTTTTCGTTTCCAAAATCTCCGAAACGTCAGAAATCATCGGCAAAACGATGTCAATTTTATTTTCAAACGAGGCTTGCAGAAGCGCACGAATCTGAGTCCGAAATTCTTTTTTATGCGTCAGAACAAGCCGAATTCCGCGCAGACCGAGTGCGGGATTAACTTCTTTTGTCGCGTTTTCTTCGGTTAATTGTTCGACGCTCAAATCGAATGTCCGAATCCGCACGCCTTCTTCGCCCGCCAGCTTGGCAATTTTTTGATACGCTTTGATTTGTTCCTGTTCGGACGGAAAACCTTTGAATTGATTAAACAAAAACTCCGAGCGATAAAGCCCGATGCCTTTCGCGCCGAAGCGTTTTGCTTTTGAGTAACCTTGCGGTAAATCGAGATTGGCGCGAACCGTAATTTCAAAACCGTCGAGCGTTTTGAGCTTTTCCTTAATCGGTTCGGTTTCGCGGTGCGTAAATTCCTGAAACTGCGCCGCGGCAATTTCATACTTTTCCGAACTTTCCTTGGTCGGATTGAGAATTATCTGCCCGTTATAACCGTCAACAATCACCTCGTCGCCCGTCTGCACGCGCCGCAAAATTCCCTTCATTCCCGTCACGGCGGGCAAATTTATTTCACGCGCCAAAATAAATGTATGCGAAGTCCAGCCGCCGTGTTCGGTGATAATTGCCATCGGACTGCTGTCCGTCAATTCGATTAAGGTCGAAGGTTTGACTTCGCGGGCGACAATTATTGAATTTTCCTGAAGCCGCAAATTTGATTTTCCGCCGCCGCCGAGAGCCGCCAGAATGCGGTCGGCGACATCTTCCAAATCAATGTATTTTTCGCGCAGATGTTCGTCAGCGATTGATTTATATGTCGCAATATAGCCGTCCGTAACGACTTTTACCGCCCATTCCGCGTTGACCTTTTGCACCTTGATATTGCCTTCGATTTTTTCCTGCAAAGACTTGTCTTCGAGAATCAAAAGATGCGCTTCAAAGATTCCTGATTTTGAATTTTTATTGTCCGAAGCGATTTTTGTCAGCTGACGTTTCGACAGACGAATTGCGGCGCGGAAACGGCGCAATTCCTTCTCGATTTTCGATTCGTCGAGATTGATTCGATAAAATTGACGCTTGCGACCGTGCAGACAGACGATTTTTCCAATCGCCACGCCTCTGGCAACTGCCCGCGCTTTGAGTTTTACTTCCGAAGATTTGGTTTTCGCGCCGTTATTTTTCGTAGTGTTTTCCGAAAAGGTCATTAAAAATCAACTTCCAAAGCTAAAACCGCCGCCGCCGCCGCTGCCTTGACTCGGGAAAAACGGTTTCAAAAGTCCGGCAAAAGCCGCCAGATTTCGCGTTTGAATCAATATTTCGCCCGGACCGTTAAATTCGGCAACCATTCCCTCGCCCGACAGATAACTTTTGAAAAATCCGCTCGCCGCCTTTCGCAGATTGTATTGCATATGTCCTTCCCACGCGACGAGATGTCCCGTGTCAACGACATATCGTTCGCCCTGACGCAGAGTTTTACGGTGAATCGCGCCGAATGAAGAAACCAGCAAAAGTCCATTTCCCGAAATTTGCAGTACAAACAAACCTTCGCCGCCGAAAAACGATTTTGCACCGCCGAATTTTGTATCTACGACCAAGCTCGTATCGCCTGCGAGATACGAACTCGACTGCACCATAAAGGTTTGATTCTGCATCTCGATTCCCGCAACATCGCCGGGCGCACCGGGCGCAAACGTCACTTCGCCCGCGCCGCCGCGAGCCGTAAATGTCGAAACAAAAGCCGATTCGCCGCCGACGGCGCGTTTCAATGCGCCGAAAATTCCGCCTTTCATTTCGGATTGCAAATCAACATTCGCCGACATCGAAACCATCGCACCGGCTTCCGCCGCGATTGATTGTTCGGGTTGTAAATTGACGACCGCCAGCGCAAACGCGCCTTGATATTCAATCGCCCAAGTGTAGCCGCGACCTTGTCCGCGTCCGTCCGTATCGAAATGAAACGCGCCTTGCGATTGCTGTTGTTGTCCGCCGAAATTTTGCTGTTGATTAGCATAATTCGGCGGCGGCGTTTGCTGATTCGGCGGCGGCTTTGGCGAAAATTGCGGCGGCTGATTCGGCGGTTGATTAAATTGTTGTGGCGGCGGAGTCGGCTGTTGCGGCGGTGGTTGTTGCAAAGTAAAACCGCAGCTTCCGCAAAATTTCGCGTTCGATAATAATTGAGCGTTACATTTCGGACAATTCATAATTCCGGTTGAAAGTTGAAAGTTGAAAGTTGAAAGTGTTTTGTAAAACTATTCACTTTCAACTTTCAACTTTCAACTAATCTTAACTCCTTTTGATTTTTCGATGATAATTCGACTGGCTTCTTCGGCATTCGCGGCAAAATCGAGCAATGCAACATCTGCATCGCTGACCGCCAGATTGTCCTGCCAAGCCTTGACCACTTCCTTCCAGCAATCGCCCAAAAGCACGAGCGGACGTTTGTCGAGAACGCGGGTTTGCAGTTTATTCCAGACCAGCGAAATTTCCGTGACCGTTCCCATTCCGCCGCGCAGAGCGACGAAACCGACCGACCGCGTAATCAGATTTTGCAAACGGTCGTAGAAATGATCGGACGCGACTTTATCGGTTAAATAACGGTTCGGTTCGCCTTTGAATTGGTTCATAACGATGCCGAAAACGCGTCCGCCTTTTTCGCGTGCGCCGCGTGAAGCCGCTTCCATCACGCCCAGATAGCCGCCCGTGCAGATTGTAAATCCGGCTTCGGCAAGCCGCCCGCCGAGTTCTTTGGCTTGCAGATATTCGGGCGAATTCTCACTGCATTTCGAGCCGCCGAAAATTGTTACGATTTTTTCAGATGAATTTTCCAACACTATTTTTATTTACCGTGAATCATTAATTAAAAAACAAATTCATTATATTAGCCTTCCGATTTAAAGACAAAATCTTTATGATTCTTTTGAGGCTTCTTCGGGCGTTAAATTCCCGGCTTCGTGAATGGCGCGGGTCGTGTCGGTGAAAAGTAAAATCACGCTTCCGACGACAAAGAAAACGATCAAACCCAAAATTGCCTGCCGAAATGAGCCGGTCGCGCTGATGATAATCGTAAAAAGAATCTGTCCCATCCACGACGTGCCTTTTTCGCTGATTTCGTAAAGACCGAAAAACCCCGATTCGCGCCCTTTCGGAATCATTTGCGAATAGAGCGAACGCGAAAGTGCTTGTGCGCTTCCCAAAACCATTCCGATAAATCCGCCCATCACGTAGGCTTGCGTTTTCGTTTCAAAAAATGCGTAAGCATAAATGACAATCGCGCACCAGATAAATAAAGATACGATTATCGTCCATTTTGCGCCTATAAATCGAGCGATTCTCTCAAAACCGAGTGCGCCGACCAGTGCCGATAACTGTGCAATCATAAAGATTACAATCAAAAATCCGTTGTCGGCTTCCAAACCTTTCGACGTAAAAAGTTCGTAGGAAATAAAGACCGATGATTGCAGAATAACCGTTTGAATTCCGTCGTTGTAAAAAAGATACGCGATGAGGAAAAGCATCGTGTGACGAAGTCGGCGCAATTCTTTGAGCGTTTGCCAGAGTTCGCTAAAACCCACGGTGATTAAATTTTTTTCCTGCGGAAATTCTTTTTCGGGCAGACGGGTTTTGATGAGATAAAACGTAATAATCGAAAAAAGTCCCCACCAAACTGCCGCCATCAGAAAGCAAATTCTGACCGCCTCGCCGGTTGAAAGTCCCAAACTCGGCGCAAAATTTATCAACAGCGCGTTCAAACCCAACATCAAAAAACCGCTCAAGTATCCCAAACCATAACCGTAACTCGAAACCTTGTCGCGTTGGTCTTCGGTCGTAATGTCAATCAAAAACGCGTTATAAAAAACCTGTGCGGCGGCAAAAGTCATCGTGGAAAGGATGAATAGAATACTGCAAACGATATAAGATTCGGTGACGAAAAAAAGTAGTGCGCTGGCAATCACGCCGAGATAACAAAAAATCGCCATCAGACGCTTTTTCAAATGCGTGTAATCGGCAATCGCGCCGAGAACGGGCAAAAACACGACCATTGAAATCACCGAAACCGCCGTGCAAAAAGCCGGAAGACCTTTCGGCGTTACGTTGAAAAAATACAAATCCAAAATTACACCGTCTTTGCCGACGGCATTTTCCGCCAGACCAAGCAAATAAGGTCCGATTAAAACTCCGATAATCGTCGTAAAAAATGCTGAATTTGCCCAGTCATACATCATCCATCCGAAAATTTCTTTGCGGTCGTTTTTGGTTATTGTGTTTTCTTCTTTCATTTTGTCAGTAAATGTAAAATTGCCGGTGTAATATCGGTTAAATCTTTGATTCGATTTGCTGTTTCGTCTTTATTTCGACCCCAAACAATCGTCGGGACATCGTTTAAAGTATGATTGCGGACGGACAAATCTTCTATGTTTCCGTGGTCGCTTGTCAAGATAAAAGTCGTCTTTTCCAAATCAATCCTTGTCAGAGTTTCGCGGATAAATTCGGCAAGCACGGGCAAATGGATGCTTGCCCGCTGAAAATCCTGGTCGTGTCCGATTTTGTCGGTAATGAAATGTTCATAAAGTGTAAAGCGGAAATCGCGGGAAAGTTCCGCCAAAATTTCCGCCGCATCCACGGGCGAAAAAAGCGGCGCGTCGAAGCCTCTTTCAATCAAAGTTTGATTGGTAAAATCGTGAAATAAAGCCTTGCGCCCCAAAAGGTCGGGCAATTTGCGAAAACGTAAATCGGCGGCTTCGACGGCGCAGGTCGTCGCCGATTTCCAACGCTGTTTTTCGGTAAAAAATTGCGGTGTATAAGCATTTGCAAAAACGACGGGTTCGATTTTCAGGTTTTTGAGTTGGAGAAAAATCGAATGTTCTTTGATTACGTCGCGCAATTTTTCGTTCGGAAAACCTTGTTTATGATAACCGAGAAATTTCGGCGCATTGATTCCGGTCAGAATCGTCGTTTGTCCCGAAGCACTCTGCGGACGACCTTCGATTTCAAGTCTTGGATCGGTCGGAATCAAAGTTCCGTCAAAAATTATTGTTTGCGAACCATCTTTAAAGTTTCCCAAAGGTTCAATATTCTCGACAAAATACAGCGGGTTATTTTGATCTGCTTCGCCGATTCCCAATCCGTCAATAAAAAAGAGGATAACTGCTGATGGTTCGAAACTGCTCATGACAAATAATTTTACCTTTTGTCCGAGAATATTAAAATCTTTGCAGACTTTTCGATACTTCCCAATCAAACAAAGGCAAATTATCGGGGAATCACGTTAGATTACTCAAAAGCAAAAGCCTTTCCTGCTAAAACCTTGACATTCAACAACAAAAAGAGTAAATTTCAGACACTATTCCGTTTTAATTAACTTCAGTAGTTTTGATTCTAAGTATTTGATACCAAATGACAATTTACTGGAAACTTTAACCAACAATTATCTGTTTTGAGGAGGGAAAATTCTATATGTCTTGGACGAAAATGACTCAGTCCACGCGCTCTTTAATTTATTCCGTTGCCGTCATTAGCCTAGCGGCTATCGGTCTTTGGATTGGAGTGCATAACAATACAGCCGAAGCAAACACGACACTTGCTTCAACGAATGTCGCCCCGGCGGCAACATTTGCGGGAACCGGCACCGGCAATATTCCGGATCTGGCATCCGGTTGCCAACCGACCCAAGGAACGCCGCTAAACGTAACTTTCAATGTTTCGGGAATCACCGGAAATGTTTCAAACGTCGCGCTTGCGACAACCTTCGGAGGACCGAATCATACATGGGCAGGCGACGTTACGGCAACCTTGATTGCTCCGAACGGCGCATCGCACACCGTTTTCGGTCGAGTTGTGGCAACGACCGCAACAGCTGCCGGAGATAGTTCGGATCTGGGCGGAGTTTATACTTTTGCCGACAGCAATGCTGCGCCTCCGTCAGGCGGGTTCTGGCAAGCCGCTGCGGCGGTTACGAGTGCGACTGCGGTTATTACACCCGGTGCTTATCGAACAACTGCTTCGGGCGGTGCCGGTGCAGTCAATCCACAACCGGCAACCTCGATGAATCCGTCATTTACGGGTGTTGCAAATGCAAACGGAACGTGGACATTACGTTTAACCGACGGTTGTGCCGCTGATACGGGCGCAATTTCAGCCGCGACCTTGACAGTTGACGGCGCGACAGTTCCTTTGGATGCCAATGCCGATTTCAACGGCGACGGCAAAACCGATTTTACAGTTACCCGTGCAACGACAACACCTTTGAGCGAAGCAACTGCTCCGAGTTTGGCACCTATCCGCCGCAACTTTGACAGCAGTGCTGAAACAAAATCGAGAATCGGACGAGACCAAACCGAAAATGTTCTGGCTCCGCCGATTTATTGGTACACGAGATTTAACGGTTCGGGAACGACCGGAATCGGACAACTCGGCGATGCCGCGACCGACTTTGTTATTACCGAAGATTTTGACGGCGACGGCAAAGACGATTTGACGGTTTGGACGGAAGCTCCGGCAACCCAGGCAAACTTTAAGATTCTGCAAAGTTCGACCAATACGGTTGTTGTTCAGTTTTTCGGTCAAACGGGCGATGATCCCGCAGTTGTCGCCGACTACGACGGCGACAATAAAGCCGATCCGGCTGTTTATCGTTGTCCCGGTATTGCCGCTCCTGCCGGTCAATGCTTCTTCTACTATCGCGGCAGTTTGAACAATCCGAGCGGAAACATTACTTATGTTCCCTGGGGATTCGGAGTTGACGGCGACTTTTTCCCGTATGTCGGTGATTTTGACGGCGACGGCAAAGGCGATTTCTGTATTCAACGAGCCAATCCTTCATCACCGACCAACGGTCAATTTATTCTCTTGAAATCGAATGGACTCGGTATTGAATATATCAACTGGGGACTTTCATCAGACTTTTTGATTCCGGGCGATTATGACGGCGACGGCAAGACCGACCTTTGTGTCCGCCGAACGGTGAGCGGAGCGAGACAGCATTATATTCTGACTCGAACCGGCGCAACCAGTCAGGTTCAGTGGGGAATCACGGGCGACGCTTCCGCACCGGGCGATTATGACGGCGACGGTAAAACAGACCTTGCCATCTGGCGCGGTAGTACAAATGCGGATCAAAACTTCTTCTGGGTGCTTAATTCGAGCAATAGTTCGGTTACCCAGTTTGAATGGGGTCAATGTCCGACTGGAAATTGCGACTTCCCGGTTGCAGGTTGGGCAGTTCATTAATTTTTAATCGGCGTATAAACAAAAAAGGCTGGGATTCATTCTCAGCCTTTTTTTAATTAAAATGAAAATAAAGCGGTCTGAAACCGTGTTCCTGCAATGTTTGATAGACAATTTCAGAAATGGCAGAAACGCGGGTTTCACTCAAAAAATCTGTTAAATCGGCTTCCGAAGTCAAAAACTTTAAACTTACCAAATCTTCGGGCGACGAGAATATAAACTCATCAACCGCGCCGCTTTTGAGCAATGTTTTTAATTTGATAATTGAAGATTCGTCAGCAAATTTGGCTTGATAAACCGCAAATTCTACAGTTATTGCTTGTTCGGCTTTTAACTTTTCGACAATCGCCGAAGCGGAATTTTTTTCGCTGACAATCAAAATTCGCAAGCCGCCAAATCCGCCGCCGACAAACTGCGAAATTTCCGCAAAAACGGCTTCGCCCGTTAATTTCGACGGGATAACATCGGCGTGAACCTGCACGAACCGCAGACGGTCGGCAACCGCCTCGCCAATCGCGCAAACCGTCAGATTATCGAGTTCAAAAAAATCAATTCCGAGTTCGCGCAAGGCTTCGATAAAATAATCAACCGCAAAAACATCCGTAAAAATCAGCCAATCGAGATTTGTCAGATTTCTCAAACAATCCGCCGCCGTTTCGGTTAATTCGACTTTTTCCGTTTCAATCAAAGGAAATATTAAAACATCTTCGCCATTCTTTTGTAAGTCCGCAATCAGTTTCCTGTTTGTCGGGCTGGCAAATAAACCGTAAGTTTTTTTATTTTCGAGGTTCGACATTTTATAAAATTGTAACGCCTGTTAAAATTTCTGCAAGTTTGCATTTTTCTTACAAAATCCTTTAGTCTTGAGTCTTTAGTTTTATGTCTGAAGTTAATTCGCTTTCGACTCAAGACTCAAGACTCTCGACTCAGGACTTAAAAGAAGCTATGAAAGCAATGATTTTAGCCGCCGGATTCGGCACACGGCTTTTTCCATTAACGATTGACCGCACGAAACCCGCGATTCCCTTTCTCGGCAAACCGCTCGTCGGTTATGTTGCCGAATACGTTGCGAAATTCGGTTTCAAGGACATTGTCGTCAATCTGCATCATCAGCCCGAATCCGTCCGCGAAGTTCTCGGCAACGGTTCGGATTACGGCGTAAATATTAGTTATACGGAAGAAATCCCCGACATTCTGGGAACGGCGGGTGCGCTCGACAATGCGCGTCATTTGCTCGAAGACAATACATTTGTCATCGTCAACGGCAAAATTATTACCGACATAGACATTTCCGAAGCCGTCGAAACGCACAAAAAAACGGGCGCGATTGCGACGATGGTTTTGAAGCCGAACATCAAACGCGAAAAATTTACCGAAGTTCATACAAAAAACGGTTTTCTGACCGATTTCGGCAATTTCGCGCATCCATTTACCGAAGTAGAAATTAAAGACACGACCGGAAAACTGACCGCGCCGCTGATGTTCACGGGCATCCACATTCTCGAACCGCGGGTTTTCGATTACATTCCGCGCGGAGTTTATTCGGACATCGTGCCGACATTTTACAATCCCGCGTTGAAAAACGGAGAAAAAATCGCCGTCCATGTCACCGACGCAAATTGGTTCGAGCTTTCGACGATTCCGCGTTATCTCGATATTTCCTTGGCAATGATGAACGGCGTAAACGTCTGCGCGGGCGAAAACTGCGTCGTTTCGGGCAGAGCGACCGTCCGCGATTCGATTATGTGGGACAACGTGAGCATCGGCGACGACGCGCATCTCTATCGAACAATCATCGCCGACGGCGTAATCATCGAAGCCGGCGAACATTTTGAAAACGCCGCGATTGTCCGCGCCGAAATGGTCAGAAGTTGCGAAGAAATTCCCGAAAAAGCTCTCAAAGGCTACATTCAAGGCGAAAATTACATCGTTCCTTTAATCGAATACATCTAATTTTAATGGTGAATAGTGAATGTTGAGTGATTAATGTAGGATTCACCATTCACCATTCACCATTCACCATTATTCTATGTCCGATTTAGAAAAAAGACTCGAAAACTTTTTAACCGAAAACAATCAACCGCTCGAAATTTCGCAATTGACGACTGATGCCTCGACCCGCGAATATTTTCGTGTCAGCTGGTCTGCAAATTCGGCGATTGCCTGTGTTTATCCATTTAACGATTTATGTCAAGGTCAATTTGAAGCCTGTCTTGATGTCACGAGTGTTTTCCTGACTTCCGATTTGCCCGTCGCCAAAATTTTCGCGTCCGATGCGCTAAAAGCAATTATCATTCACGAAGATTTCGGCGATTTAATTCTGCGAAATGTATTGGAAAGCTCGGATGAAGCGGAACGCGAAAATTATTTAAATGAAGCGATTCGGTTGATTGCAAAAATCCAATCTCTCACGCCGAAAGCCTTTGAAACGGACTCGATTTCTTCACGGCTCGTGTTCGATTTTGAAAAACTGAGATGGGAACTCGATTTTTTCACGACGCATTATTTTACGACTTTGCAAAAAAATCCTTTGAACGCAAGCGATGCAAAATTATTGAAAGACGAACTTGACGAAGTTGCTGAAGAACTCGCCGGACGGGCGAAAGTTTTGACGCACCGCGATTTTCACGCGGCAAATTTGATGCTTCAAAACGGCGAATTGAAGATTATTGACCATCAAGACGCACGCATCGGTTCAGCCGCCTACGATCTGGTTTCGCTGCTTTTAGACCGCGTAACAACGCTTCCAACGCCCGAATGGTTAGCCGACAAACGCCGCTTTTTCCTCTCGGAACGCGAAAAACTCGGGTTTGAGAAAATCTCCGAAGCAGATTTTGCCTACGAATTTCGTTTGCAAACGATTCAGCGATGTTTGAAAGCCATCGGAACATTTTCGTTTCAATCGGTCAATCGCGGAAAAACCTACTTTATTCCGTTCATCAAACCGATGTTTGAAATCGTCCTCCGCGCCGCCGAAAATCTGAACAGATTTCATAATCTCCAACGAATTATTACCGAGCAAAATTTGGCATCAACCAAAATGTAATTGCATTTTAAAGATAAAAAACATCATCGCCGGGAGCGCACGCATCCCTGCGTGCTACGTCGCTTGAAAAGCTGCGTAAAAGCCTTGCTCGATCTTGACTCGACATTCAGCGCATTTATTCGCGTTTCACGCTCAGCACGCAATGATGCGTGCGCTCCCGGCTATAATGATTTTTGGCTATCTACCCGAATTTTAAACTCTTAAATAATCGCCGCGCCAGTTTTTAATGGCGAGTTTGATTTCCTTCGAGCTTTTAAATTCGCCGTTAATCACTTTTTGGACGAGTTCGGGCAATTCTTCGTCGGAAGCAAACCGCAGAGCGACTTTGTTTCCGTTCGGCATTTGTTCGGCTTGGAAAGCCAGATCAGGCGATAAAACCTTTTGATAACGGAAAGATTCTTCGAGCCGAATCACGCGGTCTTGCGCTTTTAAGGCTTGCAGACGCGCCGCGACGTTCAACCCGACCAACGCGACCGCCAATAAAACCATTTCGGCGCGATCCCAACTCGGTTCTTGATAAAGTCTGACGGCTTGCCAAATCAAGTTAAAAAACAACACGGGAAATAAAAAGAAATGCACGAGCGGAAAATACCGCGTATGATTTTGATAGTTTTGTGTTTCTGCCATATTTTTTATTGAATTCAGCGATAAATTTCGCGCCGGTTTCCAATCTTCAAAATTGTTATTAAGAGAATTTTATCTCGAATTTCATAAATAATCCGATAATCGCCTACGCGAACACGGAATAAATTTTCACTTCCTTTTAGTTACTTAAAACCGTGAGGTCGCGGATTATTGGCGAGCGATTGAATTTTGTCGAGAATTCGTTTTTTGTCGGCGAGGTTGATTCTTTTCAATTGCCTGCGAACTGCACCGACAATTATGATTTCGTAATCGCTCACAGGTTAAATTCTTGGCGTAATTGTTTAATTGTATAGCTTTCGCCCGTTTCCGAGTATTCTTTTTTTGCGGCACGCGCATCTCGAATATCTACTAAATCTTCTTTTGATAATTTGTTTGATTTTTCGACAGGTTCACCTTTGTCTTCCAAACTTTTCAGAATTGCTTCGGCTGTTTTCTTATCGTTCAGGCGAAAATGTCGTTTAATTCGGCTTGGTAAATCAATAATTATTTGTCCCATAATTTTCAAATTATATCATTTACAATTTCGTTGCAGACAATTTTTCGGTATTTTCACTCGTAATTTCTTCGCCCGGATTGACGAAAAGATTTTGTTCAAAACGATATTGTTTGTCGTAAAGCTGTTTGTAGCGTCCGTCTAAAGCGATCAATTCATCGTGCGTTCCGCGTTCGAGAATTTCGCCTGCTTCAACCACTAAGATTTGGTCAGCCGAACGGATTGTCGAAAGTCGGTGTGCGATGACAAAGGTCGTCCGACCTTTTCGCAGACGGTTTAAACCTTCCTGAATCAAGGCTTCACTTTCCGAATCGAGCGAGCTGGTCGCTTCGTCGAGAATCAAAATTCGCGGATTTGCCAAAAGAGCGCGGGCAATTGCGATGCGTTGTTTTTGTCCGCCCGAAAGTTTAACGCCGCGTTCGCCGACGATTGTTTTATAGCCTTCGGGGAATTTTTCGATAAATTCGTCGGCGTTGGCAATCACGCAAACTTCTTTGATTTCATCTAAACTCGCCTGCGGATTTGAGAAACGAATATTGTCCAAAATCGTCCCGTCAAAAAGAAAATTGTCCTGCAAAACCACGCCGAGATGACGGCGATAATCCTGTAGTTTAACGGTTTGCAAATCTTTTTCGTCAATCGAAATCTTGCCTGTCGTCGGCTGAATAAAATTCAAAACCAAACTCAGAATAGTTGATTTGCCGGAACCCGATGAGCCGACCAGCGCGGTCGTCGTGCCGGCTTCGGAGTGAAACGAAACGCCTTTTAGAACAGGCACATTTTCTTCGTATTCAAAATGCACATCCGCAAAATCAATCGTGCCGTCAACATTCGGCAAGGCTTGTTTCGATTTATCCTCGTCGGTTTCGGTTTTCATCGCAAAAACCTCGGAAATCCGATCGAGTCCGGCAAAGGCTTCGGTGATTTGCGTGCCGATATTCGCCAGATCAACAATCGGCATGACCATAAAAATCGTGAACGCGATATACATCGCAAAATCGCCCGAAGTCATTCCGTTGGCGGGGTTTTGCATATTGGCGATGACCGCGCTTCCGCCGAAATAAATCATAATCACGGCAATCGCGCCGATAATCACGTTGGCAAACGCGCCCGTCGCCGAAACGCCCGTCAAAGATTTGGCGATGTTCCGAAAAAGTCTGTGTGCGCCGCGCGCAAACGAAATCTCTTCGCGTTTTTCGGCGGTGTAAGCCTTGACGATGCGGATTCCGCCCAAACCTTCGTTCAAACGTCCCGTGACCTGCGCCTCGATCTCGCCGCGGTCGCGGAAAAGCGGACGAAGTTTTTTGAAAGCGTAACTTAAAACCCAACCGAAAGCCGCTAAAACAGCGAGCGTAATCAAAGTAATTTGCCAATTCAAATAAAGCAAAACGACCATCGAAACCAACGCCGACAAGATTCCGCCGACAATTTGCCCCAAACCTGTTCCGACCAGATTACGGATGCCTTCCGCGTCGCGCATAATCCGCGAAATCAGTTGTCCGGTTTGCGTCGAATCGAAATACGAAGTCGGCAGACGCTCGATGTGCGATTGAATCCGTTTCCGCATCTCGGTAATCGCACGTTGTGCCGCAACGCCGAGAACCTGCGAAAGCGCAAACGATGTAATCGCGCTCACAATCGTTGAAAGACCGACGGCAACGGCAACCCATGTAAGCAATCCGAAATTATTTTTCCCGAAAACATCGTCAACCAAAACCTTGGTCGAATAAGGAAGCACAAACCCAGCGGCGCGGCTGATGAGCATCAAACCCAAACCGAGCAAAAGCCGCCACCGATAACTCCAAATCAAGGCTTTGGCTTCGACCCAAGCGCGTGAATAATCAATTTTCTTCTTCTTCTTTTCGTCAGCCATTTATTTGAATTTGCGCGTCCGTTAAGAAAAAGTCAAATCCATACGTTTTGCAGTTAAACTCTTTTGAATTAGAATTTTAATATGACTGACGAAGAACGCGAAAAAATGCGGGCTTGGGTTAATAATTGGAAGAAAACGGGCAAGTTTTTGGAAAAATTGCGGGGTGAAGAAGTAAAACAATAGTTCGAGGCTCTCACTAATTTAAGAGGAATGTGGGTTGCTACGCCTTGAGATTACAGCAGTTCTCGTTGGATTAAATTTCATCTCAATCAAGAAGCTAAACTTTGTTACGGCTACGGTCAAACAATTTATGCCGTAATTAATGCCGAATTTGAGATTCCAGATATTAAAACATTGAATTTATCTTATTCAGAATCTCCGTCTGTTGCTTTTTTCAGAGGGTTTAAGCTGGAAAATAAAGAATCTAAAGACCTTTTCTTTCTACTGTCTGAGGAAGAAAACACATTTACGAAATCAATTACAGGGCAGACTGTTTCGTATAGATGGAAACTGACTTTTTCGGAATCCATTTTTCCTGACGAAATTAATTTTCCGTATGAAAGCCCATTAGAATTTTACGGGCATCGAGTTTGTGGATGAATGTAAATCGTAAGTTTGTCCCGGACTTTTGTTAGAATGGAGAAGGTTTAGGAGAGAAGTTATGAATCGCATAAATAAAAAAAACCGGAGTTTCGATAGAAAATCTGCTTGAGCCGCGAGCCGATAAAAATGGGCGTTTATTTCTCAAAGGCACAAGAATCAGCGTTAATTTTATCGCTCGTTGGTGGCGTTTAGGTTACGGCGCGGAGGAAATTATTGCCGATTATCCAGCAATTCCGCCCGAAGGTGTTTATGCGGCGTTGGCTTTCTATTTTGCGAATCGTGAGGCTCTCGATGCCGAAATCGAGGCGGAAATTGAAGAAGAAAAGCGTTTGTTAGCCGAACATAATCAAAAGCGGCGAAAACTGCAAAAGGAATTTGTCTAAATGCAAATCAAACTTTATTTGGATGAGGACGCGCAGGCGGAAAATCTGCTCAAATCGCTCAGACGGCATAAAGTTGACGTTCTTACAACCGACGAAGCCGAAATGAAAGGTTGGAGCGATTTGGAACAGATTGAGTTTGCAACTTCCCAAAACAGAACGATTTACACTTTTAACGTCAGAGATTTTCTGCCTTTGCATTACGAATTTTTGCAAAATAATCAAACACATTCCGGCATTATCTTGGGCGAATAAGGTCGTTTCGGCATCGGCGAACAGTTGCGCCGTTTATTGCGGATAATCGTTGCAGTTGAATCGGAAGAAATGCGGAACGAATTGGAATTTTTAAGCAACTGGTAAATTATGAATCAAACATATATTAACGAATTAAAAAATCACATCGGCGAAGAAGTTACGCTGAAAGGTTGGCTTTACAACTCGCGTTCGAGCGGGAAAAGTAATTACTAAATTTATGGAGAGCGCAGTAAAAATATTAAATAATGCGGCTGAACCAGCTACATACTTACCATTCTTGAATAAAATCATTTGTGGCGATAATACAGAACTCATAAAGCAAATTCCTAGTAATACGATTGATTTGGTAATTACTTCTCCGCCATATTTTAAGCAACGAGATTACGGCTCGGAACTTGGGACTGAAGATGCTTTGGAAAAATATATCTTGGCTTTGCTGAAGATTTTGCGTGAATGTGTTCGAGTTATCAAACCAACCGGCAGTATCGTTTTTAATTTGGGTGATAAATACGAAGAAAGCAGTTTATTACTTGTGCCATATCGCTTCGCAATTGCCGCGACCGATAAATTTGAGGTGCAACTTGTTAATGAGATAACTTGGGTCAAGACAAATCCAACTCCGCGTCAATTTAAACGGCGGCTTGTTAGTAGCACCGAACCTTTTTTTCATTTCGTTAAATCTGCAAATTATCAATATTTTATTGATGAATTTTCAAAACGCGAAGAAACTGCTAAAACCAACGGAAACGGCGGAACAAATGTTGGCAAGACATATTTTGAATTGATTGAAAAATCAGAATTGACCGCAGAACAAAAAGAACTTGCCCGATTGCGTTTATCGGAAATTATTGAAGAAGTTCGGAGCGGAAAAATTCAAGGCTTTCGGATGAAAATTCGCGGAATTCATTCAGAGCCTTTTGGCGGACAAGATGGCGGACGCAAAATCCAACTCGATAAAAACGGCTTTACCTTGATTAGGATTCACGGAAATCCGCTCAAAAAAGATGTCATAACCAATTCCGTCGAATCTTTGAAAGATTGTCCGCATCCGGCGATTTATCCGAGTTCGATTGTTGAAGAATTTTTGAATTTACTGACAAAAGAAGATGACATCGTTTTAGACCCATTTATCGGCGCAGGTTCAACCGCTATCGCCGCCATTAAGAAAAACAGAAACTTTATCGGTTTTGATATAAACGCCGATTATTGCAATTTTGCAAACAAAAGAATCGAACAAGCCACCCAACAAAAGAGATTATTTTGATATGCCAACTGACCCAAAAAGCATCTTACAAAAAGCATTTATCGAAGCAAAGGAAAAATCTTTGGCGGAAGTTTTATCTATTCTTTCGGAAGATTGTTTAAGCGAATTGAAAATTGTGGTTGAGAATGCTGAGTCATTAAAAGCCGTGCTTGGCGTAACTTTAACTTCAATCGTTTATAAAATTTACAATCCTCAACAAGACGTTCGTTATCATCAAGAGAATATGCCAGGCGGATATTCGGGCAGAGCTTTTGACACAAAATTCGTAACACCTTTTTTACAAGACAAATTTCCACATTTTGCAATGGCGGAAAGTTCTTGGCTGACGCGCTCGCTTGAACAACCTTTTCCATACACGCTCGAATATCAAGGCAAGATTCGGCTCAAGATTTTGAAATCGGCGTTTTTGAGTTTGCTGAATCGCCTTCAAACTGAAAAGGATATTGCCCCGAAAATGTTGACCGCTTTATTGGCGTTGATAATTGAAAAATCAGCCGAATCCGATTCTTTTTTCTCAAGCGAAGATTTTTCCGGTGATTTAACGATTAGTAAAATCGTCGAAGCGACTAATCAACATTTTCGACATAAATACAAAGTTAGCGGTGCGGCGCGTTTGCCTGTTTTGGCGATTTATGCGGTTTATGAATTGTTAATGCAAGATGTCAAACGATATGACGGCAAACAACTTGCGCCTTTGGAAACACATACTTCACCCGATTCGCGTTCGGAATCTTTGGGCGACATCGAGATTTTGAATGAAGACAAATCTTGTTTTGAGGCAATCGAAATCAAACATCTAAAACCAATTACTGCCGGAATAATCGGAATCGTTTATCGAAAAATAAAAAACAAATCAATAAATCGTTACTACATTCTGACTACCAACGAACCAAACGTCGAAAATCAATCGGAAATAAACGTAAAACTTTCGGAGATGAAGAAACTTCATTCCTGTCAGATAATCGTCAATGGAGTTTTACCGTCTTTGAAATATTATTTGCGGTTAGTTAGCGAACCGGAAAAGTTTATTGGAATTTACACGAAACATTTGGAAACGGAATTTAATCGCGCAAGTGCTATAAAAAGTGAGCATTTGAAAATTTGGAACGAAATTCGGCAAAATCTATTATAGAATTTATGAATCAAACATATATCAACGAACTTAAAAATCATATCGGCGAGGAAGTTACGCTGAAAGGTTGGCTTTACAACTCGCGTTCGAGCGGCAAGCTCGTCTTTTTGCAATTGCGCGACGGAACGGGCATCGTCCAATGCGTCGTTTTCAAACCGAATAACGAAGAATTGTTTGAAAACGCCAAATCGCTCGGGCAGGAATCTTCGATAATTGTTAAAGGGACGGTTAAAGAAGACACGCGCTCATCAATCGGTGTCGAACTCGACGTAACGGGTTTGGAAATTATCCAAAACGCGCACAATTATCCGATAACGCCGAAGGAACACGGCACGGAATTTTTGATGGACAATCGGCATTTGTGGATTCGCTCGAAAAAACAACATGCCGTTTTGAAAATTCGCCACACGGTGATCAAAGCCGTCCGCGATTTCTTTGACGATAACGGATTTATTTTGGCTGACACGCCGATTTTTACGCCCGCCGCTTGCGAAGGCACGACGACATTGTTTGAAGTTGATTATTTTGATGACGACAAAGCATATTTGACGCAATCAGGACAGCTTTACAACGAAGCGACCGCCGCGAGTTTTGGTAGAAGTTACGCTTTCGGTCCGGTTTTTCGCGCCGAAAAATCGAAAACGCGCCGCCATCTAACCGAATTCTGGATGGTTGAACCCGAAATGGCTTACGCACAGCTCGATGACGTAATGACTTTGGGCGAAGGCTTGATAAAATTCATCGTCGAACGGGTTTTAGCCGACCGCCGCGAGGAATTAACCGTTCTCGAACGAGATATTACAAGGCTCGAAGCGATTTTAGCCGAAGGATTTCCGCGAGTTCATTATGATGACGCGGTTAAAATTCTGAAAGAAGGTTTTGCGAAAGGCGAACTCGAAAACGATTTTGAATGGGGCGGCGATTTCGGTGCGCCCGACGAAACTTATATCTCGAAACAATTCGACGCGCCGGTTTTCGTCCATCATTTTCCTGCCGTCATCAAAGCGTTTTACTTTGATCGCGACAAGGAACGCCCGGAACTCGCGCTCGGCGCAGATTTGCTCGCGCCCGAAGGCTACGGCGAAATCATCGGCGGCGGCGAACGCGCTTTTGATCTGGAATTTCTCGAACAACAGATCGAAGCGCACAATCTGCCGAAAGAATCTTTTGAATGGTATCTCGATTTGAGGCGTTTCGGCGCAGTTCCGCACGCCGGATTCGGAATGGGCATCGAACGCGCCACGGCTTGGATGTGCGGCATCGAACACGTCCGCGAAACAATTCCCTTTCCGCGTATGCTTTATCGTTTGAAACCGTAAAATGCCGAATGTAATCGTTATCGCCGGAGCAAACGGCGCAGGTAAATCAACGCTTGCGCCTTTTTTGCTCCGCGATACTTTCGGAATGACCGAATATGTCAATGCCGATACGATTGCTCAAGGATTATCGGCGTTTGCTCCCGAAAATTCGGCGTTTGAAGCGGGAAGAATTATGCTTCAACGCCTAACCGAACTCGCCGCAAACCAAAAAGATTTTGCTTTTGAAACCACACTTGCCACTCGTTTTTATTCAAAATGGTTAGCCAAACTACAAATTGTTTCTTACGAATTTCATTTAGTTTTTCTTTATCTTCACAGTGCGGAATTAGCAATCGAAAGAGTCCGCTCGCGGGTTCGGCTTGGCGGACATAATATTCCGGAAGAAATTATCCGCCGCCGATATATCAAAGGTTTGCGGAACTTCTTTGAACTGTATCAACCGATTGCCGACAGTTGGCGTTTTTACGAAGCGTCGGACAAACCCTTTTTAATTGCATCGGGCGAGAAAAGCGATAAAATAACTATTGCAGAGAAGGATTTATGGAAAAACATTCGACAAACGGCAAAATAGAATCAGCCAAACTTCTTATCAAACACGGTAAAAAGGTTGATAAAGCCTTTGAAAAAGCAGTCGAAGATGCTTTGCAAAAACATCAACGGGCAGATAACAAAATTGCGGTCTGGCGCGATGAAAAAGTTCAGTTAATTAAGCCGGAAGAAGTTTTGGCAACAACGAAATAATTCGACAAATGAGATTTCCGCGCATGATTTATCGTTTGAAACCCTAAGATGAAGAAGTTTTTATTATTTTTCGTGCTGGCGGTGGTGATTTTGTCGGGATTTATTGCGCTGTTTTGGATTTTGAAGCCGACAAATGATTTGCGAGCGGCAAATATTTTGCCGACTCCGATTCCGACGGCGGCGGTGAAGGTCGAAACACCGCAGAATTTTGAACGAAGCGCGAAACTTCAGACGGAAACCGACGCGCTTTTGCCGCTTTTCGGTAAAATGCCGCAAGTTCCCGCTTTTCTGAAAGATGAAGTTATCAACAAGGAAGGCTCGAACACCGAGCGAGGCGTTGCCTACACGACTTGCGAGAACAAAAATCAGCCGACAATTTTCGTGAAAAAGGTTTTTTTTGAAAAAGCTCCGCGCAAACAGATTGTCAACATTCTCAAACACGAATTGACGCACGCTTGGCAATGCCGTCAGTCAATGATGTGGGGACACGACGAGCGTTTTCGGAAAAAATTCAAGGAAGTCGGCGGATTCGGCAATTAATAATTTAGACTGGAGCGCAAGCGTCACGCTTGCAATGAGCGCCAGCGCGAAAAAAATGCTTCGATTTCCTCAAGTGTTAAAAGAAACCGAAGCGTTTTGAGCGTTTTATAAACGCTGTGCAAGCGGGACGCTTGCGCTCCAGTCATTTAATTTCTTTAGCGATGTTAAAGTTTGAACTCTGAACATAAAATCGGCGTAAAATGAAACTAATATGAGCGATGAATACGGATTTAACGGCGCGGGCGGAACTCCGGGCGGAATTATCGAATTTTTTGTCGGACTCGGGATGGCAATCGCGGGCGCGTATCTGCTGACACAACAAGTTACCGTGTCGAGCGGTTTCTGGACGTTCCGGGGTTACAACACTTTCGGGCTGTCGCTGCTGCCATTGATATTCGGCATCGGCATTTTGTTCTTTAACGGAAAATCAATCTTTGGCTGGATTCTGACCTTCGCAGGAATAATCATTATCGGCGCGGGTATTTTGATGAATCTGCAAGTTTATTTTCAACCGACGAGTCTTTTTAACACGATCATGATGCTCATCCTGCTCGCGGGCGGAATCGGTCTCGTAGCAAAAGGCATCGTCGCGCATAAATAAGGGATGAAGGATGAAGGATGAGGGATGAAAGTTTCTCATCCCTTTTTGTTTTAAATCTTGCTGAAAAAAAACAATAGTTCTGGTTTATCTCTTTAAACTCATCCCTCATCCCTCAAATAGAAGCAGGAACGTCATGAACCGTTCCTGCTCTGCTCAGGCGGAGACACGAGTTGCCTGTCCATGCCCTTTTCTAACGCCGCCTGATTTCTTAAAATCTCTTTATAAATTGAAAAAACAAGTAATTCAGGCGAAATTCCAAAATCAATAACGATTTACTAATTCGGTAGTGAACAGAAAAGTAATGCTGTTCGAGATTCTCTCACAGTGATTGAAAAAGAAAAGCGTGGTTCGCCGGGAGCGCACGCATCCGTGCGTGCTACGCCACTTGAAAAAGCGGCGTAAAAGCCTTGCTCGATCTTGACTCGACATTCAGCGCAAAGATTCGCGCTCTCGCTCTCAGCACGCAAGGATGCGTGCGCTCCCGGCGATGAAAGTTCTTGTTCCGATAAAGCATTTTTCAAAGCAATACTTTTAGTTCACTACCAAAATTTGAAGCCACGCGCTTAACATTATAATCACGAAACAATTTACTATTTTCCGTGATCTGCGCGGGTTCAAAATGATTTTAACCACATTTGAGTCAAAGTCTTGATTGATTTGTGTTTTTCGGGAAATTCGGATTTAAAAGATTAACGCCCTGACTCCGCGTTAGTGCTGAATCAGGGCTATTTAACGGCTGCTTTCTAACTAACTAACTAACTATCTAACTAACTAACTAACTAACTAACTATCTAACTAACTAACTATCTAACTAGCAACCATCAAACTAAAATTATATTAGCAAACCGATTTTTTGAGTGCAACCGCAGACGTTACAATTTTCAAAAATTTTTCGACATTTTTTTCATTTTTCAGAGAGAATTTGATAATTTCTTTAAAAAATTTGGTAGTGAACAGAAAGTAATGCTGTTTAAATTCTCTGTTGGTGATTGAAAAAGAAAAGCGTAATTCGCCGGGAGCGCACGCATCCCTGCGTGCAACGTCGCTTGCAAAGCGGCGTAAAAGCCTTGCTCAGTCTTGACTCAACATTCAGCGCAATTTATTCGCGCTCTCGCGCTCAGCACGCAGGGATGCGTGCGCTCCCGGCGATGAAAAGTTCTTGTTCCGATAAAGCATTTTTCAAAGCATTACTTTTAGTTCACTACCAAAAATTTAAATCAATCTGCCAATTTTAATTGAAGGTTCTGGAAATTCCTCTGCCGAGCAGACGGTTGTATTCTTCGTTGACGACTTTGTAGCATTCGCAGACGGCAATTTCCAAGCCTTGACGGTCAATCACGGTCATCGTTCCGCGACTGTTGGTGATTAACTTCTTCGCCGCCAGTTTTTGTGCGGCAAGCGTGATGCCTTCGCGCCGCACGCCGAGCATATTCGAGATCAAATCGTGCGTCATCACCAGTTTGTCCGAATCGAGACGGTCGTGACTGAGCAAAAGCCAGCGGCAAAGCTGTTGTTCGATGGAATGCAGACGATTGCAGACGGCGGTTTGGGAAATCTGCGTCATCAGGGCTTGCGTATAACGCAGAAGCAATTCCTGAAATCTGCCGCCGCGTGCAAATTCGGCTTTCAAATCCTTCACTTTCATCCGAAACGCGCCGCCCGCGCTTTGAATGATGGCGCGGCTCGTCGTCGTATCGCCGCCCATAAAAAGCGAGACTCCGACAATCCCATCGTTGCCGACCACGCCGATCTCGGCGGTCATACCGTTTTCCATAATGTAGAGCAAGGAAATAATCGCGGTCGTCGGAAAATAGACGTAATCCATCCGCTCGCCCGATTCGTAAAGAACATCGCCGAGCTTAAAGGCAACAGGTTCTATTTTGGATTTAATAAGCTCAAGTTCATCGTCATGCAAAGCGGCAAGGAGATAGTTATTTCGGGCATCGGGCGGATTAACAGTTACGCGCATACTTATTCTTTTATTAAGCATAATACCAAAAAAAGTTTTTTTATGTGCGATAACGAACACTCCGCGAAATACCGTCATTTCCGCGCCGAATTTTGAATTAGTTAAAAATAAATTTTGCCCGCGTCATCAAATAATCAAAACAAATAGCATAACGGGGTTTTTCCGTTGCGTCTGTGAATTTCAAATTTGCATTATTTCACCGAAAAATGTCAGTTTTGTTTTTTTTTGCACGGTGTGTTGGCAGACTTACACAAAAGTTGTAATAAATTAAACTTAGTTTCAAGAAACGGTAAATTTAGTGTCATCGAAAATGCTTTGGTTAATAACATTTTTTGTTTGCCTAAAACATTTTCGGTGAAAACACCTGTGGTAATTCAGGGTGCTTGGAAGGATGGTGTATTCTCCACACCGTCCTTCATTTTTTTTCAAAACATTGGCGGAGAAACCTTTAATGAAAGTCATTTTATTTTTTCTTTATTACATAAAATTGCGCTTCGGCGTGCTGTTCGGCTTTCATCAAACGGCGAGTCCATTGGATTTGAAATGGCGTTGGCGATATTGGAATAACAAATATCAAAGAGGGCAACACAGACGGTTGTCTTAACGAAAAGTAGAGTTTTATGGATCAGGTAATTTCATTTTCGACCAACTATTGCAAACTGCTTCTGAACATCTTGCTCGGAAAACACGAAACCTCTTACCCGTTAGGCATCCGTTGGCGTTGGCGGCATCGAAAATATACGGATTTATAAATTATCTATTATTTGATACGAATAAAAAGAACAAGGGGAAAGATGATGAAAGCGAAAATTATTCCGAACCAAAGAAACAATTCGACGACAATGTTTCAGCGAGCCGCCAAAAACGACCGGATAACCGACAGCTTTAACACCTACGGCGATTTAATTTGGGCATTAGCCAGCCGTCTAACCGAATCGCCCGAAGAAACGGAAAATATCGTCAGAGAAATACTGCTTGGACTTTGGCAAGATACAAAATGCACCGATTCGACCGATTTTGATGAAATGATTTTTATTTCGATAATTGCACGGCGGCATCTGCTTGAACGCACGATAAAAAGTAACAAATAAAACAAAACGAACAAGGGAAGGGTTTAATAATTAGAAGCTGTATCAAAAATATAATTTGTCGTTTAGCAAGCGGTCTTTGACCGCGTGACAAGCAATAAATTTGGACTATCGCGGTCAAAGACCGCTTGCTAAACGGTAGTTTAATTGTTTTTGAGATGGCTAATAATGTTTTCAAATTAATTTGGAAAACTTCTGCGTTAAAAAGAGGTGCGAAACAAAAATGAAAAAAACCGAACATCCCCGCGTTCTTTATGCGGAAGATAACACAGACGCTTGTTTGATGGTTAGTATCTTGCTGGGATTTTCAAATATAGACGTGATTACTGCCGAAACCATTGCCAATGCGTGGCGGCTCTCGCAAACCGAACATTTTGATTTGTATCTGTTGGATGTCAAATTTCCCGAAGGCTGTGGTTTGGAACTCTGCCGCAAGTTGCGCGAGTATGATAAGCACACGCCGATTATTTTTTATTCCGGCGGTGCCTTTGATACCGACAAACAAAACGGACTCGCCGCCGGAGCGAACGCTTATTTGACCAAACCATACATTGAGAATCTGGCTGAAACAATTATGCGGGCGATCAGACTTTCCGGACAGAGGAATACCAAAAGTCCAGCCATTTTTTTTGATAAATCACCAACTCACCTTCACTATATCGCCGATTGACGGAAAATCTCTCGATTCGTGTAGTGCTTATTCGGGATTAGAATGGAGCGCAGGCTGCCAGCCTGCCACGCCGCTTGCAAAGCGGTGTCAACGCTTCAATATTAGACTTTCTCGAAAGAACGCCGACGTTTAGAGCATTTTTCAAATGCTTGCAGGCTGGCTGCCTGCGCTCCGTTCGGCAAATTACTTATCCCGAACTCACGTTAACTTAAATTTTGATAGAAAAGTTTTGGGCGCGTTGAGAGTTCAAACTTTAGTTTGCCAAAGCCCGCCGCGCTTCGCCGGTGGGCAACACGCTGAAGCGTGAACTCTAAACTTTAAAAATTAACGTTACTAAGGAACGTGCAAAAAATAACTTGTAACAGTTAAAAAAAAACTTGGTCGTTTAGTAGCGGTCTTTGACCGCGCTGCACTTTTAAGAAATAGAACGGCAGTCAAAGACACGCCTCTAAACCATCGTTATATGTTATTTTTTACATCAATAAGTTTTGTTTGGTGTATTCCCTGAAGCGTGATTATAATAAAGCACAACGGCAGTAGAAATCTTAGTTGGCAGACGTTTTCGGGAAAATGTTCAGAAAAATTCAATTAAAACTGACGGCAAAGGAAAGTCCTTTGACCGGAAACTTTTCGGTTTATCGCGCATTGCCGCGCAGAGAACTGCGGCGCGTCGGCGGATTCGTCTTTTTCGACCATTTCGACGCTGTGGATATTGCGCCCGAACAGTTCGACGTGCCGCCGCATCCGCACATCGGTCTGCAAACCGTGACTTATCTGTTTGAAGGCGAAATTCTGCATACGGATTCGCTCGGCTATCAGGAACACATCAAACCCGGCGCGGTTAATTGGATGACGGCGGGAAAAGGCATCACGCATTCGGAACAAGTTCTGCAAATTCAGCCGCGAATGCACGGAATTCAAAGCTGGGTCGGTTTGCCGCACGACAAACGCAAGATTGAACCGGCGTTCGAGCATTTTCCGAAAGAAAATCTGCCCGTCGTCGAAATCCGCAACGCGCAAATCCGTGTTCTCGCGGGAAATTTAGAGGAAAACGTCTCGCCGATTCCGACTTTTCAGGAACTAACCTATCTCGACATCAACGCCGAACCGAAATGTCTGGCGGCAATTCCCGTCAACCCGTCGCACGAGCTGGCGGTTTATGTCTGCGAAGGCAAAATTTCGATTGACGGCGAATCCGTCGAGAAGTTTGAACTCGCCAAGCTCTCGGACGGCGAGGAAATTTTCGCTTTTACGAGCGAACAGGGCGCGAAATTTGTCCTTTTCGGCGGCGAAAATCTGCCCGACCCGACCGTTATATACTGGAATTTCATCACCGACACGCTCGGCGAAGCCAAACAGGCGATGCTCGATTGGGAAGACGGCAAATTCGCGGAAGTTCCGAAATATAGAAAGATTTAGACTGGAGCGCGAGCGGCTCGCTTGCCTGCGCGTCCGAGCGAATCAAGGACAGGCGCAACACGCATATCTTCTTCAACTCGGCTTCCGGTCGCGGAGTTCGTGCCTATTCTCGCAGAGCCTCGAACGCGCAGGCAAGCGAGCCGCTCGCGCTCCAATCAAAAGGTTTATGAAAAAGTTTATCATTTTAATTTTACTCGGCTGTTCGGTTTCCGTTTTCACCCAAAAAACGGTTACAGATTTAAAACCGACCGTGATTTTAATCTCGCTCGACGGTTTTCGGTATGATTATCTCGACAAATTCAATCCGCCAACGCTCAATAAACTCGCCAAACAAGGCGTTCGCGCCAAATGGATGATTCCGTCGTTTCCGACCAAGACTTTTCCGAATCATTACACGATTGCGACCGGACTTTATCCGGTGCATCATGGGATTGTCGAAAATAACGTCTATGATTTCGGGACGGTTTTTTCGATGTCGAAGCGCGAAGAAGTGCAGAATCCGCGCTGGTGGTTCGGCGAACCGATTTGGGTGACGGCGGAAAAACAGGGACAAATCGCCGCGTCGTATTTTTTTGTCGGTACGGAAACCAAAATCGAAGGCGAACAGCCGACATTCTGGCGCACTTATAACGGAACAGTTCCCCCGCAGATGCGCGTTGACAAAGTTCTCGGCTGGCTCGATTTGCCGCAAAAAGAACGTCCGACGATGATTACGCTTTATTTTTCGGACGTGGACGACGCGGGACACGCTTTTTCGCCCGACGCGGAAGAAACAAAATATGCCGTTCAAAATGTTGACGGATATGTTGAAAGATTAATGCGCGGATTGAAGGCGCGGAAAATTGATAAAAACGTCAACGTCATCATCGTTTCCGACCACGGAATGGCTCCCGTTAATTTGAAAAATACGACCTTTCTCGACGATTATTTCGATTTTGAACTGACTGAGAAAATTCTTTGGACAAACGAAATCGTCCAGATTTTTCCGAAAGCCGGAAAGGTTGACGAAATCCATTCAAAAATCAACAAACTCGAACACGCGACTTGCTGGAAAAAAGCCGACATTCCCGCGAGACTGCATTATCAAGACAGCCCGCGCATCGCGCCGATTATTTGTTCGTCCGAAGAAGGCTGGATGACGACGAGCCATAAGCGTTATGACGATTGGATTGCCGATGTTGACGACATCACCAAACCACGCGGCGCACACGGATACGACAATCGTTACCAATCAATGCAGGCGACCTTTATCGCGCACGGCGCATCTTTTAAACGCGGATTTATTGCCGAACCGTTTGAAAATATTCAGGTTTATAATCTGATGTGCCGCATTTTAGGCTTAAAACCTGCCAAAAATGATGGTAGTTTAGACGCAGTTCAAAATATGTTGAAGTAATTTTATGAGGTTTATTTTATGAAGCTGTGTCTTTTTGTCATTTTGTTAACTGTTTTCTCGTGCGGCGGCGGAAGTTTTTTGACGACAGCGCAAATCAGGACTTCTTCCGACGGTAAAGTTGTCAATACCAATCAGTCAAATTCAAAAACTAAAGTAAAAACGATAGATGTTTCAAAGATTGATTTTAAAAATTTCACATATCCTGATTTTTCGGGCGGAACGGTCGAAAAAACATTTACGCTGAAAAACGGTAAATCCGAAAAAAAGGTCGGCGCACCGAGTTATTATGTTCGAAAAACTTATTATTACGACCTGACGGGCGACGCAAAAGTCGAAGCCGTGACGCATATCATGGCGGAAAGCTGTCAGGTCAGTTGCGACCCGCGCAGTTTATTTTATGTTTATACGATGGAAAAAAATCAGCCGAAACTGCTCTGGAAAATCGCGACCGGCATGGACGAATTCGGCGGTTTGAAAACCATAAATTTCAAAGTTGAGGAAATCATTCTCGAAACATTCGGCGATTGTTCGCTCGAAAATTGGTGGACAAAACCGGTTATGGATGTGAAGAATAACCCGCAAATGAAAGCCTCTAATTACACGCGCTTTGTTTTTTCACTTGGCGCAAACGGCTTTACGCAATCTAACCGGGACTTATTGCCGCTTGCCGCCACCAATTTCCTTAAATATCGTCCGCAAATCAGTTTCGGGAAACAGTAAGGATTCAAGATTCAGGATTCAAAATTACAAATCCTAAATCTTGAATCTATTCAGCATTAATCGTCAAAACCGCAATCTCCGGCGGCATCATAAAACGAATCGGTAAAATGCTCGTGCCGATTCCGGTCGTCACAAAAATATCCATCTCGTTTTCGCGTTTATGCCCGTAAGAGTATTTTTGCCCGTAGCTTGACGGCACAATCGGTGTGCCGAGAACTGGAAACCAAACCTGTCCGCCGTGTGTGTGTCCGGCAAGCATCAGCCTAAAATCCTTGCCGAGCGTTTTCGTGTAACTTAAAACTTCGAGAATATCGGGACTATGCTCCAAAACGATAAAATCGCCCGTTTGCGGACTGGCTTCGATGACTTTGCGGAGTTCGGTATCGAAAGTTATCCATGAATCGAGCTTTAAATGGTCTTTCAAACCGAGCAGCCGAAATTTCAGCCCGTTCTTTTCGATGATTTTGATTTCGTTTTCGAGAACCGTGATGCCGACCCGCTCTAATTCCCGCTTAATCTTTTCATCGCCGTATTCGCCATCGTGATTTCCCAAAACCGCGTAAACGCCGAGCTTTGCCTGCAAACCCTTTAAATTATCGGCAATCGTTCCAATCGGCATTTTGAGATCGGTGCGGTTTCCGCTCTGCTGCGAAACATAATCGCCCAGCAAAACTATTAAATCGGCGTTTTGTTCATTTGCCTTCTCGACGACATAACGGATTTTTTCTTCCGTCACGCCGCGTGAACCGCCGTGAACATCGCTGATCGCGACAATTTTCAAGCCGTTTAATGAAGGATTCCAGTTTTTTATTTTAATTTCCCGAGAATTTACGACCAGCCGAAAAGGTTCGATAAAATAGGCGTAAGCCAGACATAGAATTCCGACAACCGAAAGGATTGCGATTGCCGAAATTATCTTTCTCCGGTGTTTTTTGATTGCTTCGCGGTATTTTTTGAGCATTTAAGTTAGTGGCAGAAGCCCGCACGTAAGTAAGGGCGGATTCGGCTCCATAAGTTTTCCGCCATTACTTACGTGCGGGCTTCTGCTTTTTTTAATCTTTCGGAAAGTATTCACGCCAACGGCTGTCAACAAGTTTCACAATATCTTCACGCGGCTCGACGACTTTCGGATACCAGGTCTTCATTCGCGCATCAATGACAATCGGCGCGGTGTAGGAAATATGATTGTTGACGACCTTTATTTCCTTGGCGAAAATATCGGTCGAAGGATTAAACCGCGTCCAAGTCGCCCACAGAAATTTGTCGGCGGAATCGGCAAATTCGACCGAATCGTGCAGAACGACGACCTGAAAATCGTTGAAATTATTAATCATCGCCATTCTTTCGGCGAGCGTTTTATCCTTTTCGTATTCCGTGCCTTCCAGCACGAGACAACCGCCGCAAAAAACCTTTGCTGCTTTGATTCCGACGGGCAATGCGCCGTGAAATTCCTTTACCAATTCCCTTTTCTGATCGCCGACACCGACGAGCATTGCCTTCGAGCCGTAATTTATTTTCCCCGAAGCGTAATCGAGCGTGTCGAAAGATGTGCGGTCGAAGATAAAGAAATCGCTTTCCCACTCGACGCGTTCGAGAATATATTCAAACAAAGATTTGAAATCGCGCAAATCCTGCGGTTTATCGGTCAAAAGCAAAAATTTTGTGAGCGAAAGCTGTCCTTCACCCAAAATCCGAAAACCCGCGCCGAGGGCTTCTCGCGCATAGCGCTCTTTAACAACTGCCGCCGCCAAACTGTGAAAACCCGTTTCGCCGTAGCTCCACAAATCTTTGACGGCAGGCATCACGAGCGGAAAAAGCGGCGACAACAATTCCTGCAAATAATCGCCGATAAAATAATCTTCCTGACGCGGCTTGCCGACAACCGTTGCCGGAAAAATCGCATCCTTGCGGTGAAAAACTGCTTCGGCTTCAAAAACCGGATAATCGTGAATGAGCGAATAATAGCCGTAATGATCGCCGAACGGTCCTTCGGGTTTGCGAATCTTCGGCGCAACCCTTCCGCAAATCGCAAATTCGGCTTCGGCGATTAAACGATGATGATTTTTCAAAGGATTTTCAACCGTTTCGATTTTTCCGTCCGCCAAAACCGAGGCTAAAACCAGTTCGGGAACATCTTCGGGCAAAGGCGCGATTGCCGCCAGAATCATCGCAGGCGAACCGCCAAGAAAAATCGTCACGGGCAAATCTTCGCCGCGCTGTTCGGCTTCAAAATGATGAAAACCGCCGCCTTTGCCGATTTGCCAGTGAATTCCCGTCGTCGTTTTATCGTATCGCTGAATCCGATACATCCCGAGATTATGTTTTCCGCTTATCGGGCTTTCCGTGTAAACCAGCGGCAGAGTGATAAAATGTCCGCCGTCTTCGTGCCAGAGTTGCAGAAGCGGTAATTCTTCGAGATTCGCGGGTTGGTCGCAAACTTCGAGAACCGGCGCACGGCGAACTTTTTTTGTTCCTAATTTCAAAGCCGAAAACGCTAAATCCCGAAACTTCCAGAGTTCTTTCGGTTTCGGCGGCAACAAAACTTCGACCGCTTCGACGGCTTTTTTGACCAATTCCTGCGGCTTTTTGCCAAACGCGAGGTCAATCCGCTTCGCCGTTCCGAAAAGATTCGTGACGACCGAATATTTCGAGCCTTTCACGTTTTTGAATAGCAGAGCCTTGCCTTGTTCGTCAATCACGCGCCGGTGAATCTCGGCGATTTCGAGATATGAATCAACTTCCGCCTCGATTTCGACCAAATCGTTCTCTTTTTTGAGTGTTTCGATAAAAGTCCGCAAATTTTTTTGCATATTTTTTTGCCCTTAATTTACATTGAATCAAACACTTAACTAAAGAGCAAGAAAGATTTATTCAATTTTTTTTAAAAATAGTGTAAGTTTTTGCAAAAAAAAATCATTATATATGGTAACAACCGTAAATTTAATTAGTTCCAGGAGATAAATTTCAATGATTGAAACGAAAAAAACATTTCATGTCGCAATCACGATGGCGGGCGCGATTTCGGCGGGCGCATATACTGCCGGCGTGATGGATTACTTGCTCGAAACGCTCGACAGTTGGACGAAAATGAAGGAAAAAGCCGGTAGTTTCTTTGTAAAATATCCGCTTTTAAAGCAGCTCACTTGGGAAGAATTTGAAAAAACGCCCGAATTTGCCGAAATTTCGCAGGACAAAAATTTTCTCGAAGATTTACAGAAAAAGGCAATCCGCTACAAAGCCGTTCCCGACCACGATATTCAGATTGAAATTATGAGCGGCGCGTCGGCGGGCGGAATGACGGCGGCGATTGCCTCGCTCGTTTTACAACTTGAAAACAAACATCACGTCAAATTTTTACCCGATGTCAAAGACAAAGCGACACTCGCCGAACTTGAAGAAATCAAAGGCAATAATCGTCTGTATAATTCGTGGATAAATCTGACGAGCGACGATATGCTTTCGGTTTTACTCAGCGGCGACGACATAAGTTTTATCGGCAAGCCCGTTTCCGCGCTCAATTCGCTCTTTATCAGACAAGTCGCCCAACGCGCTCTGCGGATTGACGAAACCGATAATATTATCGCTGCACCTTACGTTTCGGATGATTTTAATCTTTTCGTAACGCTCACGAATCTGGAAGGCTATCAGAAATCGCTGCAAATCAACAGCAGCGGAAAACGGGCGGATTTATCCGATTACGGCGAATTTATTACTTATAATCACAGCGATTTGGTAATGTTCAGCTTCGGCGAAAATAAAGATACGGGAACGGTTCATATTGATTTTAACAACCAAACCGACAATCGCAATAAAAAAAACATTACGCTTCTCGGCGATGCGGCGGTTGCGACCGGCGCGTTTCCGATTGGCTTGGAATACGCTTCTTTTCGCCGTGAACCGGAATTTATCAACAAAAATTTTCTGATCAAACAGATTCATTCGGACACGGAGGATTTGGTCGAAACGGATTCGCCGTATCTGACATCCTTTATTGACGGCGGTTTGATAAACAACGAGCCGTTTGAACTGACCGATTGTCTGTTAAAATCGCGATTGAAAACGAAGTTGAAAAAGAACCCCGAAATTCAAAAACTGCACGCGGCATATATGGCGGATTTTGAGAAAAAACTTCGCAAAAGAAACCTCGAAGAAAACATTTCGGAAGATATTGACCCGATTCTTGCAAAGGAAAAAGAGCGTTGGTTCGATGATGAAATCCGGCGGCAAAAAAATTACACGATTTTGATGATTGACCCGTTTCCGTCGGAAAGAAAGCCTAAAAAAGCGAAAATCCCCGAAAATCAAACAAACTATTATCCGTTTGATTTACTGGGCGTGATCGGTCAGCTCGTCGCGACGATGCGCTCTCAACTTCTGGTTAAAACAAATCTTTTCAACACGGCACGCGATACCAATGATTTCAGTTGTTATCTGATTGCGCCGCGCCGCCGCCGGTTTCAGAAAAACCCGACGGGCGAAGTCATCCGCGGCGATGACGGGCGACCGCTTCCCGTCTATGAAAAAGATGAAGAGGGCAATGATTTAGTCGTCGAAGGCGAAAAGATTGCCAAAATTTATGACGGAAGCGCGGCAATTGCCTGCGGAAGTTTGGGCGGTTTCGGTGGATTTTTGAACAAAAGTTTCCGCGAACACGATTTTTTTCTCGGTCGTTTGAATTGTCAATCTTTTCTGCGCCGACATTTTCGGATCAAAGCGGACGGCGAAAATGCCGTGCAAAATGCCGTCACGACGGCTTATTCGGACGAGGCGAAGAAAATTTTCCAACTCGAATGCGGTGCGGAATATGTGCCGATCATTCCCGAAATGGATTTATTGAAGACCCAAACAAATCTTTCGACCGAAAAAATTCCGGCTAAACCCGACGAGCTTTATTGGAAACTTCAATTTCCGAAATACGATATGAAGATTTTTGAAGGCGCAAAAGACAAGGTTCTCAACCGGATTTGGCTGATTATGGATTCGCTGATGAAAACCAACGGAATTGGATGGGCAGGCAGAAAATATGTCCGGATGGGATTTCTTTATATGCGAAACGATTTGTTCAAAAAACTTACCGATTACGTTCAAAAAGAGCTGCGGGCTTGGGACATTATCAGGTAAAAAATGAATGATCGAGTTTATCGCAAACTTCGCGATTTTCTATAAAATATGTTGCTCAAAAAACTCTGCGAACTCTGCGGCTCTGCGTGAAATTATCTCACACAGAGTCGCAGAGTTCGCAGAGAAAAACAAAAGTTTCCGCTTATTATTTTGCCTTTTGCAAATTATCCGTGCTTAAATCCAAATCTTCAGCCTTGATAACCTCGATCTTCATATTCGGAAAACGCTTTGCCAGATCGGCTTTGAAGACCGAATAATCGCCGACGATGATAATATTGCCGCCTTTCAAATAATTTTGAGCAAACGCCTTGATTTGCGCCGACGAAGTTGACTGGACATTCGGAATAAAAGAATTCAGTTCCTTCGTGGACAAATAAAAACCGTAAAGCTCGCCGACCTTGTCAGCCAAACCGCCCGTCGTTTCCAAATCACGTCCGAAATCGCCCGTCAGAACGAGTTTTCGCGGATTCAATTCGGCTTCCGAAACTGAATCGTTCGTTAATTTTTCGATCTCGGCTAAAACCAATTCGACAACTTCCGCCGCCGATTCATTTTTAGTTTGAGTGGCGGTCGAAAAGTTCGTTTTACCGCTGCGCCACCCGAAATTGCTTCCCGCGCCGTAGCTCAAACCGCGTTTGATGCGGATTTCCTGATTCAAACGCGAAGAATAACCGCCGCCGAGAACCGAATTTAAAGCACTTGCCGGAAAATAAATTTCGTTAGTGTCACATTTTTGCGGCTCTGAACATATTCCAACGCGACCCTTATCAATATTTTTTGAATAATTCACTGAAGCCTGTCCCGAATTTGGCAAATCAACGACTAAAAATCTTTTTACCAACTGACTTTCGGATTTGTTTTCAGGTTTTACGGTTGAACCGCCAATCAAGATTTTGCTCTTGGTTGACGGAACTTTCCATTTGGCAAAAAACTTTTGTGCCAACGCATTGGCACGAACCGCGTTAATATCGCCCGTGAAAATTAGTACCGAATTATACGGCGTGTAGTTTTCGGTTTTGAAATTAGCGATGTCGGCGGCGGTAATTTTATTCAAACTGTCGGGCGTTCCGCCTGCCGGATGTTCGCCGAAACTGTATTTTGAAGCGACATAATTTGCCAGAAAACCGGGCTGTTTGAGATTGTAAGTCAAACCGTCAAGCGACTGCGTTTTGAGCAAATCGAGTTCTTCCTGTTTGAACGACGGGTTCAGAACAACGTCCGACAAAATCGCCATTGCCTGATCGAGTTTGTCGCTCATAACATTGATTTGGACGACCGAATTGTTCCAACCCGCCGCCGCGCTGATCGAACCGCCCAAGAATTCGATTTGTTCGGCGATTTGCGAAGCAGTTCGGGTTTTCGTGCCTTTGGTGAGCATCGAAGCAGTCAGATTTGCCAAACCTGCCTTGTCCATCATTTCCGACTTTGCGCCGCTTTTGACCAGAATTTCAATCGTCACGAGCGGAACATTTTTGCGTTCAACCGTCGCAACCGTCAAACCGTTCGTCAGTTTCTTTTCGACGACCGCCGGAATCTTGGCTGAACGCGGCGCGGACGGCTTCGGCGGTTGTTCCTGTGCCTTCACAGGAACAAAATAAAAAGTAAAAAGTAAAAAGGCAAAAATTGCCGTCATTAACCCTAAACTTTTTTTCATTATTAAACTCATATTTTTTCCTTTTTCCTTTTTACTTTTTACTTTCATCGTCGCCTCCTTTCTGGTAGGAAATGACGACGCGGTTTTTGTCGGTGAAGTATTTTTTCATCACTCTTTGGACATCGGCGATGGTCACGGCTTGGAGTTTGGCAATGTCGGTGTTGACCGCGTTTGCGTCGCCTTGATAGGCAATTGCGCGTTCAATCGCACTCGCTTTGCCGTCGTTTTGTTCGCGTTCCTGCAAGGTTCTCGTAATCAATTGGTTTTTCGCTTTGGCGAGTTCCTTTGCCGTAACGGGCGATTCTTGAATTCTGACGAGTTCGTATAAAAGCGATTTTTCGAGTTCTTCCGCCGTTTTGCCTTCCGACGCGATAGCGTAGAAATAAAGCAATCCGCGGTCAACGCGAATGTCCGCGCTGAAGGCGGCTTCCTGCGCGATTTGCTGTTTATAGACGAGTTCCTGATAAAGCCGCGAGCTTTCGCCGCCCGCGAGAATCGTTTCGGCAATTTCCAAAGCCGGAACGTCTTCGTTCTTTGAATTCGGCGCGAGATATGTAATCACGACCGCCGGAAAAGGAACATTCGGCGCGGTTTCGTTATAGCGTTTTTCTGCGGTGCGGTCAGGTTCGACCGCCGTGACACGCGGAATCGCCATTTTGTTTTGCTTGATTCTGCCGAAATATTTGTCCGTCCAAGCATTAAACTGCGCCTCATCAAAATCGCCGACGACGATTAAAACCGCGTTGTCGGGACGGTAAAATAATTTGTAAAAACTCTCTGCGTCCGCGACGGTGGCGGCTTGCAATTCATCCAAATTCCCGATGCCCGGTCGTTTATACGGATGCGTCGTGAAGGAAAGTTTGTCAAGATATTGCCCGAAAAGCATACCGTATGGATTTGCCAGAATTCGTTGACGAAATTCTTCCTTGACGACATCGCGCTCGGACGAAAAAGTTTTTTCGTCAACATTGAGATTGACCATTCGTTCGGCTTCCGCCCAGAGCAGAGTTTCGAGATAGTTTGACGGCACGACTTCGTAATAATTCGTGAAATCGTCATACGTCGAAGCGTTGTTGTAGCCGCCGACATCTTCGGTCAAACGGTCGAACATTTCGCTTTTCATATTTTTGGTGGACTTAAACATCATATGTTCAAACATATGTGCGAAGCCCGAACGCCCTTGCGGATCGTCCTTTGAACCGACGTTATACCAAACGTGGATCGAAACCGTCGGACTCGAATTGTCCTGCAACGAAACGACGCGCAACCCGTTCGGCAAAGTGCGCTGTTTAATATTCATCGGCGTAATCTTCGCCTGCCCGAACGCGGTCAGATTCAACGCCAACGCCAATGCAAGCATTGAAATAAACAGGTTTAATTTTTTCATATTTATACTCAAAATCGGATGAAATGCTGTTTGCTTTTACGCAAACTTACGGAACAAAGTTTTTGATTCTTATTAATAAATTTCGGATGTATCAAAACTTTCGGATTCAGATTACCAAAAACTACGCGTTTATGAAAAGAAGATTATTGTCAGCCGTTGTTTCTGCGTGACAGTCGGCATTTTCCGTGTGTCAGTAGGCATTTCAATTCATTAGGCATTTTCATTGTATCAGCCGCCATTTCAGGCTTAAAAAAGCAGAAGCCCGCGCGTAAGCAAGGGCGGAACATTCGACTTGAATATC
>JANODL010000022.1:0-14246 GCA_031412675.1 Acidobacteriota bacterium | reverse complement strand
CGCGGAAATCATTATCGCGGTTGATGTCAACGCTTGCGGCGCGACTTATTGGAATTCGCCGACGACATTTCTCGGCGTTCTTTTTCAATCAACGATGCTGCTTCTGCGAACCGCCGGAAAAAGCCAGCATTACCGCGCCGATGTCGTCATCATTCCGCAAATCGCGCATCTCAGACCCGACGAAATCGGCAAAATGGATGAATTTATACGCCTCGGCGAAGAAGCCGCGCTCGAAAAAATTGACGCGATAAAAACATTGGTTTTCGGCTCCGAGTCAGAACCGTCTGCGATTACGTAGTAGTTTAAGTTCCTGATAAATATATTTCAATAGCAATCTTCGACCACTCGCTACCGCAAGTGGTTCTGACAAAAATGACTATTCAGCAGAACAATCCGTTTCCCGGCACGAAACGCCAAGCGTTTATCGGGAAACTTATCGAACTCGAAACCCGCGTCAGACGGCAAAGCGAATAAATTTTCAGCGTTCGATATGACAAGACAATTTTATGAATCAAAAATACGATGTCGCGGTCATCGGCGGCGGACACAACGGTTTAACGTGCGCTTGTTATCTGGCGAAAGCGGGTTTGAAAGTCATCGTTCTCGAACGCCGTCACATTGTCGGCGGCGCGGTTTGCACCGAGGATGATTTGATCGAAGGCTATAAGATTGATGTCGGCTCGTCGGCACACATTATGATTCATCTTACGCCCGTGATCAAAGATTTGGAGCTTGAAAAATTCGGGCTTGAATATATTGACTGCGACCCGTTTGCTTTTGCGCCTCTGCCAAACGGCGAAGGCGCGATTTATTTTTGGAAGGATGTTGATAAAACCTGCGAGTCTATTGCCAAAATCTCGCCCGAAGATGCCGAAAGATATAAAAAATTCGTAACCGAGTGGGAAAAACTCAACGAAGGCGTTTTTCAAGCATTCTTAAAACCGCCGACGATGTTGAATCTCGGACGGCATTTGGTTTTCGGCACGAAGTCGAAAAATCCGGCGGATATGGTTCGCAAGCTGATGACGAGTTACGGCGCACTCGTCAAACAAACTTTCAAACACGAAGGCTTACGAGCGGCGATGGCGTGGCTCGCGGCGCAGAGCGGTCCGCCACCGACGGCGATGGCTTCGGGCGACTTTTTAGGTTGGCATTCGATGATTCACAAAAGCGGTGTCAAACGCCCGCGAGGCGGTTCGGGCGCGTTGACGCAAGCGATGGCAAAATGCTTGGAACATTACGGCGGCGAGGTTTTGTTAAACGCGGAAGTCGCCAAACTCGAAGTCGAAAATAACGAAACGGGCGGAATCATCTTGCAAAACGGCGAGCGCATCGAAGCCCAACGAATCGTTTCAAACGCCCATATTCACACGCTCTTTCTAAAACTCATCGGCGCAGAAAATCTGCCCGAAGGTTTAGCGGAACGCATCGAAAATGTCCGCATCGGCAACGGTTTCGGGATGATCGTGCGTTGCGCGGTTTCGGAATTGCCCGATTATTTGTCTGCGCCGAACGGCGGAAAATCTGCGGATTGTCATCACGGCTTGCAGTTGATGTGTCCGACAATGGATTATCTCGACCGCAGTTACGCCGATTATTTAAACGGCATTCCGTCGAAAAATCCGGGCGCGTTGGCGATGACTTTTTCGTCGGTTGACCCGACACTTGCGCCCGCCGGCAAACACACGCTTTTTATCTGGGGACAATATTATCCCTACGAACTCTCTACGCGCGAAAACTGGAAAGACATCGAAAACCGCGAAGCCGATAAATTGATTGATGTGGTAAATTCTTACGCGCCGAACGTCAAAGCCTCGATCATCGAACGCTTCGTCCAATCGCCGCTCGATCTCGAACAACGCCTCGGACTCCTGCGCGGCAACGTGATGCACGTCGAGATGGATTTCGACCAGATGTTTATGTTTCGCCCGCTGCCCGAAATGAGCGCTTACAAAACCCCGATCAAAAATCTCTACCTGACCGGCGCATCAACCCATCCCGGCGGCGGAGTTTTCGCCGCCAGCGGTCATAACACGGCACAGGTTGTTTTAAAAGATGTCAAAGGCGGTTGGTTTTGATGATTTGATATTTTAATAATTAGGAGAATTTAAGATGAAGGAAGGTGGATTTCTTGAATTACTTGTAGAATGTTTACACAAAATATTAGCTTCGGACGATATAAAAGTGAGTCGCAATGAAAAATTCTATAATGATAAAGGAATTCAAATCGGCGAAGTTGATGTCGTAATTGAGGGCGTATATAACTCTAAATACATCAAGATTGGAACAGAATGTCGTGATAGAAAAGGAAAGCAAGATCGCAACTGGATTAGACAAATAATTGGTAAACGAATTGATTTAGCGGAATTTGGTTTTACAGACTGGGTAGCTGTCTCCAGATACGGCTTTAAATCTACAGCAGAAGAACTTGCTAAAAAAGCTGGCATAAGAATCCTTGTTCCCGGTAAAGTTGAACCTGTAGAACCTGAAAAGAATGGACCACATTCTTGGGGACGATTTGGTATGACTATACAGGAATGGACTCTGGGACAATTTCAAGCAAATGTTCTATATGATGATGACCAAGTTTCGGAAGAAATGATGGATGAAATAGAAAAGAAAATGCAGAGTGAAACATTTATAATTCCTTCTGATAAAAAACCTTTGTCCTTGACCGAGTTTCTGAGTCCTTACATTGAGGATTTAATACAAAAGTTCGATGAAAGCAATGACAAATCTACTCTTAATAAAAGCCACTTTCTCAAATTTAGTAATCTTGATGCTTCAGTAGCAGAAGTAAATTTCAAGTTTTGTGAATTTGAGATAGAAGTTTTTTTATTTAAAGTAGTTTTATCGAATAATTTTAGTATGCTAGCTTTTGCTATCCCTGACATCAAAAAGGCTCTTGGACTCATCTGCATTAATGAATATCAATACAAAGAAGAAACAGTTGCTTATTTAATGGTAGGGGTAAATCCTAGTAATGCATCAAATCCAATAATGCTGTATCGGGATAAAGATGGAAACCCTGTGCCAAATCAGAAAATGACTTTTTTAATACCGCAATATCCGCCAGAAACCCGACTTAAAAAAATCACTTTTAGAGGAAAATAATAAATTTTTTCTTTGGTAGCAAGTAAATATATTTCCTTTGCCCAAATTGATAAACATCTGTTGGTTATGTAGGGCTAATAACAAGACAGTATTTGAAATTTTCGCACAGCATAAAAAAATTAAAATTATTCGGCAAAAAAATTTCTCTCTTCGTGTCAAAAAATTGATGCGTTTCCCACGAACGGGTTACTCGTCGAAATAAATAAACCAAAAAACACTAAGGAGAATTTAGATTATGAGTGAGAATCGTATTTCATTGAAATTTACAGTAGTCGGCTAGACCAAACACATAGCCCGCTGCTCTTTTAAGAGCCGCAAGCTATGCGTCAGAAGAATTGATTTTCGCAACAGCCGAATTATTATTTTCCGCAAACGTCCGCTTATATCTTTTGCATCAACACGATGATCATTGCTTTTTCGCCCGCCATACGGCTGTATGAAATCCAGTATCCGGCATCTTCATATTTCACCATTTTGTAAATCGAGCCGTCGGGTTTCGGCTGTAATTCGGCGGTTTTTCCGAAAACACCGGCAAAGGTCGGCGCAGTCGGATGTTCGGCGGTAAAAACGACCGAAACAGTCCGCACTTTTTTGTTGTTGTCGAGCAGAATCTGGGCATTTTCCGTTTCCGAGAATATATAGAAAAAGCCGCTCGCGTCTTCGGATTTCGGCGCACCGAGTTTGGCGCGGACTTCATCTGCGGTCATCCCGAGACCGACACCTTTGTAGCTTTGCCACGCAGGTAAATTTTTCTTGGCGATATTTTGTGCGTTGACGCTCGATACGAACACGCACAGGATAAACAGCAGAAATCCGGCGACGCGAGCGGGAGAAACGCTGATCGAATAGTTTTTATTTGTCTTGGTTAACATTATCTGCACCTCCTTAAAGGTCTTAAAATAAAAGAGCGCAAGATGTATATCCTTCCCCGGACTCGTCTGAATATTTTACAGATATTTCATCAGCTAACCATATATTTTCACCCACAGCATAACGCCGTTTGCTTTGCACCGCAACCGTCCGAAAAACCACTCTGCTTTATTTGTAAGTAAGACTTATTTATATTTAAAACGAATTTTACGCAGACTTATCCCGCAATGAAAATTTTACTGTCGGGAAAAAGCCGTTTGCACTTTTTTGAAAGATAATCTTTGAAATCGTTATTTGGTAGTGAACTAAAAGTAATGCTTTGAAAAAAAAACGTCATTGCCTGGAGCGCACGCATCCCTCCTGCGTGCCGGGTCGCTTGCAAAGCGGCGGAAAAGCGTTTCTCTAAAATCAACTTGAATTGACGACGAGGTTTTTTTGAACGCTCGGCGTTCTGCACGCACGGAGGCGTGCGCTCCCGGCGAACCACGCTTTTCTTTTTCAATCACCGTGAGAGAATTTCAAACAGCCTTTCTTTCAGTTCACTATCCGTTATTTTTTAACGCTTGTTTTGTTTGAGCGGTTTCATGGTTGCCGCTTCTTTGGGCGTAATGCCTTTGTCCAAGCGGCGCAGAAACGTCATCAGATTGATGTTAAATTTCTTGCCGACTTCGGTCAAAGTATATTTTTCGCCGTCTATTTCGTAGATTTTTCCGTGCTTGCGGGGCTGCCGGACAATCGGTGCAAGTCCGAGCGATTGTTCAATCGTGTAGTTTTTTGCACGGCGGTTGGTGAATGTGCTGACATCAATGCCCAACTTTCGGCAGGCTTCGCGCAAACTTCGATAAACCACGCCTTGGATTTCAATTTTCCACGGAGATTCCTTTTTCGGCTTCGGCGGCGGCGGCACGTAATCTTTTCTGAGCTTCGGCGGAAGCAACTCCGTGCCGCGCAATCCGCGATGATAGCGGCGGTAAATCAGCGATTCCTTCAACCCGTAAGCCCGCGCAATCGAAGGCAGATTTTCGTATTCCACGCCGTCAACGATGTGCGAACCCAAATGCGATATAAGAGTTCTGCCCTTCGGCGACGACAAGGCTTCCTCGATTGATTTTCCTTCTCTGACGCGCTTGACGAATGTCGGGATGCTGATTCTGGCAATATCCCGATTATCGTTGTAGCATTCCGAAAATGATTGGTATTCCTTCCCTCGAAAAATAAGTTTGACCGGCGGTTTGTCCATAATTCTACGCAGCTAACTGAAATTAAAGCTTTAGAATTCAGATTATATCAAAACTTCGCTTCGGATAAATAATGCCGTCTAAAAACGGAGTGTTCGGTAAATAATGAAAACTGTGCCTATTAAATTCGTTTCTTTGAAGTCTGGCTTCAAATATTGAAACTAACCGAAAAGACCTTCTGTCACGCCTTTTTCGTAAACGATCATCAGCCCGAGCGCGATGCTTACGAGACCGGCGACGCTTTGGAGAATGTGGTTGAAACGATTGAATTTGGCGGCTGTAAAGTGAAACGGCAGACCGACGAGAAAGCTCATCAGCATCATTCCGCCGATTGAACCGATGCCGAAAATTATGATGTAGAGCAAGCCGACGGATTTTGATTCGATGGTCGGAATAACCAGAAGCATCAATCCTGCGCTCCCCGCGATTCCGTGAATCATTCCGATTACCAGCGCACGCGAATTGAATTTAAAGCCGTGATGCGTGCCTTTTTCGTAGTCGTCGGCATGTTCGTGAATATGCGGATGAACGTGTTCGTGTGCGCCGTGTCCGTGCGCGTGAAAATGGAGTTTGCCGCCTTTCCGCAGTTTTCTGAGAACATTCAAACCGAGAAACATGAGCATAATTCCGACACCGAATTCGAGAATCCGCTCGGTATTTTCGCTGATTTCAAAATTTAAAAGCAGTACGAAAACGCCCGCCAGAAAGAGCGAAATCGTGTGTCCCAATCCCCAAACGCCGCCGATCAAAGCCGAACTCCAGAGGTTTTTGCGCTCGGCGACAATCGTCCCGATTGCCGCCAGATGGTCGGCATCCGTCGCGTGTTTTAAGCCGAGAAGAAAGCCGAAGCCCAAAATGGAAAAGGTCGTTGCGCCTGAAAATAATAGAATTTCGTTCATAGTGTTCCGTTTTGCGGAGTTTATGCTCCCGAATTATAACAGATTACCGCACCGATACACGCAATCACAAATGCGCTTGCCATCGGCAGCGTTTTAAGAATAAGGCTTTCCGCAAACCGCGAGCCGCCGAAAGCCTTTCCGACATAAAGAAAAATCAATCCGACCGCCGTCAAAGTCGCCGCCAAACCGAAGCTGAAAGCCGTCGTCAGAATCAAACCGTAACCGACGCGCCGAGCGAAATCGCCGAAAGCATCAAAATTATTACTGACGGACACGGCAATAATCCGCCCGTAAAATCATTTCGATTCCGATAAAGCCTTGCGCGCATTTTCGGCTTGAATCAAATCGAACAGCGGATTGAGTTTCAAAGCCGTTTCGAGCATTTTTTTCGCTTCCGCCCGATTGCCTAAATCTTTTTCAATCATCCCTTTGTGATAAAAGATTCGCGCATCGTTCGATTTCGGATTCATTGCGGCGGAAATTTCCGTTTTCGCGTCCGTGAGTTGTCCTTTTTTGTAAAGCCTCCACGCCAAAGCATCAGCCGTAAAGCGTCGCGGCATTTACACTTAAAACCGCACCGAAAATTAAATTAAATAAAAGAGGAATCGTCCACATAGACAAATGCTTTACAAAAGTTTCTCCGATCATTAGTTACTCTCCCTTAATCGCTAATTTACCCGCTTGATAAATTTGCTGATTCATTTTGTGCCTAAAGCACAAAAAATATGTTCTTGTCTTGAGAAAAACAGAATAAAGTTTTCCATATTCCACAACGTTCGCCCGATTTCGGTAATCGGGTTCAAAAAAATGTTTCTTCAAATCGGCTCGAAATATTTCCCTGTGTGCGAATCTTTGCCCTTTTTGTTATTGTTATTATTTCGGTTTTTACCGAAAATCGTTACAGATAGTTATGAATCCTGAAAACATTAGAAATTTCTCCATCATTGCCCATATTGACCACGGCAAATCAACGCTTGCCGATCGAATCCTGCAATTGACCGGCGCAGTTGCCGACCGCGATATGGAAGAGCAATTGCTCGACAATATGGATTTGGAACGCGAACGCGGAATCACCATCAAATCGCACGCCGTCCGCCTCGACTACACAGCCAAAGACGGACAGCAGTATATTTTGAATTTGATTGACACGCCCGGACACGTTGATTTTTCGTATGAAGTTTCGCGTTCGCTTTCGGCTTGCGAAGGCGCGTTGTTAATCGTTGACGCGTCGCAAGGCGTTGAAGCGCAGACGCTTGCCAATACATATCTGGCAATCGAAAACGATCTCGAACTTCTGCCGGTTCTCAACAAAATTGATTTGCCGTCCGCCGAACCCGATAGAATTAAAGAGCAAATCGAGAACATCATCGGTCTGGACGCGAGCGACGCGGTTTTGGCTTCGGCGAAAACGGGTGTCGGCGTTGAAGAGATTCTCGAACAGATCGTTGCGAAAATTCCCGCACCGAAAGGCGATCCGAACGCGCCGCTCAAAGCCTTGATTTTCGACAGTTGGTATGACAGCTATCGCGGCGTAATCGTGCTGTTCCGCATTATCGAAGGCACGATCAAAAAAGGCACGAAAATTCGTTTCTTCAATACGGGGCGCGATTATCTGGTTGAAACTTTGGGCGTAAATCGTCCGCGCCCGACACCGATTAACACTCTGAGCGTCGGCGAAGTCGGATTTTTGACGGCTTCAATTAAAACCGTTGCCGACGTGCAAATCGGCGATACGATTACCGAAGCGGCGCGACCCGTTGACACGCCTTTTCCCGGTTTTCAGGAAATCAAACCGATGGTTTTCGCCGGTCTTTATCCGATTGATTCGGCGCAATACGAAGATTTGCGCGACGCGATGGACAAACTTCGCCTGAACGACGCATCGTTTTTCTACGAACCCGAATCTTCAACCGCGCTCGGTTTCGGTTTCCGCTGCGGATTCCTCGGACTTCTGCATATGGAAATCATTCAGGAACGCTTGGAACGCGAATTTAATTTAGACTTAATCACGACCGCGCCCGGCGTGCGTTACCGCGTGACGACGACGAACGGCGCGGTGACGGAAGTTGATTCACCCTCGAAAATGCCCGAAACGGGACGCATCGCCAAAATCGAAGAGCCGTTTATCGAAGCGACGATTTTAACAAACGACACTTTTCTCGGCGGAATTCTGCCGCTTCTCGAAGAAAAACGCGGCGTTCAGAAAAAGTTTGAATTCGTTACGTCAAACCGCGTGATGCTTGTCTATGACTTGCCGCTTAACGAAATCGTGCTGGATTTTTACGATAGATTAAAGTCTGTTTCCAAAGGCTACGCCTCGCTCGATTATCATTTTTCGGATTACCGCGAAAGCAATCTCGTCAAGCTCGACGTTCTCGTTTCGGGCGAACCCGTTGACGCGCTTTCACTCGTTCTGCACCGCAACACCGCCGAAGCCAAAGGTAAACTGGTCGTTTCAAAAATGAAGGAACTGATCCCGCGCCAGATGTTCGAAGTCCCGATTCAAGCCGCCATCGGCACTAAAATCATCGCCCGCGAAACCGTCAAAGCGATGGGCAAAAACGTCACCGCAAAATGCTACGGCGGCGACATTTCGCGCAAACGCAAACTTTTAGAGAAACAAAAAGAAGGCAAAAAACGCATGAAAAAAGTCGGGCGCGTCGAAATCCCGCAAGAAGCGTTTTTGGCTGTGTTAAAAGTTAACGAAAGCTAAAAGATGAAGAAGCTAAAACTTTTACAGAGACTTTTGATAAGCCAAAAGAATGTCAAATTCAACGATGCCGTTTCCTGCGCCGAAGCATTCGGTTTTCGGCTTGACCGGATAAACGGCAGTCATCACATTTTCGTTCACGATAAAATTTCCGAACTCGTGAATTTACAAAATGTCAAAGGAAAAGCCAAAAGCTATCAAGTAAAACAGTTGCTCCAATTGGTCGAAAAGTATAATCTTCAAATTGAGGAAAAAGGATGAAAGACTATCACATCAACGTATTTTACAGCGAAGAAGATGAAGGCTACATCGCCGACATTCCCGACTTAAAAAATTGCTCCGCCTTCGGCGAAACTCCCGAAGAAGCCTTGCACGAAGTGTTATTGGCAAAAGAGGCTTGGATTGCCGCCGCCATTGCCAATAATAAACCGATTCCCAAAGCGACCTTTCGCCCGCTGATCTACCAACTCGCCTAGATTCCGCAAGAAGCATTTCTCGCAGTTTTGAAGGTTAACGAAAGTTAAAGTAAAATTCTCGCGTGAGGTAAAAAAAGCGATGGAAGTTACAATAAATTTACCCGAAGATGTCGTCAAAGTTTTCTCTGCTAACGGTGAAAGCATCGAGCGCGAAGTATTGGAAGCAACCGCGCTCGAAGGTTATCGTGAAGGAAAACTTTCGCAAGCGCAGGTCAGAAGAATGCTCGGTTTTGCGACCGATATGCAGGTTGACGCATTTTTGAAAAAACACAAAATCTTTCTGGAATATGATTTGGAAGATATAAAAAACGAAACGGATTTCAGCCTTCACCGAAAATGATTGTCGTCGCCGATACTTCCCCGATTAATTATCTCGTGCTGATTGATGCAATCGGCGTTCTTCCCGAACTTTATGAAAATGTTGTTGTCCCAAATGCTGTGTTTGCAGAACTGCAAGCCGCCGAAACTCCTGAAAAAGTGCGTGAATGGGTAAAAGTTTTTCCGCCTTGGTTTGATGTCAGACAAGCCGCCGTTTTACTTGATTCTGAACTCTCCGAACTCGACGTAGGCGAACGCGAAGCAATCGCGCTGGCTGAAGAGTTAAACGCTGACGCGCTTATCGTTGACGAACGCGCCGGACGCGAACAGGCACGAAAACGTGGAATTTTTATCATCGGAACGCTTGGCATTCTCAACAGCGCGGCTGAAAAAGGGTTAATTGATTTGCCCGACACGCTCGAAAAACTTCAACAAACAAGTTTTCGCGTATCCGAAAAATTGATTTCCGACCTGTTAGAACACGATACGGATAGAAAACAAAGGAAAACCTAAGAAGTCGGGCGCGTCGAAATCCTGCAAGAAGCGTGTTTGGTAGTTTTGAAAGTTAATGAAAGTTAATCAGAAGAGAAGATATGTCATCAGATAAAGGTTCTTTTGCTTACGAAAACTGGCATAGTTTAAATAATAGTGCCGATGTAAAATCGTCTATTGAATTTCCTCTTTTCACTGATGCCAACATAGTCGGAGAGGATTTTTCGTTTGGTCCTTATGAACTTATAAATACAGTTCCAATAACTAGAAATACAGAAAACTGTTTGCCTGCGATTGTTTTACGAATGGATTATCACATGGATTGGGATCATGGCGATTTGAATAAAACCAATACTGACCGATTTCATGGTGGGGGAATACAGGATGAAATTGCTTCTCTTGTATCTCTATGTTTAGGCATCAGACTTAAATCAGGTGGGATGACACGGTATTTTGAAAAGGATGAATCCCCTAAAGGACGACCTATATTTTGGGAGATAGATCAAAATCCATTTCTTCTAAAAAATTTCTCTCGTCCTGTTTTACCTCACAATTTAGAAGGGGACTTAGCACAAGTAATTACGATTAAAGATTTAGAAAAGATTTCTGCTAAAGCATCAATTGAATTGGTTAGAAGTGCCAAACTTTATCAAGATGCTCTTTGGTTATCAGAAACAACGCCTGAATTATCTTGGGTAATGTTGGTTTCTGCAATTGAAACAGCAGCTAATTACTGGCGAGCTTCAACTGAAACGCCTCGTGAAAGATTAAAAACATTTGATGAAGATTTAGAACACATTCTTTTGGAATCGGGTGGGGAAAAATTAGCAAATGAAGTAGCTGATAAGATAGCTAACTTTATGGGAGCTACCAAAAAGTTTGTTGATTTCACTATAAAATTTTTACCTTATCCTCCTAATATAAGACCAAATATTCATTCTCAACATTTATGGGATGAAAATAATATGACAAAATCCTTAAAGGTAATCTATAAATGGCGTTCATCTGCTTTACATAGAGGCATTCCATTTCCTGTTCCAATGTGTGATGCGCCACGTCCATTTAATAATGAAATAGAAGAAGAAGTCCCATTAGGGCTTGGAACTGGAGCAAAAGGAGCGACATGGACTAGAAAAGATTCTCCGATGATGCTTCATACGTTTGAATATATCGTCAGAGGTTGTTTGTTGAATTGGTGGAAATCTTTGGTTAGCTAATTATGGATTGGTCAAAGTTTGAGCCGACAGATTTTGAATATGATTTTGAAAATGATGAGTTACACGCGCATCGCATTACTTTCAAAGAAACGGTCGAGTGTTTTTACAACGATTTCCAGATTCGGAGAAACAAATCTTTCAAAGACCGTTATCAATTAATCGGCGAAACTTTTGGCGGCAGGCAGTTGAAGATAATTTTTCAGTTGAAACCGAACCGCATTGTGCGGATAATTACAGGTTGGGATATATGAATAATTTAACGGAAAAAGAAATTGATGAACTCGTAATTTCGCAGACAAATGATGACGACGCTTGGGAAAAACCGATTTATGTTAATCGAAAAAAAATCTTTTCCACGATTCCCGTGATAAATATTGATAAGGATATTCTGAGCGGAACTCCTGTTTTTGAAGGAACTCGCGTTCCGGTTTCGGCTTTGCTTGATAATTTGGAAGTCGGCGTTTCGTTGGACGAATTTCTCGAAAATTTTCCGACCGTCAAGCGCGAACAAGCCGTGCAGGTTTTGGAGTATTTCAAATCAACTTTGGATGACCTCAGATTAGCCGCATGAAAATTATTATTGACGAATTCGTTCCGCACATTGTCAAAAAACGTCTGCCCGAACGCGAAATCAAAACCGTTCAGGAAATGGGCTGGGCAGGTGTGAAAAACGGCGAACTTTTGAAACTCGTCGAAGCGGAATTTGACGTTTTCATTACTTCCGACAAAAATCTACGTTACCAGCAAAATCTACAAGACCGCACAATCGCAATTCTGCTTTTACCAAGTAATCAAGTTCCGGTTATTCAGAACTTACTTCCACAAATTGATGAAGAATTAGAGAAAATTCAATCAGGTGACTTCATCGAAATATAAAATAAACCACATTTCAAATTTATGTGCCGAAACATCAAACAATTACATAATTTTGCGCCGCCCGCGACCGATGACGAAATAAGAGCGGCGGCGGTTCAGTTTGTCCGAAAGTTGGGCGGGTTTAATAAACCTTCTGCCGCGAACGCCGAGGCTTTTGGAACGGCGGTTGAGGAAATTACGCGGGTTTCAAAGAATTTGCTCGAATCGCTCGTGACGAACGCACCGCCGAAAGACCGCGAGATTGAACTTGAGAAAGCGCGGGAACGCAACCGAATCAGATTCGGAAATAGTGGATAATTGAAAGTTGATAGTTGATAGTTTGATATTTTAACTATCCACTTTCAACTTTCAACTTTCATTTATTAAACGGTTCGAGATGGGTAAAGACGGTTGAGTTGACGATTTTTTCTTGTATTTCGACTTCGATTTGATCGGCGATTTCGTGGACTTTGTAAATCGTCCAATCGTTCGGAAATTGGATGTCAACGTAAAAGAATTTCTTCATTCCCGATTGGCGCGAGCGGAAATTTTCGTAGGTGATGCCTTCGCGTTCGGCGGATTTCTTTAAAACGTCTTCGGCGACCGTTTGAATTTCGGGCGCGACGACCGTGTCCATCAAACCTAAAACCGAGCGTTTGATTAAGCCGTAACCTGTCCAAATAATGTTCAAGGCGACGAGAATCGCGACAATCGGATCGAGCCTCAGCCAACCCGTCAGACTGACCAGACCAACGCCGATAACCACGCCGATTGATGTCCAGACATCGGTCATCAAATGATGCCCGTCGGCTTCGAGAATAATCGAATGATGGTTTTTTCCGGCTTTGAGTAAAATCCGCGCAACCACCAAATTAACCGCCGTCGCAATGCCTGAAATGACTAAACCGATGCCGAGTTGTTCGAGCGGCTGCGGCGCAAACAGACGCTGAATCGCCGTGTAAGCGATGCTCAAAGCGGCGATAAAAATCAAAGTTCCTTCGATTCCACTCGAAAAATATTCCGCTTTGTCGTGTCCGAAGGCGTGGTCTTCGTCGGCGGGCGAAGCGGCGATTTTGAGTGTGAACAGTGCGACAATCGCCGCCGCGAGATTAATCAGCGATTCGAGCGCGTCCGAAAGCAGCCCGACCGAACCCGTGAACCAATAAGCCGCCGATTTGAGCGCGATTGTAATAATCGCCGCCGCAATCGAAAGCCACGCAAAACGGGTCAGATTCTCTCTTTCCATCAGCGCAATTTTCCCACAGTTCGCGCCGCAAACAAAAAGCCGTCAATCATTAACGGCTTTGGTCTGCAAAATCAGTTCAATTTTTCCTGCAATCTCCGCAAAGCCTTGTAAGCCTCCATATAATTCGGCTGTTCATCGAGCGCGAGTCCGTAATGTTTGGCGGCTTCGAGAAATTTTCCGCGTTTTTCATAAACCTTTGCGAGATTAAAGTGCGGATAGGCGCGGGCTTCGTAGCGAATCGCCTGAATCGCCAGTTTGAACCAGCGCACACAGTCGTAATAATTTCCTTTCGCCATCAAATAACTGCCGATGTCGTTATACGGATTGCCAAAGCTCGCATCAACCGCAATCGCCGCCAGACATTCGGCAATCGCCAAATCGTAATTGCCCTCGAAACTATACGTCCAACCGAGAAAAGTGTAGGCTTCGGCGGTCGGAAAAACCTCGATTGATTGCTTGTAAAGTTTGATTGCCGCCTTGTAATCCTTCGCCATCTGCGCTTCGTAGGCTTCATTAAAAAGCGCGACGGCTTCGCGCTTGTCAGGATTAATTATCTCTTGCTCGAAAAACATCTCTGATTAAATCTTAATTCCTATGGCAGATGAGAGCAAGATATGTCGAAAAATCTATGGCTCATGAAATCTCACGAATGTTTAATAAATTTTTCGCGTTAAGTAAATGGACAGAATTATTTTTAAGTTGGAGCGCAGGCAGCTTGCCTGCACCGTTCGCGCAAAGCAAGAACGGAAAGCCTTTGCCGATCTTCAAGCGAAGCGAGAAAACGAGGCGTTTCGCACTTGTTCTCGCAAAG
>JANODL010000021.1:0-58908 GCA_031412675.1 Acidobacteriota bacterium | reverse complement strand
GATTGATGCTGATTTTACCAGAGTGATTTCCAAATCAGGCAGTTATGCAATTGAATTATTAGCTAACGGCAGTTTGACTTATTATATTGCGGGTGCAAGCGGTTTGCCCGGCGATTATAACAACGGCAGAACTTACGGCGGCGCGACCATTCCGTTAAACCAATGGACGCACGTTGCTATAACTTACGACGGTTCGAGAGCAAGAACTTACATCAACGGCAGAGTTTCCCGCGAAATTGTCGGCTTAACCGGTAATGTCGCTGTCAATACAAGCACTTTTGTAATTGGTTCGGAGCAAGGATTGACCGGAACAGCAAAGTTCGACGGCAAAATTGACGAAGTTCAGTATTTCGGTCGGGCATTGACCCCAACTGAGATGCGGACGATTTACGATTCGGACAATCAGGGAATTTGCGGGGGTGTTTCGGCGAATCGGACGAAATTCGATTTTGACGGAGATGGGAAAGCCGATGTTTCTGTCTTTCGCCCATCTGACAGGGTTTGGTATCTCAACCGTTCAACCGCCGGTTTTACCTCCGTGCAGTGGGGAATTTCAACCGATAAAATTGTTCCGGCTGATTACGATGGTGACGGGAAAGCCGATGTCGCCGTATTCCGTGACGGCGTTTGGTATATTTTACGAAGCAGCGATTCAAGTTTCGCAATAGCTAATTGGGGCTTGGCTGGGGATATTCCATTCCCGGCTGATTACGACGGTGACGGCAAGGCAGATATTGCGGTTTTTCGTCCATCTGACGGAACGTGGTATGTTTTTCGTAGTCGGGACGGAGTGCTGACTGTGCAGTTCGGCACGGCGGCGGATAATCCGGTTGCCGCTGATTATGATGGCGACGGCAAAGCAGATTTTGCCGTGCGTCGCGGTTCGGGCGGCAAAGACGGTGTTTGGTATATCAGCAATAGTTCGGATGGCAGCGTCAGAATTATTCCGTTCGGTTTCTCTGATGACCTACCGGTGCAAGCCGACTATGATGGTGACGGTAAAACTGACATTGCCGTTTTTCGCAACGGTATTTGGTATATTGCTCAAAGCCGCGATGGGTTTAAGTCTATCCAATTCGGTTTGGCTTCCGATATTCCAACGGCGGCAGATTACGACGGCGACGGAAAATCGGATATTGCAATATTTCGCGGCGGAACCTGGTATTTATTGCAAAGCACGAACGGTGTTTCGATTCAGCAATTCGGGCTTGCCGCCGATAAACCTGTTCCGGCGGCGTTTGTGCCGTGACGAAAATGGGCGTTTGTCTGCTGACTTCTATTTACGCAGTATTAAATAAATCGGTCAGCAGACAGCAAGACCGGAAACGAAAGGTTGTTTCCAATTTGTCGGTCATCCTCGAACCCGTTCGTTTCCGGTCTAAATTTTTGATATGTATTTTATTTTGAGAAATTACTCGTTCGATTTTCTTTGATGCCGGAAAACTCGGAACTTTCAGCGGATGAATTGATGCGGCTTTATCTTTCTGAGCCGTTTGAGGCAAACTATGCTCCATTTCTGGATTCATTGATTGAAAAACACGCGCTCTCGGTAATCGAGAAATCTTTGCGGGCGAAGTTTCACGAATCGGCGCATCAGGGGTTTTATCTCTCGGCACAGGATTTTGAGGATTTATGCAGCGAGAGTTGTTTAAAATTGATGCAGCGGCTCGCCGCTCTGCGAAATGAATCGAATGCCGACAAGATTCGGGATTTTAATGCATATGCGGCGGTCGTTGCTTTCAATACCTGGAATGAATTTTTGAACGACGGTGCGCCGAATCGGAAGAGTTTGAAAAACAAGATTCGTTACGCGCTCGGCAAGAGCAAATCGTTTGAAGTTTGGCACGAAAAAGACGAAATCTATTGCAATTTGATTGTTCACGGACGCAATATTAAACAAATTTCGATTGAAAATTTGACGCTTCGTTTGCGCGAAGAATTTATTGATTTCAGAAATGCGGCGCTCAATGATTTGCTTTTTGAGATTTTGGAAATGGCGAAGGCGGCTTTAAAAATAAACGATCTGACAATGATTGTCGGACGGCTTTGGGCGGTCGAAGATTTGCCCATTGTTTCGCTTGACGGTTTTCGGGAAAATGTTTTTTCGTCGAAAGACAATCGGCAAAAAGATTTTGAAATGCGTTTCGAACTTGCTCAAATCTGGCTCGAAATCCGGGATTTGCCGGTTAATCAGCGCATCGCCTTGCTTTATAATTTGCGCGACGAGAGCGGACGCGAAATGCTTTTTATGTTTTTCAACGCGGGAATTGCATCGCTTCGTGAGATTAGCGAGGCGATGAATTTGAAACCTGAAGAATGTGCGAAAATTTTGCCGCTTTTGCCGCTCGATGATAAAACCGTCGCCGAAAAAACAGGTTTGACAGCCAAACAAGTCGGAAATCTGCGAAAGGTTGCGCGGGAAAATTTGCGGCGGCGTTTGGACGGCAAACCGAAACGCCGAAAACGAGAAAAAGATAACGGAAAATCGCAGAAAAAATGGAACATCCGGGCAATGAAAAATTAGAAAATTATGTCGCGCGGCGGCTTTCTGCCGATGAAATAACGACGCTGATTCTGCATTTGGAAAATTGTGCGGATTGTGCCGCAATGGTCAAAAACATATCTCAAACCGTTGAAAATCAGACCATTTCGATTTTTGGGGAAAGTCGGAAAGATGTTTTTCATCTTGATTACGACGAGCATCTGCGTCCGTTTGTTGACAGCGAAGCGGACGAAGCGACCCGCGAAATCGTCGAAAGTCATACGCAGAACTGTTCGGATTGTGCTTTTCAACTGCGCGAATTGCGCGAGTTTGCGGAAAGTTTGCGGCTTTATGAAATTGAGAAAAATCCATCGCCGGTGTTTTTAAGCAGCTTGAACGAATGGTATCGCCGGATTTCTCGGAAACTTATCTTTCAAATCGCTTTTTTGTTTTCGGCAGTTTTTTTGCTTGGTTTTGCCGCGTTTGTTTGGTTAAGCAATGAAAATCCGTCGCAAAAAGTAGCGCAAACGAACGCCCAGCCGAGCAAAAATCAGAGTCTTAAAATTGAATCAAATTCAAACGAACTTGATAAAATGGCTGCCGAGTCGGCAAATAAAAATATCACAAACAGTTTTCCGCGCAATCAAAATTCGATTGATTTAACGAAATCGCAAACTGATGAAAACCGAAAAGATGTTCCGGTTATTGAAGATAAATCTGCTGAATTGAACGGTTTGTCCAAATCCTTGCGCGGCGCGTTTCAAAACGCAGTGCAGTTTGAAAAAATCACCTTTCCCGCTTTTTTGTCCGTGATCGGCGGGAAATTGAATTTGCGCGGCGAAGCAATCAATAATCCAATCTTACTTTACCCGAACGCAGAGGCGATTCGCCAAATTTCGCCACGATTTAACTGGCAGTCTTTTGCCAAATCAAACGAAAAATATGTCGTCGAAATTTTTGATGAGCAAAATAATGCGGTCGAAATCAGTCCTTCTTTGGATGCGACAAATTGGACTCCGAAAACAGATTTAAAACGCGGACGGATTTACAAATGGGAAGTCAGAACGGAAAAAGCGGACTGTTTGTCAAAAGCATTCGCCGGAAAATTTAAGGTTTCGGACCAAAAAGTTTTTGACGATATAGCAAATGTTTCGACGAAATCCGCTTTCGTGCGCGGAATTGTTTTTGCTTCCAACGGACTTTTGACCGAGGCGGAAAAAGAATTTCGGCAGGCGATCAAAGAAAATGACCGCGCTGCGCTGGCGAAAAAATTCTTGCGGCAAATTGAAAAGCAAAGATGATTTTCAGATGAATGCGGGCAATCGCCGTTGTTCAAATTCTGAAATATTCGCAACTTTTCGTATTCCGAAATTTTCGCCTCATTTTGCAAAGTCAAACCGATGTCGTCCAAGCCGTTTAACAGTCAATATTTACGAAATTCGTCAACTTCAAAATTTGCCTTAAACCCGAAATTATCCGAAACCGTCTGATTCTCCAAGTCAATTGTCAACTCGTAGTTTTTTCGGGTTTCAGTATTCTCAACCAGGGCTTTCTCATAAAAAAGGTGTGGAGCAATCAGTATAGCGAGCGGTCGCGAGCAGGTTTCTTGTCATTCGAGTTTTCAGGTCGCAAAGGTGTTCGCTACCGCTCACTATACCGACTTGTTTTGTTTTTTTGAAGTAATTTATTTTTATGAGAAAGCCCTGTATTCTCAACTAATTCGGCAACCTTTTCTTCGCTTAAAACGACGGGCAAAAGTCCGTTTTTAAAAGAATTGTTGTAAAAAATATCCGCAAACGAAGGCGCGATGACGGCGTGAAATCCGTAATCCGTCACACTCCAGGGCGCGTGTTCACCTGAACTGCCGCAACCGAAATTTGCGCCGGCGAGCAAAATCGAAGCGTTTTTATATTTCGGATCATTCAAAACAAAATCGCTGTTTACGCTGCCGTCCGCGTTAAACCGCCAATCGTAAAACAAAAATTCGCCGTAACCCGTACGTTCGATCCGTTTCAAAAATTGCTTCGGAATAATCTGGTCGGTGTCAATATTCGGCTGATAAAGCGCGACCGTTTTTCCGGTGTGTGTGTTGAATTGATTCATTCAGTTTTTCGAGCCTCTTGAATTATTTCGCGGATGTTAAGCCATTTCTTTGTTTCAACTTTTTCGACGGTTGATTGCGGTTGTGTAGTTTTTCCTGAAAAGAAGATAACAGGAACTCTATTTTGCCACTCCGGAACAATGGAATTATCGCCGTCGCCATCCGTCTCGATTTCATGATTAAACGAACAAAACAACTCAAAACTTCCGCCGTTCGGTTTTGCCAAAACATCAGCGATGTCCCACGGGTAACCCCAATAAGTTTTTTTCTTTCTCGAGTAATCAATTATGACGGGATTAAAAACAAGCAAAAGAGTATCGTCTTGACCGTTAAAATTTTGTTTGTAAATCGAGTAATCGATACCGTCTTCGTATCCGGAAGCCGAAATGATTTCCGGAATCGGGTCTTCGTCCAAATTAATAAACCATGAAAAATCTTTCTCGATGTAGTACCACGACTGCCGCCTAACGACTTTCAAATTTGAATTAATCCAGAGCTTGTAGCCGAGTTCACCTATTTCGTCTTCGCTTTTATCGTTCACGAAAACTATGTAATCAGCCTTTTTATCCCCGTCAAAATCAACAGTTCGGGTTTCGGCAATCTTGCCTTTGACCAATTTCCTGATTTTTATCGGCGTTTTGATTTTCGTCGGTGATTTCATATTTGATGCGGCATTTATTGCAATTACTTGCAAAAAGCACAACAACCCGAGAATCTGGAAGGAAATTAGTAATTTCATTTTTTACTCTTGCCTCACAATCAAAGTTAAGAATTCAGCTGTGAATTAATCATAAAACTTCCAATTTCTCACGTCAACAAACTAAAGTTTGTCGAACTTTTTTGACGTTTTTGTGCAATGCTCATAACTAATAACGATACAAAAACCTGTGAAAATGAAAAAAGACGAAAAATGAATTGTAGAACTTTTGATTATGTGAATTTTAATTTGATAAATCTTTGTAAATATTAGATAGTTCCTATATTTAGTGTTTTAAACTCAATCGGCGATAAATCTATGGACATAAATCAATTGGAAGTTTTGGTTGCCGTGGCGCGTGAAAAAAGTTTTTCGCGGGCGGCGGATGTTTTAAATCGAACACAGCCCGCCGTCAGTCAAGCCGTGCGGCGTTTGGAACAGGAAATCGGCGAAAAACTTTTCGACCGTTCATCAAAAGACGGAACTTTGACGCTCGCGGGTGTATTACTGCTCGATTACGCCAAGCAAATGCTCAATTTGCGGCAGACGGCGCACAACGCGATCAGGGAAATGCGCGACCTTCATCACGGCAAGGTGACGATCAGCGCAAATGAACATACGGTTTTTTATCTTTTGCCGGTGATCGAGGAATTTCGCAAACTTTATCCGCTGATCAAAGTCGAAGTTCAGCGCGGTGTCGCCAGCCGTATTCCGAAAGAAATTATGGCGCGTGAAGCCGAACTCGGAATCGTTTCCTTTAAACCGAGCGATCATTCGGTTGTTTCGACGAGCGTTTTTTCCGACGAACTGGCATTGATTGTTTCGCCGAATCATCCGCTTGCCGGCAAATCGAGCGTTTCGGTCAAGGAACTCGGCGTGGAAACTTTTATCGCGCACAACGCGCAATCGCCGTATCGTGAAAAAGTGATCGAAACATTTGAAAAATATCAGACAAAACTAAATATTTCGGTCGAATTGCCGTCGCTCGAAGCAATCAAAAAACTGGTTGAAACGGGAATCGGCGTGGCACTCGTGCCGAAACTGACCGCACAGAGCGAGATTGCCAGCGGACAATTAAAGGCTTTGGGTGTCAAGGAAATGAAACTTGAGCGAAAACTCAATATTATTTACCGTAAAAATTCGGTTTTGTCGCACGCTGCGAAATCATTTTTGAAGCTGGCGAAAGATATGAGTAAATGAAGAGTAGAGAGTGAAGAGTAGAGAGTAGAGAGAAAAATCCATTAACTCTCCACTCTCCACTCTTTACTCTCCACTAAAAAAAGCTATTGCTTTACCGAAAAATAAGTTAAAATATGTGGCAAGTTTGCCGAACGGCAAATTTGCAGTCAAATATTCTTATAAAACTCGGAAAAACGATAAAAATATGACCGAAAAGCATTTTACCGAAGCACTTGCGCCTTCGGAAAAGCGGCAATCAGACCGCAAAAAATTGATAGTTGACGTGAACTTTGAAGGCGGCGACGCAACCGGAATCGCCAACACCCGCGACATCGGAATCGGCGGACTTTATATGACGACCAACGCCCAACTCGAAACCGGAACGCCGATTTCTTTGCGGATGACCCTCGGCGCGACAGAAATATCTTTAAGCGGTGCAGTTGTCTATACCGATCCCGGACACGGTGTCGGCGTGCGGTTTCATAATGTTTCGGAAGAAAACGCAGAACTTTTAAAGCAGGAATTGGAATTGAATTAGTCCTGAGTCGAGAGTCGAGAGTCGAAAGAAAAATTTTTGACTCACGACTCACGACTCACGACTCACGACACAAAGGAAAAAAATATGTTTAAGCAATTTACGCTTGGAATCGAGGAAGAATTTCAGATTGTTGACCCGGAAACACGCGAATTAAAATCGCACGTTTCGGAGATTTTGGAAGAAGGCAAACTGCTTCTGGGCGAAAAGATCAAGCCTGAAATGATTCAATCAATGATTGAAGTCGGCACGGGCGTTTGCGCGAATATTCAGGAAGCCCGCGAAGACCTGACCAAACTCCGTTGCATCATTTCGGGATTGGCGAAGAACAAAGGAATGGCGATTATCGCCGCTTCGACGCATCCTTTTTCAAAATGGAGCGACCAAACGATTTTTGATGATGAACGCTACGAATTTATTGTCGAAGAATTGCAGATGGTCGCACGCAGTTTGCTGATTTTCGGGCTTCACGTTCACGTCGGCATCGAAAGTTTGGAACGCCGCATTCAGATTATGAACTCGGCACGTTATTTTTTGCCGCACGTTTTGGCTCTGACTACTTCGAGTCCGTTCTGGCTCGGGCATAACACGGGTTTGAAATCGTATCGCTCGGAAGTTTTCAAAAAGTTTCCGCGCACCGACATTCCCGATCATTTCGAGTCTTATTCGCAATATGAAAACTACGTCAATCTGCTGGTTTCGATGAACTGCATTGATAATGCGAAAAAGATTTACTGGGATTTGCGTCCGCATCCGTTCTTTCCGACGCTCGAATTTCGTATTTGCGATATTCCGACTCGCGTTGATGACACGATTGCCGTTGCCGCATTGTTTCAAGCAATTGTCGCAAAACTTCACGCGATGATTGATAAAAACTGGGGTTTCCGTCTTTATCATCGCCGCTTGATTCAAGAGAACAAGTGGCGGGCGATTCGTTATGGTTTGGACGGTAAATTGCTCGATTTAGGCAAACAAAAAGAAGTTCCGGCGCGTGATTTGATTCGTGAACTGCTCGATTTTGTTGATGATGTCGTTGACGAACTCGATTCGCGCAAGGAAATCGAACATATTCACACGATTCTCGAACGCGGCACTTCCGCCGACGATCAACTCAAGGTTTATCACGAATCAGACGAAGACTTTATTCCGGTCGTTGATATGCTTTTGAAAAACACGCTCGAAAATGTGCCTGAGAACTGTTTCGATTAACAAGCCGGAGTGCAAGCGGCTTGCTTGCAAGATTGTGAAACAATCTAAAACGCTTCGAGTTCCTTTTAATATTGAAAGGAACTCGAAGCGTTTTTAGCGATTCCAAACATTAGCCGCCGATCCGAGGCTATTGACCTTCATCTAATGCGCCGAAAATTTTAAGAAAGCCGACAACCAACAAAATAAAACCGATCAGGCAAACTCCCATCAGAAAAATCACGCCATTCGCAATACGATACAGTTTCCCGTTCTCTATATTCATTCGTTGGGAAAGCCATGACTCGAAATGACGATTTACTTTCGCATTATTCATTGAGAGTATTAATTTCCAACTTGCGAAAATTAATGCTGCCCCGATGAGAATGAATAAAATGCTCACTATAAACTACTTGTTATGCTTTAATGACAGCTTCAAAAAGTTCTCGAACAAAACTCTTCCGTCGCGTGATTCAATCGGGTGATGCCAGCGCGTCGGGTTTTTTGACCAGTCTTCAAACGATTTTTCGAGATGAAATTGGACGGCGTAAATCATCTGTCCGTCGGTGCGTTTGACCATCATTTGGTTTTTGCAAAGATAGGCGGTCGCGAGAAGTTTAAAGCCTTCGGGAATGCCTTCGACCTGTAAGCCGTGATTTTGCCAGACTCTTAGAATGTCGTCCTGCGTCGTGTATTCCTGCCAGATTCCGCTTTCTTCGTTGGCGATGCCTTCAAAAATCGGGTCTGCCGTGTCGGTGATTTTGATAAAACGATACTGATATTCAACCACTCGATTCGCCCGTTTTTCCGCCGGATTCAGATTATCGAGCGTCGTCAGTTCTTTTCCGAACGAAACGCCGACCAGTTGGTGCGCGCCGCAAATGGCGAGAACCGGAATCTTTGTGTGTTTGATAAACTGCGAAAATTTTTCGAGATGTGCCGGATTGTAATAATCGAAATCCGTCAAAGTTCCACTCATCACAATCGCGTCGGGGCGAAACTGTTCAGCCGCTTCGCCGACTTCCGACAGATGAACGGTCATTACCTTCGGCTGTTTGACGAGCCGAATGACGTTGTTCGCAATATTATTGCAAGCCATCGCCGAAATCTTGTTCTCAAACCTGAGCTTCGTTTCGGTTGTTCCGTTCCAATCTTGATGCGCGAGCGGCGATAAATCCGATTCGTAGCGCAAACAATCGTTGACAATCAAAACCTTCGCATACGGAATGCGTTTTTCAATCGGCTCATAGTAACAAAAATCCTGTTTATTGTAAGGAAACGGGAGCGTTTTCGACGGCTCCGTTTCTTTCGTAGATTTTAATCCTGCATCCAACATAATTTATCTATTGAAACAAAAATTCTCGCAACTGTCCATTTTAAGATTTCCGAAAAACGTAACTTCGTCGGGAAAGTAAAAAGTAAAAAGTAAAAAGGCAAAAATTAAGAGCGTCTTACTTGACCGTTAAATTTGAAACAAGACACTTTTTTTACTTTTTACTTTTTACTTTACAAGCGTTGTTTCGTAGATTGCTTGAATTCAGGCATCAATGATCCCGCGCCGATTTCTTCGATTTCGAGCCGAATTTCTTTGATCAAACTCGAACGCATTCTGCCTTTCGCCGAAGGAATTTTGTCTTTCGTCGCATTCTCGAACAGCAAAAGCGTTTTATGCCAGGAGATTTCCAATTCGTCGGCGAGCGTCGAAATCTTCGTGATGTCGTAGGGAATCGCAACTTCCTGACAGCCGATTCGTGCAAAAACCTGCAAATATCTGGCGGTTGATAAATCAGGACAGCTAAAGCGTTTGTTCCCGATTTTTAATTCGATGCCGAGAAGTGTGTGCTGAATGTCAGAGCGTTGTTCGGTTTGGGCAATGTCGAGATGATACGAGCGCGTTCTTTGGGAACGCACCTTGTCGCGGTAAATGGCGGGAATCCATTCGCCGTCTAATTGTTCACGAATCTCTGCCGCAGTTTCCATAACGCCACGAAAAACCGATTTGAAATGTATCAGAAAAACTATCCATTATACATTTTACACTTTACATTAAATCGCAATAACCGAACCAAATTTTTTTATTGCAATTTAATGTAAAGTGTAAAATGCAGAGTGTAAAATGATTTGTCAAACTCCATCCGTTTTGGGTTTCAAACTACCTCTAACAGATTAACACAACTCGATTTTAGATTTTAGATTTTAGATTTTGGATTTTGGATTGGTTCGATGACTGAGCTTTTCAGTTTCGGACGAACTCAATTTCGTCAACGCGGCAGCAAATCCAAAATCTAAAATCCAAAATCGGACAGTTTTTCCTGTAAAGCAACAAAATATTTACCGACGTGAAAGCCGTCGGCAAGCGCGTGATTGACTTCGACCGAATGCGGCATTTTCTTTCTGCCCGCGTCTTCAAACATCTTGCCCCAAACCATTCGCGGAATCGTGAATTTATTGTTCAAACGGCTCGCGTGTTTGAAACTCGTGAACGAAACCCAAGGAATGACCGAACTGTAAATCAAATCAACGCGGTCGCGCTCGACGTTAAAGGTTTTCAGCTTCGTGTATTTTTCGACCGCCGCTTTGCCCGCTTCGTTAAAATCAAAGACGTTTTCCTGCATCTCAAAATAACAGAACGAAAAGGTTTCGTCGGGTTGGGCAATCGTCATCGTCGCGTGAATCTTTTCAAATTCAACCAATCGGTCATCTTTCAGACGCATCCTGAATTCTCTGATTTCGTTAACGGTTTCGAGGGCGTAAAAAAGATTGGCGAGCGAGAATGAAAGGTTTTTTTCTTTGCAAAAGCGATAAAGCCGTGTGACATCCAAATTGGCGGTGAGATTAAAAAACGGGTCGGGGAAATCTTTAAAGTACTCGTAGATCGTTTTTCGATTCCAGTTTTCAATATCAACAAGTTTCATCACTTAATCCACGCCAATAAAGTTATAAATTTTTTGATTAATTATATCGTTTAATCCTTTCTTTCAAGTTAATTGCGGCATCTGAAGTCCGAAGTTTATTAGCATTTGCCTCATCAAATTTCTCATCCGCAATATTTACCTTAAACCCTTTGTATTTCGCTTCACAAACATAGCAAACCAGAGAATTACTGAGAAAAGTCAGAGACAAAAAGGAATCAATATAAAATTTTTCGTTTCCGCAGAAAATGCAGCGTTCGAAATTTATGGCGCTTTGTTTATCCGACAAAATAAAACCACAGTCATTGCATAAAAGTGTCGCCAGCTTTGCAGAGGCAAGGTCAAAACTGTTGCCGGAATAGCAAACAGGACAGTTTACGGAAACATTCACTTTTGCAGTTTTCATTACCAAATAAGATTTTGCCTACGAAATACACAAAAAACACGAATAAATTTATTTGATTTCTTTCGTTTAATTCATCTGTCTCTGTGATGAAATTACTTGTTAATTTGCGCGGCTTGGACGGGCGCAGGGACTGTTTTCGAGAATTTTTCGATCACGCCGTTGCTGAAAATTCCGAAATAAAGCACGCCGAAAACCGTAATTAAAAGAACTGCCGCCAGCGTCGCCGGAATTTTCGGCGCAGACCAGTCGGTGGTGCGTTCGCGGAAAAACATCACGACAATCAAACGCAGATAATAATAAGCCGAGATCGCCGAACCGAGAACGGCGACGACGACCAGAACCGTCAGAAGCGGATTGCTCGCTTCGAGCGCGGGACGAAAGACCAAAACTTTGCCGATAAAACCTGCCGTCAAAGGCAGACCGAGCAGCGAAAGCATAAAGAGCGCAAGTGTAAAAGCGAGAACCGGCGATTTGAAACCGATGCCGTTGTAATCGCTAAATTCGGTGCGGCGGTCGTTTTTCTGTCCGAGAAGCGTGACTACCGCAAATGCGCCGAGATTCGTGACCGCATAAGTCAGCATATAAAACGCGACCGAAGCGATTGCCGCATCACGCGCTTCCGGCGTTTTCGCAACACCCGCGCCGATAAATCCGACGAGCGCGTAGCCGGCGTGTGCAATTGAAGAATACGCGAGCATTCGTTTGACGTTGTTCTGTACAATCGCCGCGACGTTGCCGACCAGAATCGTCAGCATTCCCATCACCGCCAATCCCGTGATCCACGCGTCGTGCAGATAAACCGAAGCCTGTGAAGTGGCGATGAGCGGAAAACCGAGAACGAAAACGCGTAAGAACGAAGCAAACGCTGCCGACTTTGAACCGACCGCCATAAACGCTGTGACGGGTGTCGGTGCGCCTTCGTAAACGTCGGGTGTCCAGACGTGAAACGGAACTGTCGCCACTTTGAAACCGAAACCGATGATGAGCATCGCGCCGCCGATTAAAAGAAGTGCAGGGAAGTTCGGATTAGCGATTTTCTCCGCAATCTCGGCGATATTTGTCGAACCGGTCGCGCCGTAAATCAAAGCCATTCCGTAAAGCAAAAAGGCTGAGGCAAACGAGCCGAGAATAAAATACTTCATCGCCGCTTCGTTTGATTTCAAGTCTGATTTTCGCAAGCCAGCCATCACGTAAGTCGCAATCGAAAGCGTTTCGAGTCCGAGAAACATAATCACCAAATCCGAGCCGGAAGCCATAAACATCATCCCGAACGTCGCAAACAGCAAAAGCGCGTGATATTCGCCTGCGGGAACATTTTCGCGCTCGACCCAGATTGATGAAATCAGAATCGTGACAGCGGTTGTCAGCAATGCGACAATCGAAAAGCTCATCCGCAGATTGTCGTTCGTAATCATTCCGTTCCACGAAGTTTGGGGCGTTCCCGTCCACATCGAAATCAGAAAAAACGCGGAAATCGCCAAACCGATTAACGAAATCGCCGTCGTTACATTGCGCTGTCGGGGAACGAAACTGTCGTAAAGCATCACGAGAATGCCCGTGACGGCAACGATTGTTTCGGGCAAAATCGCCTGAATATTGACGTTCGGATTAAGCAACGGTTGAATCTGTAAAAATATCGTATCCATTTTACTGTTAAAAAACGCTTTATTGTTTTTTGGCGGAATAGGCAAAAATCTTTTCGCCCGCCTTTATTTCAGTCTGTAAAAAATTTTCCTTCGGCGGAATCGCGCAGCTGAATTTATCGCTTCCGTAAGCGCAATTCGGATTGTATGCAAAATTAAAATCCAAAATTACATCAATGCCGGAAGGCATTCTGATGTCCAAATATCTGCCCGCGCCGTAGGTTTCCTTGCCGTTGGTCAAATCTCTGAACGGCACGAACAGCGAGCCGTTTTTCTTTGCCGACCATTCGGACTGATAAACATTCAAAGAATGACTTTTGCCGTCTAAGTCAAATTTCAAAATGCCGTATTTGAAATATTTGTGCTTCGTCCCGATGGTTGTCGGCATCATAAAAATCTGCGTGTCCGACGTTTTTTCAAGCCTTGCTTTGACCGCAAATTTCGTGTCCGCGTCGAAATATTCCAAACCCTTGAATTTCAAAAAATCTTCGTTGAGCAAAGGCGTTTCGCTCGCCTTGCGAAACGATTTGTCGCGGATTTCGCGAAATCTTTCAATGCGGCTCGATTCGTCTTGCGCTTTGGCAAAATTAACGAACGACAGCAAAAGAAAAATTGTCAAAACCGCGAATTTCATTAACGTTCCGCTTTCGGCGTGTTTGCCGTTTTTTCAATCGTGCCGCCGGCTTGTCCCATCACGCGTTCCTGAATGGCGACGACCGATTTTCTCGATCGATCCAAAAACGGTTTCGGGAAAACGCCCATATAAACCATCAAAACAAGGAGCGGCGCAATCAAACCGAGTTCGCGCCAACTCAAATCCTTGAGATTTTTGTTTTTCGGGTTCGTCACCTTGCCGAAGAATACGCGCTGAACCATCCAGAGCATATAAACCGCCGCGAAAATCACGCCCGTTCCGGCAAACATCGTTGCAATGTAGTTATAATTCCAACCGCCCGAAATGCTCAAAACGGTTGATTTCCACATTCCGAGCATAATCAGAAATTCGCCGACGAATCCGTTCAGAAAAGGCAAACCGATTGATGCCATCGTCGTGAACACGAAAATCGTCGCATAGATCGGCATCACATTTGCCAATCCGCCGAAATCCGAAATCTGCCGCGTATGTCTTCGTTCGTAAATAAATCCGACGAGCAGGAACAACGCGCCGGTCGTAATGCCGTGATTGAGCATTTGATAAAGCGCGCCCTGCATTCCGTATTCGGTGAACGAAAACATTCCCAAAATGACAAAACCCATATGCGCGACCGACGAATAAGCGACCAATCTTTTGACATCGGGCTGAACCATTGCGACGAGTGCGCCGTAAATAATTCCGATAATCGCCAAAATGATAAATATGAAAGCATATTCACGCGACGCATCGGGAAACAGTCCGAAATTAAAGCGCATCAAGCCGTAAGTTCCCATTTTCAAAAGAACTGCCGCGAGGATGACCGAACCTGCTGTCGGCGCGTCCGTGTGCGCGTCGGGCAGCCATGTATGAAACGGAAAAAGCGGAACTTTGATGGCAAAGGCAATCGCAAACGCCCAGAAAAGCAGTGAAGCCGTTTGCGCGGCGATTGGCAATTGTCCCGATTTCATCGCGTTCATCAGCGTGACGAAATCAAATGAACCAACGCCGCTGTTGACACTCGCATACAAATAATAAAGCGCGATGATCGCGACGAGCATCAGCAGACTGCCCAATGCGGTAAAGATAAAAAATTTGACCGCCGAGTAAATCCGATTTTCGCCGCCCCAAATGCCGATTAAAAAGAACATCGGGACCAGGGACGCTTCAAAGAAAAGATAAAAAACGAGCAAATCGAGCGACACAAAAACGCCGATCATCGCGCTTTCGAGCAAGAGCAAAAAGACGAAAAAAGCCGTCCGCCGTTTTTCGACCGCGTGCCACGTCGAGATCACGGCAATCGGCATAATAAACGTCGTCAAAATCACGAGCCAAATTGAAAGTCCGTCAACGCCGACGTGATAATTCGTGTTTATCGCTTTGATCCAAGGGATATTTTTCTCGAAGAGAAATCCGTTTTTGGTAATCGCGCCCTTATCGAAAATCAGAAAAAGCGAAACCAGAAAATTGGCAACCGTAAAAATCAAAGTCAGCCATTTTAAATCGCTCTCATTCTTCCAAAACAGCGCGTGTCCGAGCGTAAATAATGCGCCGAAAACCGGAAGCAATATCAGAATTGTTAAAAGATTTTCTGTTATGAAATCCATTTTTTTAACTGGTCTTTGAACTTTGGGTTTTGGGCTTTGATTTTTACAATGACCAAAATCCAAAAAACTAAGACCGAAAATTTATCTAATCAATTTAAATCCGTAATAAATAAAATATCCGATGACGATCAATCCGCCTGCCATAATAAACGCGGCATAGCTTCGGATAAATCCGACCTGCACGCGGCGCACGACATTGCCGAGTTCGGAAACAAAATAACCCGCGCCGTTGACGATGCCGTCAATCACGCCCAAATCGAAGCCCTGCCACAAACCTTTGGCGGAAAAGCGCGTCAGCGGGTCAACGATGTAACCATTATAGATTTCGTCAAGCCGCCATTTGTCTTCCAAAATCTTCGGCATTTTCTTGAGCGGATCTTTTTTGAAAACAACCCAACCGATACCGATGCCGATTAAGGCTACGACAACCGAAAATGCGGCAAGAAGCCGTTCTTTTTGGACTACTTCCGGCGAATGGTCGGCTTCGGTTTTGACGGGGATGATTTGCCCTGTGGCGGTTTTGATTTCCTTTTTCGCAATCACCGGCTCGAGCGTGTGTTCAAAAGCATTTGCGTCTTTTATGCCGACCAGCGAACTGATTGCGTAGGGAACGCCGACAAGTCCGCCGACAGTTGAAAGAAATGCCAAAACAATCAACGGAACAGTCATTACCCAAGGCGATTCGTGCGGTTTGAAATCGTGCGGCAAAGCGTGATGTTCGTCGTCGTGGTCATCGTCGTCGCCGTGCGAATCGTGCGCGTGCGCGTCGTCGTGTTCATCTTCCATATAGGCGTGAACTTCCGCGTCTTCATCGTGAAATCTTTCTTTGCCCCAGAATGTCATAACCATCATTCTGGTCATATAAATCGCCGTCAAAATCGCGGTGATAACGGCGACAACCCACAAGATTTCATTGCCCGGAAATTCTCCGGCAGGAAAATATTTATCGGCGGCAAAGGTTTTATACAAAATTTCGTCTTTCGAGAAAAAGCCCGCAAAAATCGGAATTCCGGCGATTGCCAGCCAACCCGTAACCATTGTCGCAAATGTAATCGGCAGATACTTTTTCAGGTTGCCCATTTTCCGCATATCTTGTTCGTGGTGCATTCCGTGAATGACCGAACCCGAACCGAGGAAAAGCAAGGCTTTGAAAAATGCGTGCGTCATTACGTGGAAAATCGCCACTGTGAACGCGCCGACACCGGCGGCGAGAAACATAAATCCGAGTTGCGAAACGGTCGAATAAGCGAGAACTTTTTTGATGTCGTTTTGGGCAATCGCAATCGTTGCAGCAAAAATCGCGGTTGCCGCGCCGATAACGGCAATAATCCACATCGCCGTCGGCGAAAACTGATAAATCGCGTTTGAACGCACAACCAGATAAACGCCCGCCGTAACCATCGTTGCCGCGTGAATGAGCGCGGAAACCGGAGTCGGACCAGCCATCGCATCGGGCAGCCACGTCAGAAGCGGAATCTGCGCCGATTTCCCGGTTGCGCCGATAAAAAGCAAAACGCCGATTGAAGTCAAACCGCCCGCGACAATCGCGCCCCAGGTAAAAGGTTCGGCAGTTGAAACATTTTGCAAAACCCAACTGAAAACGCTCTGAACTTGCACTCCGTCAACCGTTTTATCAAAAAACGAAATCGAGCCGGTCAAACTGAAAATCAGAAAGATTCCCATCAAAACGCCCCAATCGCCGATGCGGTTCATCACAAACGCTTTTTTCGCGGCTTCGCGGGCTTCGTTCTTTTTGGTGTAATAGCCGATCAAAAGATACGAACACAAACCAACGCCTTCCCAACCGACAAACATCAACAGATAATTATCCGCCAAAACGAGCGTCAGCATCGAGAACATAAACAGGTTCAAATACGCGAAAAAGCGGTAAAAGCCTTTATCGCCGTGCATATAACCCGTCGCAAAAATGTGAATCAGCAAACCGACAAACGTAATAAAGCAAGCGTAAATGCCCGAAAGCCTGTCCATTCCCAAACCGAAATCGGCACGGAAATTTCCAACCTGAATCCACGTCCAGAGATGGTCAAGCACCGGCTTTTCGGCGTGCAATGCGCCATTGCTTCCAAACGCAATCATAAACGCCACGACACACGAAACCCCGACCGCCGAACAAGCGACCACACCGCTAAAAAGTTCGTTCTTCAAACGCCCGCCAATCAGCCAATTTATGACTGCACCAAGCAAAGGCGCGAAAATTATTAGACTTAAAAAATTGTTTTCAGTCATTATCTTTAATGATTTCGCAGACAGCCCCAATCGCTGTCGCTTCTTTTACCAATTCGTCTGCTTGCTCAATACTTTCGGTTTCAAGTATAAAAGTTTCACCATCAAGTAGAGCATCGGTTATGTCTTTTACTTTTTTGAGGCTTAAATTAGCTCGCTTCTGGAACAATTTGGTTAAAGAAATTTTCTCTAATCCATACTGCTAACCTTCAAACAAAACTTTCGGCATTCTCAAAACTTCAAAAAATCAAATCTTCGTCCTCACCCTCAAACTCAAAACTTTGACTTTCAATTTCCGCCCAAGTTTCCAAAACCGCTTTGCCGACATTTTTGGCTTGTAAATTTGCCGCGACTTTCTCCTTCAATTCGGGAAACCTCAAAATCAAAACCGCCAAATCGCGTCTGTCTGTCCAAGATTTCGGTTTTCCGTATCTCGACTGAAAAGAAATTACCTTGCTGACAATTAATTCCAACGGCGATAAAATTTGAATCTTTTCAATCGTTTCGGTTTCGGGAAAATTTTCAATTTGTCTGACATCAACTAAATGCCGATTGCCTTCTTTGCGCGTTTGGTAAATCCGAAAACCTTTGCCTTCACCGATTTCGCGGACACGAACCGCGATATGAAATGTTTCGCTCAAAGACCAACGCAATTCTTCGGCAAATTCCTTTGCACGAATGGAAAGCAAATCAACATCTTGCGTCATACGCGGTTCGCTGACATAAGCATTGACGGCTTGTGCGCCGAACAGAACGACATCTTCACGCCCTTGCAGAAATTCAAGCACGGCTTGATGAATTTTTGATAACGGCAAGGCTTCGTGCATGACAAAATCTTGAAATGTCAAAACATCTGCGTTAAGCATTTTATTATTCACCGAAAGTTTCGATGTGAAAACGGATTGCCGATTTTACATCAGCCAAGTCTTCTTCAAATGAATCGCCTTGCGCTACGACAACGCCTTTTAATCCAAGCGGATAAGCGACGAAACCGTCTTCGTGTTTTTCGACAATTATTTTCAGCGAATCAACCATAAACTTAGTTCTTCAAAATACTCGCGTCGTCAACGTCAACCGAAACACGGTTGCGGAAAAACGCGATGATGATGCCGAGTCCGACCGCTGCTTCCGCCGCCGCGACCGACATGACCATAAAAACGAAAAGCTGTCCCGTCACGTCAGCGTAATGACGCGAAAAGGCGACGAACGTCAGATTGACGGCGTTGAGCATCAGCTCGATGCACATAAACATTCCGATCGCGTTGCGTTTAAAAATCACGCCCGTCGCGCCAATGGCGAATAAAATTCCTGAAAGTGCTAAATAGCTTGCTAAACTCGGTTCCATTTTTTTCAGTCCAAAGTCCAAAGTCCAAAGTCCAAAGTCCGAAAACAAAAGACGCTTGGCAAAGAACAAAATTTATAATGCAATTCTGTAATCGTCTTTTTCGTCCGCTTCGTTGCGCCGTTCAAGCTCGTTGTCAACAACCAGTTTCAGTTCCGGTTGGCTCAAACGCCGCACCAAAATTACGCCGCCGATGATTGCCATGAGCAATAAAACGCCGACGATTTCGACCGGCAAAAGATATTCGGTGTACATATTTGCGCCGATGTTTAAAGTTTTTCCGACCGTTTCGTCAGTATTGACGGGCATTTTCGGAGCTTTGTTGACCGCGACGAAAACGAAAAACGTCTGCGCGAGCAAAACGATTCCCAAAAATCCGCCGAGCGCGTAAAGATAGTTCAGCTTTCGATACGGTTTTTCTTCGTCCAGATTCAAAAGCATAATGACGAAAATTACTAAAACCATAATCGCGCCCGCATAAATCAAAATCTGCACGGCAGCGATAAACGGCGCGGCAAGCGTGACATAAATACACGACAGCGAAATAAAAACGCCAATCAGCGAAACCGCGCTGTAAAGAGGATTGCGATGATAAACCGTCGAAAGCGCACACGCGATGGCGAGTCCGGCGAAAACGAAAAATAAAGCAGTAGTAGCCATTCTTTTAAGGGATCAGGGATGAGGGATGAGGGATGAGTTTCGGAAAGATTTCTACTCTCCACTCTCCACTCTCCACTCTCCACTCAATCAACTATTCAAAAAATAAACGATCACAATCGTCAAAATCACATTAATCAATGCGAGCGGCAAAAGGAATTTCCAGCCGAAGTTCATCAATTGGTCGAAACGGAAACGCGGCAATGTTCCGCGAATCCAGATGTATAAAAACAGAAACGCGCAAATTTTGCCGATAAACGCGACGTGACTGACAAGCGCGTAGGGAATCGAACCCGGCTCTAAAATATAACTTAAACCCGGAACATACCAACCGCCGAGAAAGAGCGTTACGCACATCACGCTGACGGTGAACATATTGACGTATTCCGCCATAAAAAACAGCGCGAATTTGAGCGCGGAGTATTCCGTGTGAAAACCCGCGACGAGTTCGGTTTCGGCTTCGGGCAAGTCAAACGGGACGCGGTTCGTTTCGGCGAATGCGGCAATCAAAAAGACGATAAAACCGATAAATTGCGGAATGATATACCATTTGAACGGCGATGTGATTTGCGCCTGAATAATGCCGCTCAAATCGAGAGTTCCGGCAAGCATCACGACCCCGATAACCGATGCGCCCATCGCCAGTTCATACGAAATCATCTGCGCCGACGAACGAAGTCCGCCCATCAAACTGTATTTATTGTTCGATGACCAACCCGCGAGCGCGATGCCGTAAACGCCGACCGACGTAATTCCCAGAACAAACAACACGCCGACATCAATCCGCGCAATCGTCATCGGCAATTGCGTAATTCCTTCGCCCAAACCGTATGGCAGAAAACTCCAGTCAATCGTCGTAATTACGGGACCGAACGGATAAACGACAATCGGCAAAAGCGCACAGGTCAGCGCGACGAGCGGCGCGAGAAAATAGATGAATTTCGTTGATTTGTCGGGAACAAGGTCTTCCTTGAAAATAAATTTCAGCAAATCCGCAAACGGCTGCAAAACGCCCCAAGGTCCGACGCGGTTCGGTCCGATGCGTCCTTGAATCCAGCCTAAAACCTTGCGTTCCGCCAACACGGTGTAGGCGACAATCATCAAAACGCCCTGAAACGCGAGCAAAATTGCTACCGAAAAAACAATAAATGGAAATGCAGTTTTTACAATTTGTTCCATACTGAACTAAAAATTAATAATCCCTTTTCAGATTGATTCTATCGCCAACACCGACGCTCACCGCATCAGCCATTTCATCAACACGCGCCGTTCCGTCCAAATTGAATTGAACAAGCGGCGAAACCAGAAGGTTTTCAGGCTTCGGATTGCCGTGCGCGAGTAGATGAAACTGCTCCGTTTTGCTTGTCAGTGTCGTCAAACGATGCAATTTATGTCCGACTTTCGGTGTTTCGGTAATTTTGACAGCTTCGTCCGAAAGTTTTTCAACACTTGATTTAAGCGCATCTGCTTCTTTCGACAAATCTTTTTTCGCGCTAATTGCGTGTTTGACTTGAACGGGACGCGACTCATCTTTCAGATGCGGATAACGCAAGCCTTCATAAGCTGCGACCGCATCGGCGATCGCTTTGAAAACCATCGTCGCCGAGAAGTTATAACCAAAATCCGCCCCCATTTCACGCGCAATCAAACTTGTGATGACCCAATCGGATTTCGCCTGGTGAATCGGGTCGATAGCTTGGCGAACTCTTTGAACAAAACCCATATTGTTCGTAAAAGTCCCGTCAATTTCGGCAAAACTCGCTGCCGGCAAAACAACGTCCGCGTATTCGGTCGTCGCCGTTTCAAAAAGTTCCTGCACGACGACAAAATCTTTATTGGAAAGCAGTTCTGCGTCAGCTTCCTGCAAACTTCCGCCGATCAGCAAAGCCTTCGACGATTTCAAAACTTCCGTCAAAGACTTTTTGCCCGCCATCATATCGTTCGCGCCGACCGAATTATTATGAAGAGGCAACGGATGAAACAAAACTTTGCGCGTTTCACTTACAAAGCTATCCGCCGAATTTGCCAGAATCGCTTGCGCTTCGGCTGACAAATCGCCGCCGAACATCACGACGAAATCGCCCTCGGTTTCGTCAATAGTTTTGCGTAAATCTTCGAGTTCTTTCGCTTCGATGCCGAGTTTTTTCGCCGAATCTTTATCGTTTTTCTTGTCGGCTAAAGCCAAAACAAAAGCGTCGTAAGAATTCGGATTAACGTGAACAAATTGCGATGCTTGCGATGCAAGACGAATCGGCGTGTCGTTGACAATAATCAATTTCGCGCCGCCGTTGCGAACGGCTTGGCGCATTTGTTTTGCTGTAAATGATTGCTCTTCTTCGGGTTCGCCGCCGATTAAAAGAATCGTTTTCGCGTAGCGAATTTCTTTGTGCGTTGCCAAAGGCGCGGACAAATTGTCGAAAAACGAAGCTAAATCGTAAGCGTCCGAAACTGCATAATTATCAGAACCCGCAACCTCTTTTGCAAATCTTTTGAGCGTAAAAATCGCTTCGTTCGTCAAACGCGGGCTGGCGACAACGCCGACATTTTTCCCGCTTTCCTTTAATTTTTCCGCAATTAAACTGATCGCGCTGTCCCAGGTTGCGGGAATCAGTTTTCCGCCTTTTTTGTAACGAATCAAAGGCGTTTTGATGCGGTCGGCGTGATTGACAAAACCGTGTCCGAAACGCGCTTTAACATCTAAGAATTCACCGTTCAAGCCATCAACGTAACGGTCGCGGGCAACGATTCGATGCACCAAACCGCCGCGTGAACCGATTGAAATCTGCATTCCGTCCGAGCCGTAAACGTCAGTCGAAATCGTTTGGTCGAGTTCCCACGGACGAGTTTCGTGACGATATGTGCCGTCCAATAAAGTTCCGGTCGGACAAACTTCGATGCAGTTTCCGCATTGCGTACAATTGAGCCAACCGCCGTAAGTTCCGATCACCGTATTGACACCGCGATTTCCGGCTTCGATCGCATCTTCGCCCATCCATTCATCGCAAACCCGTGTGCAGCGTTTGCAAACAATGCATCGCTGCGGGTCATTAGCGACAATCGGTGATAGATATTTTTCGGGTTGCGCGTTCTTCTTTTCGGTAAAACGCTCTTCGACATCGCCCCAATCGAAAATCACTTCCTGCAATTCACATTCGCCGCCGCGGTCGCAAACCGGACAATCGAGCGGATGATTTGCCAAAAGGAATTCGCCCATCGAGCGTTGTGCTTTTTCGATTTCTTCGCTCTGCGTCGTGACAATCATCCCGTCCGTGCAGGTAATCGTGCAGGAAGTTTGCAGCTTCGGCATTTTTTCGATGCGAACCAGACACATCCGGCAGGAAGCCTGCAAAGCGAGGTCTTTGTAGTAACAAAATGACGGAATTCCGAAGCCTTTTTCGTGGCAAACGTCAATCAGACGCGCCCCTTTTTCGACCTCGAAATCCTGTTCGTTAATCTTAACTTTGATAAGTTCTGACATTTTAGAAATACTTTTTTATATTACGATTTAAGTCTATCTATAAGATTATCAACAATCTCATTCCATTGAGAAAAATCTTCCGTTTCTTCCCACAATTCTTTTAACTCGGATTCTGATTTAACTCTTTCAACTGCTTTTATAGCATCTGAAACCATTTCATCAGATAAGTTAAAATCCAGAGCCTTAATACATTGTCGAACATTTTCGGGTAAATCAGCACTAGGATGATTCTTTAAAGCTCCAACAATTTCAGCTGCCACTAAAGCAGAACTGGCTTCCGGTGATTCCAAATACTCATCACCGATTTCATTAACCGATACGAAGACGTTTTTCAATGTTTCTTCGCTCGGTTCATCACAGAATTCGCCAACCCAATCCAAAGCGTCGTCATTTTCAAAATTATTTATGCCCCAGGCACCCATAATGAATTAATTTATTCTTCCGTTTTTTTCGCGGTTTCTTTCGTGTTCGCGGCGTTTTTCTTTTTGTATTGCGGACGAGTTTTGCCGTAGCTTCCTGCGAAAATCTTTCCGCGCCGTGTTCTTTTATCACCTCTACCCATAATTATTTACCTCTTTATTTTATTAAGTTCCAAGTTCCATGTTTCAGGTTTCAAGTTAAATCTTCCGACTTGGAACTTGAAACCCGAAACTTGTAACTAATTTTAGACATTCGCGGTAATTTCGTTACCGTTTGCTTTATTAAAAAGCCATTTTTTAAAATCTTCGGGAAAGCGTTTTATCGCACTTTGGACCGGCCAGGCTGCTGCGTCGCCGAGCGGACAGAACGATTTTCCTTCGATGTTGTCGCAAATATCCAAAAGCAATTGAGCGTCTTCGGGACGACCGCCGCCTTCGGAAATGCGGTTGAAAATTTTGACGAGCCAGTCCGTTCCTTCGCGGCACGGCGTACACCAGCCGCACGATTCGTGTTTGTAAAATTCGCTCAAATTTTTCGTTGATTCCATTACGTTAACTGTTTCGTCCATCACGATAAATCCGCCCGAACCGACCATCGAACCGCCTTCGACCAAACCTTCATAATCGAGTGTCACATTTTTGCCGATAATCTGTTTGGCGTTCATAATGTACACCGACGAGCCGCCGGGAATCACCGCTTTTAATTTTTTATCCGAACGAAGCATTCCCCCGCAATCTTCCATAATGAACTTTTCCATGTCGGAGTAGCCCATCGGAAGCTCGTAAACACCCGGTTTTTTGACGTGACCGCTGACCGACCAGAGTTTTGTGCCGCCGGATTTTTCCGTTCCCATATCACGCCACGCAATTCCGCCCATTTCGATAATTTGCGGAACGCTCGTTAAAGTTTCGACATTATTAACGACTGTCGGACTTGCGTAAACGCCTTCGATTGCCGGAAATGGCGGCTTCATTCGCGGATGTCCGCGATAACCTTCGAGGCTTGATAAAAGGGAAGTTTCTTCGCCGCAAATATATGCGCCTGCGCCGGTGTGCGTATAGACTTCGCACGAAAAATCCGAACCCAAAATGTTTTTGCCGACGAGGTTTTTTGCTCTTGCTTCCTCGATGGCTTTGTCCATGATGTCAATCAGATAATTGTATTCGCCGCGAAAATAAATGTAGCAACATTCCGAACCGAGTGCGAAAGCCGCAATCAACATTCCTTCAATCAGCGCGTGCGGATCGCGTTCGAGCAAATATCTGTCTTTGAATGTTCCCGGTTCGGATTCATCAGCATTACAAACGATATATTTCTGTTTTGGCGATTGACGCGGAACAAAACTCCATTTCATTCCGGTCGGAAAACCCGCGCCGCCGCGACCGCGCAGAGCCGACGCTTTGACTTCGTTAATAATATCGTCCGACGACATATTCATCGCCTTTTTCAACGATTCATAACCGCCCGTTTCCTGATAAACCTTCAGCGTATGCCCGTCTTTAATGTGCATTCGCTTGAGTTGCAGGGGTTCACACCCGATTGCTTTGATTTCCATAAACTAAAAACGCTTGCCTTTATCGTAGTCTTCTTTACGAATGATATTACTGACAATTCCTAAAATATCGTTTCTTTTGACCGTTTTGCTTTTCCAATATCTGCTGTCGAAGCTAGCCGGACGATTATCGCCCAAAACAAAATATTCACCTTTCGGAACAGTTATAGCAGCAAAATCATCTTTTGACTCGACTTTTTCAAAAGATTCTTCAAGAGGCTCGTCGTTAATAAAAACTTTGCCTTTTCGTAATTCTACTTTTTCGCCCTCACGCGCAATTACGCGAAATACAAATATTGTATCTTCCGTTATCTGTTTTTCGCTGTTCGCGTAAACTTTGAAAACTATAATGTCAAATCTTTCTATAAGTTCCGTATCAATCTTTTTGAAACCGGCATAGCCAAAGTGGTCGCCTGTTTTTATCGTCGGCGACATTGATTCGCCTGACGCAACGCCGTGTCCGATAGAAACATAATTTTGAAGACCACAGCCGATTGCCAAACAACAAAAAACTAAAATTGTGCAAACAATGAAAGCGCGCATCTTTTATTTCGGCTTTACTTCGCCGCAACATTCCACTTTCGGGGTGACGGTCGGTAAATATTTGACCCGTAAATACATCACCGCTTGAACATTCGGTTCGAGCGTACTCGGATTAATTGTCAAATCAAAATCTTTGCCGTCAAATCCGTTGTAATAAGAAGTCGAGGCTTTTGCCTTTTGAACAACCCGTTTATAGCCTTGTGTGTTGCCCGATTCATACGCCGTATAATCTTGGTAAAGTTCATCCGGCGAATAGGTTTTGAACTTTTCCGTGACCACGCCGACAATTTTCAAAGAAATTCCTAAAGTTGCGTAATTCTGCTCTTTGGTCTTGATGATTTTCATCGCCTCGGCAATCATTTTCGTTTTGATTCCCGAAAAATCGTTGACCACAAAATCAATTTTTATCAAATCGTAAATCCCTGAAGCATTTGCCGCATTTGTGATTTGACGTAACAGATTGCGGTCTTTATAACGAATCAACAGATTTTTCGCGGTCTTATAACCTTTCAATTTTTCCGTCGCCGCTTTGCTTGTCGCATCGTACTCGTAATATGGAGCTTGATTGATAAAATCCGTAAAAGTTTCGGTCAAACCGAGCGCGGTTAATTTCGATTTAAACGTATCTATTTTTGAATCAACCGTCTGTTCGCTTTTCAAACTCGTCTCGCCGTCGCCCGAAATCCCGAAAGATGCGACATATTCATCTGCTTTGACATTCATCAAAACCGTCGCTTCAAGGAAAAAAACTTCCGTTACATCCTTGGTTGTTTCCATCGAACCCAAATCGCCCGTTGCGAGCGTAATTTTCGGATCGGTGTTTCCATAGGTCGAAGCATTCGACCGCTCCTGTGCAAAAGAAACCAAATTGACAAAGACCATTAAAACTAAAACCAATAAAACTTTTTTCATTATGCTAACTCCTCTAAATTTAATAGTTAGCACTGCGCCTTAGTCTAGCGAATCGAGAATTTTATCAACCTTTTCAACCGTTAAATCCTCGTAATAATCAAAACCGATCTGCATCATCGGAGCAGTGCCGCAACTTCCGAGACATTCTACCAAAGTTATGGTAAATTTGCCGTCTTCGGTAGTCTCTCCGGCGTGAATTCCCAGACGATTACAGACGTGTTCGGTAATTTCCGGCTCGCCCATAATCTTGCACGAGAGCGTTTTGCAGATTTGAAGGTGATGGCGACCGACGGGACGCAGATTAAACATCGAATAAAACGTCGCCGTTTCCCAAACATCCGTGACTTCTAATCCGAGAAACTTTGCCAAAAAATTTACGCCCGGATTATCAACCCAACCGCGTTCGCGCTGAACGACCAGAAGCAGTAGTGGAATCAACGCCGAACGCTTGCGTTCAGGCGGATATTTCGCCAAATGCGATTCCATTTCCGCGATAACCTCAGGCGAAAATTCCGCCACTTCATCGGTAACTAAAACTTGATTCGTAAAATCTGTTGCAACTGCTGATGCCATAATTAAAAAATTAATGAACTCCGCCTCTTACGTCGTCAATATTCTTTTCCGCTTTGCTCAAACGAACTTCATGACTCATTACCTTTTCTGCAATAGAGTCCGTTTTTGCATCCAATCTGTTCAAAATCTGAGAATGTTCATTTAATGTTTCTTTTATTTCTTGAACATCCGACTTCAAGCCGCTAACATCTGACTTCAAGCCGCTAACATCCGACTTCAATCCGCTAACATCTGACTGAATTTTATTGACACCTGTAACCAAAGTCGCAAGAGTTGTAAATAGTTCTTTTTCTTGATTTTCGGTCATAATTTTACCTATCAATTTCTCCAAGAACAATATCCAATGAACCGATAATTGCGACAACATCCGCGACCATTTCGCCTTCGCTCATTACAGGTAGAGCCTGTAAATTGACAAAACTCGGACCGCGGAAATGAACGCGTTCGGGTTTCGGTCCGCCGTTTGATTTCATATAAACGCCGAGTTCGCCTTTCGACGCTTCGATGGCGTGATAAACTTCGCCTTCGGGAACATTGAAACCTTCGGCGACGATTAAGAAATGGTGAATCAGCGAATCCATATGTTTCCGCATATCGTCGCGGTCGGGCAGAACGATCTTCGGCGCGTCGGCTTTCGTCGGTCCCGGTTTTAATCTGTCTAACGCTTGTCGAACGATTTTATAAGACTCGTAACATTCGCGCATCCGAACTTTGAAACGCGCCCAAACGTCCCCGTCCGTTTCGACCGGAACTTCAAAATCGTAAGTTTCATAACCCGTGTAAGGATTATCGCGCCGCAAATCGAGATCAACGCCGCTTCCGCGCAAACACGGTCCGGTCAAGCCCCAATCAATCGCTTCCTCGCCCGAAATTATGCCGATTCCCATCGTCCGCGATTGCCAAATCGTATTGCCCGTGACGAGCGTTTCAAAAGTGGTCATCGCTTCGGGGAAACCTTCTAAAAACTGTCTGACACGGCGTTCAAAACCGGCGGGCAAATCCATCATTAAACCGCCGATACGGAAATAACTCGGAGTCATTCGTCCGCCCGAAGCCGATTCGATCAAGTTCAAAATCTTTTCGCGCTGACGGAAACAATAAAAGAAAACGCTCATCGCACCGATGTCCAAACAATGCGTTCCGAGCCAAACCATATGCGACGCGATGCGCTGCAGTTCGCACATCAAAACGCGGATAACTTGTGCGCGTTCGGGAATTTCCAAATCGAGCAATTTTTCCGCCGCCATCACATACGCCAGATTATTTCCGAGCGGATTGAGATAATCCATCCGGTCGGTGATGACGATGCCTTGCTGATATTTTTTATATTCAAACAGCTTTTCCATTCCCGTGTGCAAATAGCCGATGTCGGGAATCGCCTTGACGACGAGTTCGCCGTCGAGTCGCAAATCGAGCCGCAAAACTCCGTGCGTCGAAGGATGCTGCGGTCCCATCGAAAGCGTCATCTGCGAATCGAGAGATTCATCGAGAACTTCAAACTGACTTGGTATATTTTCTACTGCAACGCTCATATCAATTTTGGATTTCAGATTTTGGATTTTGGATTTTTCAATCGTAAACCAAAATCGTAAATTAACTTAAACTATAAGGCTCATAACCGCGCAACGGATAATCTTTTCTGAGTGCGTGTCCGTCAAAATCGGACGGCAACAAAATTCTTCGCAAATCGGGATGACCGTCAAAAATCACGCCGAACAAATCGTATGTTTCGCGCTCGTGCCAGTCGGCGGTTTTCCAAACCGTCGTGACCGTTCCGACATTCGGTTCGTCTTCCGATAAAAGAACTTTCAAACGCAGACGATTTTTATGTTTCGTCGAAAACAAATGATAATTGACCTCAAAACGCGGGTCTTCTTCGGGTCCGCGATCTGCGCCGCACAAATCGGCAAGCATATCAAAGCCGTGTTCGGTTTTCAAAACCCAGCAAACATCAACGATTGATTCACGCGGAACGAAAACGGTAACTTCGCTGAATGCCTCTTTGACATCGGCAATCCACGCCGCGTTTTCCGCTTTCAACTTTTCGACAAATTCTAATAAAACTGTGGTATCAGCCATATTTTAATAAAAAAGCGGTGAAAGTTTTCAGGTTCACCGCCGTAAATTTCTACGAAGATTTGCGTCTTTCGTGGCGCGACGGAATCGTATAAGGACGCGAAACTTTGTTCTGGGCGACCTCGATTTCCGTTTCTTTTTCAAGAGCCGTTCCTTCCGTAACGGGCAAAGTTCCCGGCACGATGGATTTTCGGGATTCTTCCTCGAAAGTATCGTAGCGGTCTTTGACCGATTCTTTCATAATCTTTTCCTGAAGCATCATAATCGCGTGAACGAGCATTTCAGGTCGCGGCGGACAGCCCGGAATATAAATGTCAACCGGCACGATTTTGTCAACGCCCTGGACAATCGCGTAATTATCGAAAACTCCGCCCGAAGTTGCACACGCGCCCATCGAAATTACCCATTTCGGCTCGGGCATCTGATCGTAAATTCTTCGCAAAACCGGAGCCATCTTGCGCGAAACTCTTCCCGAAACGATCATCACATCGGCTTGTCGCGGGCTGGCGCGAAAGGTTTCCGCACCGAAACGCGACAAATCGTTTCTTGCCGAAACGCTGTTCATCATTTCAATCGCACAACAGGCTAACCCGAACGTGGCCGGCCAGATTGAAGACTTTCTTGCCCAGTTAATTACTGCGTCCAATTTGACTGTGACGACATCGGGCAGCGATTCCCAAAGACTATTTTCTAAACCCATTTTTGACTCTCCAAAACTTTAAGCGGCTTTTTTCAGTTCTTGCGTATGTTGTCTTTTCGTGTTTGCCATTGCCTTGGCTTCGGCACGGGCTTCGACGCGTGATTGTAAGCCCCAATCGAACGTGCCTTTTTTCCAGACGTAAATGTATCCGACAACCAGCGTCGTGATAAAAATCAAAATTTCGACAAATGCAATCGTGCCAAACGCGATTCCGCTGATTTTTTGTTCGGCGAGCAGAGATTTAAACGCGACGGCGAACGGAATCATAAACAAAACTTCAATATCAAACAGCAAGAAAATCACGGCGACCGTGTAAAATTTGATTGAAAAACGGTCGCGTGCCGAACCGACCGGGTCTTTGCCGCATTCGTAGGGCATTAATTTGGTTGCGGTTCGTTTGCGCGGACCAATCAATTGCGTCACCAAAAGCTGGCTGACGGCAAAACCCATCGCGACCAGAAACATTATGCCAATCGGCGCGTAATCCATTAAGCTGAAATCGTTCATCGAATATTTATAATTTTCCTTGCTTTAAAACTGTCAAAATACCGAGAAATAAATACCTGTCGAATTTGAGAATTATTGCACAAATTAAATCGTAAGTTAAGCCGAAATGAGAGTCAAGAGTCGAGAGTCGAGAGTTGTGAGTCCAAATAATATCTCCCGACTCCCGACTCCCGACCCCCGACTAATTTTTATTGACCGTTCCTCATCGCCTGTGATAGTTTCATAAGAGGCACTTTGTGTCCGAAGCTACTACTTTTACTCACCGATTTTGCTGAAATTGTGATAACCGGATTTAATACAGACATCGAACACGACGGCGTAATCTATCACGTCCAAACCGAAGACAAAGGCATTGAAACGCCTTTGATACTGTCTTTGGTCTATAATCGCGGCACTATTTTGGCGAGCAAACGCACGCTTTACAACGATTTACTGCAAAGCGGTTTTGACGAAAAAATTCTTGCCGAGCGTTTGCAAAAACAGCATAAATTAATCTGCGCGGCGGTTCGTGCCGGACGCATCGAGGAGTTAAAGAAAATGACCGCCAAAGATGCGGCATTGAAAAAAGAAGCGAAATTAAACAACGGACACGCGCCGTTTCCGAAAATTCCGCAAATCGAGCAGAAAGCAGAAGTAAAAAATATTCAGCAACCGCAATTTGTGCCGAATAACCCGACTTTTGCGAAGCTGCCGGTGACGCAAGAATTAAAACCGCCGGTTCAAACGGAAGTGAAGGAAAATTTTGCGCCCGCGATTCCGCAGCCGAAGGAAAGTTTTGTCCCGGCGATTCCGCAGCCGAAGGAAGAATTGATCTGGGATTTGCCGCTCGAAATAATTGATGACGATTTTATCGTCGAAGCCGAAACGATTTTGTCGGCGGATGCGGTCGAGATCATCACCGATTTGATCAGTCCGGCAAAACCCAAACAAGATAATCTCGAAATCGAATTTCTGAACGAAACGATTTTCAAAGCAGGTGAACGAAAAACGCTCAATATCCGCGTCTTTCGCGGCAGTTCGCTCAATTTTATCCGTGAAGCGCAAGTGATGGTCAAAGTCTTGGGTTCGAGCTTTCGTCCGCTGATTTTTCACGCCCGCACAAACGAAACGGGTGTCGCGGTCGTCCATCTTCAATTACCGCAGTTTCGTTCGGGACGCGGCGCGATTCTCGTGCGCGCCATCAGCGACGGCGAAGAAGCCGAACTTCGTCAAATCGTTCGTCAAGGCTAAATTGATTTTGGATTGGTGATTTTGGATTGCGGATTGATTTGATAAAATCAAATCGTGAAAATTTTTATCAACGGCGAAACGAAAGAAATCTCTAAACAAGTGAATCTGCTCGAACTTCTCAAAGAATTCGCTCTGCCGTCGGAACGCATTGCGATTGAATTGAACAGGGAAGTCGTGCGGAAAAAAGATTGGGAAAGCATCTTGATAAACGACGCGGACAAGATCGAGATCGTCCATTTCGTCGGCGGCGGGTGAATCAATTACGAATTACAAATTACGAATTACGAAACGCGGATTAAATTTTCTAATTTAGTCCGCGTTTCTTTTGCACGAATTTTTTAGTTAAGATTAATCTTGTAATTCATAATTCGTAATTTTTTATATGTCTGATTTATTTAATTTAGCAGGAAAAACTTTTAATTCGCGCCTGATTATCGGGACGGGAAAATATCGTTCGTTTGATGAAATGCAGGCGGCGCATAAGGCTTCGGGCGCAGAGATAGTGACGGTTGCGGTCAATCGTGTGCCGCTTGACCGCGCAACGGAATCTTTTCTCGATTATCTTTCGCCCGAGATGCAGATTTTGCCGAATACTGCCGGGTGTTACGACGCGGAACACGCGATTCGCACCGCTCGCTTGGCGCGTGAGGCGTTGGAAACCGATTGGATCAAGCTCGAAGTTATCGGTGACAAGATTACGCTTTTGCCCGACAACGAACAGACGCTCGAAGCCGCGAAGGTTCTTGTTAAGGAAGGCTTTATCGTTCTGCCGTATTTCACCGACGATTTGATTATGGCGAAAAAATTATTGGACGCGGGTTGTCCGGCGGTGATGCCGCTTGCCGCGCCGATTGGTTCGGGAATGGGTGTGCAGAATCCGTCGAATCTTCGCATTATGCGTGAGCAATTGCCTGATGCGACGATTATTGTTGACGCGGGTGTCGGCGTTCCGTCGGACGCGGCGATTGCGATGGAGCTTGGCGCGGACGCGATTTTGATGAACACGGCGATTGCCGAAGCGAAAGATGCCGCGCAAATGGCGACGGCGATGCGTTTTGCGGTGCAGGCGGGCAGACTCGGGTATTTATCGGGCAGAATGCCGAAACGTCTTTACGCCTCTGCCTCAAGCCCGATTGAAGGCGCGATAAAATAGGGTGCGAGTGCAACCTTTCGGACGGCTTTGCAAAAGATTCGGATGCGTTTGCCAAAAAAATATAGGAATGAAGTTTTTGAAAATCACCACAGTTTTATTATTTATCGCCTTTGCCATCGCCTGTCAGCAGACCGAAACAAAGCGGCGCAGTATCGTTATCGCTGAAAGCAAATCTTACGAAGCCTCGATTTTTCGTCAAAACTGCGCGATTTGTCACGGGCAAGAGGCAAACGGCAAAGAAATTGACGGCAAACTGATTCCGTCCTTGAGATATGGCGACGCGGCAACCAAGACCGAAGACGAAATCTACCAACAAATCAAAGAAGGCAAACTCCCGATGCCGTCGTTCAAAAATCAACTGACCGAAGACGAGATTAGAAAAATGGTCAAATTTATCCGCCGCGATTTGCAGGGCAAAGATGAAAAGTAAAAAGTAAAAAGGCAAAGGAAAAAATTTCCGCGACTTTGCATCTTTGTGCCTTTGCGTTAAAAATCTTTAATATGAAAATTCTAATCACAGGCGCGAGCGGTTTAGTCGGGACGCATTTGATTCCGACTTTGAAGGCGAAAGGTCACGAGATTTACAAACTCGTGCGGAAAACTCCGAAAGGTGCGGACGAAATTCAGTGGGATGCTTCGACAGGTTTTTCGGACGCGGAACAAGCGAAGCTCGAAGGTTTTGATGCGGTCGTGCATCTGGCGGGCGATAATGTCGCGTCGGAAAATTGGTCGAAGGAAAAGAAACAGCGCATCAGGGAAAGCCGCGCCGTCGGAACCCGCGTTCTGGTTGACGCTCTGAAAAAGACGAAAGTTGCGCCGAAGATTTTTGTTTCCGCATCGGCGAGCGGTTTTTACGGCGACCGCAAGGACGAGATTTTGACTGAAGAAAGCCCGAAAGGAACAGGATTTCTGCCCGACGTTTGCGATGAATGGGAAATCGAAGCACGCAAGGCGGAAGATTTCGGTGCGCGTGTCGTTAATCCGCGCATCGGCGTTGTTTTGTCGAAAGACGGCGGCGCACTCGACAAAATGCTCACGCCGTTTAAGCTCGGTGTCGGCGGTGTGGTCGGTTCGGGCAAACAATGGATGCCTTGGATTGCGCTCGATGATTTGATCGGCGTGATTCATTTCGCGCTCGAAACGGAAGATTTGAAAGGCGCGGTCAATACCGTTTCGCCGAATCCGGCAACGAACGAAGAATTTACAAAAACGCTTGGCAAAGTCATTTCGCGTCCGACGATTCTGCCGATTCCCGAATTTGCGATCAAATTACTTTACGGCGAAATGGGCGAAACGCTTCTTCTGCAAGGTCAAAGACTGCAGCCGAAACGTCTGGAAGAAGCGGGTTTTGAATTCAAATATCCGAATCTGGAAGACGCGCTGAAAATTGCGACGCGGTGACATGGGGACACGGAGACGCGGCGAAATAAATCCCCGTGTCCCCGCGTCGCAATTTCTCCGTGTCCCTTCATTATGAAAATCTGGCTTTCAAAAAACTCCGAAGTTCCCGTGCGCGAACAACTTGTTACGCAAATCAAACTCGGTATTGCGAGCGGCGATTTGGCGGTCAGCGACCGTTTGCCAAGCACGAGCGAGATTGCGCGGCGTTATAAAATCCACGCGAACACGGTTTCCAACGCCTATCAGATTCTCGCCGAACAAGGCTGGCTCGAATTCAAAAAGGGAAGCGGTTTTTACGTCCGCGAAAAAAATCCTGACAATCTCGAAAACTCGCTCGACAAACTCATCGCGCATTTTATCCAAATCGCGCAGGCGCAAGGCTTTTCGACCGAAGAAATAAAAACGCGTCTGTTGCGCTATTTGGATTCGCAAAAATCGAACAAATTATTTGTGGTCGAAGACGACGAGGCTTTGCGCGAAATTTTGATTGAAGAACTTTCGGCGGCGGCGAAATTTGAAATCGGCGGCGTGAACTTTGAAGATTTTGAGCAAAATCTGTTAAAAACGGATGCGAATTTTTCCGCGATGTTTGATAAAAAGGCGAAAATCAGCGCGGTTTTGCCCATCGGCAAGAGTTGTGTTTTTCTCAAGGCGCGTTCCGCCGCCGCTTCGATGATCGGTGAAACGCGTCCAACGCCCGATGATTTAATCGCCGTTGTTTCGGGTTGGAAAAACTTTCTGATTCTGGCTAAAACGATGCTTGTCGCTGTCAAAATCGAGCCGGAAAGTTTAATAATTCGTGCCACACATGAAGAAAACTGGCGCAAAGGCTTGAACACGGCTTCGATGATTATCTGCGATTCGCTGACCGCCAAAAATCTTTCCGACTTCCGAAATGTCCGCATCTTTCGCCTGATTGCCGAAGAATCTCTCGATGAAATCTCACAAATGCAATAACTCAAAACTGTTCGATAATCATTCATCTTTACCGTTTCAAAAACTTGCGGCTAAACAATAAATAGCAAAAAATATCCATAAACATTGAGTTTTTCTTCGGCACACGTTTTGCACCTTGAAAGTGTGGTGAGGGAAAAGTTATGTATAAGACAGTTGATTTTAATATTTTTGAAGAGCTTCTCGAAGAAATTGTCTATAGGAAACAATCTGCCGTGCAACCGGCGGAAACTGTCGCGGCTAAAAATACAACCGTCACAAAAATCGGCGAAATAACAATTCCGAAAATCACCGAGCGACAAACCGAACCGCTTGTTCACAAAAAATTGGAAATGAGCGTCAAGAAATTTTAATTTTTCAACAAAAAAGGAGTTTGTGATTATGCAAGATATACAAAATATTCCAAACCCGGATGTAAATTCGACCGAAACAGAAGACCAATACGGCAATCGTTCGGACATCGAGCGCGAAAATGATAGTAACAGCGATGTCGAAAACATTCCGCTTCCGCCGACCGAACCGAAATCCGCGCCGATTGAAGAACCGCCTGCCGACACGGATAAAGGCAGCATTGACGAGCCGCAACGTGCGCCGAAAGCGATTGTTTAATTTTACATTTGACAAAAGTTTTAATTGCAACTATTCTTGTTACAGTTATGGCGGCTAATAGTCAATTTGCAGTAGCGATTCACGTTTTAACGATTCTTGCCAAAGGCGGCGATGAGCGCGTGAAATCGGATTATATCGCGGGAAGCGTGAATACCAATCCGGTCGTCATTCGCCGTCTTTTGAGCAATTTGCAGGAAGCGAACATTGTTGTTTCCCAAGTTGGCGCATCAGGCGGAACATCTCTCGCCAAACAACCTAAAGATATAAGGTTATCAGAAGTTTATAAGGCTTTGCCGTGTGGCGAAGTCTTTGCTTTGCATGCGAAAGAACCGAATCAGGATTGTCCGATCGGGAAAAATATGGCGGCGTTTCTGTGCGGTTTGCAAAAGGAAATTGACAAATCAATCGAAGAAAAACTGAGTCAATACACATTGCGCGACGTGATTGAAAAGATTGAATCCGCCTAAAATTTTTTGTCTTAAACTGTATCAAAAGAAGTTACAAAGAGGTTAATTATGAAAGCTGAATTAGAAAAAGAAACTGTATCAAAAGGAACGATTTTGGAGCAATTAAACTGGCGTTATGCGACCAAAAGTTATGATAAAACAAAGAAAGTTTCCGCCGAAGATTGGGAAACTTTGGAAACGGCTTTGACGCTTGCGCCGTCGAGCTTCGGGTTGCAGCCGTATAAATTTATTGTCATTACCGAACCGGAATTGAGAGAAAAACTCAAACCCGCGGCTTGGGGACAATCGCAAATTACAGACGCTTCGCATTTGGTCGTGTTTGCGTATAAAAAGACGCTGACCGACGCGGACATCGAGCATTTTGTTGACCGTATCGTCGAGGTTCGCGGTGTCCCGCGTGAGACTTTGACCGATTACGAAAACATTATCAAAGGCTCGGCAAAACAGGCGGTTGACGGCGGTTATATCGAAGTTTGGAATTCGCGGCAGGCGTATATCGCGCTCGGATTTCTACTGCAAACGGCGGCACTTTTGAACATTGACGCGACACCGATGGAAGGTTTCGACGCAGCGCAGTTCAATGAAATCTTAGGCTTGACGGATTATTCGGCGGTTGCGCTGGCGGCAGTCGGGTATCGTGATGCGGAAAATGATTGGTTGGCGAGTTTGCAAAAAGTGCGTTTTCCGAAGGACGAATTGATTGAACGACGCTGAGGTTAAAAGATTTACGAACAAGGCAGTTATTAACGCCCAATGGAAAAGGCGAGGAAATCACAGGATTTACAAAATAAACGCGGAGCATTTTCCGCCGATAAAATGTCAACGGTTTTGCTGAAAATGTCTTCGGAAGTCATCCGCGTTTATTTGTGGTTTCTGAGGTTTAGCAATTATTTATTGAGATTGGTTTAATAGGACTGAACTTTAAATTATTGGAGAAGAAAAAGAAGATGCGTGAATTTTTGGATAGTTGGTCGCCGCGAGTTTTGAGCATTTTGCGGATAATTACGGGATTTTTATTTTTGTGGCACGGAAGTCAGAAGCTATTTAATTTTCCGGCTTCGGAGTCAAAAAACGTAGTTCCGGCATTTATTACATACGGCGCGGGTTCGCTCGAGTTTTTTGGCGGAATTTTGATTTTGATCGGATTATTTACACGTTCGACGGCTTTTGTGATGAGCGGTTTGATGGCAGTTGCGTATTTTATGGCGCATGGATTAAACGCGTTTTTGCCGATCGTCAATAAAGGCGAACTTGCGGTTCTCTACTGCTTCGTTTTTCTGTATTTTGTTTTTGCGGGCGGCGGCACGTGGAGCGTGGACAATTTGTTTAAAAAGAACGCGTAATTTAGTTTAAAATGCCGTTATTCGAGACGGCATTTTTTTGTGGAAGTATGAAAGAATATATTGAAAAATCAATGACTTTCGCCGAATATATCAAGCTGATTGACGATTTGCTTCTGGACGGTAAAACGACAGGCGAGAATCAGTCGGACGCAATGTTTAATTACGGTAAATTGAATCGTCAGCGGATGCATCGGCTTGAAAAAATGGCTTTGCTCAATGAATCTTTGAAGGAAAAGGCGCGTAAAGTCAGTCGCAAACAGATTTGGCTGATTATTACCGAAGGCTGGTGCGGCGACGCGGCACAAAATATTCCGGTAATTGAGAAAATCGCGGCGGAAAGCGATAATATTGAAACACGCTATGTTTTGCGCGATGAAAATCTCGAATTGATGGACGCATATCTGACGAACGATGCGCGTTCGATACCGAAATTAATCGCGCTCGACGCGGAAAGTCTGGAAGAACTCGGAACTTGGGGACCGAGACCGCAAGCCTCGATGGATTTGTTTATCGAACTGAAACATCAGGGTTTGGAAAAGCCTCTGATTATGGAAAATTTGCAACGATGGTATATTGCAGACAAAAACCGGACGATTCAGGCGGAATTTGAAAAACTTTTGGACGAATGGAAAGCAGAAAAAGAAAACGCGGCAACGCGGTAAAAGTTCAGAGTTCAAACTTTAGTTTGAAATTTTGAATAATCGAAAAATTTATCTTTGAGAGGATTTGAATGAAAAAAATTGCATTGGGGATTTTATCTTTATCTATATTTTTAGCGGCTTGCGAAGACCCGGCGGCGAATAAGCCGAAGGCGACGACGACCAATTCGACGACGAATACGGCAACGAATACGCAGGGGGCGAATAACGCAACAAACACGGCAGGGAATAATATTTTTTCGACAATGGAAACAAAAGGAACTGCTTTGCCGATTCTGCCAGAAACATCGAAAGTCGAATTTACAGGCTCGAAAGTTACAGGCAAACACGATGGCGGATTTAAAAACTTTAAAGGCGTAATTGACTTAGTTAATGCGAAACCTGAAGAAAGTAAAGTGTTAGTTGATATTGACACGGCTTCGGTTTTCAGCGACGACGAAAAGCTGACCGGACACCTCAAATCAGCCGACTTTTTTGACGTTGAAAAGTTTCCGAAAGCGACTTTTACTTCGACCAAAATCGTTCCCGACACGGCAAAAGGCGCGGGAAATTATACGGTAACAGGCGATTTTAATTTGCACGGACAGACCAAATCAATTACGTTTCCGGCAAAAATCACGGTGACCGATGCGGATGTCACGGTTGACGCGGAATTTTCCATCAACCGCAAAGATTTCGGCATTGTTTACGCCGGAAAAACCGACGATTTGATTCGTGATGATGTTGTGATCAAGTTGAATTTAAAGAGTCCGCGCAAGAAATAGCTTTTAACCGCGAAAGACGCGAAAGACGTTAAAATTATCCTGTCTTTTTTAGTGTTTTCCGCGTGTTTCGCGGTTAATCAAAATTATGAAAGCATACGAAATACAGCAGTTCGGCATTGAAAATCTGGCACTTGTCGAACGCGACGAACCGCAACCGAACGCCACGGAAGTTTTAGTCAAATTTCACGCCGCGTCATTAAATTACCGCGATTTGATGATGGTTAAAGGTTGGTATAACCCGAAACTGAAAATGCCGCTCGTGCCGTTTTCGGACGGCGCGGGCGAAGTCGTCGCGGTCGGCGAATCGGTCACGAAATGGAAGGTCGGCGACCGCGTGACACCGATTTTTATGCAAGGTTGGATTGACGGCGCGATTGATGTTTCAAAAGCGCGAACCGCGCTCGGCGGCGATTCGGACGGCGTTTTACGCGAATTCGGCGCGTTCGACGAAAACAGTTTGGTGCGAATTCCAGACCACTTTTCATACGAAGAAGCGGCAACTTTGCCGTGCGCGGCGGTAACGGCATATCACGCGCTTTTTGAATCGGGCAGACTTCATCCGTCAGACACGGTTTTACTGCAAGGCACGGGCGGCGTTTCGATCTTCGCTTTGCAGATGGCGAGCGTTTATGGTTCGCGGACGATTATTACGTCGAGTTCAAACGAAAAATTAGAGCGAGCGAAAGAACTCGGCGCAGATGATTTAATCAACTACAAAGAGCGCGAAGATTGGGACAAAGCCGTCCTCGAATTAACCGAAAAACGCGGCGTTGACCAGATTGTCGAAGTCGGCGGCGCGGGAACGATGGCAAAATCCGTGAATGCCGTAAAAATGGGCGGACACATCGCCGTGATCGGTGTTTTATCGCAGGGCGAAGGCATCAATCCGGTCAAAGTTTTGCAAAAATCAATCAAAATGCACGGAATTTTTGTCGGTTCGCGGCAGATGTTTGAACAGATGAATCTGATGCTTTGTCAGCATTCGCATTTGAAGCCGATAATTTCCAAAACTTATGAATTCGGCGAAGTGCAAGACGCTTTGAAATATATGGAAAGCGGCGCACATTTCGGAAAAATTGTCGTGAAATTTTAGGTAAATAAGGGGAAAATTATGAGCGAAATTAAACAAATCGAGCCACATAACTGGGAAGAATTTTTGCGCGACTTTTCGACGCGAAACAATAATCGGCGGGCGCGTTTCGACGTTTTCCGAAGCGGCGGCGCAACCGAGGGAGAAGCCCGCGAAGAACATCTCGAAGACGTTTTGCTGAAACCGGACGGCAATAAAAAATCGGTCGAAGTGATCCGCATTGACCGCACCAACACCAACGCCGAAAAAACGCACGATGTAATTACAAACGTGCGCGGAATCGCCGTCCAATACGACACCGACGGAAGCGAAGACGCGCTCGAAATCACCGACGACCAGAATACTTTAATCAGTTTGCGGTTTGAATCGAAAGTTGACGGAGTTTCATAATACACATTGCCCACGAAATACACTAAAAATATTTTCGTTTTTTTCGTGTATTTCGTGGGCAAAATAACAATATGATTGACGAAAATATTCAGAGTTACGCGGAACGGCATACATCAGCCGAAAGCGATCTGCTGACCGAACTTTTGCAGAAAACTTACAGCGAGCGCGTTGATAAATCAATGCTTTCGGGCTTTTATCAAGGTCGTCTGCTGGCGATGTTCAGCAAGATGTTACAGCCGCGACGGATTTTGGAAATCGGGACTTATATGGGCTATTCCGCGCTTTGTCTGGCGGAAGGTTTAGGCGAAGACGGCAAAATTATCACGCTCGATATTGATCCCGAAACTAACGCATTCGCTAAGGAATTCTGGGCGCGAACGCCGCTTTACAGCCGCATCGAAAGCTATCTCGGCGACGCTTTGGAAATTATTCCGATACTCGGCGAAACTTTCGATCTGGTTTTCATTGATGCCGACAAACCGAATTACAAGCATTATTACGATCTGATTTTCCCGCATTTACGGCTCGGCGGCGTGATTTTGGCAGACAATGTTTTGTGGAGCGGGGAAGTTTTGAAAGTCGGAAGCGGCGCAACCGAAGACGAAAACACGGTTGCACTTCACGAATTTAACGAAAAAATTCAGGCGGACGAGCGCGTCAGCAATATTTTGTTCGCGGTGCGCGACGGTTTAATGGTTATCAGAAAGGAGCGCGAATAATGGCAAAATATGATTTGAAAACGAAGAAAAATGAGGCGAGCGTCGAAGATTTTTTGAACCAAATTGCCGATGAGACCGCGCGCGAAGATTGTAAAAAAATTGCCGGAATGATGCATAAAGCGACCGCCGCCGAACCGAAAATGTGGGGCGCGAGTATTGTCGGGTTCGGCACATACAAATATAAAAATTCAACGAGCGGCGATTATGAATGGATGGAGATCGGATTTTCGCCGCGCAAACAGAGTCTGACGCTCTACATTATGAGCGGTTTCGCTAAATACGACGAAGTGATGGCGAAATTGGGCAAGCACAAAACCGGCAAATCGTGTCTTTACATCAAGCGTTTGAGCGATGTGGACGAAGAAGTTTTAACGGAATTGATTGAAAGTTCAATCGAAAACGTCAGAAAAAGAAATATTCAATATTAATTTTAAGGAGAAATTTATGGCAGACGAATTTTACGAAATTCCCGTCAAAACGATTGACGGGCAGGAAACGAATTTGGGCGAATACAAGGACAAGGTTTTGCTTGTCGTCAATGTTGCGTCGAAATGCGGTTTGACTCCGCAATACGAAGGTTTGGAAAAACTTTATGAAAATTACCGCGAGAAAGGTTTTGAAGTTTTAGGTTTTCCCGCCAACAATTTTATGGGACAAGAACCCGGCACGGAAGAAGAAATCAAGGATTTTTGCGGCACGAATTACAATGTTCAGTTTCCGCTGTTCTCGAAAATTTCCGTCAAAGGCGGCGACCAGCATCAGCTTTATCACTATCTGACCGAAGCCAAGCCCGAAACGGACGTGAACGACGGCGCGTTGGAAGAAAGACTGAAAGGCTACGGTTCACAGCGTTCCGAGCCGAGCGAAGTTTTATGGAATTTCGAGAAATTTCTAATCGGCAAAAACGGCGAAATCGCCGCTCGCTTTGCGCCCGATGTGACGGCGGAAGACGAAAGATTAGTCGCCAAACTCGAAGAAGAATTGGAGAAATAAATCAATTTTGTCATTGAATCATCGGTTCATTGAATCATTAAAAATGAACCGATGATTCAATGATTAAATGAATCAATAAATAAATGGAAAAGAGAAAATTCGGCAAAACCGATTTGGAATTTTCAGTGCTTGGGTTTGGCGGCGCGGAAATCGGTTGGAGTAATGAATCAATTGCGACGGTCGAAGATTTGTTGAATTCCGCGCTCGATGCGGGCTTGAACGTGATTGACACGGCGGCGGCTTATAAAACTTCGGAAGAATTAATCGGAAATGCCGTCGGAAAACGCCGTAAAGATTATAATCTGCTGACAAAATGCGGTGCGCTCGATGCTTTTACGCGGGAAGATTGGTCGAAAAAAGGAATTTTGGAGACGATTCAGCAAAGTTTGCGCGCACTTAAAACCGATTATCTCGACATCGCGCAGCTTCATAGTTGTTCCGCCGAAATTCTGCGTCAGGACGATTGCATCGAAGGTTTGTTGCGGGCGCAGGAAAAAGGCTACACGCGCTACATCGGTTATTCGGGCGACAACGAAGACGCGCGGGCGGCAATTGAAATCGGAGTTTTCGATTCTCTGCAAACTTCCGTTTCGATTGCCGATCAATCGCCGATTGACGGAAATATTAAATTAGCTAAGGAAAAAGGTTTGGGAATCATCGCTAAACGTCCGATTGCCAACGCCGTCTGGCGCAACAAAGAATTGCCGCCGGATTCGTATCATCACGAATATTGGAACAGAATTCAAAAACTGAAATTCGAGTTTCTGAACAAAAGTTTGGAAGAAGCGACGGCGACCGCCTTAAGATTTACGCTTTCGATTGACGGAATTGACACGATGATTGTCGGCACGACGAAACCGAATCGCTGGCAGGAAAATGCGCGTTTCGTGTCGGAAGGAAATTTGTCGAACGAAGAATTTGAAGCAATCCGCAATCGTTGGCGCGAAGTCGCGGACGAAAAATGGGTTGGAATGACATAGAAGAGATGAAGGACGTAAGATGAAAGAAATGCTTTAAATTCATCTTTCGTCCTTTAAATAATTGAAGACCGGACATAATTCAAAGTTAATAAAAACGTGCGTTTGACCGGAGCGCAATCGGCTCGATTGCAATGACTGGAGCGCAATCGGCTCGATTGCAATGACTGGAGCGCAATCGGCTCGATTGCAATGAGCGTTTGAAAAACGCTCACAAGCCTTTGTGTAAATTCAAGTTAATTTCTTTGCAAACGCCGTTACGCCGCTGAAAAACGCGGCGTTGCAATCGAGCCGATTGCGCTCCAGTCAGTTGAATTATGTCCAGACTTCAAATAATTATGAGCAGTATGACAAAAATTCCGTTTTCAGTTTTAGATTTATCGCCGGTTTTTGAAGGCGAAACGGCGGGCGATGCTTTGCGGCATTCTTTGAGTTTGGCGCAGACGGCTGAAAACTTGGGTTACAAAAGATTTTGGCTTGCCGAGCATCACAATATGCCCGGAATTGCGAGCGCGGCGACTTCGGTCGTGATCGGTTATGTGGCGAATGGAACAAAGAAAATTCGTGTCGGTTCGGGCGGAATTATGTTGTCGAATCACGCGCCAATCGTGATTGCCGAACAATTCGGAACGCTCGAAAATTTGTTTCCCGGACGAATTGATTTAGGTTTGGGACGTGCGCCGGGAACGGATCGTCCGGCGACTTTGGCTTTGCGCCGAACGCTGACGAATGACGGCGAGGAATTTCCCGAACAGCTTGAAGAATTACGGTTTTTCTTTAAAGGTGTGGTTGAAAATCAAAAGGTTCAAGCCGTTCCGGGCGCGGGTTTGAATGTTCCGATCTGGCTTTTGAGTTCGAGCGGTTTTTCGGCGCATTTAGCGGGAGTTTTAGGTTTGCCGTTTGCATTTGCGGCGCATTTTTCGCCCGAATACACATTGCCCGCGCTCAAACTTTATCGGCAGACTTTTCAGCCTTCGGACGATTTGCAAAAGCCTTACGCGATGGTCGCTTTGAACATCGTCGCGGCAGAAACCGACGAAGAAGCCGAATTTCTGGCGACTTCGCAAACGCAATCATTTCTAAATCTGATTCGCGGCAAAGCGGGCAAAATTCCGCCGCCGGTTGCAGATATGAGTAAGATTTGGAATGAACGCGAAAAAGCTCTCGTCGCATCGCGCACAGGCGGTTCGATTATCGGAAGCAAGGAAACGGTCAAGCGCAAATTGGAAGAATTTTTAGAAAGCACGAAAGCCGACGAAATTATGGTCAACGCGATGATTTACGATCATCAAAAGCGTCTGCGTTCGTATGAAATTATCGCAGAAATTTTTGGAGAAAATGCCGTGAAGTTGGCGGCTTAAAATATAAAGTTTAGGATGAAAATTAGGTTAGACTGATTCGATTTGCAGTAAAAATGTAATTTTTTAATGGCTAAAATAGTAGAAATGTATTAGAGATTATTAATTATGAACCATAAGTTTATTCTTAACCTAATTTTTGTTTTGCTTTTGTTTGCAAATATAGCAGGACAAAAAACTATTGTAGTAAATGACGTAAAACCACCGAATCCGCCGAAAGAAAAAAAAAGGAAAATAAATAAAGAAAGGAAAATGCAGGTAGAAGAGCGACTCAAATATTACTTTAGGGGTCGGGAAATAAGACCTGCAATTATTGTCAATAATATAAGCGACAGTATGCTCAAAAATGGAGAAGAAGTTATCAACATCTCAAGCCACAAAGTCATTTGGAATCATTCTTCTAAGGAAACCATAATAAAAATAGATAATGATTCTTTTTCCTTAAAAGACCAAAAAACTCTGAATATTGTAGATAATGATAAAGAAGATGTTGATTTTGCGAATGATTGGGACCAAATTAAACTGTTTGAATTTGGCGACCGAAAACTTATTGGAATAAGTATGACAAATACTCCTTGCACGGGAATTGGATGCCGTGTGATGTTTTATCTGATCTACGATTTGAAAACTAAAAATAAGAGTTTTTTCGGAACGTATCGCTTCTCGCTCGACAGAGAATTTGGTCTTTTTGATTTCGGCAATAATGGAACTTTAGATTTTCTGAGCGGAACTTATGATGACGGAAACGATGCTAAAGGATTAGAGTTTAAGAATATTTACCAAATATTTACGATGGACGAAAAAGGAATATTTCATCCTCAAACAGACAACAAGGGAAAGTCTTATTTTATGAAGAGAGTTTATAAAGAAGATGACTACGAAGAAATTGACGGAAAATTTGAGCATTATTGGATTGAAGAGATTAAATAAATACTAACCAATTAAAAATTATGAAAGCAATCAGAGTTCACGAACTTGGCGGCGCGGAAAACCTGTTATTGGAAGAAGTCGAAAAACCGACGCCGAAAGCGGATGAGGTTTTAATCAAAGTCGCGGCGGCGGGAATCAATTACGCCGATACGATGATGCGGGCGGGAAATTATCTGACGAAGCCGGATTTGCCGTTCACGCTCGGTTATGAAGCGGCGGGAACGGTTGCCAGTTTGGGCGAAAGCGTCACGACTTTGACGGTCGGACAGCGCGTTTTAGCGACGACTTCGAGCGGCGGTTATGCCGAATTTGCAACCGCGAAAGCCGTTTTGACGATGCCGATTCCCGACGAATTAGGCTACGGCGAAGCAACCGCGCTATTGGTGCAAGGTTTGACTGCGCTCGGACTTCTTAACGAAACAAAAGAGGGCGAAACAATCTTGATTCACGCGGCGGCGGGCGGTGTCGGAACTTTGCTCGTCCAATTGGCAAAACACAAAGGTTTGAAAGTTATCGGCACGGCTTCGAGCGAACAAAAACTGCAACTTGTCGCCGAGTTAGGTGCAGATTTTGCGATAAATTACAGCGAAGACGATTGGACGGACGAAGTTTTGAAAGCGACTGACGGCAAAGGTGTGGATTGGATCATCGAAATGGTCGGCGGTTCAATCGTCGCCCAAAACCTCAAAGTTCTCGCCAAACACGGCACGATGTGGATTTACGGTTCGGCGAGCGGCGAAGATTTCAAGGTTTCCGTGCTGAGTTTAATGAGCAAAAATCACACGATTCGCGGTTACTGGCTGATGAATGAATCGGTCGGAAATCGTATCAGGTTTACCCGAGAATTACTCGAACATCTCGCCGCCGGACGCTTGAAAATACAGGTCACGGAATTTCCGCTCGCACAGGCAAAAGAAGCTCACGAAGCAATTGAAAATCGTAAGACGACCGGCAAAGTGGTTTTGACGGTCAGATAACTGACTGGAGCGCAAGCGGCTCGCTTGCATGAGCGTTTGAAAAACGCTCAAAGGCGTTTGCATAAAATCAACTTGAATTTATCTCAAGCGTTTTTTCGCGCTCCGCGCTCAAGCAAGCGAGCCGCTTGCGCTTCAGTCTTAAAATTATGAACTTAAAGGACAAAATAATTCTCGTGACAGGCGGTGCAAACGGTATCGGCAAGGCTTTGTGCGAAAGATTTTCGGCAGAAGGCGCGGAGAAAATTTACGTCGCCGATATTGATTTTGAAAATGCCGAAAAGGTTGCCGAATCGGTCGGCGGAAAGGCTTTCAGGCTCGACGTTTCGGACGAAGCGAATTGCAGATTGGTCGTCGAAGAAATTTTAAGCGAAGCGGAACGGCTTGATTTTATTGCTTCAAATGCCGGAATCGGCGGCGCGCAGGGAAGTCTCGAAGTTGCTAACGAAGTCTGGCAGAAGATTTATGAAATCAATGTTTTGTCGCACGTTTATCTGGCGCGGGCGGCGTTTCCTTCGATGATCGAGCGCGGCGCGGGCGCGTTTTTGATTACGGCTTCGGCGGCAGGACTTTTGACGCATCCGCTTGCCGCGCCATACTCTGCGACGAAACACGCGGCGGTTGCTTTGGCGGAAAATTTGGCGATTGAATTCGGCGAAAAGGGAATTTACATTTCGTGTCTCTGTCCGCAAGGCGTGAAAACGCGGCTCATTGCGGGCGAAGAAGGCAAGTCTAATAATTTCCTGTTGGCGGAAGCGATTAGTGTGGAAGAATGTGCCGAAGCGGTTATAAACGCGCTCGAAAAAGAAACTTTCTTAATTTTGCCGCACGCCGAAGTTGCCGATTACATCGTCAAAAAGGCGGAAAACCGCGACCGCTGGCTTCATTCATTGCGGAAAATTCGCTCGGCGGTTCTGAATTCAAAAAATATTTGAATTTGGGCTTGACGGGAGCTGTTGAAGGCTTGGGATTTCTGTCTTTTTTGGCTTCGCCATTTATTCTGATAAGCCGCAAGTAAAGTAAAGACAAATATCGAATGTCGGTTAGAAAAATTAAAATTATTTAGAGGAAAGGAAAATAAAATGAGTGAGAAAAAAGTTTGGTTCATAACGGGTTGCTCGACCGGATTCGGGCGCGAACTGGCGAAACATCTGCTTGAAAACGATTACCGCGTGGTCGTCACGGCGCGAAATGCCGACAAAGTGCAGGATTTGGTTGAAATCAATCGAGAAAATGCGCTGGCAATCAATTTGGACGTAACCGATAAAGCACAAATCGCGGAAGCCGTTGCGAAAGCCGAAGATCATTTCGGCAAGATTGATGTTTTGGTCAATAACGCCGGATTCGGTTATTTCGGCGCGGTCGAAGAATCGGACGAAGCGGAAGTCCGCGCGATGTTTGAAACGAATTTTTGGGGTTTGTCGGAAATGACGCGGGTGGTTTTGCCGAAAATGCGTGAAGTGAGAAGCGGAACAATCGTCAATATTTCGTCAATCGGCGGCTTGGTCGGAAATCCGGGAGTCGGTTATTACAACGCGACGAAATTTGCGGTCAACGGTTTATCCGAAGCTCTGGCAAAGGAAGTCGCGCCGCTCGGAATTAAAGTAATTACGGTCGAGCCGAGCGGTTTTCGCACCGATTGGGCGGGACGTTCCGCGAATGACGCGACCAACAAAATCGAGGATTACGCCGAAAGTGCGGGCGCAAATCAAGCGACGATTCGCGCTTACAGCGGCAATCAGCCGGGCGATCCGGTACGTGCCGCGAAAGCCATTGTGCAAGCGGTCGAATCTGAAAATCCGCCGTTAAACCTACTTCTCGGACGCGCCGCGCTGAGAGGTGCGCGGATGAAACTCGAAACTTTGCAAAAAGATTTCGATGCTTGGGCGGATGTGTCGGAAGGCGCGGATTTTCCCGAATTGACTGCAAAACCCTGACAACTGTGAAACAATAGCAATGATGCAGGAATATTTACAGCCAACCGAGTTTTTGAATTTTGAGCAAAGTTCGGTGCGCGAATTTGCCGGGAAAAACACGGTCGGCGCGAAAAGCGAAACCGAAAAAGCCGTCGCGCTTTATTATGCGGTGCGCGACGGCTTTCAATATAATCCGTATCTTGTGGATTTGCGGCGCGAAGGCTTAAAGGCGAGCGATCTTTTGACGCGAAATCGCGGCTACTGTGTCGAAAAAGCCGTTCTGCTGGCGGCAAGCGCACGAGCCGTCGGCGTGCCGAGCCGTTTGAGTTTTTACATCGTTCGTAATCATATTGCGACCGAAAAACTCGAAAAGGCTTTAAAGAAAAATTATCTCGTTTTTCACGGCGCGGCGGAAGTTTTTCTGGACGGGAACTGGCTGAAAACGACACCGGCTTTTAACGCGGGTTTGTGTAAATACTTGGGCGTTGAACCGCTCGAATTTGACGGCAAAACGGATTCGATCTTTCAGGAATACGACGCGTCGGGCAATGTTTTTATGGAATATTTGCACGAATACGGCGCGTTTGCGGATTTGCCGTATGAGTTATACTTGGAAGAATTAGGCAAACATTATCCGCATATTTTCGGCAATGAAAATTATATAAAAGGGGATTTGATTTACGACTTTACAAAGTAAAAAATTATGAGTGAAAAAATAAAAGCATTTGCGGCGTTTGAGCCGAAAGGGAAATTCGAGCCGTTTGAGTTTGAAGCGGGCGAACTCGGAAATGAACAGATTGAAATAAAGGTTTCGCATTGCGGAATCTGTCATTCGGATTTGTCAATGCTCAATAACGATTGGGGAATGACGGTTTTTCCGTTTGTCGGCGGACACGAAGTTGTCGGCGAAATCGTTGCGGTCGGCGACGGCGTGAAAGGTTTGCAAGTCGGCGATAAAGTCGGTTTGGGCTGGAATTCGGCAACCTGCGGGCATTGCGACAACTGCATTTCGGGTTTTCAGATAAATTGCCCGAATCTCGAAGGCACGATTGTTGCGCGTCACGGCGGATTTGCCGACCGTGTGCGCTGCAATTGGGATTGGGCGGTGAAATTGCCCGATTCGATGGATGCCTCGAAAGCCGGACCGCTGTTTTGCGGCGGCATCACGGTTTTCAATCCGTTTGTGCAAAATGACATCAAACCGACCGATAAAGTCGGTGTGATCGGCATCGGCGGACTCGGGCATTTGGCGTTGCAGTTTGCCGATAAATGGGGCTGTGAAGTGACGGCTTTTACGTCGGATTTGTCGAAAACGGATGAATTGAAAGCGTTGGGCGCGGATTACGTGGTCAATTCGCGTGATTCCGCGGAACTCGAAAAGCTCGCCGGAAAATTCGATATGATTTTATCAACGGTGAATGTTTCGCTCGATTGGCAAGGTTATCTGAAAGCACTTGCGCCGAAAGGCAAACTGCATCTCGTCGGCGCGACGCTCGAACCTGTTCCGGTGGTTTCGTTTCAATTGATTTCGGGACAAAAAGGCGTTTCGGGAACCGCGACGGGAAGTCCGGCGGTCGTCAGAAAGATGGTCGAGTTTTGTGACCGGCACGGAATTGAAACCGTCACCGAAAACTACAAAATGTCGCAAATCAACGAGGCGTTTGAGCGATTGGAAAGCGGAAAAACTCGTTACAGAATCGTTTTGGAAAATGATTTTTAAGGAGAAAAACAAATGAGTGATGAAAAAATTGTTTTAGTGGCGCGTTTGAAGATTAGAGAAGACGCGGTTGAAGAAGCTAAAAAACTGGCTTTGGGAATCGTCGCCGATTCGCGCACCGAAGAAGGCTGCGTAAATTACGACGTTCATCAGGCGATTGATGACCCGACGGTTTTCATCTGGCACGAAACGTGGAAAGACAAAGCCGCGCTCGATAATCATTTTGAATTGCCGTATTTCAAGGAGTTTTTTGCCGCGGCGGGCAAACTTGCCGCCGAAGAGCCGCAAATTACGATTACCAGAATGATTAGCGAGAAATAAATTTCAGTATAAATACAAATAAAAACAAGGGAGAAAATTATGCCATTAAGAAAAGCAGAAGCAGAATGGAAAGGGAATTTAACGGAAGGAAAAGGACATTTGAAACTTGAAAGCGGCGCGTTCGAGGGCGAATATTCGTTTGCCTCGCGGTTCGGCGATGACAATAAAGCGACGAATCCCGAAGAATTGATCGCGGCGGCGCACGCCGGATGTTTTACGATGGCACTCGACGCGGCACTGACCAAAGCCGGACACAATCCGACGCGGCTTCATACGACCGCTGCGGTGCGTCTGGACAAAGTCGGCGAAGGTTTCGGCATCACAAAGATCACGCTCGAACTCGAAGGCGACGTGCCGGATTTATCAGCGGAAGAATTCGAGAAATTTGCCGAGGACGCGAAGGCAAATTGTCCGGTCAGCAAGGCACTCGCCGGAACGGAAATTGAATTGATAATCAAATAAAAAGGCAAAATTCCGGCGCACCGGAAAGATCAGGGGGAAATTAAAAAATTACAATTTCCGCTCGACGGACAGATTTTGCTAAAATTTAATTATCGAGAAACGTAATAATATATTTGGAGAAAAAATAATATGGGAGATTTTACAAAGGCAGTTAGTGATACAAGTTTTCAAACGGACGTTTTAGGTTCGGACAAACCCGTGCTGGTTGATTTCTGGGCGGAATGGTGCGGACCGTGCCGCGTGATCGCGCCGACGGTCGAAGCCGTCGCCGAAGAATTGAAAGACAAAGCGACGGTCGTTAAAATGGACGTTGACGAAAACATTAACGTGCCGCAACGCTACGGCATTCGCGGCATTCCGACGCTCATTGTCTTCAAAAACGGCGAAGAACAGGAACGCTACGTCGGCGGCAACATCAGCCGCGAAAAGCTGACGGAAATGTTAGAAAAATACGTCTAATTTGAGGGATGAAGGATGAAGGATGAGGGATGAGGGATGAAATTTCATTCTTTGTCCCTTTTTTATTGTTCAAATTTAATGTTGCGATAGATGTCGGCAACGGTTGTTTGAAAGATAATTGAAGCAAATTCGACTTCGTCTTCCGGTTGTGTGTGAAAAAATGTCAGCCATCCTTCGTTTTGGCGGCGATGAAGCTCGACGCGCATTTCGTCTTGCCAGACGATTGCATATTCCTGTAATGACTCAATTAGCTTGTAAGCAATAAGTTTTTCGCGCCTATCTTTTAGAGCAGTTGAGGGCGAAAGAACTTCGATTATTAGTTTCGGCTGACTGATAAAATCTTGTTCATCAGTCAGTTTTTCACAGGTTACAGCGACATCGGGATAGTAATAAATGTATTCATTGGCTTTAGTTTTCATATCAACGATAAAAACTTCGCAGTCCGTGTTATCCAGATGGCGTTCCAGACTATTGCCAAATTGTTTTACCAAACGATAATGCCGAACCGTTGCACCAGCCATCGCATAAATTTCGCCGTCAACATATTCGTGTTTTATTTCCGCGCCGCGTTCGCCTTCGAGATATTCGGCGGCGGTGATGTAGGAAAGTTTTTTCGGAATTGCCATAATCGTCTCCTGTTTGTGCTAACATTTTACAATCAATTCGGAACAATTAAAAGGATTTTATGAAAGCGATTATTGTCAGAGAATTCGGTGCGGCGGAAGTGATGATATTGGAAGAAATTTCAACGCCCGAACCGAACGAAAATCAGGTTCTCGTGCGGATTAAAGCCGCCGGAGTTAATCCGGTTGATACTTATATTCGTTCGGGAGTTTACGCGCAAAAACCGAGTTTGCCATACACGCCGGGCAAAGACGGCGCGGGAATTGTCGAAGAAATCGGCGTGCATATTACAAAATTCAAAGTCGGCGACCGAGTTTTGACGGCTGATGCGGGTTCGGGAACTTATGCCGAATTTGCCGTTTTCGATGAAAAGCAGCTTATCAAACTTCCCGAAAATGTTTCGTTTGCACAAGGCGCGGGCGTTTTTGTGCCGTTTGCGACCGCCTATCGCGCATTGTTTCAGAAAGCGCAGGGAAAGAAAGGCGAAACGGTTTTGATTCACGGCGCGTCGGGCGGTGTCGGCATCGCGGCGATTCAATGGGCGAAAAACGCGGGGCTGAAAGTTATCGGCACGGCGAGTTCCGAAGATGGGAAAAAACTCGTTAAAGAACAGGGTGCGGATTTTGTCGTTAATCACGGTTCAGAACCGTCTGCGGGAGCGGGCGGGTTGAACTCGCAAAATTCGAATGCGACGCTTAAACCATCCGCTACCGCAGATGGTTCTGACAAATCTTACCTTGATCAAATTCTCGAATTTACCGGCGGCAAAGGCGTTGAGATAATTCTTGAAATGCTGGCGAACGTCAATCTGCAAAAGGATTTCGAGGTTTTGGCGCAGTTCGGTCGCATTTCGATTATCGGTAATCGCGGAAGTTTGGAATTTAATCCGCGTGCGATTATGGGCAAAGACGCGAGCGTTTTCGGTCTGGCACTTTTTAATGCTCCTGACGCGGAAATGAACGAAATTCACGCGGCGATTTACGATGGATTAAGCGCGGGTTATCTAAAACCGATTGTCGGCAAAACCTTCCCGCTCGAAAACGCGGTCGAAGCGCACCGCGCCGTAATCGAAGAAAAAGCGTTCGGCAAGATTGTTTTAACTGTCTAAATCGGGGTTCGGGTTTTGGGTTTTTGTTCGTGATTTGTCGTTTATTGCTTGTTGAATTTGAAATTGGAACTTTCAATCTATAGCAGTTTTCAGTTGAATGAATCGAGGAAGCAGAAGCCCGCGCGTGAGCAAAGGCGGATTTTGCTTGCGTAATTTTCCGCCCTTGCTCACGCGCGGGCTTCTGCCACAACGATACTCAATTGAAAACTGCTGTAAATCCAAAATCCAAAATCTAAAATCCGAAATCTAATTGGCACGGTCATTGCTTTTCGTAATACTCGACCAAAGAATGTATTAAATTCATTCTAAAATTATCAAATAAAGGGAAGGTATATTATGAACGCAATTGAATTATTAAAAGCAGATCACGACAAAGTTTCACGGCTTTTTCAAAAAGTAAAAGCGACGGAAGCAGGCGAACACAAGCCGATTTTCGAGCAAATCAAAGAGGAACTCGAAGTTCACACGCATATCGAGGAAACGATTTTTTATCCGAAAATTAAGGAAGAAAAAGAACTCGAAGACATCGTTCTCGAAGGCATCGAAGAACATCATCAGGCGAAAATGTTTCTGCGCGAACTTGCGGCTTTGTCGGATAACAGCGAAAAATTCGAGCCGAAATTGAAGGTTTTGATGGAAGATGTCACGCATCACGTGCAGGAAGAAGAAGGCGAAATGTTTCCGATGATTGAAGAACTTTTTGACGAAGCGATACTCGAAGAACTCGGCGCGGAAATGGAAGAAGAAAAACAGAACTTTAAAAAAACCTTGGCGGCAAACGCGGGCAAGTAATTGCTGAGAAAGGAACTATAAAAAAGAAACGGCTTGAGTATTTAACATTCAAGCCGTTTCTTTTTTTATCAGGCATTTCGCCCGAAAATGTTATAAAATCTTTTTGGAAAATTATGAAAAAAGCCGAAGAATATGCCGACATCATCATGCACGACGAGCGCGAAAAAATCGTTTCGGAAACGCCGACTGTTTATGAAACCGACAAAATCGAAAGAGTTTACGAATTTGCCGACGGCGCAATCGTCAAATACGAATGGCAAAACACGCCTGACGGCAGAACTTCAACGAGCGGCGATTTTAATCATCGTTTTACTTTGACGGCTTTGCCCAATCCAAACCCGAACGGTTTCAAAAAGGGAATTATCAAAGTGATAAATTACCCGCGTTCCTGAGTTTGGCTAAAACTTTTTCCCTCTCAGCGAAACGCCCATCAGTTTTGCCGGAAAAGTCGCAAAATTTTCGATTTCGACTTGATATTGCTTGCTTTTCTTATCCTGTTTCCAACGGATTTGCGCGGCGGCGATATATGTTCCCTCGCCTTTGCCGGTCTTTTCGTCAATCGTCAATTCGATTACGCCGAACGGATAATCGAGCGAACGATAGCCGCCGCGATATTCGGCAAATTGCGTCCAGCGTTCGAAGACTATAAAGATTTTGCGTTTTCCGCCCTCGGAACTGAAGCGCACGACATTAATCGGAATTCCGAGATTACCCCCAACCGAAAATCTGCCGAGTTCTTCTTTTTTAATCGCTTTCAACGCATCGTCCTGTCCGCCCGATTGCAAAATATTCAGATATTCCTGCGCCGACGAATCTGATGTTGTCCCGTTAATTGTCAGCGTAAACGTGCGCGTCACGGTTCGCGTGTTAAAGCCTGTGCCATAACTTAAAACCGTTCCCGTGTAAGTTTCCTTACTTTGTGCATTTATATTCAGCGAACTGCATAATGTCAAAAAGATTAAAAGCAAACCTCCGAAAAATAAGTAAAATCTTGTCATAACTCGTTGCTCCTTTTGTAAATAAATAAACTTAACTTATTTTACGATGACAATAAGACTACCTTTGTTCGCCGCTTTATGAAGATTAAATTATGGATTGCTCCGCTTTTTTTCTTTTTTCCTTAAACTCTTCAAGGACTTCAAAAACTTGCAAAGCATATTTTACATTGCCGAACGGCGCGGAAACCTGCACGCCGGCGATTACGTCGCGAACCTCAAGAAGAGATTCGCGGGCAATCGCAATGCCTTCTTCGCGGGCTTCTTCCTTCCCTTTCTCGGAAGCAATCCGCATCCGTTCCAGAATTTCGGGTGTGACGTTCACCCCCGGAACTTCATTATGCAAAAATTCGGCGTTTCTGAAACTTACGAGAGGCCAGATGCCCGCCACGATTGGAATGCGGACGTGCGAGATTTTGTCCAAAAATCGGCGCAATTGTTCCGTATCGAAGACGGGTTGCGTAATGGCATATTCCGCACCGGCTTCGACTTTCCACTCGAAACGCTTGATTTCTTCTTCAAGATTGACCGCGCCCGGATTTACGCCGACACCGATTGTGAAAGTGGTCGGTTTGCCGATTGGATTATTGCCTAAATCTAATCCGTGATTGAGTTTGTTGACCATATTAGTCAGCCCGATTGCGTCAATATCAAAGACGGCAGTCGCGTCGGGATACGGTCCCATTTTCGGCGGATCGCCTGTAATAATCAGAAGATTTCGTAAGTCTAAAGCCGCCGCGCCGAGCAAATCAGACATCATTCCAAGTAAGTTTCTATCGCGGCAGCAGTAATGCAAAACGGCTTCGATCCCGATTTCGCGCTCGATCAACACGGAAGTTGCCTGCGCGGACATTCTGGTTTGCGCTCTCGGTCCATCGGGAACATTTACCGCGTCAACGCCTGCTTCCTTCAAAAGTTTGATTGAATTCAAGGTTTTTTCGGCATCACAACCTTTTGGCGGCAGGACTTCGACCGACGTGACAAATTCGCCGCGTGCAATCTTGCCGCCCCATTTCGAGCGTTCGGCGAGCGGCATAACCGAAACGTCTTCGGGTTTTAATTCTTGAACCGTCGCAGGTTGTTTGATAAAAACTTGCGCGGTTTGACGTGGCGAAACAGAGCGAATCGCGTCTGCCAGAAGTTTGATATGCGCCGGAGTCGTGCCGCAGCAACCGCCGATAAAACTTGCGCCGACTTGAATAAATCTGCGCGAAAATTCCGCCATATATTCGGGCGAACACATATACATTTGCCGTCCCTGCACATCACGCGGAAGTCCGGCATTCGGCTGTGCGGAAAGTTTTTTGGTTGTCACTTCGCGCATTTTTTCGAGTGCGGTTAAAAACAGCGCGGGTCCGACACTGCAATTCAAACCGATCACGTCCGCGCCCCATTCTTCGAGCCGTTTTGTAAAGATTTCGGGTGTTGCTCCGAAAACCGTGTTGCCGTCCATTTGAATCGCAATCTGCGTCACAATCGGCAAATCGGAAATCTCTTTGACAGCTTTAATAGCTTGCTGAATTTCCGATAAATCCGAAAAAGTTTCGAGAACAAAAAGGTCAATTCCGCCTTCGAGCAATATTTCGGCTTGCTGGCGAAACATCGCTTTCGCTTCGTCAAACGAAGTTGGTCCGTAAGGCTCGATTCTGAGTCCCAAAGGTCCGAGCGTTCCGGCAACAAAAACTTTCTCTGAAGCGGCTTCGCGGGCAATTTTGACGGCGGAAAGATTTATTTCGCGGAGCTGCGAATCCAAGCCGAATTGTTGGAGCTTGTTGTAATTTGCGCTGAAAGTATTGGTTTGAATGATTTCCGCGCCGGCTCTGACATATTCCTCGTGAACTTCGCGCACGAGGTCTTTGTTGCTCAGATTCAGCTCATCGTAAGAACGGTTGATATAAATGCCTTTTTCATAGAGCCGCGTTCCCATCGCGCCGTCAAAAATGTAAATTCCGTCCGATTCTATAAGTTCTTGAAAGTCTCGCATAATTTAATTTGCAAAATAAAAGAGTCTCGCCAAACAGCGAGACTCATCAAAATATTTGTCTTGTTAGCTGTTTAGCGGCTTATTTAACGTGGTCGCAAGTCGCATTAACTCACCACGAAAGTTAAATTAGATTCTGCGATTTTCGGCGAAAACTGTCAAGCCGATAAAGAAATGTCCGAACCGAAAATCTTTTGAAAATCCACTTTGATTTCACCGCTTTCAACTATTGTATTGTGATAAAGTTTTGTTCCATTTTCGGTCGTTACCCAAATTGAATGGCTAAACGGTTCAACCGTCCAAACTGATTTTGAGCCTGATTGAACCAACAGTTTTGCTTTTTCAAGCAAATCTTGGATATTTTGACTTGGCGAAATAATTTCAATTGCCAAAAGTGGCGGCTTCTCAAATCGCGTAATATCTGCCCAAAAATTAGGTTTGATTTCGTCTTTTGGATAAACGGAAATGTCCGGCGTTAATCCATTTCCAATTGCTAATGTCAGTTCGGGCAAAACTTCAATGTCAATCTCTTCACTTTTTTACTCTGTTGCGTCTAAATTCAATTTGCCGTTGAATTCGTATTTGGCATTTTTGCCGTCAATTTCGAGATGCCAATGCGTAAAATCTTCCGCGTTGTCGCAGCCGTTGCCGCGTCCTTGAAAGACCAAAAAGTAAGTTGTCGGTTGGACGATGCTTGATTTCAAAAAACCCGCACCGCTTCGGACGTTGCCTTTGAAGCGAAATTCTTTGTAAAGAATGGTGTTTGTATCTTCGGGTGTGTCGTGAATATCAACCTTGAACTTCACCAACTGCGTCGGCATCGGAAGAACAATCGTGCCGGTTTTTCCGCTCGGCGTTTTGAGCGTGAATTTCCACGTTTTATTCGTAAATTCACCGACCAAATCGAAATTTCCGCCCGCCGCCGTCCACGAAGTGCTATCGTATTCCGCTTGAATCGCGCCCAAACCTTTGATCGAATCAAAACCGGCTTCGGTCATATAAAGCGTCGCGGTTCTGCCGAATTTTATCTCGCTCAAAAGGTCTGAAACATATTTGTCCGTTTTGCCCGTCCAAATGCTGTATGTTCCCAGCTCGGCACAACACGCACAAGCCAGCGCGTTATTTGTCAAAGACATCAGCCAAACAACCGCGAATAGTGTTAAAAATAGACGTTTCATTAATATTTTCCTCTAATCAATTTCTAAAATACTTATTGTGAAACGAAGTCATTTTTGCTGACAGCGCGAACAAAAATAAGTCGAACGAGTGCCTTGGATAATGCGTTTTATCGGCGTTTCGCAATTTACGCACGGCTCTTTTTCGCGGTCATACACGCGCCAATGAAGCTCGTAACCGCCGCCGTAATAACTGCCGTCAATATTTTCAGGATTGACGTTTAAAGTCGAGCCGTGCGCGATTGATTCGGCTAAAACGTCGCGGATTTTCTCGAATAAAACATTTGCCTTCCGCGCCGAAACTTTATCAGCCGAAATCTGCGGATTTACTTTTGCCAAGAATAACGCTTCCGAAGCGTAAATATTTCCAAGTCCGAGAACTTTTGTCTGGTCGAGCAGAAATTCCTTGATGTTTTTCTTTGAAGTCTTTAAAACATCACGGAAATATTTTGCATTGAAATCGTCTGAAAAAGGTTCGGGCGCGAGTTTTTTGAGTTCTTTCGATTCAAATAAGTTGGCGGTTTTGACGATTTTCATAAAACCGAAATGGCGTTGGTCTTGAAAAACGAGTCGCATTTCGTCTTCAAAATAGAGAATAGCGTGGCTGTATTTCGGCAATTCGCGCTCAATCGGCAAAAGCATAAAGCGTCCCGACATCCGCAAATGCGCGATTAGTGTTTCGGCGTTGTCCAAATCAAACAAGATATGTTTTCCGCGCCGATGAACACGCATTATTTTTGCGTCTTTTAATCTGACGGCAAATTCGGCAGGCGAATTTTCGGGCGCAAGCCGTTCACGCAAAAGTTCGGCGACGAGAATCTTACGACCTTTGACGAGCCGGTCGAGCGATTTTGTAACTAATTCTACTTCAGGCAGTTCGGGCATAATTCAATTTGGGATTCGGGATTTGGGATTTGGGATTTTGAGAAATAAATCACGAATCCGCAATCCCGAATCCCAAATTG
>JANODL010000020.1:0-9406 GCA_031412675.1 Acidobacteriota bacterium | reverse complement strand
CTTTGCGAGAACAAGTGCGAAACGCCTCGTTTTCTCGCTTCGCTTGAAGATCGGCAAAGGCTTTCCGTTCTTGCTTTGCGCGAACGGTGCAGGCAAGCTGCCTGCGCTCCAACTTAAAAATAATTCTGTCCATTTACTTAATTCGTAATTAAATTTAACGGATTCGCCTTGTTCGGTTAAACAGGCGCGGCGGCGGTAAATTCTTCGATTTCGTCAACGCTCATCACCGAAAAATGTTCGACTTCCGCGTCGCGTCCGAACTCAAACGCCAATTCCATCAAATTCGTAATGCTTTCATCCGGCGTTCTGCCGCCGAATTCGGCTTCAAGAATTTCCGTTTCGCCAGCTCTCGTTATATTAAGCGTAACTTTATAGTTTTTCATAGGGCTAACAATGTATCACAAAACGGACGAGAGGTTTAGTCCGGAATGAGGTTTTGTATGTTTTAATTAATACTGATTTTCGGGCAAATATCTTCTAAAACACATTCATTGCATTTCGGTTTGCGGGCGTTGCAGATTTTTCTGCCGTGCGTGATGAGCCAGTGCGGAAACATTACCCAATGTTTTTTCGGGACGAGTTCGCTTAAATCCTTTTCAATTTTTTCGGGCGTTTTTTCTTCGGTTAACCCAAGCCGTTGCGACAGACGCGAAACGTGTGTGTCAACGACGACACCCGATGCAATGCCGAAAGCGTTTCCCAAGACGACATTCGCCGTCTTGCGCGCCACGCCGTTGAGCGTTAAAAGTTCGTCCATCGTTCGGGGAACTTCGCCCTTGAAGTTTTCGACGATTTTTTGCGCGGTCGCTTGGATGCTTTTGGTTTTGTTGTTGAAAAAGTTGATTGATTTAATGTCTTGGGCGAGTTCCGCTTGCGAAACTTCAAAAAAATCTTGCGGCGTGCGGTATTTGCGAAACAAATCAGCCGTCACGATATTGACGCGCTCGTCGGTGCATTGCGCGGACAAAATCGTCGCGACGAGAAGCTCGAAAGCGTTCGTGTGATTGAGGGCGCAATGCGCGTCGGGATATTCTTTTTTGAGCCGTTTGATTATTTCGTCCGTGCGTTTCTGTGTGTCGGAAATCATTGTAATAAAACTAAAAAAGAAAAGCGCAAAATGCAAATCGGCAATGGTTTAGGTAAAATTTATTTTTAATGGTGAATGGTAAATGGTGAATGGTGAATTTTAGATTTTCATTCATCATTCACCATTTACCATTCACCACTGAGCTATGAAAGTTCCTTTATTAGATTTAGCAGAACAGAATCAAATTTTAAGACCTGAAATCGAAGCCGCGCTCGGCAGAGTTTTGGATACGAACGGTTTTATATTGGGGGCGGAAGTCGCCGCGCTCGAAGAAGAATTAGCCGTCTATTGCGGCACGAAACACGCCATCGGCTGCGCTTCGGGAACGGACGCACTATTGCTCGCTTTGATGGCTTTCGACATCAAAGAAGGCGATGAAGTTATTACCACGCCGTATAGCTTTTTTGCGACGGTTTCTTCAATTACAAGACTCGGCGCAAAACCCGTGTTTGTTGATATTGACCCGCAAACTTACAATCTGGACGTATCGCAAATCGAGGCGAAGATCACCGAAAAAACGAAGGCGATTCAACCCGTCCATCTTTACGGGCAATGCGCCGAAATGTCGGAATTGCATAGTCTCGGTGAAAAATACGGCATTCCGATTGTTGAAGATGCGGCACAGGCAATCGGCGCGGAAGAAAACGGAATCCGTGCGGGCGCGATGAGCGAAATCGGTTGTTTCAGCTTTTATCCCTCGAAAAATCTTGGCGGAATGGGCGACGGCGGTTTTATGACGACCGATGACGACGCACTCGCGCACAAACTCTTTGCGCTGCGCGTTCACGGTTCGTTCGAGCGTTATTATCATAAATGGGTCGGACTTAATTCGCGGCTCGACGGTTTTCAAGGCGCGGTTTTACGCGTCAAACTTCCGCATCTCGATTCATGGTCGAATAAACGTAAAGCAAATGCCGATTATTACCGCGCTTCTTTGACCGACGCGGGTTTGACCGAACAAATCGTTCTACCGTTCGAGCGTGAAAACGTGCGGCATATTTATAATCAATTCGTCATCCGCGTTGCCGAACGGCGCGACGAACTCAAACAATTTCTGGCGGAGAACGAAATCGGGACGGACGTTTATTATCCGGTTTCATTGCACCGGCAGGAATGTTTTGAATATCTCGGCTACAAAACGGGCGATTTTCCCGAAAGCGAACGCGCTTCGCGGGAAACTCTCGCGTTGCCGATTTTCCCCGAATTGAAACGTGAACAGCAGGATTATGTCGTCGAAAAGATCACGGAATTTTTTGCTTGATTAAATTTTCTAAATCGAATAAGTTTCTAACATCGTGACGGAACAAATAAAAATTATCGAAACAAAAGATTTGAAAGGTCGCCTTATTTTACTTGCGTTGGTGATTACCGCGCTCGTTTTTGCGTGGCTTTCAATCAGTTGGCAGCTCGGCAATATGCTTGCCTCTTTGACTCCGGCAAATGACCCGAATGCCAAGTCGATTGCCGGTTTTGCACACACGCTCAGCCCGCGTGACCCGATTATCAATTGGTTTAAGGCGAATATCGGGAAAGACAATTTTACGCTCGAAGGTCTGACGAATTCCGTCGCGGATTTGGAACAGACGGTTCGCTTTGCGCCCGAAGATTATCGTTACTGGCTCGAACTCGGACGCGCCTACGAGCAAACCGAAAACTACGAAAAAGCCGAAAAAGCGTTTCAACGCACCGTCAAGATTGCGCCCGAATACAGCAATGTTCATTGGCAGCTCGGCAACTATTATCTGCGGCGCGGACAGGAAGCCGAATCATTTCCCGCGCTTCGGAAATCCGCTGAAACGAGCGCGGTTTATCGTGAACAGGTTTTTTCGGTCGTTTGGGATTATTTTGAAAAGGATAAAGCAAAGCTCGAACAACTCGCGGGTGAAAAGCCCGATATGCGTGCCGGTTTAGCCAAATTTTACGCCGCCAAGGAATTGCCCGAAGACAGTCTGCGAATCTGGAATACTTTGAACGAAGCCGACAAAACGCGCCATCAGGATATTGCACGCCTGATTGCACAGGCTCTCTACGACAAGCGTTACTACCGTTCGTCTATTGAGTTTGTCCGTCAACTCGGCATCGAAACGCAGGTTCAAGCCGAAACTGTTCAGAACGGGGGTTTTGAACTGCCGATTGCCGCCGACCCGAAAGAAGCGTATTTCGGCTGGCAAATTTTGAAGAAGGAAAAAATCGAGGTCAATACCGATCCGGTCAGAAAAAAGGAAGGAAACAAAAGTTTGCGCGTTTCCTTTAACGGCTTTACGGGCATCGAAGTCAAGAATATTATACAAATCGTCGCGGTCGAATCGAACAAAAAATATCGTTTGAGCTACTGGTTGAAAACCGACAATCTTAAATCAGCCGGAACGCCGACGCTCGAAATTCTCAACGCCAACGACGAAAAAATCATCACGACAAGCGCGGCTTTTCCAAGCGGCACGAACGATTGGTCGCCCGTGACGATTGAATTCACCGTTCCGCTGACGGCTGAGGCGGTTGCGCTGCGCCTTGACCGCGCTTATTGCGGCGACGCTTGCCCGATTGTCGGGACGTTTTGGGTTGACGATTTCAAATTGGAGAAGATCAACTAATCCTCAGAAAACAAAATGGCAAAAGACATCGAAAAAACTCTGACGAGTAAAATTATTTTCTTTCTGCTCTGTGCCGGCATTGTTTTTACGGCTCTTGCTTACGGAACGGTGCATCAACCGACGATTGCGATTTTTTATCTGATGACGGCGGCGATTGTTGTTTTGTGGGCGGTTGATTCGTTCAAGACGGGTTTTTTCCGTTTTAATAAGAGCCTTTTGCAGATTCCGATTATCGGAACGGTTATTTACGCGCTGATTCAGATAATTCCGTTCGGCAGTCTGGCGGAAACGGGCGGCGTTTCGGGCATCGGGCGGACAATCTCGCTCGAACCATTCTGGACGCAGATGTTCGCGCTTCATTTTCTCGCGCTGTTTTTTATCTTTGCGGCTTCGCTGACCTTTTTCGACAGCGCGAACCGTTTGCGGAAAATAACGACGCTGATCACGATTTTCGGGTTTGCCTTTGCCTTTTTTGCGATTTTGCAAGCGGTTTTGAGTCCGACCAAAATCTACGGGATTTACGAGGTCGAATATGCCAAACCGTTCGGCTCGTTCGTCAATCGCCATAATTTCGCGGCATTTATTGAAATGGCGATTGCCGTACCGCTCGGTTTGTTATTTGTCGGTGCAGTTGAGCGCGACAAGCGTCTGATTTATCTGACTGCCATCGGTTTGATGGGCGTTGCGCTGATTTTGAGCGGTTCACGCGGCGGTTTGATTGCGGTTTTCGCGCAAGTCGTTTTTATCCTGATTTTAACTAATAAAACCAAAGGTTCGAGCAAATTGGTAATTAAAATCGGTCTGACGGTTTTGTTGCTTGGCTTAATTATCGGCGGCGCGATTATGATCGGCGGAGAATCTTCGCTGACGCGGTTTGCCGAAACTGCCGTTTCAAACGACATCTCATCCAACCGCACACATATCTGGAACATTACGTTGGAGGTTATCAAAAATAATCTGCCGTTCGGCGCAGGCATCGGCGCATTTGCCGCCGCTTACACGCCTTACGACACGATGAACGGCATCGAGCGTGTCGAACAGGCGCACAACGATTATTTACAGGTTTTAGCCGATGCCGGAATTATCGGCTTAATTCTCGCGGGATTTTTCGTTTATCAGCTTTTCCGAACGGGTTTGCAGAATGTAAAAACCGAAAACCTTTTTCGTCGCGGTGTCGCGGTCGGCGCATTGGCGGGCTGTTTTGCGATTCTCGTTCACAGTCTTTTCGATTTCGTGCTGCACACGACCGCGATCACCCTTTTATTTTTGACTTTGGCTTCACTGGTCGTCGTCAGCGGCAGACATTTTGCCGACGACGAACAAACTTACGAACGCCGCCGAAGCCGAAAGGCAAGCGTTACTTCGATCGAAGAAAAAAGAATGAAAGGTTAGGTTCTTTTGACATCTGGTTTTTAACCATCGAAGACGGTTAAATATTTGTAGCCCGTAGTGCTAACTGCGGGGAGATTCAATTCGAAGGTAAGCCGATGAAATCGGCGACATACATTTATGTCGCCGATTTCATCGGCTTCAATCGAAATGTCAACAGAACCTAAAGACTAAACAGAATTTTTTGGCTTTGTTTGCTGACTTTTTAACCTTCAACTTGTGAATCGGCAAGTTTTTCCTTGCGGCGCGGACTTAAAAAACTAAGGATATACCAGATTATTCCGTGCGAAACGTATAATCCCGATAAAATCACCAAAGCGTATTGCGAATAAAGCCAGATTGCCATTCCGAGCGCAACGACTAACAAAACAATATAAATATTTGTCTTGCCCGTGCCGAGGGTTTTGAAGCTCGTGTAGCGCAGCGTGCTGACCATCAGCAGACCGAGAATGCCGAGCAGAATAATCACCAGAATACCGTAAAATCTTGCCCAATCTTCGCCGTAAGTGTTCAAAGGCATCGGTGCGTAATGAACGATTGATGCCATCAAACCGGCGGCGGGCGGAATCGGCAAACCGACAAAGTTTTTCTTGTCGGATTTGGTTGCGCCTTCGATCAAAACACGCGGTCGCGTGGCTTGCAGATTAAACCGCGCCAGCCGAAATGCGCCGCACATCAGATACATAAACAGTAGAAAAACGCCCAAGTAATAAGCCGAACTTTGTTCGGTAAAAACCGCACCGATGCCCCATGCGTAAATCAAAGCAATCGGCGCAATGCCGAATGTCAGCACGTCTGCCAGCGAATCGAGCTGCACACCGATTTCGGTTGCCGTGCGCGTCATTCGCGCCACGCGTCCGTCGAGCGTGTCGAAAAGTATCGCAAATCCGATAAAAACACCGGCGTAATTAAAATATGTGGCGGCAATTTCGGGATTTGTGAAAACCGTCTGATAACCGCGAATCGAATAAAGGACGGCGAGAAAACCCATCAAGATATTTGCCGCCGTAAAAGCCGTCGGAAACAGGTAAAGTCCTTTTTTTAAGCCCTTATGAGGCGGATTTGTTTCTTCTGTTTCCATATTTATTTAAGTTTGGCAATGATTGTTTCGCCGCCGACCACGCGGTCGCCGACTTTGACTAAAACTTCGACTTCTTTCGGCATCAGCAAGTCGGTGCGTGAGCTGAACTTTATCAAACCGAATTTTTCGCCGAGTTCCAAATTATCGCCTGTTTTGCTCCAACAAACAATCCGCCGCGCCACGATTCCGGCAATCTGTGTACAGATGACGGTCATTTTCGCGCCTTCAATCGTCAACGCATTGCGTTCGTTTATCAGGCTCGCTTCGTCGCTTGTCGCCGGATTTTTTTTGCCTTTGATGTAATCAACTTTGACAATTTTTCCCGCAATCGGCGCACGATTGATGTGAACATCGAGCGGCGAAAGAAACACGCTGACAAATTTTCCGGTGTCGCGTTCTTCAACCCGCGTGACGCGACCGTCGGCGGCTGAAACGATGATATTTGCGTCATTCGGAATATTTCTCTGCGGGTCGCGGAAAAAATACGCCATAAAAGCCGTGAGGAGAATAAACAAAATTATGCCGATTAAAAATGGGATGCCGCCAATCCAAAAATATAGAAAAGCGAAAACGGCGGCAAGCATTAAAGTTGCCAATACGAAAGGAATTCCTTCTTTGACCATAATAAAACGATGTTAGACGTTGAGATGTCAGATTTAGTAATAAAACTAACACCAACCTTGTAACAACTGACATCTTTTATGATTTTACGTCAAATCACTTGATTTGAAAAACAAAAAAGCCCGATGTTATCGAACATCGGGCGTAAAAGAGGATTGCATGAAAGAGGGTCTGACTATCTTATCGGGTTGTCCTTGGCGTAACTAAAAGCACACCAAGCGGAGATTAAATGAACTATCCAGCCCAGCGTTCCGACCGAGCCGATCCAAGAAATGCCTGTCAAAAGCAACCAAAGAATACCGACAATAATTCTTCCGTTATACATTTGACCGACTCCGGGTACTAAAAAACTTAAAATTCCTGCTATCCAAGGTTCGCGCATTGTTTTGAAAATTACCTCCGGTTTTCAATACGACTTGAAGTTTGTTTTGTTCCAAAAAATTATGAAAGTTTTTTGACTTCGATAATTTTCCCGCGAAATGCGCGTAAAACTTTTTTGACATTCGGATGTTTTTGCGCGTAAGCCATTAGTTCTTCCGGTGTCGGATTCTCTGACAAAACTGGAAGTTCTTCACTGTCATCGTCATGGTCGAAGTCGGGCATTTCAAAAAAAGGTTTTGATTTGGCGGGGGCGGTTGCGGCGGCAGAGCCGTTTTGATTTTCGGAAAACGCGGAAAATTCGTTTGACTGATTTTCGCCGACCAATTCTTCGACGATTTTCGCGGCATTTTTAATCGGAAGCAGGTTGTCGCCGACTCTCGACAATTTATTTTCATAAGTCGTGTCGAGCTTGTCTTCGTCAAAATGTTCAAGGTCTTCCGAAGAAATCGGCGGCATCTTGACGGGCATCGAAGCGATATAATCAAAGGATTTGGAGTTCGAGATTCGAGGATTTTGTTCGTCGTCCGCCATCCATTGTCCGTTGTCCGTTGATTTTTGTTCTTCGGCAAATTTGGATTTCAGATTTGAAATATCGGTTGAACTGACGCTACTGAAATTATCGGTTTCAGATTTTTCATCATTTTGAAATCTGAAATCTGAAATTTCGGGAGCATTTTTTGTTTCTTCAAGCACGGAAAACCCGCCCGCTACCACAGGCGGTTCTGACAAAACGGCAAAGCTGTTGGCAAACTCAGGCGGTTCGGACAAATCGTTTTGACTTGTAACCTGTAACTTGGAACTTGGGACTTCCTTCGTCGGAAACGGAACTTCTTCGAGCGGAAATTCAACTTTCAGAGTTTTTTTTTCCAAAGGTGTTTCGGCTTGAATGATGTTTTCAGACGGCGAATTTCCATTCGAGAGCGCATTTTCGAGTTTTGCCAAACGCTCTAAAATCTTTTCAATCGGCGCGACGCGGCGCATTTCGATCAACTTGATTAAGCCGATTTCGAGAACGTAGCGCGATTGCGTTGCCTCGCGCAGTTTCGATTCAGTTTCGCTCAAAGAATTGAAAAATCGTATCAAATCCGATTCCGAAAAATGCAAAGCGTATTTGTTGAGTTCATCGGCACTTAAAACGGCGGTTTCAAGCAAATTTTCGCTTCCGCCCGCGACTTTGGCAATCAGCAAATCGCGGAAAAAAGAAAGCAGATCGCGGCAATAATTTCGCAAATCGTGTCCGCGTGCGATTAAATCGTCAACGACGTTTAAGGCTTCGGCGGGTTTGTTGTGCGCGATTGCCGTGACGATTCGGACAAGCATTTCCGCGCTTGCCAGACCGAGCGCGTTGGCGACATCGGGAACTTCGATGCGTTCGCCGGAAAAACTGATAACCTGGTCGAAATTCGATTGTGCATCGCGCATCGAACCTTCGCCCGAACGCGAAATTTCGCGCAGGGCTTCGTCCGTAATATTGATTTTCTCGGCTTCGGCGATGAGTTTGAGCCGCGCAAAAATTTTATTTAAGGCAATCGTCCGAAACTCGAATTCCTGACAGCGCGACAGAATCGTGATCGGAACTTTGTGCAGTTCGGTCGTCGCCATTATAAATTCGACTTTCGGCGGCGGCTCTTCCATTGTCTTTAAAAGCGCGTTGAACGACGAAGGCGAAAGCATATGAACTTCGTCAATGATAAAAATCTTGTAGCGGTCACGCGCCGGCGCGATGTTGATGCTTTCGAGAATTATTTCGCGGATGTCGTCAACGCCCGTGTGCGAAGCCGCGTCAAACTCGAAAACGTCAATCGAACGGCTCTCGGAAATCTCGACGCACGACGGACACGCATCATTATCGTCGGGTGAACAGGGAAGCGGATTCGGTTGCGCGGTTTTATGGCAATTTAAGGCTTTTGCCAAGAGCCGCGCCGTCGTCGTTTTACCGACTCCGCGTGCGCCCGAAAAAAGGTATGCGTGATGCAGACGGTCGTGTTCGATAGCGTTTCGCAAGGTTTGCGTAATCGCTTCCTGACCCGTCACTTCCTCAAATGTTTGCGGTCGCCATTTTCGGGCGATAACTTGATACGACATAAATTGAAGGATTTTTTCTCGAAGTTAATTTTAGATTTTTTTCGGCGGAAAGGGAAGTAATAATACTAAATCAAGTTGAATAGTGGGTATTATCAGAACCGCCTGCGGTAGCGGGCGGGTTCTTCGCACAACATTTACCCGCCCGCTACCGCAGGCGGTTCTGACCTGTTG
>JANODL010000019.1:0-38206 GCA_031412675.1 Acidobacteriota bacterium | reverse complement strand
TCGCCCGAAATGTTTGAAAATTGGGTCTTATTGAGGCAGAATTCAAAAGATTTTAAGGAAAAGTTTGAGGAGTAGAGCGGTTATGGAATCAATCTACGGGTTTGCGCGATCTGTCAGAACCGCCTGCGGTAGCGGGCGGGTTTCAAGTAAAAAGTAAAAAGGCAAAAGGCAAAAACGAAAGCCGATTCCGAAATTTTTACTTTTTACTTTTGCCTTTTTACTTAACGAAAGTTACCCGCCCGCTACCGCAGGCGGTTCTGACCCGTAGATGCAAAATTGAACCGTTCTAATTATCAAATTCTCCGTCCGTGTTGTCGTCTGCTTCTTCCGTGCATTCTTCGTCGCCGAAACCGTCGCCGTCCTCGTCGTCCTTAAAACACATCTCGCCTTTGCCGTCCCAATCCTCGAAATCCATTTCGTAGCGGTCGGCTTTGCCGATGTCCACGTTGCTGTTCGTGTAAACTTGCCGTGTGCCGTCGGCGTTGACGCGGACGAGTTGGATGTCGTAAGAGTCCTCGTTGCCGTCGTCGTCGCTGAAATAAAGCTTGCCGTTTTCAAAATCGAAATTGTAAATAAGCGATTTTCCAGCCGTCAGCTCGACACCTTCGATCAGCGTCAGATAGCTCGCCTCGGAATCGTCTTCCGGGTCGAAGGCGAAAAAAACTTCGGGCGTTTCGCCGTCTTTGCTGGCGGTGAACGAAATTTCCTGCCCGTCCGAAGAAATCGTCGCTGTCAGCGTTTCGTTCGGGTCGAGCCGGATTTCGCTGAAACCGACCGTAAAACCCGGTGCGCCGAAAACAAAATCGAGAATGCTTTCTTCGTCCAGATATTTTCCGGAAAAAACAACCTTGTACGGCTCTTCCGCCTGCTCGTAAGGAAGGGTAAAATGCGGCAGATTTTCTCCGAGTCCGCCGATCAAATATTCGGATACGCTGTCCGGAATTTCGTCATAATAACGGTTTGTCTGCGGATCGTAGCCGAGTCGGTCGCCGTTAGCGTCGGTGATGAGCATTTCGCCTTCGTCCGTCAAAAAGAATTCGGCATCCTCGACCGTTTCATCCTGTAATATTTTTGATTTTTGAAAAGAAGCGTTGGTAAAAAACGGTTTTTCCAGCAAAGCGGATTCGCTGCCGCAGCCCGTTTGTCTGCCGTCCGCCACGAACGAAGCGCGGAAACATTTGTTTTCACGCCACGAGTTGGCAGTGATGTCGAGCGTTTGCGAGGTTTTATTACCGAAATAATCGGGTTTTTCGTTCGGGTTTGCCGTGCCGTTGTAAGTCCATTGCTCCGCGCCGGTTTTGTTGATGAAGAGATAACGGGTTTCGCCCGGAAAGTTGTTGTCGTAAAGGTGAATTTTGTATTGCGTTGCCGTGTCTTCGACTGCAAAGGGCGTGACGGCGTGACCGGTGCGTTTGCCGTTTTTTTCGGTTTTTTCGATTCCGAGGACGTAAGTTTCGCTGCCGTCCTTCATTGCGGCGGCGAGCCTTTTGGCGATTTGAACCGGACCGGCGGCGGCGGTTTCGGCAGTCGGTTTGACAACCTCGTCAAAGGTTTGCGTCAGCCAGTAATAAGCGATGTAATTTTGCATCGGCTGTTCGAATCGCAAGCCGAAAGGTGATTTCGCGCCGCTTTGAAAATCGCCTGCCGGAATCCGCTTTTTGAACGGCGTTCCCGCCTTCATTTTCAGGCTGGCGACGCTCATACCCTCGCAATGTCCGATGTCCATAGCTTCCAGATATTCCTTCATCCAACGCGCCGCGCCTTCCTTCAAAACGCAGTTTTTCGCGCTCGTGCCGCTTTTGCACGCGTTTTTGACACCGAACAGCCGAATCAGATCGTCCGCCGCGATGTCGTCGTCCCATTTGTAATTTTCGTTCCTGTAATTCTTAAAGCTGAAGCCGTCAACCTTCGGGTCAAATTCGATTGAAGCCAGAATCTGCGCGCGAACGGGCGCATTCGGAAAAAGCAGAATGATGCAGATAAAAAAAGCAAAAATTTTTGACCGAAGTGATTTTGTTGAATTTAAAGTCATTGTTCCTCCTCTTTCGGTAACTGTGCGATTCGTTCTTCTTCCTTCGGGTCAGCCATCAACCACGCGCTCGATTCGCCGATGTTGTTGCTGCCGTATTTGATCCAGCCGAAACCGTTTTCGCCCCAATCCTTTCCGAAAGAATTTTTTACGAGCCATGCGCCGCCGTCCTTCTTATCGTCCCAGCCGATAATGATGACAAAATGCGAGCCGTCGCCGTTGTTTTCGCCATTAAACGTGCCGCCGCCGTAAAGCCACAGGCATTTGTCAAAATGAATCATCGTGACGACCGGACCGTAAAGAATCAGCGTGCGTTTGATCTCCTCGACGGTCGAAACTTTTCGCGGGTCGGGGCTGACAAAATCCCACGTCAGGGCTTTCACATAGATTGATGGGTCGCAAGTCCACACCATAAAATCCTTTTCGTTGTAATAGGTCGGTCCCCCGAGCGGCAGACCTTTGTCAACCATAAAAGTAAAAGCCTTGCCGTGCCAGCCTTCATCGCAGTAATCTTTTCTGTCCGGCGACATACAGCTGATTAATTGCTGAACGCTCGGCAGCAACCTTTCATCAAAATCCGTTCTTCCGGCGCGCAGCGCGATGAGCCGTCGGCTGATCTGCATCGCGTCAACCGAGGAAAACGCCCAGCAGCTCTGGCATCTGAAACCCTGATCGCCGACCTCGCCGACATCGAGTTCGTGCTTGCGCCAATCGAAACGCTCGAGTGTGGTTGCCGCCAAGCCCTGAGAACGGATGCGGATCGCCGCGCTTTCGGTTTCTTCCCTGGCGGCGTTCGGATTCTGCCGAAGCCAGCTTTGCCAGTTTTCTTCGGCATTTTTTTGCAATTCGATTAATTTTGCTTCCGAATTCAAACGAATTTTTTGCGAGCGTTTTGTTTCCCCGAAAGGAATCGGACGACCGATTGTCTTTTCAATTTCCTCGACCGTCGCGCTTTTCGGAGGTTGTTTGAACAGAAAGGGAAAGATTTTTTGATACCAGGTCCTTGGTCCATACACTCCGCTCGGAACTTTTTCTTGCGGGAGCTTGCGAAAAAGATAAGTTCTTTGGTCGCGCATCGGGATTTGACGACAGGCATTTTCGGTCTTCGTCTGTTCGTCAATAGTCGGCGGGTTGGCTTCCGAATTTTGTGCATAAATCGGCGCGACGCGAAACGCAAGAATAAACGCACATATTCCAAGTTTTAACGACCGCAATTTCATTTGTTTTCGGGGTTGAGTTCCGTCTTTGCGCGGTTTTCAGAAATTATCGGAACTCAATTATTCATTTCCGATTCAATTTACCAAAAATTTTTCTACGGTTTCTTTTGTTGCTCACTCTGGAAGCAGCCCGGTGCCATCGGGTCAACCAGACAAATATTACAGTTTTCTTTGTCGCTGATACAGATGCCGCCGCATTCTTTTTGTCCCGGACCGCAGCCGCCGCCTTTACCGATTTTTAATTCGTTGACCACGCTTTTCACGCATCCGGTCTTTTTGGCTAGTTTTTCGATTTCTTTGGAAATTTTTTTGGTCGTTACCCAGCCTTCGAGCGTCAGTACGCCGTCATTAAACCGGACGTTGATGTGTCCTGTCTGGTCGGCGTATTTGACCTTGATTTTCTCGTAGACCACTAGCACAATATCCTTTTCGGTCTTTTGGGAGCAATCGGTTTTCTGGGCGAATGCACCGAGATTGAACGCCGCAATCGCGGCAACGACCATCACTGACCATCTTAAAATTGATTTGTATCTCATCTTCATTTCTCCTTTTATTTAAAGTTTGTCAACATCGAAAGCAAACTGAACCGCGATTGTTTGCCATAAAAAATTGAACTGCCGTCAGGCGACCACGCCAGACTCGAAAAATAAAACCGCGTATCGTTGTTTCCCGTCACCTGTTTGGCTGCGCCGCTTGTTGCGGGAATCGTCCAAATATTGTCCAAACCATTGCGGTGAGCAACAAACGCGACGGTTTTTTTGTCGGGCGAAAGATGAATGTTGTAAAGATATGTTTCATTCAATTTCACGATTTCGCTCAATTGTTTGGTTTCAATTGTCAAAAGCAGCAAGGAAACCTGGCGCGTTTGTCCGGTCATTACACCGCTTTCGACCGATGCCAGAATCAATTCCTTTTCGCTCGCCGACCAGCCTACCAACTTGATAAACGTATTTCCGCTCCAGATCGGGTCAGCCTTTTTTGTTTCCGCGTCAATTATTGAAACATTAAAAGTCGGCTTTCCGGTCACGTTACGGGTTTGAGAAGTTAAAGAGATTCGTTTTCCGTCTGCTGACCACAAAGGGCAAGCGTAAGACAAATTTGCGTCGTTAGTGGTCAACTGCGTATCGTTCGAGCCATCCGAATTAATTATCCAAACATTGCTTTTATCGTTTCGGTCGGAAAGGTAGGCGATTTTTTGTCCGTCGGGCGACCAACTGTAATCGCTGGTTTGTGTCCTGTTATAAGGTAAAATCGAATTAGAAATTGCCGAAATTCCTTCCCTGGTGACGGGATTTTGACCGCCGCCGCCGGCATTGATGGTTTCGATTTGAAATTTATCGCCGCTTAGGCGCATAAAGGCGAGCGTTTTGCCGTCGGGTGACCATTTCGGCAGAAAGGCGTTTGAAACGAGCAGCGATTGATTGTCCTTTTCGGCAAGGTTTTTGGTCATAATGTTGCCGTTGAACATTTTGTTGCCCTGACTCAGATTTTTGATTGATTGATAAGCGATAGTTTTTCCGTCGGGCGAAACGTCAACCCAGAATTCGGAATCAATTCCGACGGCGACGGTGAATTCCTTTGAATCTTTCAAATTAACGCCCCAAATGTCGGATTCTTCCTTTGCCGAGCCGTATAAAATCCTTGTGCCGTCAGATGAAACGTCGAGCGCGAGAACGTCAGTTTCGGCAAACGTAATTTGTTGCGGCGGCGCGCCGTTCGTGTCGGCGACAAAAATTTGATATGTTTCGTCAACCCGCGAACTGAATAAAATTCTCTTGCCGTCGGGATGCCAGACGACGTTTTTGATCGGATTCTGCCCGCTGAAAAATTTCTGCGCGTTTTCGCCTTTCGCGTCAGCCGTCCATAAATTCCAGGTTTTTTCATCTTGCGAGGCAAAGGCGATTCGACCCTCGTCGCGCGCGAGGGAAATGGTCGTCGGTTTGGCGTTTTTGGCGGATAACTCGGCAACCTGCGTGATTGCGCCGGAATTTATGTCCACCGCGTAAAGATCGTTTTTCGATTCATAATAGATCAAATTTCCTTTTGACCAGAATTTGAGTTGACTGCCGAGGTCTTTGATTTCGGCGACGAAAACGGGCGAGCCGCCGAGCGGGGGAATGCGCCAGATTCCGGCTTGTTTGCCGCGCGTCGAGAAAAACGCCAACTCATCGCCGGCGGGCGACCAAACCGGATTGCGGTTGCCGAAATCATCCTTCGTAACCTGGATTGATTCGCCTGAAACGGTTTGTTTGACCCAGATGTTTTTACTGCCGCCGCGGGTCGAGGTAAAAGCCACCATTTTCGCGTCGGGCGAAAATGAACCGACGCTGTAAGTTTCGCCCGGCGAACTGCTCCAATTGGCAACTTCCGCAGTTTTCAAATCGGCGGTTTTTAGAACGGCTTCATTGTGCGCCGCGAGCCACCAGTAAATTCCGCCGATTGCTGCCGATAAAATCAGCAGAAAAAACAAAACGTGAAGAAACGAAAAACGCGGCTGGCGGGCGAGGCTCGAAGTTTCTTCGGTAGTTCTGTGCGCCCTTTCGGAATGGGTTCTTCGATAAATCTGTCCGGTTTCAAACTCAAGTGTTTTTTTGACATCGCTCAGGTCAATCAGTAAATCTTTGATGTGCTGATAGCGTTGTTCGCGGTCTTTCCGTAATGCTTTATGGACGATGCGTTCGAGGTCGTGAGAAACTTCGGGCAAATGTTCGCCTAATGGCGTGGGTTCGTCTTTCAGAATCGAACCGATCACATCCATATTCGTTGCGCCCGCAAACGGCGGTTTGCCCGTCAGCATTTCGTAAAGCACGACACCGAAGCTGAAAATGTCCGACCGAAAATCGATTTTTTGTCCGCGAGCCTGTTCGGGCGACATATATTGCGGCGTTCCGATAATCATTCCCGGCATGGTAATCGTATATTTGACAACCGTCTTCGCTTCGGCATCAATTTCAGTCGAATTATTTAAATCGGTCAGCTTAGCGATGCCGAAATCGAGAATTTTGACGATTCCGTCGCTTCTGACCATCAAATTGTCGGGCTTTAGGTCGCGGTGAACAATTCCGGCTTCGTGAGCGGCGGTCAGTGCCGAAGCGATTTGGGCGGCAATTTCGAGTTTTGCCGAAATCGAGGAATTTTCCTCGTTGAGAAATTTGTTGAGCGTTTTGCCTTTGATAAATTCCGTGACGATAAAATGCGTCGCGTCGAATTCGCCCATTTCGTGCACCGTCAGAATGTTCGGGTGATTGAGTGCCGAGGCTGATTTGGCTTCCTGAAAAAATCGGTTGAGCCGCGTCGCATCGTCGGCAAAATCGCCGGTCAGCAATTTGACCGCAACTTTTCTTTCGAGCTTCGTGTCCTCAGCCAGATAAACCGTCCCCATACCGCCTTCACCGAGGATGGAGAGAATTTTGTATTGATTGATTCGTTTGCCGATGATGTCGGAATTTTGTCTTTTTGCGTCGGCGGTTTCGGCAAACATTTCGGCGGCGATTGATTCGGGCGGCGTGTCAATAAATCTGTCGAAAACATCTTCGTAGGCAAGCAGAGCTTCGACTTCCTCAAGCATCGCGGCATCTTTTCCGCAGGCTTTTTTTAGAAATAATCCGCGTTCGGCGGGCGCAATATTCAAAGCGGCGTGGTAAATTTCTTCAACTTTTTTGAATCTTTCGTGATTCATAAATTAAAATTTCGCTGCCGACGGCGGACTTGCGTTTAATTCGACAGTTCGCGCAAAAGCCATGTTCGGGAGAATCGCCAATCACGTTTGACCGTTTCGGGAGAAATTTTCAAAACCTCGGCAATTTCTTCATTCGTCAAGCCGCCGAAATATTTAAGTTCGACCACGCGGCATTTGCGCTCGTCGAGCGCGGCTAACTGCTTCATCGCGTCGTCGAGCATAACAATCTCCTTAGAATGCGCCGACGAAACGGGGAAACTGTCGTCGAGTGTCACTTTTTGTTGCCAGCCGCCGCGTTTTTGGCTGTGTTTGGAACGCGCATAATCAACCAGAATATGGCGCATCGCTTGTGCCGCCACGCCGAAAAAATGGGCGCGGTTCTGATAGTTTCGGTATTCGCTGCCGGCGATTTTCAAATAAGCCTCGTGAATCAATTCGGTCGTCTGAAAAGTGTGTCCGGCAGATTGCCGCCGCATATACCGTTGCGCCATTTGGCGCAGTTCGTCATAAACCAAAGGCATCAGATTTTCCAAAGCCTTCTGATTACCATTTCTCCAATCAATGAGCAGACTTGTTATCTGTTGAGAATCAATTTTTTCCATAAACGGATAAACTTTTGCGGGTGTGATGATTATAGGACAAAATCTTTTTTTTGAAAACTGAAATTGCGGATAAAAGCAATGGTTTTCTTTATTAAGCAAACTTGTCGCCAAGCCCGGAAACGTCTAAAATCTCAAGAGAAAATGAAAGCTGATTTAATAATTCACAATTCCCGACTCGTCACTTGCGCTTCAAACGGAAAACCGAAACGCTCTGCCGAAATGCGGAACGTCGGTTTGATCGAAAACGGCGCGGTTGCCGTCGCGGGCGGAAAAATTACGACAGTCGGAAAATCCGCAGAGATTTTGCGCGAATTTGAAGGCGAAACGACGATTGATGCGGGCGGCAAAGTCGTTTCGCCCGGATTTGTCGAATGTCATACGCACATCGTTCACGCGGGAAATCGTCTGGACGAATTCGAGCTGAAAATCAAAGGCACGGATTATCTCGAAATTCTCCAAAACGGCGGCGGAATCATCTCGACCGTTCGTCAAACCCGGAAAGCAAGTTTGGAAGATTTAATCGGACAAAGCCGCCAGCGTTTGGATAAAATGCTCGCGCTCGGCATCACCACAGCCGAAGTCAAAACCGGTTACGGACTCGACACCGCAACCGAACTCAAAATGCTCGAAGCGATTTTGGCATTAAACGATTCGCACGAAATTGATTTGATTCCGACATTTCTTCCGGCGCACGCCGTGCCGCCCGAATTTAAGGAAAATTCCGACAAATACGTTGAATTGATTTGCGAAGAAATGCTTCCGAAAGCAAAACAAAAGATTCTCGACTCTCGGCTCTCGACTCTCGACTGTTTTGTTGACGTTTTCTGCGAGCGAAACGCTTTTAATCTCGAACAATCATGCAAGGTTTTAGAAACCGCCAAACGCTTAGGTTTTAAGTTAAAAGCGCACGTTGACGAATTTACAAACCTCGGCGGCGCACGGATGGCAATCGAACTCGGCGCGACTTCGATTGACCATCTCGACGCAATCTCGGCGGAAGAAACTACGCTTTTAGCTGAATCGGAAACAATCGGAGTCGTTACGCCGACCGTCAATTTTAATTTCGGCTCAACCGAATTTGCCGATGCACGAAAACTGATTGATGCAGGTTGTGCCGTCGCGCTTTCGACCGATTACAATCCGGGCAGTGCGCCGTGTCCGTCTTTGCCGAACGCGATGGCGATTGCCTGTCGTTACCAAAAACTACTGCCTTCGGAAACCTTCAACGCCGCGACGATAAACGCCGCTTTTGCCATTGGTTTAGGCGAAAAAGTCGGTTCAATCGAAATTGGCAAACAAGCCGATATTTTAATTTTTGACACACGCGATTTCCGCGAAATATCTTACGAATTCGGCGGAAACCCGGTTGAAAAAGTTATCAAAAAGGGTAAAATCGTCCAGAGGTGAAAATATGACAGCCGTTCCGAAAAAAAAATATACGTTGGAAGAATATTTCGCGCTCGACCGTGAAGCGGAAGGGAATTTCGAGTATAATCACGGAGAAATTATCGAAATGAGCGGAGTTTCGCCAAATCACGCCACAATCGAAGTAAATTTGATTACAAAACTTAATCCGAAGGCAACAGAACGCGGATGTCGCGTTTTTCCGTCTAATTTGCGGCTTAAAGTTCCGACTGTGCCGACGTATCGTTATCCCGATTTGACGATTGCCTGTGGCGGTGTGAAATTTGTCGAAATCGGCGGTTTGCAGTGTTTGGAAAATCCGTCACTGATTGTCGAAGTTTTGTCCGATTCGACTGAATCTTACGACCGCGGCGAAAAATTCCGGCTTTACAAATCAATTGAAACCTTCCGTGAATACTTGCTTATTTCGCAGGACACGATGAATATTTCGCATTTTCTCAAACATAACGGGCGATTTTGGTTGCAAAGCGACTATGCAGCGGGCGAATCTCTGCCCGTTGCGACGCTCGATTTTGAATTGTCAGTGGACGAAATTTATCAAGGTGTTGAACTAAAAACCGAAACTCCTGACGAAGCTGAAATTCAATGAACGAAATCATTTTAGACGGCGAAAGCCTGACTTTTGAACAGACGGTCGCGGTTGCTTACGGCAATCCGAATGAACCGCGCGTTATTTTATCGGAAAAAGCTAAAGAACAGGTCAATCGCGCCGCCGATGCGGTTCAAAAATTACTGAATCGAGGTGAAATCGCTTACGGAATTACGACCGGATTCGGCGCGTTTAAAGACAAAATCATCTCGCGTGAAGAAGTCGAAAAACTTCAAAGAAACATCGTCGTCAGCCACGCCGTCGGTGTCGGAAATCCGTTTGATATTCCGACGACGCGGGCGATTATGCTGATTCGCGCCAATACTTTAGCGCGAGGCTTTTCGGGTGTTCGGCACGAAACTTTGGAACTTTTGCTCGAATTCTTGAATCGCGGAATTCACCCGATAATTCCCGAAAAAGGAAGTCTCGGCGCATCGGGCGATCTCGCACCGCTTGCACATATGGCGTGCGTTCTCATCGGCGAAGGCGAAACCGAATTTCAGGGCGAAAAACTCTGGGCGAAAGACGCTTTGGCAAAGGCTGATTTACAACCGATAAAGCTCGCCGCGAAAGAAGGTTTGGCATTGACCAACGGCACGACGATTATGACTGCCGTTGGACTTCTTGAAACTCATAAAGCCAAACGCCTTGCCGAATTAGCCGATATTTCGGGTTGTTTGAGTCTTGAAGCCTTAAACGGCACGACGCTCGCTTTTGACGAGCGGATTCACGCGCTGCGTCCGCATCCGCGCCAGATTAAATGCGCCGAAAACTTGCGTGAAATCTTAAAGGGAAGCGAATTTACCCGCAAATTTGATTCGTCAAATGTCCAAGATGCTTATACTTTGCGCTGTATTCCGCAAGTTCACGGCGCGTGCCGCGATGCGGTTGATTACGCTGACTGGTTGTTAAAACTCGAACTAAATTCCGTAACCGATAATCCATTGATTTTCTGCGATGAAAATTGCGAAAACATCGAAGTTATCTCGGGCGGAAATTTTCATGGCGAACCGCTTGCGCTGGCGTTTGATTATCTCGCCATCGCGCTTTCGGAACTCGGAAACATCAGCGAACGGCGGATTATGCGTCTGACGGACGAAGCCTCGAACGCACACGTTTTGCCGGCATTTTTGACCGAACACGGCGGATTGAATTCGGGTTTTATGATTGTTCAATACACCGCCGCCGCGCTTTGCACCGAAAACAAAATTCTCGCGCATCCGGCTTCGGTTGACACGATTCCGACTTCTGCAAACGTCGAAGACCACGTTTCGATGGGCGCGACTTCTGCGATTAAACTTCGTCAAATCGCCGAAAATCTCGAACAAATTCTCGCGCTCGAACTTTTCGCCGCCGCGCAAGGCATTGATTTTCGCCGCAAACGCATCGGCGCAGACAAAAAACTCGGAAACAAAACTCAGCCCGTTTACGACAAAATCCGCGAACGAGTCCCGTTTATTGAAGAAGACACGCTGATGTATCCGCACATCCAAGCCGTCAAAAATCTGGTCAAGGAACTCGTTTGACGAAAAAAACTTGCAATCGCAAAAAAATACGGAATAAATTGCCTGTTATCCGACATTTACGAGATGACAAACTTGTGCAAGGAAAAGTTGAAGTGCAATCATCAAAAGTTTTGGAAGACGGGCAAAAATCTTTGGTCAAACAATGCGTCGCGGTTTTGCGGCAGGGAATTGAACTGATTGAAAATCTGGACGACGCGCTTTTTATAAAATGCGAGGCATCTGAAAAATCAAGTGTCAGTCTGCATTTTCGGCATAATCTCGATTTTGTAATGAATTTTTTGCGCGGATTGGAAACGGGCAAACTCGATTACAATCAACGCGAAAGAAATTTACAGGTCGAAACAAATCGGCAAACTGCCGCTTTAAGGTTTCGGGAAGCAATTAACAATCTCGAAAATTTAACGTCCGAAATGTTGGCGAAAAAGATTCTCGTTCGTTCGGAAACAATCGAAAATTTGTGGTGTGAATCGTCGGCAATACGCGAATTGGAGTTTTTGCAAAGCCACACGATTCATCATTACGCTTTGATTCAGACAAAACTCGCGTCATTTGGCTTTGTCGTGCCGAAAGATTTCGGTGTTGCGCCTTCAACTCTTGAATTTTGGAAAAGCCAAACGGCTTAACTGTTTAGGAGAAAACAAATGAATATTTTGAGTTGGATTTTTCGGATTGTCATCGCGGTAATTTTATTGCAGACATTATTTTTCAAATTTACGGGCGCGGAAGAATCAAAATTTATTTTTACGACTTTGATGGGCGAAAATGAAGCCGTCGGACGCATCGGTTCGGGCGTTGTCGAACTCGTTGCCGTCATTTTGCTTTTTATTCCGCAAACAACCTGGCTTGGCGCAATTTTGGCTTTGGGAACGATGTCGGGCGCGATTTTCAGCCATCTGACCAAACTCGGCATTTCCGTCAAAGACGACGGCGGTTTATTATTCGGGTTGGCGATAACGGTTTTTGTGATGAGTTTGGTCGTGCTTTTTATCCATCGCAAAGAAATTCCGTTCGTCGGGCAGATGCTTTTTGCAGGTCAGAACCATCTGCGGTAGCGGACGGGTTAATTCCCGATTTATGGTTTTGGGGGCAAACTTCAACCGTCCGCTACCGCAGACGGTTCTGACTTTAGAGCAATGATTTTACTCACGCAAATTTTTGAAAAACGCCGATGGCTGGTTGCTTTCGGCGTTTGCTCAATTTTGCTCGCAGTATTTTATTTCAGCTTTAATCTTTCACAAACCGATGATTTCGCCGCGCTCAAAAGCGGAATTTTTGCGCCGCAAAATATCAAAGTTGAAGAATTTTCGGCTGTCGCGCTCTTTTTGATTTTCGCTTCGGCAACTCTCATCAGCGAAGATTTGGCGTGCATCGGCGCGGGCGTTTTGGCTTCGCAGGGAAAAATCAGTCTGGGTTTGGCGATTTCGAGTTGTGCTTTCGGCATTTTTGTTGGCGATATTTTGCTTTTTCTGACGGGAAGATTTTTGGGAAGAAAGGCTTTGAAGCTAAAATTTATCAACTTTTTTATCTCCGAAAATGCGTTTGAAAAAAGCTCGCATTGGCTCGAAAAACAAGGAATGAAAACGGTTTTTATCAGCCGTTTTGTTTTCGGTCTGAGATTACCGCTTTATTTTGCGGCGGGTGTTTTGAAAACTTCCTTTTGGAGTTTCACCCTTTATTTTTCGATTGCGGTGGCGATTTGGACACCGATTTTGGTCGGTTTAACTTATCGGCTCGGCGCGGAAGCCGTTAAAAAATCGTTTTTTAATCAGAATCTGTGGCTCGGTTTGATTCTGTTTAGCGTCATTTTGTTCTTTTCGGGCAGAATTTTACAACAGCTTCTGACGTGGAAAGGCAGACGAATGTTTTGGGGAAAAATCAAACGCCGATTCATCTGGGAATTTTGGTCTCTGCGCGTTTTTTATGTTCCGGTTGTAATTTATATCGCGTGGCTTGCCGTCAGATTTCGCAGTTTGACGGTTTTTACCTGTGCGAATCCGGCGATTTTGGCAAGCGGTTTTGTCGGCGAATCGAAGGAAGAAATTTTTCAAGGTTTGCGGCAATCCGAAGCTGCGAAGCCTTTTTTGCTCAAACATATTTTTTTATCGAAAGATTTTTCAGCCGCCGAAAAACTGCAAAAAGCGGCTGATTTTATGACGGAAAATGTTTTATTGTTTCCGATTGTCGTGAAACCCGATGTCGGCGAACGCGGTTTCGGCGTGCAAATTGTCAAAACTTTTGTTGAACTTGAAGAAAAATTAGCGTCGGACGAAAGTCTGATTTTGCAGGAATTTTGCGGCGGCGAAGAAACGAGCGTTTTTTATTATCGTTATCCGAATGAAGAACAGGGCGAGATTTTTGCGATTACCGAAAAGCGTTTTCCGAAGCTCAAGGGCGATGGCTTTTCAACTCTTGAAGAACTGATTTTGCGCGACAAACGAGCAATTTGCTTGGCGGAAAAATATCTGGAACGCAACGCCGAACGGCTTGAAACAATTCCCGAAAAAAGTGAAGAAGTTCAAATCATTGACATCGGAACACATTCTCGCGGCGCGATTTTTCTGGACGGAAATTGGATGAAAACCGATGTTTTGGAAACGAAAATTGACGAAATTAGCCGGGGTTTTGAAGGCTTATATTTCGGCAGATTCGACATCCGCGTCAAATCTTTTGAAGAGTTCAGTCGCGCCGAAAATTTCAAAATCGTCGAACTAAACGGCGTGACAAGCGAAGCGACAAATATTTACGACCCGAAAAATTCATTATTCGAGGCTTATAAAGTCCTTTTCAAACAATGGAAAATCGCCTTTGAAATCGGCGCGGAAAACCGCCAACGCGGCGCAGAACCAACATCAATTGCAGATTTAATTAAACTCGTTCTCGGCAAACCAATCGAAAATCGAAAATCCGAAATCCGAAATCCAAGATGTGTGTAATTGTTTTCGCTTACCGACAACATTCCGAATATCCGTTGATTTTGCTCGCCAATCGTGACGAATTTTATGAGCGTCCGACTGCACCCGCAGATTTTTGGGAAGATGCGCCGAACATTTTCGCTGGGAAAGACCTTGTTCACGGCGGAACGTGGCTCGGCATTACAAACCTCGGACGTTTTGCCGCCGTCACGAATTACCGCGACCCGTTTGCGCCGAAAGGTAAATTATCACGCGGCGATTTGGTCAGCGATTTTTTGAAAACTGATGAATCGGTCGAAGATTATTTAACGAAAATTCAAACCAACGCGGCTGATTTTTCGGGCTTTAATCTTTTGGTGGGTGAATTTAATTTACAAATTCAAAATCTCGGCTATTACTCGAACCGCGAAGACAAAGTAAAAATTCTCGCGCCCGGAATTTATGGTTTGAGTAATCATCTGCTTGATACGCCATGGCTCAAAGTTGCGAAAGGAAAAGCCGAATTGACGCAGTTTTTGCAAAACGGCGAACTCGGAAAAGAGAGGTTTTTTGAATTATTAAATGACAAAACGCTTGCCGATGACGCGGATTTGCCCGACACCGGAATCGGCTACGAGCGCGAAAAATTGCTTTCGGCGATTTTTATTGAAACTCCGATTTACGGAACGCGTTCGTCAAGCGTGGTTTTGGTAAATAAAGATTACGAAATTTCGCTCGACGAGCGCAATTTTCACTAAGTTATCCAATTTAACAAGTAGAATACTTAAAGAATTATTGCCTACGAAACACACGAAATTAACGAAAATAAATCCCAATAACAATATTTTTTTTCGTAACTTTCGTGTGTTTCGCAGGCAGAATATAATTTTTAAAGAGCTTCCAAAAAATTTGTTTTAGGGACGGAAAGAGTTATAATGCGAAAGTTCACCTAAGCATTAACTTTATGGTCAAAAAATATCTTTATTTCTACGCGGCATTCATTTTTGTTTTTATAATTTCGCTCAACGGTCAAAGTCTTGCCCAACAAAGCGAGATCAAAACGGTTTTGGCGCAAAAATTAGCAGGAATTCAACTGAAAGACGGAAGCAAGACTCTCAAAAAGGGAATTTCCTTAAGCGAGATTTGCGATCTGAACGACGCGGTAGCAAACCGTGTTTTCAGAGAATACGGCGCGATGTTTGTCGGAAAAGATGATGTCTTCGCGGGTTTCAGATTGATAAATGAAGGCGGTCAAATAAAATTTTTCGTCAATTGTGTATTTAAAGACGAACGTGAAGTTAATTCTTATCAAACGAGTTTGCGCACAAAATCTGCCAACATCGGCGGCACAAATATCGAATTGCGTGAAGACGCGATGGACGCGCTTTTAGCGGCGGTTAACGAAGCTAAACAAAAAGGCTTGCGAATCACGCCGCGAGGCGGTGCAACGGCGGCGAAACGCTCGTATCAAACGACCGTCGAGTTTTGGAATTCGCGCTTTTATCCGGCTTTGACTTACTGGGTCGGAAAAGGAAGTATTTCGCGGCGCGATGCCGAAGCCGCGAAAGCTGCTGATATTTCGACGCAGGTTAAAAAAGTTCTCGAATGGGAAGACCGAAGACTTTGGTTCAGCAAGGATTTGAGCAAATCTATTCTTTATTCGGTCGCCGCGCCCGGCGCATCACAGCATATTTTTATGCTCGCTTTGGATGTCGAACAATTTGGAAGCAAAGCGGTCAGAGATGTTCTGGCAAAACACGGATGGTTTCAGACCGTCAAGAGCGATTTGCCGCATTTTACCTATTTGGGCGTTGAAAGAGACAAATTAAAATCACTCGGTTTGAAATCCGTTCCATCGGGCGGACAGGAATTTTGGATACCGAATATGGAGTGATTTTTGGAGGTGATACGGATGATTTGCCCGAAATGCAACACGATTAATGAAAATTCCAACATATTTTGCGTCACCTGCGGCGTAACTCTTACTCCAATCGCAAATGTTCCGCAAACGCTGTTGCCGAATGTTTCACAATCAGCGATGCCGACGCAGAGTTTTCAGGCACCGCAAAATCAAAACGACGATTATCTCTCAAGCCCGACGGTGATTGCCGGACATCAGCCGAACCCGAATCAATCGCAGGCAAATTATTACGGTTCGCAAGCCAATTTCAATCAATCGCAACCCAATTTTAATCCGTCAATGGCGGGATTTAATCCTTCGATTCCGTATATTCCGCCGCAATCTTCGCCGAAAAGCCGTCTGGGTTTGTGGATCGGTTTGAGCGTTTTGATAATTCTTTTGCTCGGCGGCGGAATTGTCGGCGCGATTGTTTTAATGAACAAAACAAAGGTTTCTTCGGAAGCCTTGCCCGATCATCTCGGAATGTTTTTCCAAAATAACGAGAAAACTGCGGTTGAAGAGATAAAGAAGCAGGATTTTACGAACGCGCTCGACGGAAAAGACAAAATTTTGAAGGACGAATCAATCCCGACGGTCGAGAGTAAGCCGAATTTGATTCTGTATTCGGACGGCAAAGATATTCCGTTGGGCGATTTAAAGCTGATTCAGCTCGATTCGGTGAAATCTGATGGAACGATGAAGCAGGTTGATTTTAAGGCAACACCCGTCGAAGGCAAACCCGAAATGAAGCGTTTGTGGTTTCCCGAAAATCTCGCCAAAGGCAAATATGCGTTTGCGCTCATTGACGGATTTTTTGACGACGGGAAACATAAACTTTGGGCGTTTCAGGTTAAAAACTCCGACAAAACCGACAACGGAAATCTTCTCAAAGATTTAACCGTTACGCTCAAAAATAAATCGAAAAATATAAATTCCAGCAATTCAAATACGGAAACAACACGAGTTTCGCCGACTCCGAAACCATCGGTTGTGCCGCCGGTCGGTGCGCGAACGGCTTATGCCGCGTCGAATAATGTCGTGGTCAGAGCCGCGCCGAGTCTTACGGCACAGAAAATCGGCGGTTTGAAACGCGGTCAGAAAATTTTTGTGTTGAGTTATTCGGATAACTACGATAATTGGAACGGTTTAGAAGGAACTTGGGCGAATATTCAAACCGAAAGCGGACAGCGCGGATGGGTTTTTTCGCCGCTTATTAAATTTTAAAATTAAGGAAAACAATGAAAATCAAGCAAATTCTAACATTTGTTGTTTTGGCAGGTTTGACGGCTTGTTGGTCGCCCGACGGCAATCGGACACCACGCAACGGCAGTTCGCCGAGTTCGACAACCGGTTCGAGCGCAACGCCGAGTTCGACCGCCAATAAAACTTCAAACACTAACGGAGATACAAAGGTGAGCAGTAGTAACACGCCCGAGATACCGAAAAGTGGCGGATTTCAAGGCAATCTGCCAAGCGGTTTTCAAACGCCGACCGATCCGGTCGGACAAAAAATGCTGAAAGAATACGGCGCAATGTTTGTCGCCAAAGGCGTTACGCCGCCGAATAAAGTTGTTTTTAATAACGAATCGGAAGTTTCCGCCTTTCAATCGAGCGTTCCAAAATCTTCGGAAAACATCGGCGGCGTGACCATCGAATTGCAATCCGCCGCGATGAACGCGCTCAAAGAAGCCGTCACGGAAGCCAAAGGAAAAAATCTTTCAATCAGTCCGCGCAACGCCGATTCCGCCAAACGGAGCTATCAGCAAACCGTTGATAATTGGAAAAGCCGCGTTGATCCGGGACTCGTGTTTTGGGTCGGCAAGGGAAAAATCACGCAAGCAGACGCAAATCGCATAAAGGCTTTGTCGGCGACCGAACAGATTCCCGAAATTTTCAAACTCGAAGATCAGGGAATATTTTTCGCGCAAGGCAATCAAAAAACGATTATTTATTCCGTTGCGCCGCCCGGAACGTCACAGCATATTTCGATGCTCGCGCTCGACGTTGCCCAATTTGAAAATTCGCAGGTGCGCGAGGTTTTGGCGCGTCACGGCTGGTTTCAAACCGTGCCGTCAGATTTGCCGCATTTTACCTATCTCGGCGTTTCGGAAAATGAGCTTCCAAATCTCGGTCTGAAAAAAGTAACCGAAAGCGGACGCACGTTTTGGGTGCCGAATTTGTAAAACTTAAAAGATAAGCTCTGATTATTCCGACTGGAGCGCAAGCGGCTCGCTTGCATGAGCGTTCGCTTCGGACACTCAAAAGCGTTTGCTGGCACGAACCTTGATAATAATGAAATATTTGAGCGTAAAGTTGTTTATTATCTCTCAGCTTTTCAAATGATAAACGCTTTTGAGCGGTAAAAAACACCGCTCAGGCAAGCGAGCCGCCTGCGCTCCGGTCTTTTTTTAAAGTGAAAATTGTTCCGCCCGAAGCTGCTTTCTCAAAGGAAAATTCGGCTTCGATCAGGTTGGCGCGTGATTTGATGTTTGAAAGTCCGCGACCTTCGCATTTCAGATTTTTTTCAAAATCGAAGTCTTTGCCGTTGTCTTCGATTCTTAGCAAGAATTCATTTTCCGCCGAATTTTCGACCGTCATTTTGACTTTATCGGCTTCGGAATGACGCGAAATATTGTTTAGAACTTCCTGTGCGATGCGGTAAATTTGAATCTGTTCGGCGTGTGAAAGCGGCAGGTTTTCTTCGAGGTTTTCGGCGCAAACGAACTCGTATTCGATGGTTTTTTCAGCCGAATCAGTTTGCAAAGAATTACTCAAAGCCCATTCGAGAGCCGCTGAAAAGCCGATGTTTTCCAACACCGACGGACTTAAATCTTCGCAAATCCGGCGGATTTCCGCGGAAACATTTTCGATTTCGTGCCGAATTGTTTTCGAGCTTTCGGCGGTTTCTTCCGACGCGGGAAGTTTGTCGGTCAAAAGTTGTAAATGACGCAAATCGGCGAGCGTTTGGTCGTGTAAATCGCGGGAAATTCGCCGCCGTTCACGTTCGGCTTCGTTGGCTAAATCGAGCCGCGCCGAATTGAGTTCGCGGTTTGCCTGTTTGAGTTCCGAGCTTTTCTGAAAGATTTTTCTCTGCGATAAAATTGCCCAAATCAAAGCGATTAAAGCCAGCAAAAGCAAAACCGTCAGCGCGAGAGTAATCCACGGAAACGGCGGTTTTTCGACCTTAAATTGAAAAATTAGCGGTTCGGAAGCGATCAAATTTTTGTCAAAAGCACGGATTTCAACCGTGTAATCGCCCGCCGGAAGATTTTCTATCAAAAATTGTGCGTCCGAGCCAAATTTTTTGCGGACAATTTGGTCTTTGCCGTTTGTCAGAAGAAAGGCATATTGAAATTGTTCCGGAAATGTGCGGCTGTTGATTGCCGAAACTTCCGCCGTCAGAGTGTTTTGCGGATATTCGAGGACGATTTGCGATTTGAGTTCTTCGGGCGAGTGAAGGCGGCGGCTTAAAATGCGCGTCGGGATGAGAAGCGGTTTTGTTTTCGGCGTTTTGTAACGAACCACGCCGCGGGTCGTGCCGATCAGAAACGTGTCGTCCGTTTGGCGGAAAACGCTGAAAATCTTTTGCGACGGCAAGCCTTGTTCGACATCGAGGCGCGATGAAATCCAACCGAAATTTTTGTCTTCGGCAAATCTCACCAGACCGTTTTTTTCGGTCGCGCACCAAACCCCGTTTCCGTCTGCCGAAAGTGCGATGGCGCGAACGTCAAAATTTGTATTGATAGCTGTCAATTCTCCGTTTTTGTAAAGAAACAGACCTTTTTCCGTGCCGAACCAAAGCCCGTTTTCCGCGTTGTCTTCGATTGCCCAGATTGCTTTGTTTTTGAGATTTTCGAGATTTGTGTCGGAAGAAAATTTGTTGCCGTCAAAATAAAACGCGCCGTTTTCAGCCGTGCCGAGCCAGAGTTTATCGTTGACGGACTTTAGTGAAGTGACATTCAAAGTTTGTGGCGGAACATTTGAAAGCGGCGTAAAACTAAAGTTTTCGAGCCGCGCCAAGCCTTGCCCGAAAACTCCGAGAAATGTTTTATTTTGAAAGTTTTGAATGGCGCGAATACTGCCCGTCGGTGTTTGTTTTTCGGGGTCGGTTGAGGGATTTTCCGCAGTTTTTGCGGTTGGTTTGACCGATTCATTCGGAATGGAAGGATAAAAAAATAGTCCGCGCGAAGTTCCGAGCAGTAAATTGCCTTTTTCGTTTTCGGCAATTGAATAAATTCTTCTTTTTTCAAAACCCTCGACGTTTTTCCAGTTTCCGACCGATTCGCTGACGAATAAACCTTGCTGCGTTCCGGCATAGATTTTTCCGTCTTTTGCCTGAAATATCGTGCGGATGAAATTGCTGTTTGTGCCGACGGCGAATTGTTCGCTTAAGGGCGAGTTCGGATCAAAACGCGAAATGCCCTTGATCGTGCCGAACCAGATGACGTTTTCGCGGTCAACAAATATCGAAAGAACTTCGTTCGAGCGAAGTCCGCCCGCCGTATTTTCGAGCGTATAGCGCGCAATTTGTTCTGCGCCGCGAAACAGAAAAACGCCGTTTCCTTTTGTGCCGACCCATTGATTTTCGTCCGAATCTAACGCCGTCGAATTTACAAGACCGACATTTTCGCTGAATTGCTTTGGCGAAATTGCCGGGTTTTTCAGTTCAAGAGGATTTTCGCTAAACGTGTTTGTCACCAATCCGCCTTCGGAGTTTTGTGAAATTTCAATGAAAACGTCTTTTGAGTTGTTTTGAGTTGAAAGAAAGATTTTATTTTCGGCTGAAACTGCGATTGAATTGATTGAAAAATCGGCTGTTTGCGGAATCGGCAGAAAAGAATTGTTGTCGAAACGAATCGCGCCTTTTTCGGTGCCAATCCAGAGTGCGCCGCTTTGGTCTGTTTTCAGCACGAGAATTCTTTTATTCAAGAAGTTTTCGGGCGAAACGCTCTGGACGCGGCGACCGTCGAATTTTGCAAGTCCCGAATCGGTTGCAAACCACATAATTCCGTCGGGCGTTTGTTCGATGGCGTTGACGCGCTCGGACGGCAAACCGTGAAACTGGCTGATCGCGCTCCATTGATGCAGATTACGCGTTTTGTCGGAAAGCAGTAGCGTGAGCATCGTTTCCGCGTCTTCTTCTTCGGGCGGCGCAAGATTTTCGGGTTTCGATTTCGATTGGGAAAAAATCAATAAAAAAGAGGAAAAGACGTAAGAAAATAAAAATACAATAGCCAAAAGATTGCGTTTTCTTATTGATATTTTCATCGCGTAATCATTTTAAGTCCCGCCTTTAGGCGGCTTGTTGTTTTGCCCAACCCCCCCTAACGGCGGGACTCAAAACTTTATTTTTTTTGTTCTTCACGAAAACGGTTGCGGTCGCGTTCGAGCCATAATTTCAGTTCTTTTTCTGCGCTTTCAAGTTCTTCGCTGTTGATTAAACCGCGCCGCAGAGCCTCGAAAAATGCGCGGGTTCGGACGTTAAACGCGAGCTTATCGTAATTTTCGTGCGTCGTGCCTTCGGACAAACTGACGAATAATTTTTCGTATAAGTTTGCCAGACGGCTTTCGACACCGCGCATCGAGAGCGAGCATTTGCGGGCAATTGCCCAGTTTGAAAGCCCGAGCGCGAGAAAACGCAAGGCTTCGGATTCAAATTCGGTTAGCAGCGGACGTTTGAAAGCATCTTTGAACGACGGGTCAATCATATCCGCGCCATCTTCGAGAACGGTTGCAACGAAACGCAGAAAACGCGATTCGGGATTGTTTTTATGGATAAATCCGTAAGCCGGTTGCGGTTTCAGATTGCGGATGATTTTGCGGATTTCGTTGATATAAACTTCGTGCGGAAACTGTGTCCAGAAAATAATCCGCGCTTCGGGAAAATCGCGCCAGATTGTTTTGGCGGCTTTGACACCCGAAATTTCGGGCATCTGAATATCGAGAATGCAGAGCGACGGACGATTTTCGACCGCCGATTTTATTGCCGAATCGCCGTTTTCGGTTTCGATAATCGGCATGTGAGCAGGGAATTCACGCGCCAGAATCTCGCTCAAATAACGGCGTTGCACAGCATTGTCTTCGGCAATTAAAATTGACATAAACTTGCTGTAATTAAAACAGAGCAAAGATTGGAGTGCAAGCGACTCGCTTGCAATGAGCGAAGCGAAACGACGTTAGATAGAATTCGAGTTAATTTTTATGCAAACGCTTTTGCGTCGCCAAAACCGCGACGCATTGCAAGCGAGCCGCTTGCGCTCCAGTCTAATCTTTCTCTTTTGCGTTTTGAGATTTGATTTCAACTTCCGAAAACAATGCGGAGCGATTGCCAAGAATCTCGGCAAGTTCTTTTTTTCGTAAATTTAACTGCTTTTTGATTTGTTCGTTGAGAGCGAGAAATTCGGCTTTGATTTTTCCGTTTTCGGTGATCGTCAGTTTGATTTGCAAACCTTGCAGAACGGAATTATTCAGAGCGATTGTAACTTGTTTTTGATTCTGAAAATTTTCGGTGCGAATGGTCGAAATAATCCTTTCCAAATCGGCGATATGCAGAATCGAACGCGCCGGACAAGCTGTTTCGGAAACGGAATTGATCTGTGATTGCAAAGCGGCAAGCGAGATTTTTTGCGATTGATTTTCTTCCGCATCTTGCCGTGCATCGCTGTCGCCGTTTTGACCGTTGCGTTCTTCAAGTTCCTTTTTTTCTTCGGTTTGACGGCTGAGTTTTTCGTCTTTTTCAGATTTTGAAGTTTTTGTGTCGTGGTCGGCAGAATCGGTTTTTACAGTCGTCGAACTGTCTTTTTGTTTGCGGTTTTCCTCTAAAATTTTGGCAAATGCACTCGTTGTCGGCGCGTGAACGGATTCGGCAGTTTTTAGCGGATTTGATGAATTAAAGACGGAAGTTTCCGTTTTAAAGACATTTTTCGATTCTTTTTTATCAACCGAATGATTTTTTGCCGCTTCGAGTTTCATACTGCATAACCCTCTTTTATTTATTTAGTTTCGTCGAAGCCTCGCGCAATTTTTTCTGCGTTTCGGTTTTATTCAAAGTTTTCCATTCGGGGTCGAGCGCAATCGCTTTTTCATACGATTCTTTGGCTTTGGTGTATTCGCGCTGGTTCAGATAAACGTCCGCCAATTTGTAATAGGCAAGTGCCGAATTGGGATCGGTATCAATCGCTTTTTGATAGGCTTCGATCGCGCTGACATCGCGTTTTAATTTCTCGTAACCGTTGCCGATGCTGATAAAAACTTCGGCTTTCGGCATTTCCTTGGCGACCGCTTCGAGTTCTTTGATGGCTTCTTCGATTTGCTTGGTTTCGAGCATTAAAGTTCCGAGCCAAAAGCGTGTTTCAAGCGTATTGTAACCGTATTGAATCGAGTTTTTATAAGCTGAAATCGCTTCTTTTTCCTTACCCAAAAGTCTTTGCGTATCGCCGAGTTTTTTGTGAGCCATCGAAAGTTTCGGGTCAGTTTGCAATGCTTTTTGATACACTTTCAGCGCATCGAGATATTGTTTTTTGGCAAAATAGGTATTTCCCAAACCGTAAAACGGCAAAGCGGAAGTCGGCATAAATTCCTGCGATTTATTAAAAGCCGTAAAAGCGTTGGTAAATTCGCCGTTGGCAAGTTCGATTTGACCCGAAGCAAACCAGCGTTGCGCCTCGATTTGAACTGCCGTGTAGCCTTGCAATTGTCCGAGCTGAGCGGCTTGAAAAACCATCTGCCAATCATCTGTCGTAATCGAATCGGTCATTGTCGGATTTAAATAATCTTCCAAAATCTTTTTGACCTTTTCGCTGATTTCAATCGCCTTTTCAATATCGGTTTTTTCTTCTTTTTCAACCGGCTTTTCGATGGTCGGCATTGGTTTCGGAACAATTTCCTCAAACAATTTGAAGGTTGTTTGTTCGGTATTGACACTTATCTTTTTCGTTGAAAGCAAAACCCGACGCTTGTTTTTTGCCATCAAAAGATAATCGCCCGGCGTTAATTTTTTCGACAATTGACGGGTTTCGTCCGTTACGCCGATGCTTCTCTCATTCAGATAAACTTCGACCGCCGATTCGCGGGCGAGAAATGTTACGTCCAAATAATTTTTCGGCGGAGTTTTCTTTGCTGTCGTGACAACAATTTTATTGGGCAAAGCATTGTTTTTAGCAACTATTCCTTTCGTCTTCTTTTTTAAAGATTTTGTTGATTTCTCGGTCGTGGATTTTTTCGGGTCGCCGTAAACGGTATTTCGCAAATCGTCCTGCCCGAAAACTGCGAAATGATTGCCACCAAGGGCGTAAATAATTACAAAAATAAATGCAATCGCGGATTTTTGAATAAATTTATCGGTAAGTGTTGAAAATGTATTTGAACTAAACATCAGGTAATTTTTCCTCCTAATCGCTTTGGTGTTTTTCATAAATTTTCTCAAAATCAGGGTTTTATTTTTGCTCGACAACATATCTGAAACCGACCGACGGAACTTTTGTGTTTTCGGGGATTTCATAGCGAGCCTGTGCCGAAATCTGCGCGGCGGGCGTTTGCGCCGAACCGCCTTTGACAATCCGCAGAATCTGTCCTTTTTCAAGTGCTTCTTTTACTTTTTCGTCGGTTACTTCTTCGTTTTTACTAACTTTATCCTGCGTCCATTCCCAGACATTGCCCGCCATATCAAACGCGCCGAACGGTGAACGATTGAGCGAAAAACTTTTGACTGCCGAAACTTTTCCGCCGTTTTCTTTTGAAAGCGCGGCTTGTTTATTCCATTCGTTGCCCCACGGATATTTGTTTGAAGTGCCTCCACGCGCCGCAAATTCCCATTCGGCTTCGGTCGGCAGACGCACGGGCAAACCCAGTTTTTTCTCCATCCATTGACAAAACTCGACTGCATCTTTCCACGAAATATTCGTCACGGGAAAGTTTTCCGTGCCTTTCGGAAATTCATTTTCTTTCCAACCCGGCGGCGCGGGATGACTGGTTTGCGTGATAAATTCCGCGTATTGCGAATTAGTTACTTCCGTTTCGGCAATCGAAAAATCTTTGACGATGACGCGCTCCAAAGGCAATTTAGTTTCGCCGCCGCCGATGGTAATTTCGCCGCCCGAAACTTCGACAACATTCTCAACCGGCGGTTTTACCGTTGTTTCCGTATTCACATTAGACGCGGGAAATGTCGGTAAAGACGGAGTTTCTTCGGTCTTTACGTTGGTCGCCGAATTTACCGGCGGAAAACTCGTCTCAACCGCCGTGTCAATTTTCTGACGGTTGCGCGAACCGAAAATAAACCAGCTTCCGGTGCCTAAAATGACGGCAATCGTAAAGCAAATCAATCCGGCAACGGCGAACGGCAAAAAACGCAATTCGTCGTCGTTTTTGGCAGTCCGCACGGTTTGGACCAGTTGTTCATTTTTATCCGTCATAACAATCTTGAAAATTTCATTCTGAAAATCACTACAAAATGAGTCGGAAAATAGTCTGTTTTGTTATCGCCGCGTCTAAAAGCAATTTTTTTCCGGTTTTATCAATCATAATATTTTCAAGCCCGCAAGAGCAACCTTTTCGTAACTTTATGGACACGAATCACGAACTCTCGCGCCGTCCGTGCAGAATTGCGCCGATTTCGTCGCTGATTTTTTGTTCGCGCTTGGTTTGCACTTTTTGCTCGGCAACCTGCCAATTTGTTTTGTGAACTTCGATTGATTTCAATTCCCGCGCCGTTTCAACCAATTTTTCACGCGCCGTTTCGAGTTCTTTTTCGGCTTTGGTGACGGCTTGAATTTGTTTTTCGACCTCGTTTTTCTGTTCGATCTCGAGTTTTCGCAAATCGTTCAGATAGTTTTGATGCGCCAGAATATTCCGCGCCTGAATTCCCCGGCTTAATTCTTCGCTCATCGCGGTTTGTGCCTTGTTTTGCTGTTCATAACAGGCTTGGAGCTTTAATTGACGGCGGTTTAACTCTGTTTCGGCTTGTTCGAGTTGCTGAAGGCGCAGCGCAACTTGCCGCGCCGCTTCTTCACGAGCGCGGTTGCGGATTGTTAAAACCGTTTCCAAACGATATTTTTTTGCCTTCATTAAATTTGCTTAAAACCTTTATTGGTTAAATTTATTTATGATTTCGGTTATTATAATTTACAGATGTTAAAAACATTTTAATAAGTTGCCGTAAATTTAATAAAGCCTATTTTATAACAAAACATTTCTGAAAACAGCCTTTTGAAATTTTTTATAAAAATGAGTTACCGTAACATTGGAGTCTGAGGTCTGAAGTCTTGAGTCTGAGTAAAAAAACTTTGACTCAACACTCAAAACCCAAGACTCGAGACTTTTAATATTTGTGGCTGAACAAAATCCCGAAAACCCAACTGCCGCCCAAACGGCTTTCGCCGACCGCGACGAACTCGTCGAGCGTTACCGTCCGTATGTCTATTCAATCGCTAAACAGGTTTCAAACACTTTTCCCGTCAGGATCGATTTTGAAGAGCTGGTCGGCTACGGAATGATCGGTCTGCTCGAAGCCGCCGAACGCTACGACCCGCGCCGCAAGGTTTCGTTCGTGACGTTTTCGTATTACCGCATCAAAGGCGCGATTTTTGACGGTTTGCGCCAGATGGGAATTTTGACGCGCACGCCGAACGACGCTTGGGTGCGCCGCGAATCGGTCTTAAATGATTTGGTGCAAACCGCTTCGGACGACGAAGTGGATAATCCGACGACCAATGTTAACGACGAAATTCACACGGTCGAAAAATTCGTTGATTCATTGATTCCCGCGTATTTATTGAGTTTGAGCGAAGAAAATGCGCCTGACGTTGCCGATTCGCGGGAATTGCCGAATGTTTCGGTCGAGTTTCGGGAAACCATCGAACTCGTCCGCGAAACCGTCCGTGAATTACCCGAAAAAGAACGCGAAATCATCGAATCGCTCTATTTTAAACATATCTCGACGACCGAGCTTGCCAAAAAAATGGGTGTCAACAAATCGTGGGTTTCACGTCTGCATTCAAAAGCGGTCAATCGTCTGCGCCAGCGTTTAGCGATGATCGGCGTGCTTTCAAATCAATAAAAGACTGGAGCGCAAGCGGCTCGCTTGCATGAGCGCAGAGCGCGAAAATAACTTTCGATTACTTTTAAGGTTGAATGGAAGCGGACGTTTTTTAGATTGTTTCACAATCTGGCAAGCGAGTCGCTTGCGCTCCAGTCAAAAATAGTTTTTCCGATAGGAAACTTTTCCGAAATACTGCCGATAATTTCTACAACAGGCGAGAAATTATTGTTAAGAAAGCTTTTAAAACTTTAGAAATCGCAAATCAAATTAAAATTTCGGCAGGAGAAAAAAAGATGAGCATTAATGTAAATATTTTTAATTTCAACAATTCAAACGGAGTTCAATCAGACATTTTTGCCGGTATCAATTCGACCGCTTGGCAGGGCGTGAACGATATTTTATCGGATATTTTCAGCGATTTTTCACAATTGTTCGATTCGGTCGGCAGTCAGTTTTCGGGCAATCAATCAATCGCGGCAGGCGGTTGCGTCGTTCCGCCGTCGCCTTTTGAAAGTTCGCAACCGCAGGGAAGTTTGAAGGTTGACGGCGATGTCATCACCACGGCAGGCGGTTATAAAATCGAAGCGACCGGACAACACGAATGGAAAATTACCGGACCGGACGGCAAAACGACGCGAGTTTGGGGCGATCCGCACGTTGACGAAGGCGACGGCGGAAAGTGGGACTTCAAACGTAATTCGACCTTCGTTTTGGGCGACGGCACGAAAATCAACGTCACGACCAAACCTTGGGGCAACGGCGATATGACCGTCACGGGCGGTTTGGAAATCATCAGCGGCAACGACCGCGTGACGGTTTCGGATATTGATAAAGGCAAAGGCAAAATCGGCTCGGTCACGGCGGACGGTTACGCGCACGCCAACAGCTTCGGCGGCAATGACGTTTTCGTGATGGGCAGGGAAACGGACGATTGGTCGTTCACAGGCAAAGAAGTGATCGGAAGCAACAACGGCGGCGAATCGTTCAAACTCGGCAACGATTTGGCGGCGGGAAACACGAACGGCAACAATCTTTGGTCGGGTTTCGATTTCAACCAATTACTGCATAATTTCGTCAGCGATCTGATCAATGACTGGAATTCGGCGTGGCAGCCGAATCAAATCGGCTCGAATCCGTATTACGGCGGTTCAAATAATCCAACCGGCAATACGAATAATTTGTGGGCGGGCAACAACAATAACAGCAACAATCTTTGGTCGGGCAATAATTACAATCGTCCGCAGCATCAAAATCAGTTGCGCGATGCTTTCAGACTTTTCGGTCAGTTGTTTAATGTTCTGGCGCGGCTTTCGAGCTTGAACGACCAAATGTCCACATTTCGCAATCGGGCGATTTATGCGTAAGGAATATTGCCTACGAAACACACGAAATATACGAAAATAATCAAAATTTAAATATATTTCGTTTCTTTCGTGTGTTTCGCAGGCAAATAAATAAAAAAGATGGAAACGAATCAATCTAACGCGAGAAAACGCGAGGCGCAGGAAAAATTGGCGACCGGGCAAATCACGATTGCCGAAGCCGTCGGGATTAGCCGCAAACAACTTTATGCGATTGCACATCGCGGTTATCAACTTTTGAATTCGGGTAAATTGGAAGAAGCGCGGCAGATTTACGCCGGACTCGTTGCCGCCGATCCGTATGACAGCGTTTTTCACTGTCATCTCGGCGCGGTTTTGTATCGTTTGGGCGAAATGGACAAAGCGTTTGACGAATACGACGCTTCGATTCGTCTGAACATCGCCAATGTTGACGCGCTCTCGGGACGCGGCGAAATTTATCTTCAAAGAGGCGAAATCAAAAAAGGCATCGAAGATTTGCGGAAAGCTCTCGAAAACGACCCGAAAGGCACGCATCCGTCGAGTCTTCGCGCCCGCGCTATTCTGCTTTCGCTTCGGCAAGCGGCGAGTTGAGTTTCAAGTTTCAGGTTTCAAGTTTCAGGTTGGAACAGGCTTTTAACTTGAAACCTGAAACTTGAAACTTGGAACTAAAAAAGATTATGGCAAACCCCGTAAATAACGGCGGAATTTCCGCCAAAGTCAGCGTTGGCGGTTCTCTTGATGTTGATGTAAGAATCGGCGGTTCGGCGAAAGTTCCCGAAAACCGAAGCACGGAAATCTTTCAGAGCGTCAACGAAAATTACGCGAAGAATCCGAATCATGTGCGAACCGGAGAAATCGCGCAGGATGCAGACAATAATCAACAATTTCAAGGGAATGCACAAGGCGCAGACGCGCCGCCCGCGCAGAACGAGGATTTTGCCCGAAACGCGCCGCCCGCAAAAAATAAAAACAATCCCGACATCGGCGAGGAAGCGACGATTTTGAATCGTCCGTTGCGCGGCGAGAACGGAAAGTCGAACGCCTCGGAACAAGGTTTGTTACACGGTCGCGGACATCGTAAAACCGAAACTCCGACGCAGCAAACGCCGCCGATTGTCATACTTCCGACCGAGAATAACGGCAATCCGAAGACAACCGCCACGCAAAACACGCCGCCGATTGTGATTTTGCCGACGAACACGGAAACGCCGCCGAATCAGCCGACGATTGGCATAAAATTTTCGATTGACCTGAATTTGAAGGCGCACGGCAATCAGCCGTATGGCATAATTCGGCAGGTCATCAGCCAGATTCTACGGCAGAACGACATTTATCTGAGCAACAACGCGATCAACCGTCTGATCAACAATCAGACTTTTCAAAATTCGACGCGGACTTACACTCAAACGCCGAATTTGCCGCGTGAGGTCAATAATCTTGTCCAAAATATCGGCAGCCGCGTTTTGTTTCTGCTCGATAATTCCGGGCAAAATCAAAAGTTGATTCATCAGATTTCAAAGGAAATCGGTCATCAGATGCGCGAAAATGTCCAAAACGCGAAACACGCTTTTTTCAAACACGCCGAATTTAACGCGGTGCATTTTAAACATCTGAACATCGGCGAAAAAATGCACGTCGCGGTTGATTTATTGCCGCATCACGTTCCGCCGAAGGCTCTGGTAAACATCCAAAATCATAAAGCGCAGGAAATTTTGAACGGACTGCTGCTGGCGCGTGGTTTGGTCGTTCCGGGCGAAAATTCGCCGGCACTCAGAAATCTGGTCGAGTTCAAAACAACGGTTTTGCCGTCGGAAGTTTCGATGACGAATCTGCGCGATGTCGGACAGCTCGTCAAAGGTTTGATCGCGGATACGGCGGCGGCAAAAACGACCGCGAATCTTGATTTGGCGGTGCAGAAGTTCGTCAAAATCTTGATAGCAAACAACGAACTCGGCGTTTTGTTGGCGACGATCAACCTCGCCGCGCAATCGCCGAATCAGGGCGGTTTGGTCGGTCGTTCGCTCGCGCTCGCGCAGATTTACGAACTAATCAACCAATGGATTCAGGCAGGCGAAAAGGCTCTGAAAAATTCCGCGTCCGAAAAAAACATCGCGCCGCCGGGTAATCTTTCGGCGATTGACGACGCGGACGAATTGAATTTTCAGGCGAATAAATTTCAAACGAACGGCGCGGAAGGCGCGTTGCGGCAGTTTTTGGAGTTCAATCCGGCGATGGCTTTCGATAATTCCGCGTCGAAATTCGACAATCCCGACGATGCCCGCCAAGCGCAGAAGGATTTTATCAACCTTAATCACAACGACATCGAGCAATGGCTGAAAAGCGGAAATCATCGCTACGTCAAAGATTTCGACTTCGATAAACCCGTCGGTGTCGTCGTCGAACGCAGCAACGACAGCGTTTTTACGGCAAACACGGCGCGATTCGTCCTCGTCCGCGACGGTTCGGTGCAAGGCTGGCATTTTCTCAAATCATTTCTGGTAAAATGACTGGAGCGTAAGCGGCTCGCTTGCCTGAGCGAAGCGAAAACAACGTCTTGATTTTATACATGGTTGAGTGACAACGAACATTTTTGAGCGTTTTTCAAACGCTTGCAAGCGAGCCGCTTGCGCTCCAGTCTTGAAAATGAGCAATTACCGTTTCAAATTTCCAGAGCTTTACCAATTTTTCGGCGGTTATTTTTATCAGGGCTGGTCGGCGGGTTATCGTTGGGAATCGGCGAAACCGGATTTCGCGGCGGTCGTGCGGCATTTCAAAGCCGTCAATCCGCCCGCGACCGTCAACCGCGTCCGCATCGAACTCGAAGATTTGCTCTCATACGCGCTCGAAGAACCGCAGCTCGACACGGCTCTAACCGAACTGGGAAGTAATTTTTATCCGCCCGCCGAACAGTCGAGCAGTTCCGAATGGCTCAAAAAAATTCTCGAAATATTAGACGAATCACCAACAAAATCGCGGGTTTTACGCGAACTCCGCTAGATTTAGGCAGAAGCCCGCACGTTAGTAAGGGCGGATTTAGATGGACAATCTTACCCGTGCAGGTTTCTGCACTATTTCTATATTTAATTGAAGGCTGGACATAATCCAACTGACTGGAGCGCAATCGGCTCGATTGCCACACCGCGCTTTTCAGCGGTGTCGAAGATTTAGCATAAATTTAAATTGATTTCTCCCTCAACGCCGTGACACCGCTAAAAAACAGCGGTGTGGCAATCGAGCCGATTGCGCTCCAGTCAGTTGGATTATGTCCAGCCTTCAATTAAATAGCAGAAGCCCACACGTTAGTAAGGGCGGATTTGATACTGTCGCTTTTCCCCCCCTTACTAACGTGCGGGCTTCTGCATTATTCTAAAAGAGATGAGATCCAAAATCCAAAATCTAAAATCCCAAATTCACACGGGTTGTCAGGGTTGGAACTACGACGATTGGACGACCAAAGCCGGCGGCGAAAGTATTTTTTATCCGCGTGGAACAAAGTCGAACGAAATGCTCGCGCTTTACTCGGAAATCTTCGAAACGATTGAAGTTGATTCGACTTTCTACGCGATTCCGTCTGCCTCGAGCATTGAAAGTTGGTATAAAAAAACGCCCGAAAATTTTACGTTTTCGCTGAAAATGCCGCAGGAAATCACGCACGAACACGCCTTGTGTCCGAGTTCTTTTGAAATCCTCGACGAATTTTGCGAACGCATCAAAGATTTAAAGGAAAAGCTCGGCATAGTTCTGATTCAGCTCGCGCCGCAATTTGAAGCGTCAAAGGAAAACGCGCAGAATTTGCGGAATTTTTTAGAGCGTCTGCCGCGTGAGATTCGTTTTGCGGTCGAATTCCGCGAACGAAACTGGATGATTGACTGGACATTTCAGGAACTCGAAAAAAACTCGGTCGCGCTTTGTCTTGTCGAGGGAAACTGGATTCCGCGTGAACTGACGTTCGGCGCAATCGAAAAATTAACCGCCGATTTTGCCTACGTTCGCTTTATGGGCGAACGCGATTTGACCGCTTTCGACAAGATTTATCGTCATCAGGACGCTAATTTACAAATGTGGAAAGAAGAAATCGAAAAAATAAAAGCCAAAGAAATTTTCGTTTATTTCAGCAATTTCTACGAAGGACACTCACCCGCGAGCGTTAATAAACTCAAAAAACTTCTCGGACAAAAAATCATCGAAGCAAGCGATTTGGAAAATCAAGCCTCACTTTTTTAAGGCTAACGACGGCGTTGACGTGGGGCGAAACCGATTACACGCAACGTCAGTAAAACAAAGTTACGTTGATAACAAAGTCGCTGTTTCGCCCTCACGTCCATTGACTTGTTCGGCTTGTCTTACGGTTCAGGAATTTCTAAATCCTGACAAATCTTTCGCGCCAAAAATTCGTTGACTTCTCGATGGCGCGGAACGGCGGTGGTTTTTCTTCTGGCACGATTGACGTAAACCGTATGATTGCCGCCTTAACGCAGCATCTCGCAACCGTGCGCTTCCAAATGTCGAATAAGGTCACGGCGTTTCATACGGCTGCCATCAACAACGGCTCGCGGATTACGTCCACGCCGACAAGCGTTTCTTCCGATAGCTCACGGTTTGCTTCCAACACTAGCGCAATTGCTTCTTTCAGGTTCTCGCGTGCCTCTTCTAAAGTGTCGCCTTGCGTGTTTGCTCCGGGCAATTCTTCGACGTAGCCGATGTAACCTTCCGGCACTTTTTGAAACACGGCAGTTAAAGTAAATTTCATAATGTTGCTATCTCCATTTCACGTAAGTTTAGCACGTCGAGATAAACACGCTCAACAAAGCGACAATGCTTAAGAAACATACGCCGTGTGTTTTTCTTGTTTCAGAGAGCAAGACGTTTGATTCCACCACGAAACGCCGAACGCTTGAGATGACGTGGGGCGAAACCGCCACCAAGCCCGTTTGAATTCGACGAACAACGTGATAAAAAAGTCGCTGTTTCGCCCTCACGTCCATTGAATTGTTGGGCTTTGCTTTCCACTAGAATTTGCCTTTTCCAACTAAAAACTGTCGCGCTTGTTCGTCTTTCTCTGCAAAGCATTGTAACAGTGTTCCTGCACCGTTTGCTAAAAAGTCTGGGTTGTTTTGTGCTTCAGCGATAAGTTTGTCTCTTAGGCTTTCCAATCTTTTGACTTTGAATTTTAACAGGTCTTTGCATTTGTAATTCGAGAGGTTTCTAAGGGCGAAGGCGTATTCAAGCGGATAGGTTTCAACCTGTGCGGCAAGCAACCGCATATTAAACTTTGAGTGCGTAAAATACAAAAAACCGGCAATCTTGTTGCGAATCTCTCGGTCAGGGTCAAGATGATACTTCTCAAGCACCGGACGCGCCGAACGACAAAACATAAAATAAGATTTGTCATCAACGAACGGCATTTCTCCTCTGCGATACTTTTCAATGTTTTCCTCTAACCGTTCACGTTTGATTTTGCACGACTTGGGTTTTTCAGGTGTTTGGTCTGCGAGAATAACTTGCTGAAAAGCGAAAATCATCAACACCAACAAAATGCCGTGAACTAGAAAGTCGAGTGAATTGTTTATCCTGTTCATCATTTATTTTTGCGAGTAACGGGAAGAAGCCCAACTATTGATTGAGCGGAATGATTCCGCATAAGCAACGGATTTCGTGTATTATGAAGAACGATTCCGCATAAGTATCTTAATATGCGGATTGATTATACAACGATTTTTGAATTTGGGAATTAATTTTTCTCTACAATTCAGCAGAAAATTAAAATCACGATTGATGCGCTTCCATATATGCCCGCAATATGCCCGCAATAAAGCGTTGATTTTTGTTTGATAACCCGCACCTTAGCTTTTTGTAAAATTCTAAAACATCGTTATCAATTCGTAAGGTCAATTGAGTCTTTCGTGAGACGGGTTTTAAACCGCGCCTGACAATCGAGCGAGCAAACATTTCTGCCGAAATCTCAGGTGTTTCCTCTAAGTCAATGTCTTCATCCGTCATAGCGTCTATGCGTTTCCAGTTAGTTTGCGATTTCTTTGAAATAGTTTTCTTCTTCATTTTTCGTCGCCTTTCGCACACTGAATGACAAATCCTGACAGAAATGTCATCAGTAATAAGTTTCTCCCTCTGTCAAATTTTGTGCATCCAGTTTGCCGAGCAGCTCCAGCAAGACGCGATCAATCAGCGTTTTCTCAACTTCGCACTCTTCATCCGTCTTTAATTCTGCCGTATAAGTCGGACCATCGCTGTAATAGCCGTCAATGTCAAAAATCCTGACGCGGACACCTTTGTATGGAACAGAAGAAGTGTAATGACCAAAGGTATCGCTGTCGCGCCATATCCATTTCCACGAGCCTTGCTCGTTGAGAGTGGCGATAACTTCCGCCATCGGCTTGTCGCATTCAAAATTGTAAGCCCAAACATTTGACATAATTCACCTCGGCAGAAATTTCAGACAGTCTTTGTCCGGCTTCTGCTATTGTTGTTTATAAATCCGACTCGAAAAATACCGTCAAATTACAGACATCGGCACAACTTTTGCTCAAGCTGAAACGATTCGGCGTAAGTATTTTACATAGGGTGATTGATTATACAACGATTTTTCGCCTTTCGCTCTAAATGTTTTTTTAGTTATTCAGCAAAGGATTAAATTTATTGATTTGAATTCACGACGATAGTTGAGAGTTGAGGTGCAGTTATTGGAAACAGAATTTTGTCGTTGCTTTTATCAATTCAAACCTTTCGCGCTTTTTATCGTAGAATAAACAAAGCATTTTGCCTTTCGGGCAAGATAAAAGTTTCATGGAGAAAATATAAAAAATGGCAATGTCTAAAACAGGAAAAGTTCTTCTCATCCTCGGCGGCGTGATTTTCGCCTTTATTTTAGTGGCAATCATCGGATTTGCGCTGATTTTTGAATCAATGGGCAAACCGTCTGTGCCGGAAAACAGTGTTTTGGTGCTGAAGGTTTCGGGAAGTTTGCCCGATTACGCGCCCGACGACCCGACGGCAAGGCTTTTCGGAATCAGCCAGCCGCAATCTTTTACGAATCTTCTGACACAGCTTCGCAAGGCGAAAGTTGATAAGCGCGTGAACGGGGTTTTGCTCGATATTGATTTTCCGCAAATCGGTTGGGGCAAGGCGGAAGAACTGCGCGAAGCGATCAAGGATTTTCGCGCTTCGGGCAAGCCGATTTATTCCTATATGGAAATCGGGATGAACAAGGAATATTACATTGCGACCGCCACGGAAAAGATTTATATGCCGCCGTCGGGCGATATATACGTCAACGGATTTGCCGCCGAAGCGATGTTTTATAAAGGCTCGCTCGACAAATTAGGCATCGAGGCGGACGTTATTCAAATCGGTCCGAAATACAAAAGTGCGCCCGACCAATACACGAAAGATAAAATGGGCGACGGACAGCGCGAAGTTATCAACGCGCTTTTGGACGAATATTTCGGACGTTTGAAAAACGGCATTGCCGAAGCACGAAGCAAAACGCCCGAAGATGTTGCCGCACTGATCGACGGTGCGCCGTATCACGCCGACGAAGCCAAACAATTGAATTTGATTGACGACGCGCTTTACCGCGATCAGGTTTATGACCAACTGAAAACGCGGCTCGGCTACAAGCCGGAAGACAAGCTCCGCACCGTCTCGGGAAGCGAATACCGCGAAATTCCCTCGGACACTTTGGGCTTGAACAACGGCGAAAAAGTTGCCGTGATTTACGCATCGGGCGCAATCAATATGGGCAGTTCAAGCAAAAGTCCGTTCGGCGGCGAAATGGTCGGCGCGGATACGATTGTCAAAGCCGTCAACGACGCGGCGGCGGATAATTCAATCAAAGCAATCGTTCTGCGCGTTGATTCGCCCGGCGGTTCCGCGCTCGCGTCGGATTTAATGTGGCACGCGATTGAAAACGCAAAGGCGAAAAAACCCGTCGTCGTTTCGATGGCTGATGTCGCCGCTTCGGGCGGTTATTATATTGCCTGCAACGCCAACAAAATCGTCGCCGAACCGACCACCGTGACCGGCTCGATCGGCGTGTTTTTGGGCAAACCCGTGTTGAAAGGTTTCTACGATTGGATCGGAGTCACGAACGAATACGTGACACGCGGCAAAAACTCGGGAATCTTCCGCGAAGACCAGAAATGGACTCCCGAAGAACGCGCCAAGATGCAGACACAGGCGGAAAAAATCTATTTTCAGGATTTTCTGCCGAAAGTCGCCAAAGGTCGCAATAAAACGACGGAAGAAGTCAACACACTCGGTCAAGGTCGCGTCTGGACGGGAACGCAGGCGAAAGCGAACGGCTTGATTGACGAATTCGGCGGACTCGAAAAAGCCATCGAAATCGCCAAACAGCTCGCCAATCTGCCCGCCGACAAAGACGTGCGCCGCATCGCTTACCCGGAAGCGCGCGGATTTTTGGAGGAGTATTTCGGTAGCGGCGACGACTCTACGTTTACCGAAACCGAAGAATTCAAAGCGAAAAAGGCGTTGGTTGCAACTTTGCCCGAAGACGTGCGCCGTTCTTTGCGCTACGCCGAAATTTTAGACCGTATGAAAAAAGGCGAAGCAATGACGATGATGCCTTTCGAGTTGGAAATCAAGTAGGCGATTATCGTCTTTTTGAAAAGAAAGCGGCGTTTTTTTAATAGCTCGCCGCTTTCTTTCCTTTAAATATTAGGAGTTAAACAGTTGAAAAGCTGAAAATTGCGGAAACCCGCACGAAGTAAGGGTGTGAAGCGTTCGACACCCTTACTTCGTGCGGGTTTCCGCAATCTTTGTTTTCTGTAATTTACTATTCAACTTCGTAAGTAATCGGACACAAATAATGCGATGTAAAACACCGCCGAAATAATTGATATTTGATAAATTCACGCTTTAGAAGCCAACTTTATCAATTATCAAATATCAATTAGTCATTATTGCAGTAGTTTTTTAGCCGTCAGTAAATGTGTCCCACTACTTAATTCCTAGTTAATTTAAATAATCGTTGCCATTAAAAAACTCGTTTCAGTATGAGCTGAAACGAGTTTTTTTTAATTTTCCAATCTTCTATCAAAACTGTCTGAACAATCGAACACAGTTCATAAATTGGAACAAAATTTGCTTGGACAAAGTTAGACTGTTTTATTTTAAGACATAATAATATTACGAAAAGTGAAAAGGAAATTTTATGACGGAAACACGAGCGAACGCGCCGGCGGCGGCGAGCTTGTGATTTTGAATTTTGCATATAATAAACAATCTAAACTAAACAAAAAAGGAGTAAGTAATGGAAGATAAAAGACAAGAATCAATCGAAAAATTAAAAGGTTTAATCGAAGGCATTGACTTTGCGATGCTGACAACTCACGCGAACGGCAAGCTTCGTTCGCGCCCGATGTCCACGCAGGAATTTGAATTCAACGGCGATTTATGGTTTTTCACCAGCGAAAATACGCACAAGGTCGAGGAAATCGAAAAGGACAACGAAGTAAATGTTGCGTATTCAAAACCCGAAGACAACACATATATTTCGGTTTCGGGAACGGCTTCAATCGTCAAAGACCGCGATAAAATCGAGGAACTCTGGAATCCGATTCTCAAAGCGTGGTTTCCGAAAGGTCTGGACGATCCGTCGCTTTGTCTCTTGAAAGTTTCGGTCGAAGAAGCCGAATATTGGGATTCGCCGAATTCGACGCTTGTCCAAATCGCCGGATTCGTCAAAGCATTGGTCACCGGGCAATCCGCCGACGGCGGCGATCACGGCAAGGTTAATTTCTAAATTCTAACTCACCTTACGCAGTTAGGATTTTTAGCCATAGGAGATGGTGAAAGCGTGTAGCCCACAGCGCAAGCTGTGGAATTTGGCGGAATTTGACATCGAGCTATCGTAGATAGCGACAGATTCGCGCATCTGTCGCCCGCTGACACGGGCTTTAATATTTTTTTCAACCGTTCCCGCAGCTTGCGC
>JANODL010000018.1:0-3209 GCA_031412675.1 Acidobacteriota bacterium | reverse complement strand
ATTCGACCGAATACGGAAACCGACGGCAAACGGCTTTACAATTGCGCCGCCGTCATTCACGACGGGAAACTGCTCGGATTCGCCGATAAAACTTTGCTGCCGGAATACGACGTTTTCGACGATCCGCGTTATTTCGAGCCGTCGGATGTGCGAAAGATTTTTGAAATCGGCGGGCGCAAAATCGGGGTCGTCGTCTGCGAAGATTTCTGGAACGACAAAACTTTCTGGAAAGAAAGGCTTTACGACGTTGATCCGGCGGACGAATTGATAATGCAGGGCGCGGAAATCATCGTCGCGCTCAACGCTTCGCCGTATAACAAAGGCAAAATCAAATTGCGCTGCGATATGGTCGCGCACCGCGCCAAATTGCAGAGTAAACCGATGATTTTCGTCAATCTGATCGGCGGCAACGACGGAATCGTTTTCGACGGCGCATCGCTTATTGCCGATGAGGAAGGCGATATTATTTTGCAGGCGGCGGCGTTTGAGGAATTCGTCGAGACGGTCGAGATTGATTCCCGAAAACCGGATTCGCGCGGCATTACCGGCGACGAATGCGAATCAATCCGGCAGGCTCTGGTTCTGGGAATCAGAGATTACGCGCGCAAAAACAATTTCAAAAAAGCCGTTCTTGGTCTTTCCGGCGGCATTGATTCGACGCTCGTAGCCGCGCTCGCGGCGGAAGCAATCGGCGCGGAAAATCTTTTGTGCGTGATGATGCCGTCGCCGTTTTCGTCCGAAGGAAGCGTCAAAGATTCGGAAGAATTAGTGCGGAATCTCGGCTGTGAATCGCGCATCGAACCGATTTCGGGCGCGTTTGAAGTCTTGCTCAATCAGATGCATTTCACCGCGCCGAAAAAAGGCGGCGAAAATCTCGCGGCGGAAAATATGCAGAGCCGTTTGCGCGGCGTAATCTTGATGGCGATTTCCAACGCCGAAGGTCGCCTGCTTCTTTCAACGGGCAACAAAAGCGAACTCGCTGTCGGCTATTGCACACTTTACGGCGACACAAACGGCGGTCTCGCTGTTCTCGGCGACGTTCTCAAGACCGAAGTCTGGCAAATCGCCCGAAAAATCAACGAAGCCGCGGGACGCGAAATTATCCCGAACAAAATCATTGACAAAAAACCGTCCGCCGAACTCGCGCCGAACCAATTCGACCAAGATTCTCTGCCGCCCTACGAACTGATGGACCCGATTCTGCATCTCTATTTTGAGAACAAATGTGCGCCGTCGGAAATTATCGAAAAAGGACACGATGCGAAATTGGTTTACGAAATTCTCAACAAGGTCGAACATCCGTCAAACGAATTCAAACGCCAACAATTGCCGCCGACGCTGATTATTTCAAAAAACGCGATTGGTGTTGGTCGCAGAAGACCGATTACGCATAAATATCGGAGGATTCAAAAAGTGGAGAATTGATTATGTCAGGAAAAAGACATCACATAGTTCCAAGATTTTTACAAAAAGGTTTTGCGAGTCGAATTATTAAGCGAAAGAAAAAAGAAATCGTGTTTACTTGGCTATATATGAAAAATGCAGCCCAGCCAGACATAGATTTTAGTACAAAAGATACGATTGTTAGTGAGAATTTTTATGGGAAAGTGGGTGAAATAAATGCCGATGACGAAATTACTAAAGTAGAAAAAGAAAAGTTTTCGCCTTTAGTAGATAAAATGCGTAACGGAACTTGTAACTTTGATGATTCAAAAACTGAAATTGCAGAACTAATTGCTCATTTTTCCATAAGAACAAAAGTTGTTAGAGAAGGTTTTACTGACATATCCCAAAAAATGGTTGGTGGAATGAGAGAAATCACTACTAATGAGCAAATTATTGAAGATGTATTTCTAAACCCGCCTGAAAGTGTAATAAAAGAACAAATAGAGGTTATTTTATCTGACCCCAAATACAAAGAAGTTATAGAACCTGCTTTACAATTTTTTGAGATGTTGGGACTTCAAAAAAATCAAGTTAGCGATTTACTATCAGAATTAACGCATTCAGAACTTGAAAATAAAGAAACCCAAAAAGAAACAAAAGAAACTTTAGGAAGTTTCTTTTCAACACTGTTTGATGAATCAAATCCAATATTGAGAAACTCAATAAAAGAAGGACATAATAAATCTCTTGTAAATACCACAATTCCGTTGTCAAGAGTTGAAAAATACGAACAATTAAATTGGAATATTTATAAAACAACTTCAACATTAATTTTAGGAGATGTAGCTTGTATTTTCAGAGAAATCGGAGAGAAATCATTCAAACCTTCTTGTGATATAAACAAAACAGGACAAATATATTTACCAATTTCCTCTAATCAAATGATTGTTGGAACAATTGACAGGGAAGAGATAGAAACCGATGTAAAAATTCTAAACGAAGCAATTGCGAGTTGTAGTTATGAGCAATTCGTTTGTTCTGAAAACACCCAAGATAAAACCAATTTAATTCAAATCATTGGAACAAACTCTCAGATAGCAAGTGATCAAGAAATACAAATTGAATTGGATGAAATAAGAAAGAATGTTCAAATTATGAAAGATGAAAAAGCCGAGTGAACTTGATACCCAACTTAAAGTAATTGAAGATTTGAATAAACGCAAGCAAATCTCCCGTGAGTATTTGCGCTCACTTTCGCCGACGGAAAAAGTTGAAAAATTAGTCCAACTGCAAGAGCAATATTATCAAATGCTTCTTGTCCGCGAACAAAACGGCGGTCGTCCGATTCCCGCAAGATGGCAAAAATGGTATCGGGCAAGATTTGAATCAGCTCAAAAAATATAATCTGAAAAGTTAATCAATCAATTATGAAAACAAATAAAATTTTACTGACAATCGTGTTTATTTTAGCTTCATTTTCCGTTACCTTTGCTCAAACTGTCGCGGAAAAAAGAATTATCGAAGTGACGGGTTCGGCGGAAACTTTGATTATGCCGAATGAATTTACGTTCAAGATTACGCTGGTTGAGCGGATTGAAAAAAAAGACAAACTGACCATCGAATCGCAAGAGGAAAGTTTGAAAGCCGAACTTGTCAAACTCGGCGTTGACGTGGCGAAAGACTTGACGATTTTCGATTTAAATTCGGTTTTCATTTCGCGCAAAAAGACCAGGGACACGCTCGGCAGTAAGGATTTTCGTTTAAAAATAAAAGATTTGGCAAAAATCGAAAAATTGCAGGAAATCGCCGACAGATTGAATATC
>JANODL010000017.1:0-5034 GCA_031412675.1 Acidobacteriota bacterium | reverse complement strand
GCGCACGCATCCTTGCGTGCCGGACGCGGAGCGTTCAAACATCTCGTTATCAATGCAAGTTGATTTCGCAACCAACGCCGATGCGCCGCGAAGCGCGACTTAGCACGCAGGGATGCGTGCGCTCCCGGCGATGACGTTTTTCTCTTTTCAATCACGGATTTAGAATTTAGAACAGCCTTACTTTTAGTTCTCTACCAAATTACGTTGTTTAGCTTTAATCGTTGCGGGTTTCTAAACTGTTTGTAAGAATTATTTTGACTGCTTCGAGCAGATTTTCGGCGACAAATTCAGGCTTTCTTGTTAATTTCGGAAGATGTTTTTCGCCGTAGCCGGTCAGCACCAAAATCGGTTTGATGCCCGCGTTTAAGCCGAGTTCGACATCGAGATTTTTATCGCCGATCATCCACGAATTTTTCAGATCAATCGGCAAATCCGTCGTCGCCGCTTCAATCATTCCGAGATTCGGTTTGCGGCACGCGCACTCTTCGGTCGGCAAATGCGGACAAAAATAAATCGCGTCGAGCTTGGCGGTCAAATCCGTCTGGATTTGTTCGTGAACCGTGTGCATCTGCGCTTCGGTATAAATTCCGCGTCTGATGCCCGATTGATTTGTCACCAAAACGACCAAATATCCGTTTTCCTTCAAAAGCCGAATTGCCTCATCCGTGTAAGAAAAATACTGCAAATCTTCGATGCGATGAAGAAAATTAACTTCTTCGATCAAAGTTCCGTCACGATCTATGAAAACGGTTTTTTGTTTATTATTATAGTTCATCAAACTTTCACAAACTTATGCAATAAAAGAAATGTTTCATTATCGGGTTTAAATTCGCAAGTTTTTAATTGATACTCACAAATTTCCAAATTGAAATATATTGCTTCATTTTCATTAATTTCAAAACCGATTTCGGCTGAGTCGAACATAACATAATCAACATTTTTAAAATAAATAGATTCATTTAATGTCCAATTCGATAAATTAGTGAAATCATCAGATTGCAGATAATATTCAACAATTTCGTGATTATCTGCATAAACCCATCGGGCAATTATGACTTCATTCTTATCAGTTTCGATATAAGTTGTAGTCAAAGGCTCACCATTAAGAACAACAGCAATATCTTTTCCAAACTCAAATGTTCCAATAAAATCATCTATTTCACAGGCTTTACCGTAGTCTGTTTCTACAGGATTTAAAAAATCATTTTCAGGGACAAAAATTACTTTCTGTGCTTCGATTGATTCTACTGAAAAGCTACCGCTCCAATTTCTTACTTCAGAAACAGGTAGAATAACAATCGGACCACCTGTAGTTTCTATCCATTTACGCTCTTTCATTTATCATCAAATTAACCCAATAATTTAGTAACTTTTTGAAAAACTTCTTCCGCTGAAATTCGTGTTAGACAGCGATGGTCAATCGGGCAGTCGCGGAGCATACACGGCGCACAATCAACATCTTTGCGAATGATTTCCGAGCCGATCGGCTGAGTCGTCTTTTCGTTCGTCGGTCCGAAAATGACGATTGTTTTGGTGCCGACGGCGGGCGCGATGTGCGCCAGACCCATATCGTTTGAAACGAGCAAGTCAATCTCGCTCAAGACGGCGACCGCTTCGGCGAGATTCGTTTTGCCTGTCAAGATTATCGGTTTTTTTTCGGATTTTGCAAAAACTTCTTCGGAAATTTCGATTTCGTCCTTTGCGCCGACCAGCAAAACATTCGCGTTTAATTCATTTTGCAATAAATCGTTTAGTTTCGCATAAGATTCGGCTTGCCAGCGTTTGGCGCGTGAATTGGTCGAACCGACACCGAGCGCGACGGTTTTTCTCGACAAATCAACCCCGTGTTCTTCCAAAATCTTCCGCGCTTCGCCGCGTCTTTCGTCGGAAACCGTCAAATCAATGCGCGGTTCATTTTCTAAATCCGTTTCGCGGGCGAAATATTCCTTTTCGATTGCGGCGACGAGATTCAAATAATAAAAAACTTCGTGGCGCGTTTCTTTCCACGCGGGAATTTCGACCGAATCCGTGAGCAGAAAACTTCTGCCTTCCTTTGAATAACCGAAGCGGCGCGGAATCTTCGCCATTTTTGCGACCAGCGCGGTTTCAAACGAATTCGGAAACAAAACGGCTAAATCAAATTCGTGTTGTTTTAATTCTTTGGCTTGGGCGAGCGCGTCTTTGATTTTGGAGGTTGTTTTATCAAAAGTCAGAATCTCATCAAAAAGCGCGGCATCGCGGAAAATCCCTTCCGCCCAAGTGCGTGTATAAAGCGTCAGTTCGGCATCGGGAAAAATTCGGCGCAATTCACGAAGCGCGGGAATTGTCATCACCGCATCGCCAACCCAATTTGTTCCGCGCACGAGAATTTTCACAGGATTATTTTAATCGGTATAGCGAGCGGTAGCGAGTTTGTTTTGCATAAAAGAATTATGAAATTAAACAGACTCGCTACCGCTCGCTCTACTGATGGTTTTCAAAAAAGCGTTTTCAAGCCTTCGTCCAAACCGATTTCCGGCTTCCAGTCGAGTTCCTGCGTAACTAGCAGTAAATCCGAAACGTAGTTCATCGGAATCGGCGCGGGCGACGGATTTTCTTCGTCAATGACGGCTTGCAAACCCGAAACTTCTTCGAGTTTTTTGACCAAATCGCGCAAACTCAGAGCGTTTCGTGCGCCGCCGCCGAGATTGTATGTGCCGTGCCGAAGCGCGGAATCGGCAAATGCTTCGCACGCTTTGGCAAAATCTTTGACGTGAAGCAAATCGCGGCGCGGCGTTCCGTTCGCGGGAAGGCGCAGAGTTTCGCCGAAGTTGAGCGCGTCGGCGTAATGCGACACGAAATTCGGCGTGTTGCCTTCGGAATTTTTGGCGTAAATCGTCGAAAGACGAAAGATGCACGAGCGGAAATCGTTTTGATAGGCGTAATATTCGCAGTATTTTTCGGCGATATATTTTGACCATTCGAGCGGTGCTTGTCCCGAATAAACAATCGGACAAGTTTCGGGGCATTCCGCATAATTATCCGCGAAACGCCCGTAAACGTCCTTGGTCGAAGCAAAAATAAAGACCGAATTTTCGCGCATCGAGCGCAGAAGATTAATCGTGCCTTCGACGTTTGTCAGAAAAACGCTTTCCGAGTTTTCGGGTGATTTGTCGAGTTCGGCGGCGAGATGAATGACGACATCATAATCCTGCACGATTTGCGCGTCCTGCAAATTCAAAACATCACGACTCGATTTGCGTGAAAAATCATCTGCGCCGAAATATTCGCGGACGTGCGTTCCGAGGAATCCGCTGCCGCCTGTGACGAGAACTTTCATAAAAAGATTTTAACGCAAAGACGCAAAGAGGCTAAGGCGCAAAGTAAGCAATTTTATAAAATTCTCTGCGCCTTTGTTACTTTGCGCCTTGGCGTTGAAAAATTATTTATTTGTCTCAATCAATTTTTGTACGGAATCGGCTTTGCCGACGACGATCAGCATATCGCCTTCTTCGATGATTGATTCGCCGGTCGGGTGAAAATAGAGTTCGCCCGATTTGCGGCGGATGGCGATGATAATCAGGCTCAGTTCTTTGCTGAAATTCGTTTCGCGCAGTTTTTTGCCGATGTAGGCAGAACGCGAATCAATGGCGATTTCCTCGAAAACCAGATCGAGCGTTTCGGCGACGATTGAATCCATAAAATCGGCAATCGCGGGTTTGAGTAGTGCGCGAGCCATTGATTGACTGCCGATAATCGTCGGCGCAACGACGCGGTTGGCACCGGCGCGAAGCAGTTTCGGTTCGGCTTGTTCCTCGACGGCGCGGGCGACGATGTGCATATTTTCGTTGAGTCCGCGAGCCGTCAGCACGACGTAAACATTCGCCGCGTCGTCTGCCAGACAAGTTGCCAGACCTTTGGCGCGTTTCACGCCCGCCTGAATCAGATTTTCTTCGAGCGTTGCGTCAACCAGCAGAATCGGCAGATTTTCATTTTCAAATTCGGCAACTTTTTTCTCGTCGCGTTCAATTACGACAAACGGAAGTTTTTCCTTTTGCAGATTGCGGATAATCCGCCGACCGACGCGACCTGCGCCGCACACGATGTAATGATTTTGCAGTTTGTCCATTTCTTTTGTTTTTCGTCTTAAATCCAGAGCCTCGATAATTTCGGATTGAATAACGGATTGAATCAGCGTCGTGATGGCAAAAAGTACCGTCCCGCCGCCGAGCAGCATAAAAAAAATGGCGAAGATTCGTCCGCCGTCGCTTTTCGGCGGAATGTCGCCGTAACCGACGGTCGTGACGGTTTCGGTCGCCATATAAAAACTTTCGAGCCACGTCCAGCCCTCAAAAAACCGAAAACCGACCGCCCCGAAAAAAATCATTCCGAAGATGGTCAACAAAGCGTTGAGTAACCTCCGGCGCGTCATTTTAGAAAGCCACAGAAAAAGATTCATTGATTAGTTCCAAGTTCCAAGTTCCAAGTTCCAAGGTGAATTCAAATATTAGCTAAATTTTCTTCCTTTCATTTCTGATTGTTTTAAATATTTGACTAAGCCGGAAATGACACGGCTGTTTTGCGTTGCTTTGTTATAAATCGAATTAAATTCGGTTTCGGAAATATAATCTTGGTCGAGTGCAACATAAAGTTGCGAACGAACTTCGCCCGACGAACCTTTGGCGATTGACAAAAAATTAACGAACTCTTTATTTCCGTCGCGTTCAAATCCTTCGGCAACATTTGACATTATCGAAACCGAAGCACGAAAAATTTGGTCACGCAAGCCGTAATCACGGATAAACGAATTATTTTTAGTAACCCGGTAAACTTCTTTTGTCAGTTCTCTCGCAATTTTCCACGCTTCCAAATCTTCAAATCTTTCAATTTTTGACATAAATTTTTCTCCTTTACACTTTTTTCGTGAAATATGACACAACCTTGTGTGCAACTTAATTTTCCTTAAATATCGCGTAGCGATTACTTGAATTTAGCCGTGTAATTTATTGCACGGTCTTGTTTTAGCTGATTTCCTGTCGCGTCAGCGACAACTGA
>JANODL010000016.1:0-8123 GCA_031412675.1 Acidobacteriota bacterium | reverse complement strand
GAATCAGAACTTTAGCAACGACAATTTTGCAGAAAACCAAGTGTCACAACAAAAAAGCCCGGATAGAGAATTTTGCCGATGATTTTGACAATCTGATTATAACATTGAAGGTAATGAATTTTTTATAGGAAAGCCCTGGTTTGCATAGAATCAACTTGAATTAAATTCAAACGCCGTTTGCCTTTTTCAAAGGCATGCAAGCGAGCCGCTTGCGCTCCAATCTATTTAATTTGAGTTTGATTCGTGCTATTTTGTGTTTGATTGGAGAAAATTATGTCAACAAGCGTTGAAGAAATCGAAAAAACCGAAAAAGGCGAAAATAAAAAATCGGAACTGCTTTTAGACTCGCTCGAAATCAAAGGCTATCGATGCTTTGAACATCTGACGATTGAAAAACTTGGTCGGGTGAATTTAATTGTCGGCAAAAATAATGTCGGCAAAACCGCTTTGATTGAGGCTCTTTGGATTTATGCGCGTCGTGGAAAAATTGATTCTTTACTAAACTTATTATACTCAAGAGATGAAGTTGCTTTATATTTTGAAAAACCTTCTGGGGTTAGAGTTCCCAAAACAGAAGATTTTATCAAATCATCAGGAAATCTATTCAACGGAAGACCACAACTAAATCTTAACAGTAATGAGTCAATTCAGGTTGGTTCGGCTAAATCAGCAATTAGTGTCATTACTTCCCGTTTAATGAATCAAGACGAAAAAACAACTCCAGACTATTCTGTTTTCAAAGAAGTATGGGGACACTTTCCCACAGGATTATTAATTATCTCCACTCTAAAAGAAACAAATAGAGAAACACGAACAGAATTTTATTCTTTTGAGAATCTTCACAGTTATCTTTTAGAAACAATAGAAGATATTCCATTTGTTTTTCTCCGATCTCAAATTATAGAGAACTCAATACTGGCTCGCGTTTGGGATGATGTAGTTATAAAGGGTTTGGAGGAAAAAGCAAAAGAATTTCTTCGTTTAATAAATCCGAATCTTGAATACATCAATTTTGTTGGCAGATCGGATGAAAATGGCGAGCGTTATCCAATTGCAAACAGTGAAAATAATAATAATCGAGTGCCTTTAAAAAGTTATGGTGAAGGAATGACAAGGCTTTTGGGAATATCATTAGCACTTGTTCAATGCAGAAGCGGGATTCTTTTAATTGACGAAATTGAAAGCGGCTTACATTATTCAGTTTTGCCTGATGTTTGGAAATTGATTTTCAAAACGGCGAAAGATTTGAATGTGCAGGTTTTTGCGACAACGCACAGCAAAGATTGTATTGAGGCGTTTACTGAAGCCGCAATTGATAGTCCTGAAGATGGAATGTTAATTCGCTTGGAAAATAAGGACGGCTCAATCAAAGCAGTAAATTTTGACGAGAAAGAACTTGAAATCGTTGAACGAAGAGATATTGAGGTGCGTTAGATAATGGCTGAAAACAGAATTTTGCTTGTCGAAGGAACTGATGATTTGCACGTTTTAGGTCATATTTTCTTAAATCAAAATATTGAAGTCGTAACAGAAAACAGAGTTTGGAAAGTTGAAGAAAAGAAAAGAGTTGGCAGAATCACAATTCGGGAACAAGAAGGCGTTGATAAACTAAAAAACCGATTAAACGAAAATGCTTTCGATAATCTTTTGGAAGATTTACCGGTTGAACTTAAGGGAAGCGAAGTCGTTGCGGTCGGAATTATTGTTGACGCAGACCTTAACGTAAAAGCACGTTGGGAAAGTTTGGCAAACAGATTAAAAGATTTGAAGTATGAAGATGTTCCCGATTTGCCAAAAGCAGGCGGAACAATTTGTGCAGGTAAAGATTTGCCGAAAATCGGAGTTTGGCTGATGCCCGATAACTCTCTGCCCGGAATGCTTGAAGATTTCGTCAAATTGCTTGTGCCTGATGAATCTCAAAACCTTTTTGAAAGAGCAATTGAAGCAGTTGAATCAATTCCGAAAGAAGAAAGATTATTTTTAACTGAAAATTCCGACAAAACCGCCAAAGCACAAATCCACACTTATCTGGCTTGGCAATCACGTCCCGGAGTTCCTTACGGAATTGCGATTCGGGAGAAGTTTTTAAACGCAGGCTCACAAAATGCTGAAAGTTTAATGACGTGGATTAAAGAACTATTTGATTTGTCTTAACTATTTTGAGATTTTTCGACGCTTTACTAAATCGAACTTTTCGCCCGCTTTGAGCAGATTTATCATAAAAGTCGCTTTTTTATTGCTCGCGTCAATTATCATGACGTAGGTTGCGCCGACGACTTCGGCGAAGCGGTTGTCTTTGACGAGTAAAGTCATATCTTCGTCAATGCCGATGCCGAGCGTTTGCGGGTTTTCGAGAACTAATCCGAACAAACGGTTTTCGCGTTGGCGGACAATGAAATGCTGGTCGAGAATCGTGTTCGGCAGAAGTCCCAAGCCTTTTCGCGTGCCGACTTTTTTGCCGTCAATCACGGTCAGATCGTTTTCGCCCGTCATCATCGGCGTTGACATCAAAGCGGTTCCCGCGCTCGTGCCGCCGAAAACTGCGCCCGCATCGTATTTTTCGCGTAAGGAGTTGTAAAGCGGTTCATCCTTATAAAACTTCCATAATCCGATTTTGGTCGCCGCCCGAAAAAAATACGCCCGTCGCGTTTTTTAATTGTTCGAGGAATTTGGCGCGTTTGTCCGCGTCGAGCGGTGCATCGGGCGCGTGTTCAAAAGATTCGGTCTTAAATTTCCCGAAATCTGCTTTGAGCGATTCAAAACTTTCTTGCGGAACGCCGCTCGCCCAAGTAATTATCAAAATCCGCGCTTTTTCTTTGCCCGCCCATTCGACAAAGCGCGAAACCGCTTCCGCCGAACGGTCGCCGCCGCCGATCAGAACCAATCTTTGCTGCGCCGAAACGCTGAAAGTTAGAATTACTGCCAGTAAAAAGAGATTTGCCGATAGACGAAAATATAATTTTTGCACAAAAGTTTCTCCCGAAATGTTTTGAATGTTTTACCGAAAAAACCGGCAAACCGCAACTCTTACAGAACTATTACGATTGCCCGCGTTTCAATCTGTTACTCTTAAACAGTTTTAATTTTATAAGTTCTAAATTATTCAAATGCAAAATGTTATCGAATTTACACCGTCACGCCAAAGCATCAACTGGAAAAATTTATCCATCGTTACGAGCTTTCATCTTCTAACGATTGTCGCACTGTTTTTCTTTAGCTGGCAAAATCTCGCGGCAATGCTCATCGGCAATTGGATCGTCGGAAGTTTGGGCGTTGGACTGGGTTATCATCGCCTTTTGACGCACCGCAGTTTTAAGGCTCCGAAGTGGCTCGAATACACTTTGACGGTTTTCGGCGCGATGGCGATTCAGGACGACGCGCCGAAATGGGTGACGACGCATCGCCTTCATCATCAATTTACCGAAACCGACAAAGACCCGCATTCGACGAAACCCGGTTTTTGGTGGGCGCATCTCGGCTGGATCATTCGCGGAACGGCGAACGATCACGACGCGATGACGATTCAAAAATATGTTCCCGATTTGATGAAGGACAAATTTCACGTCGCGCTTGCCAAGTTTTATTATCTGCCGCTACTGATTTCGGGCGTAATTTTGTTTGCGATTGGCGGCTGGACAATGGTTTTGTGGGGCGTTTTTGCGCGGGTCGTTTTCGGTTGGCATTCGACGTGGTTCGTCAATTCGGCGACGCATCTATGGGGCAAGCGCGAGTATGAAACGAAGGACGATTCGACCAACAGCGCGTGGGTCGCAATTCTGACATTCGGCGAAGGCTGGCACAACAATCATCACGCCCAACCTTCGTCGGCACGGCACGGTTTGAAATGGTATCAGTTCGACCAAAACTGGCTGACGATTCGCGTTTTTGAAAAGCTCGGCTGGGCAAAACAAGTGCGTCTTTTCGACGCGGAAAAACCCGTTGTTGAATTAAAGAAAGCGGCGTAAGTGAGCTATTACAAAACTCTTGTCAAAGAAGTTATTTAAACTTCAATGTTTTCAGGCTTTTCGTGGTTTTTGTGTCATTTCTACGGTTTATATACTGTTCCATACCTACAACTTTCTCTTTCAAGGTTTTCTTGGAAACGTGCGTATATCGGTCTGTCATAATGAGTTTTGAATGCCCTAACAAAGCCTTTTGAGCAAATGCTTCGATATTACATTCATCGGCTCGTGTGCTGTAAGTATGACGCAAGGAATGAACGGTTAAGCCTTCAAATTCTAATTCCTTGCAAATTTCGGTGAAATGAATTGATAACGATATATCCTGCGATTTCACGCCATCAAAAACTTTGTCTTTCGGATTTATTGTTTCGGCTTCATTGTGTAAATTCTCAAAAATGGCTTTAACATTAGAAAGCATCGGCAGAGGTCGTGCTTTTCCTGTTTTAGTGATTTCCTTGCGAATATTTATAAAACCGTTAATAAGGTCAATATCTCGCCATTCAAGTTTAAAGAGTTCTCCGCGTCGCATTCCTGTATAAAGCAGAATTTCAATCTGACGGCTGAATTTAACATCGTTACGGATTCGCTCAAACAAAACCTTTTCTTCTTCTTCGGATAAAACACGCTCTCGTGTCGGCAAATTCGTATAATACTTAACGCGACTGACGGGGTTTTCTTTCAATTCGCCGAAGTCTTTGGCAAGATTGAAAACCGCAGATAATACCGCAACATCACGATTAACCGTTGCTCTTGAGCGTGGTTTTCCGAGTCTTGTTTTTTCTGCTGTTCGCTCTCTTTTGAATTTTTCTATATCTTCCGGCGTGATTTCGCAAAGCCGATGTTTGCCGAATCTTTTAGTTAAAACCTTTAACGCCGAAAGTTCGACCGTGTAACCTTTTTTATGTTCTTTGGCGTATGGCTTATAACTTTTATCAACAAATTCCGTGAAATTCTTTTGACCGCCGTTACCCCAGCGATTTTCAAACAATTCACTCAAAATCACTCGTTCGGCTCGTTCGGCTTCGCGCCGTGTCCGAGCTTCCTTGATAACTTTTCTTATTCGTTTCCCGTTGACTTGCAGATGGACATACCAACTGCCTTTTTTCGTGCCTCTTTGACGAACTACCATTTGCGCTTCACCTTTACCTTTTGCCGTTGCTAAGTGTTTTGCGCGTGATTATTTTACAACACGCAACTCATTTTTTCGACTTTCGCCCATTTCCCTTTGCTCAATCCAGATAGAAACTTTTTCATAATCAAATAAAATTCGTGCGCGGAGCTTTACCGATGGCATTCCCTCATCTTGAAGATTGCTAACAGTTCTGGTGGAAATGCCCAAACGCTTGGCAAGTTCTGTTTTGTTCAATAACCGATTTTCAATTGCTACCGATGACGGCACGATTCTTTGTTTCGTTTCATCGTCAACAAATATCATTAAAGCGTTTTCGGCAATGGCTTCCAGATTATCAATCGCATCTTTCACCACTTCGCGCATTTGACGAAAAATAAGAATTAAACTTTTAGCTCTTTCGGCTGTCATCTTTACCGGCACACATCGGCAGACTTGCCGATACTTCAGTTAAACTCTGTGAATCAACGTCCGCGAAAACTACCAACTTTTTCACTCTGAAAAGTAAAAGCGGTGGACAACGCGGGTTTGAACAAAATGAGCTGCTTTTCTTTCAAATAAACTTTTTCGATCCAACAACGGTAAATTTGCCGTTGTCTGCGGTCATCGGCAAAAATGCCGATGCTCGAAGAAAACTTTTCAATCAAAATGTTTTGCCGTCCAAAGTTCTAAATGATGCAAAGGCAAACTTTTCCCTTAACTGCCTTTGTCGGTAGCTTTGAACTTTTGAAATTTCGGTTTCGAGATGCTCTAACCATTCATCTCTTGATAGAATCCGGCACAATTCGCGCCAAGTTGGTTTTTTCTTCGGTGGTGAATGTGAATTCGGCAGATTTTCGCTGTCAGATATATTTTCGCTCACGTCTGCTACATAATATTCAGAGTTTTCATCATTTCTGACAGTTATTTTCTTTGTATCAAGATATGCGTCTGTTTCATCGGCTCTTTTTGATTTTGCGCGGATTTCCTTTGCGGTTTCCTTACAGATGCCATAAACCTCGAACATTCGCGGAAAACGCTTCACAACGGCAATTTCGGCTAATTGCGCCTGTGGTATTTTCGCCCAGTCGGTTGTCTTAGTGATGTATTTACAGAGTTCGTTTATTGACCTTACTTTGTTCCAAACTCTCTGGACGTGGCAGACCGCCAAACCATCGGCGGTATTGCATTGAAATTCTATGTTATGTTCGCGGAATGATTTTTCTAAGGCTCGTGTCCAATCGCGCCGAATCTCTTGAAAACTGTTTGATGTGATGCGATTCCGGCAAATTGCCAACAAATGCAAATGATAATGATATTGCTCGTGTTCGCCTACGGTAAATTCTTCGTCTTTCATTCCCCCGCGTGAAATATCCTTAAACCATTTTGACCGTGAGAACTTTCGCCAAGCCGAATTTATGACGCTTCGACAATCCAACAAAGCCAAATCTTTCAAAGATAAATCCGGCATCGTTAGCGTGATGAAATACCAATTTTCACCAACGAACAATTTTTCATTTTCGACAATGTGCCGAGATATTTTCCTATTTCGTTTGGCAAGTTTGCCTGTGCAGGTCGGACAAAGCCGAGAATTACACGCCCAAAGTTGACCGCGCCCCTCGTAAAGTTCGCCGTCGTCGGTATGTAAATCATCGGCGGTGAAAAGATTGTTGTATTGATTACACGCCCAAATTTTATCGGCAAGTCCTTGAACTAATCGGCTATCAGAAGAAAAGCGCAAAACTCTGCTGATATATTCGCCGTCAAGATTTTTATTCTTTTGGCGTTCTATCAAAGACAGTTTCGGCTTTTGATTCGGCAAAGGATTCTGCATTAGCTTTTTACTTCGCCAGACCGATATTTTTTTCTACTGATAATTTGATTTTGTGAAATAAAGATTTTTCTGGCTTTCCGTGAAGCTCGCGGGACTGTTTAGCGTGATTTTCTTCAACCTGACGTTTTAGCCTCAAAACATCATTTTTGATTGGTAATTTTGGAGCTATTAAAATTAATTGATTCGGCTCGGCTTGTTGGTCGGAAGCAATAGTTTTTAGCAGTTCAGCATTTTCGAGATTGTCGAATCTGTGCTGTAAAGTAGGGATATTGCACTTCAATTCTTTCGCATACCATTCAAGCGTGAAAGACATTGATTTTCTGCAAAAAAACAGTAAGTCTGTGTAAATTGCAACATCCTTTGAGGTTAAGACTTTATATTTCCACCAATATTCTGACCATAGAGATATTGGAATATAGGTAACTTCGTGTCCTGCTGCGCAGTAGGTTTCGTGATATGTTACGGAACACATTGCTTCATCGCTTTTCATAGTTTTTTACTCCTGTGAATAACCGGCTGAATTTTTGCGGTCGAGCAATCACATTTAAGTTTTCTTGCCCAAAAACAAAAACATCGGCATTTTTTTCTAGCCGATGCGCTCCGTTTTGTGATATATTTCCATCACAACATCGCGCTATCGGTGTTGTGTCCGAATAAAATCGGACGAAATAGCGATGGTGCAAACATCGCTTTTTTCATTTGCGGGGCTTGTCGTGTTCAGTTCGCCAAAACATTCACACGACAAGCCTTTAATTTTGAATTTTCATTCTCTTGTAAGTAACCAAATAACAACCATCCCACCAACTAACCAACCCAAAGAATTACCTGAAGAAGTTTCGGAAGATTCGTTCGTTTCTTCTGAAACTTCAACATCCGATTCATTGCCCTCTACTTCATTGGTTTCAGTATCAGCTCCTAGCTGTGAGGAATTGCTAACGACAATTGCGTATGGATTTATCGCACGCGCAAAAGCATTCCTGACAGCGGAAAGAGAATAGTTATTATTCACGTAAAAATAAACTCTGAACCAATATCTTATGTTGTAGCGGCTTTGCACAAAAACTACTTAAAAACTGTATTTTGATGAAATCATTTTACATTCTGCATTCTGCATTCTGCATTATTAATCAATAAATACCTGTCAAATAATGTAAAATGCACAATGTATAATTGATAATGTTCGGTTCAAAAGAGCTTCATTCCTTAGTTTTTGTGCAAA
>JANODL010000015.1:0-30903 GCA_031412675.1 Acidobacteriota bacterium | reverse complement strand
AGTGGAAATTTATCACAAAATTAAAAAAGACTGCCATTCAGACAGTCTTTCTAATTTGAAATACACCCGGCATGATTCGAACATGCGACCTTCTAGTTCGTAGCCAGACACTCTATCCAACTGAGCTACGGGTGCATAAAGCGAATAATTAGACTACAAATGTTGTGCTTTTCTGTCAAGTTGTCAGAACCGTCTGCGGTAGCGGGCGGTTTAATGGTTATTTTTGCAAGATTTGATCGAAACTAAAATCTGTCAAACTTAAACCATCCGCTACCGCAGACGGTTCTGACAACTTATTTTGCAAAATAGCCTTGACGCGTTTTGGAAATGAGGTCTTCGTTGTTGACTTCGATTTTTATTACGCGCCATTTGCCGTCGCGTTTTTCGTTGGTGGATTGATATTCAATCGTGTAAAGTGTTCGCAATTCGGCGGCGACCGAAGCATAAAGTCTGCCCATTTCTTCGAGACGATTGATGGTGTTCAGAGTTCCGCCGGTGCGGGCGGCGAGAATTTTAAGGCGCGAACGGGCGGCTTCATACATCGCCACTTGAATCGGTGTCGGGTCGGCGAGTTTTGACGGGTCGCCGGTCGGAAGCGCAAGCGGATAAATCGTGACACCCTGCACGTCGGCTTTGTTTAAGACGCTGTTCAGATTGTCGTTGGTTTCGGGTTTAATCGCCGTCAGCATATCTTTGTCGCCGATTTTTTGGAGAAAATTGCGGTCGGTATCGCGCAGAGCCGTATCAACGCCGTCGGTTAAAACGATGATTGCTTTGCGCCGTTTGCCTTCATTGGCGAGCTTGCCCAACGCAAAATCGAGAGCTTTATAAAGCTGTGTTTTGCCGCGACCGTTGGCGACGCTGATTGAATTTCCGATTCTTTTGCGGTCAGTCGTAAAATCGTTTCGCAGATTTACCTTGTCGTAAAATTCGATCACGGCAACGCGGTCTTCGGGCGCGAGCGCATCAATGAAACGATACGCCGATTGTCGAATCGTTTCGCGGAAACCGAGCGTCGAGCCGGACATATCGAGAATCATCACGACCGAAAAAGGTGTCACGACCGGCTCGAAACGCTGGATGTTTTGTTTCACGCCATCTTCAAAAATCGTGAAATTTTCGCGGCTTAAATCGGTAATCGGGCGACCTTTGCGGTCGGCGACACCGACATTTAAACGCACGACTGATGAATCAACCGTAATCGGGTCATCGTCGTTTTGAGCCGAAACAGCAGAAAAACTTAAAAGTAAAAATGCAAAAATTATAAAAACCCGTGAATAACTCATAGCAGAATATTACCTAATCAGACGCTATTTTCCGAAACGCGGTTGCATCGCGCTTTGTTTCAAAATTTCTTAACAATATTCGTTTTATGGTTTATAATTCTTTCAACCTGAGAAATCAAGTCAGATGAGCAACCGAAAATATTTGTTTATTTTTCCTTGTTTTGTGAGGATTGAAGGGGAATCCCAATGTTTTATACGCCGAAATTTTGTTGTCATTGCGGAGAGAAAATTGAACGCGCAAATAAATCTTTGACGGACAGCAGTCGTTTTTGCGATGTTTGTAAACACGATTTTGTGTTGCCGAGATTTTTGCCGGTCGCTTTTATCGGCTTGATGGCAATTGTCGGAATTCTTGGTGTCGGAAGCTATTGGCGAAGCGGCGAAAAGCCGTTAAGTGTTTCGACCAAAAAATTTGCGGAAAATCCGGCAAATTCGGGCAAAAATACGGCGAATAATGTGTCGCAAGTCGGTTCAAATTCAAGCGTTCAACAAACAGCGCAAGCGAATAATGTTCAAACAAACACGGTGCAAACGGCGAATTTGACAACTAAACCGCGAGTCAAACAGACGGAAACCGCGCCGCTTACGGCAGAAGAAACGGTTTATTTTTGCGGTGCGCCGACCAAGAAAGGAACGCCTTGTTCGCGGCGCGTGAAAGGCGGCGGACGCTGTTGGCAGCATAAAGGACAAACTGCGCTGCTGCCGCCCGAAAAATTGCTTGCGGGGCAATAAATTGTTGAATATCGAAAAGTCTTTTTTGCTAAAATCGGCTATAATTTTAGAAGATTTTTCAGAAACAAATAACAAACGAAATCGAATGAAACCTTTAGCACCGAATACTTTATTACAAAACCGCTATCTGATCGTGCATTTAATCGGCAAGGGCGGAATGGGCGAAGTTTATCTGGCGGTTGACCAGCGATTAGGCAGTGCGATTGCGCTCAAGCGCACTTTGCACGGCGATAACGAACAGCTTGGCGATGCTTTTGAACGCGAAGCGCGAACGCTGGCGCGTCTGCGTCATCCGGCGTTGCCGAAAGTCAGCGATCATTTTCTCGAAAACGACAATCAATATCTGGTGATGGATCATATTTCGGGCGATGATTTGGCAAAGCGTCTGACGACGACGCAGAAACCGTTTCCGATCTCGTGGGTTTTGTTTTGGGCTGACCAATTGCTCGACGCGCTTGCCTATCTACATTCGCACGAACCTCCGATTATTCACCGCGACATCAAACCGCAGAATTTAAAATTAACCGACGATAACAATATCGTTTTGCTCGATTTCGGTTTATCGAAAAGCTCCGTCGGGCAAACAATCAGCCAAGCGAGCGGCGGCGGCGGAAGCACCGGAAGTGTCGTCGGCTACACGCCGCATTACGCGCCGATGGAACAGATTCGCGGAACGGGAACGAATTCGAAAAGCGATATTTATTCGCTTTCTGCAACGCTTTATCAACTTTTGACGAATATCGTTCCGCCCGACGCGCTTTCGCGGGCAGATTTTCTTTTGAGCGGAAAAACCGATCCGATTGCGCCGATTAACGAGGTCAACAACGAGATTCCGAAATCAATCTCGGATGTCATTCTGAAAGGAATGTCCATCAGCCAAGACCAGCGTTACGGAGATGCGCGTGAGATGCAGAAGATTTTGCGCGAAACTTACGCCGCGATGCAGAGTCAGGCGGCTGATAAAACCATCGCGTTCAACGTGCAGGACGAACAAACCGCGCCCGCTGCGGTCGAAACCGCTTCGTTTTCAAACGACAAAACCGAGCAATTTTCTGCGCCTTTGATTGAAAATCAACCCGCCTCGAAAGAAGCGATGGGCGCGCAAACCATTCCGTTTGGAATGATGCAGGATACAAGTTCCGAAAATTCGCCGACGGCATCGCAAAATGCCGATAAAACCGCGCAGACTCCGAATTTCGACGCGACGCTTAAAATCGGCGATGTGCCGAATATTTCCGTGCCGCAGAATTTGGGGCAAAAGACCGAGGTTCTGCCGTTTGCCAATTCCACGCCGCAACAGTCAAATGTCAAAACCGAAGTGTTCGGCGGCGATTTCGGCGCGGCGGAATACAAAGCAAAGAACGAAACCGCACCGCCGGAAAATTTTGTGACGGATGATTACAGCGCGAAAACGGACGAGAATATTGCGCCGCCGTCAAATTTTACGGGCGACAAAACCGTGCCGTTTGTTGCGGTAGATAATCAACCGGCGAATGTTAATTTCGCACAAACACAGCCCGTTTCGGCTTTTGATTCCGTTCCGCAAGCGGAAAATTTCGGCTCAACTGCGGAAACACGCCTGCCGACCGAAGATTTTTCGCCGACGAATGAGCAAGCAATTCCGCAAACCACGCCGAATTACGATTCAAAGCCGAAACAATGGCAAGCGCAGCCGACACCCGCTCAACCGCAACCCGCGAAGAAAAAATCGAAAGGTTTGCTGTTCGGGATTCTCGGCGCGTTGTTCGGTTTGTTGGTGCTTGCCGCAGTCGGCGGCAGCGCGGCTTGGTATTTTATGAATCAGCAGACAACTTCGGACGCGATGAATGTTGCTACGCCGACACCCGAACCTTCTGTTATGCAAACGCCGACACTCGAACCAACGCCGGAACAGGCAAATAGCAACACGGGAAACAGTTCAAATTCGGAGGTCGTCACGACGAGCAGTCCCGATAATTCAAATGTTAATACCGCGCCGTCACCCGAGCAGACGAAGCCTGTGATTACACAGCAAACGCCGGTGATGACGAAAACCGCGACACCGCGACCGACGCAGATAACGACGAACACGCCGCGCCCGACAACGCCGCGCCCGACGACTAAAACGGAAACGAAACCAACAGTCAGAGGCGGAATCATTCCGCAATAGATTTGGAGTAATTAAGATGAAAAGGACGAAATATTTAAATTGGTTTGTATATTTAATGATTTTGTTGGCGGTTTTTTCTTTGACTGCCGATGCCCAACCAAAGAAAAAGGATTTGCAGAAAGCCCAAAAACTTGCCAAACAGGGCGGCGAGTTTTTTAATAATAAAGATTATCGCAATGCGGTTAATAAATATGCCGAAGCGATTTTGGTTGTTCCTAATTTTCCCGCCGCGTATTTTTGGAAAGGCTACGCGCATTATTATTTGAACGAATTCGACCAGTCAATCAACGATTTTAATCAGGCGGAATCGCAGGGTTTTGATAAACCTCTGGAAATTTACAAAGTTCGCTGGTATCTGAATTTTCAGGAAAAAAAATACGATGCGGCTTTAGCCGATGCGTTGGCGGCATCGCGGCTCGACCCGAACAATATTACTTACAGTTTGGGTTTGGGCGATATTTACCGGCTCAAGGAATCTTACTCGGACGCGGCAAACTATTACAAAAAAGCCGCCGACCAAGACCCGAATAATTCCGACGCGTCGTATTTTCTTGCCGTCAGCTATGCCGCGCTCGGCGAAACCGAACAACAAGGCTTGGCGGCTCTCGAAGCCTTACGAAGAAAAACAAAATATGTCGGCGAATCTTATTTTTATGTTGCCGACGCGCTCAATAAAAGTAAAAAATTTGACGAAGCGGCGGAGCTTTACGAAAAATCAATTAATTTGAAACCCGATATTTACGCTTCCTACAACGCGCTTTCGGACATTTATCGCGGTCAAAACGAATTTGACAAAGCGATTGCCGTGACGCGCAAAGGTTTGGACAGATTTCCGAAGGACTCGAATCTTTACACGAGTCTGGCGTGGTATTACAGTCTGGCAGACCGTCCGGCGGAAGCGATTATCGCCGCGAAAAGCGCAGTCAATCTCGCGCCCGACCAATATATGGGCTACACGAATCTGTGCCGCGCATACAACGATGCAAAGGAATATCAAATGGCGATCAACGCCTGCACGAGCGCGTTGCGGCTCAGTCCGGGCGACGGCGAAAGTTATCTTTACACGGCGCGTGCCTACGAATTATTGAAGCAAACCGACAAGGCGGCTGATTTTTATAAAAAAGCGATTGACGGTTTAATCAAATTTACCGGAGAGAATCCGGATTATTCGGACGGCTTTTATCTGCTCGGCAACGCTTATTTCGCGCTCAGCCGCGACGACGAAGCGATTTCCGCTTACAACAAATGCTTGCAGCTTGCGCCGCGTTTTGCGAAAGCGCGATACAGTCTCGGTTTTACCTATTTGATCGGAAAAAAAGACAAAGCAAAGGCGCGTGAGCAGTATAATCTTCTGCGTCCGATAGATGCTAATCTCGCCGAAAAACTGCGGCAAGCTATCGAAAAATAGAAATTGTCAGAACAGCGAGCGGTAGCGACCTGTTAATCGTGTTCTTAAAAAACGATTACACAATAATTGAAAACGATTTATCGCATCATTAAACAGGTCGCTACCGCTCGCTGTTCTGACTTTAGCCGAAAAATGATTTTGACGGGAACTCGAATTGATTGCCCATCAGAAAATACGCGAGATTCGGCTGGTCGTGCGAACGGTCGTAGCCGACGAGTTCGACGTAGGCGCGACCTTTGATGTCGAATTCGCCCGCTTTGCCTTCGACTTCGCACGCGCCTTCCCAATAAATAATCATTGTCGTGCCGCGTGAGTCTATTTCCTGATCTTCGATGACGGGCGTGACGACCAAATCCAAACCGAATTTTTCCGCCTTGACACGCCAACCGCTCGGATAAACCGCTTTTGAATTGGGCGATTTCCAGTAACCCGTCGGCTCAATCGTGAAATCTTCCTTTGAAAGCGGCTCGAATTCGCCGTTTTCGTTGACGTAAGTTCCGCTCGAAAATTCCGAAACGCCGTTCGCGCTGTCACGTAGTTGGTAACACATCAGTTCGCAATTGTTATCGAGTTGAATCGAAAACCAATCCCAGCCTTTCTGTTTCTCGGTCGGTGTCCACGTTCCGAACTCTCGATCCATCCACGCCGAACCCGTGAAATGCTCGGTTTCGCCGTTCCAAATCAAGTCGCCTTCCATCTCCATCCGCGTATATGAAAAATAGCGCGACGCTTCGCCTTCGTCCTTGAACGACACGCCGTCTTTTGCCTTGCCGTTCAAAACAGGCGGTTTCGTCGGTTTCAAATCGGCTTCAAACACGACGTTATTCGCCGTGGCGCGTAAAATATGTGCGCCGTGCGATTCGCGCAAAGACCAATCGCCGAGGCGCAGGTGAAAATGCTTCTCGCTCGCCGAAGCCGGATGATCGAAAAATCCGTTCGCCGATTTGCGGTGCGCGTAACGAAACTTCTGCTCGTCAATCTCGGTAATCGCAAAATGCGCGAAAAACAGCGGATTGCCGAACAAACGAAGCGGCACGAGCGAAAATTTATCCAAATCCGTGCGCCGTTTGAAAAAGACTAACTCAAACCCGAACCGCTTGCCCGAAGCCGTTTCGCCGTGTCCGGTGTAATACCACCATTCCGTCTGCGCGTTGCGGTGCGCGTAAAGATCACGCGGCAGATTAACGGGTTCGAGTTCCGTCCCGTCGCGCAAAGTTTCCGCTTTACCGTAAAAACTATCCGCCACGCCTTCAAAAAAGTTCGTCGTGGTTTTCTCTAAATTTTTAACTATTTCCTGAAAGTCGAAATTAAATGTGTTTTGTTCGCTCATCCCTTGTTTTACCCCTTTATTTAGCTATAACAATTTTAGCCAAGATGAGCAAACAATGCGTTGATTAAAGAATTTTATCAATATATTAAATTTCGCTTAATAATTTGTGCGCGAGGTCAGAACCGCCTGCGGTAGCGGGCGGGTAAATCATTAGCAAACAGATTTGGTTATTAAACTTGAAACCCGCCAGCTACCGCAGGCGGTTCTGACCTTAAAAAAGGAGAAGTGAGGATATTTAGCAAAACGATTTTTCTATCGGCGTTTGGCTTTCGGCAGGGAAGTTTTGATTTCGACGCGCTGGATTTTGAAAACGACGCGCATCGAATCGGCGCGGCGGTCTAAGAATGCGGGAACAAACGGCGCGTCCGAAGAATTGTTCTGCATCGCTTTTTCGAGTTCATAGACGGTTTGCTGGTCGTCCAAAGGCTCGACGACTTCTTCGATGTTCGCCAGACCGTTGCTGAAAACATCGGCAACGACGACGACTTCATCTTCTTTTGAATTGCCGTTGACGAATGCTTTGGTCATTGCGACCAACGCGCCTTGCGGATTGATGCTCGGCGATTCGCTCGAAACCAAACCGCGTCCGGCAACGACATCTGCCGCAGTTATTAAATCAACATCAATGTTCGGGTTTTTTGCGACAAAAACGGTTGATTTCTGATCGGAATCAAAAGTCGTAAAGTCCGTCGTTTGTTGACGGTTCGCGCCCGAAAGCAAAATCCAGAGGAGCGAAAAGCCGAAAAAGAGTGACGCGGCGGTGCCGACCGTCAGAGGCATCACGCGCATTTGCAAAAATTCGCGGAAATTGTGCGAGAAGTAAGATTTTTTCTGCTGAACGCTCGGTGCAAGCTCGGTTCGTATCGCCGTTTTGACCGAGGCAAGCAAATCTTTCGGCATCACGGGTTGCGAAACTCGTCGCAAACTTTGCCTTAAGACGGAGAAATCATCTAATTTCTGACGGCACAAAGGGCATTGCGCCAGATGTTTATCAGTAATCCCGCGCTCCTCGTCCGTCAAAATATTGTCTATGTAAAGCGACAAATTAAATTGTAAATTTTCGCATTTCATATTTTTTATTCGGTCTTTGGCTTTCGGTCTGTGGTCTTTGAAATAAAGCGAAGACCGAAAACCAAAGACCGAAGTCCAATTTTTGAAGTGAATAACTGACTGACCCCGGCTGTTTTCCTTTCACGGAAAACAACGGTTCATTCTTTGCGGGTTCTGATCGGCAATTTTCCTTTCGGGTAAATTCGTTTGTTGTTGCTGGTTTTTCAAAAATTACCAAATCCGAACATTGCCTTTCATAACTCGCGCCGAACTTTCGTTTTCCTTTTGACCTTACGTTGGCACCGATACGTCTTAAGTTTGTAACCGGGGCGAGTCAATCATCCACTCTCTTTTTAGTGAAGAGTAAAGAGTGGAGAGTTGAGAGAAAAACTTAAACTCTCCACTCTTTACTCTTCACTCTCCACTAATTTTCAAATACCTTCCAATTTGCGGCGCAATTCGTCGCGTCCGCGGGCGATTCGTGATTTTACCGTGCCGATGTTGACTTCTAAGGTTTGCCCGATTTCTTCGTAGCTCAAACCCTCGATGTCGCATAAGACAACGGCTTCACGGAATATTTCGGGCAAATCGTTTAACGCTTCACGAAGAATTTTTTCGCGCTCACCGCGCAAAGTTTTTTCTTCGGGATTCAACGCGTCCGACGAAAAAGTTTCCGACAAAGGCGTGTTGCTTTCGCCGATTGTCACGTCGAGCGAGATTGTCACATCGCGCCGACGGCGTTTCCACCAACGAAAACGATTGCGCGATTCGTTGATCGCAATCCGAAAAAGCCACGTTTTCAAATCCGCTTCGCCGCGAAATTTGCTGATCGCTTTAAGCGCACTCAAAAAAGTTTCCTGCGTCAAATCGCTCGCTTCTTCCGTGTCCTGCGTGATCCGCAACAGCAAACCGTAAATATCGCTTGCATAACGATTTGCCAGTGTGTCGAACGCATTCGCGTCGCCCGCTTTTAATTTTTCAATAAACTCTGTTTCGGCTGATGAGAAGGCATCGGAAGTCCCTGTCGCCATTGCGACAGTTCTTAATTCTTCATCGTCGATTGTGATTGACTTGCTGAAGAACATCGCCCGCCTTTTCGCTATTTCTCCAAAAGAGAATTTCAAATTGCTCATCCGCCTCATTTAGCGCGAACTGTTTGATTAGACACCGGAAATTTTATTTTGTTCCCGAAAAAAATAATTATTTTTCAAAACTTAAAATTTCGTGTCAAAAATGTTTGATTTTGGGTGCGCTCTGACTTTTTATAATCGGCTTTTCCCTTAAACTTACTTGCTCTCGTCAAAGTTTTACGATAAATTAACTCTTTTGGAAAAAATCCTAAAAAAATCATTCAGATTATTATATAACGATTCAGCATTCAAAAGATTGCATTTTTTTTAATCAAATGGCAAGAAAAAAGAGAACTCCTGAAGTAACGCTTCCGACCAACGAGCCGAAGGAGAGAGTTCAATATCAAGACGCTTTTCAACAAACGGTCAACAAAAGAGTTGAGGAAGTCGGAAAAACATTCGAAGGCAAAGGCAAAACCTTTCTTTACGCAGTTGCGGCAGTTGCCGTTTTACTCGTTTTAGTCGGCATTTTTTATTTGTGGAATCGCAGTTCCGACGCGAAGGCGCAAGCCGCGCTCGGCAAAGCGATTGAAACCTCGCAAGCGGTTGTCACCGATTCGCCGCTGCCTGCCGGAACGACGATCAAAACCTTCAAAACCGAAAAAGAACGCGCCGAAGCCTCGGTTGCCGAATTCCAGTCGGTTGCCGATAAATTCGGCGGAACTGTCGGCGAAAAAGCCAAATACTTTGTCGCCGTGAATAAATTATCGCTCGACCGCGCCGCCGCGACCACGGAACTCGAAAATCTCTCGAAATCAAATAACGAAATCGGCAACTTATCGAAATTCGCGTTGGCGCAGGTCAAAGCGAGTGACGGCAAACCCGACGAAGCCGTTGCGCTTTATCAACAGCTTGCGGCTGACGGCAATCCGGTTATCGCCAAAGATACGATAAATTTTGAACTCGCGAAACTGCTCGAAAAACAAGGCAAAAAAGACGAAGCGGTCAATATTTATTTCAGCATCGCCAAAGCCGCGAGCGAAGCGAAAGACGCGGACGGCAAGCCCGTTCCGCTCTCGTCAACCTCCCGCGAAGCGAAGGCGAAAGTTGAAGAACTCGCGCCCGAAAAAGCCAAAGAGATCGTCGAACCGACACCCGAATCACCGTTCGGCGGCGGCGGCGGCGGTAATTTGCCTTTGGGAATTCAATAAAATCTCGGAATACAATCTGAAAAGGCTTTCGGTAATTTGATTATCGAAAGCCTTTTTTATCTGAAATCCTCGGTGAATTAGAAAAAATCAGCCGCGATTAGCAATTTGTAGTAATATAAAGAAAAGTTTGAGGGGTTTTAATTTGGGCAATATTGCAAACGCAAAAACGGCGGACATTTCACGGGCGGAAAATTCCGTTTCAAGTATTTCTCCCGAGAACGCAGTGAGCATTCGGGTTTCGCCGAACAGTTATTTTACCGCGCTCTTGCTCGGTTCGTTTTTTTCGGGCTTTTTGATTTATCTCGAAATAGATTTCTGGGCGACTCTGCTGCTCGCCTTCAGCGTGATTATTCTGCCCGCGCTTGCCTTGACCGACCGCATCGCGTTTGACGGCAAACGTCTGCGCCGCACGGGGATTTTGCCGCAAGGTTGGGCGTGGTTCAACGGTTTTCATTACCGCCTCAAAATTTCGGACATCGAACAGGTCGAAACGCAAGCCTTACGCGCCTTAAAACGCGGCGGGAATGTTTTTTACCGTTACCGCACTTCGGTGAGCGGGAAAGGGTTGAAATTAGTTTTCGCGTCGGGCGGCGAAGAGTATCGGCGGATGATTCACAATATTTTCCCGCGTCTGTCGGAGAATATTTTGGACAATCGCTCGCTCGAACTGCGCGATTATCTTGCCGAAACGAAGGAAGTTTTGATGAAGGCGGAGTTTTCGCACATTCCGCCCGCAGACGTTTTGGAAGATTCGGTTAATAAAGTGCAAAAGCGCGATAAAACGGCGCGGCGCAATGAGGAAAACAACACGGCGCAACTCGAAAAGGCGGATTATCTGCGTCGTCTGGCAAATGAATTGCGGCTTTCGGGACATCTTCTTCAAGCACTCGAAGCCTTTCGCCGTGCGCTTGTTCTTCAGCCGCAGGACGCTTGGCTTTTGTTTGAAACGGCGCGCTGTCTGCATTCGTTCGCGGGTTCGGAACGCGACCAAAAACTTTACCGCAAATCGTTGGCGATGCTTCGATTGGCAGAAAAACGCGCCGCGAACGACAAGGAATTGCTTGCCCGACTCGGCGAAAGTTATTTCCAGTTCGGCGATTGGGAACGCGCCCGCACGGCTTTTCTGAAATCCATTGACCGCGTCGAAGAAAACTTTCGCTCATTGCGCGGAATGGCGGAAATTTCCTTACGCGAAGGCAAAATCGCGCACGTTATCCATAATTTCCTCGCCGCCAACCGTCTGGCGGAAACGCCCGCGCTTCGTCGTTGGACGCAAGCCGAAGCCGATTATTTTTCGCATTTGAATGATGACGAAGATTATATGGAGATGGAAATCAGCCGGATCAACTTGCTCGAAACGCTCGAAAACTCGAAAAAGACCGCGCTCAAAATTGCGATGTTCGGTTTTCCGGCGATTATTATGGGAATAATTCTCGATGAAAGTTTAATCTCGAATCTCGGCTGGGCGGTTTCGAGCGTCGCACTCCTGATTTGGGCAGGTTTGCTAATGAGTTTAAATTTATTTTCCGACCGAATCCCGTATGAATTGGTCGAAGAGGATGATTAGTTGATAGTTGAAAGTGGACAGTTGAAAACTAAAAATTACTATCAACTATCCACCTTCAACTATCCGTTATCTAATGTTTGCCGCGTTGTGCGCTCTTTGGAAATAAGGTCCGAAAACATTTCTCTGCATATTGCCGAAGAGGTTGAAGCGGCTGAAAAACTCGCCCCATTCGTCAGCCGGCGGGGGCAGAAAGCGGCAGAGCCGTCCGAGACCGTTAAAGAGCGAATCGAAAGCATCCGCCGCTTTTTGCGGGTTGTTATAGATAATTTGTTCGTCGCTCAAATCAACGACTGCCTGATGAATTTTCGTAACGGCATCAAGATCCAAACAAACATCCTGCACCTCGCTGAGAACTTTTCCGATGACACCGAGTCCTTCGTTTGCCTTCGTCAATTTTTCAAATGCCCCCGAATTGCCTTTCAGAATTGTTCCGACGGTTAATGCCTTATCAACTCTTTCCTGTGCCAGTTCAACCGAAGACTTCAAGTCTTCGATGTCTGTGCTGGCGGCACATTTTGTGACCATTTTTTTTATCGTGAACCAAAACCCGCTCTTTTCTTCCGTTTCGTCTGCCATAATAATTGCTCCTGTTAGATATAAATTTTGCGGAGCAACCTGTTTCTTGCTCCACACTCTAACGCGCTAAATTTCGGCAAACGGTATCAGGGCAATTATGAATTAGTTAATCTGGTGAACCGTGATCTTGTGACAATCGAAAAACCGTGCAATCTCAGAACTCGTGCGGTTCTCGCTTTTGAGCAAAATCATTTGACAGCGTTCCAGAAAAGCATGACTTTTGCCGTTTTTGTAACCTTTTTCCAGTTCCGCTCGTTGCTCTTCATTCAATTCGACAATCTTTGTTTTCCCCATTTCAAAAAATAGTTTAGCCTATTTTTTTTTGGTGCTTATTTTCTAACTTGCTTTGAATAAAGAGGAGAAAGTCTTCGCAAGTTTTCGACGGCTTTCGGGAGGATTTCCAGAAGATATTCGACATCTTTCGCCGTGTTTTCTTTGCCTAAACTGAAACGGATTGCGCCGCGTGCGAGTTCGTCGTTTCTGCCGAGTGCGCGGATCACGGGCGACGGTTCGAGGCTTCCCGAACTGCACGCTGCGCCGGTCGAAACGGCAATGCCTTGCATATCGAGATTGATGAGCAAGCCTTCGCCTTCGATGAAACGAAACGAGATATTTGAAATATTCGGCAGACGGCTTTCACGTTTGCCGTTGAAAACGAGGTCGGAAATCTTCTCCCCGACCTCGTTTTCAAATTTATTCCGCAAATCGGCAAGTCGTGCCGAATCTTCCGCTAAATTCTTTTTTGCCAGTTCGCAAGCCTTGCCGAACGCGGCGATATACGGAACATTTTCCGTGCCGCCGCGTCGTTCGCGTTCCTGATGTCCGCCGATATTTTGTTTGTGCAGACGCACGCCGCGCCGGACGTAAAGCGCACCGACACCTTTCGGCGCATAAATTTTATGTCCCGAAATCGAGAGCAAATCACAGCCGATTTCTTCGACATCAACGGTAATTTTCCCGACAGCTTGCACCGCGTCCGTATGAAACCAAATCTTTTTGCCGTTTTCGCGCAAGTTCCGAACCAATCGCCCGATTTCTTCGACGGGCTGAATCGTGCCGAGTTCGTTGTTGGCAAACATAATCGAAATTAAAACCGTGTCCTCACGAACCGCCGTTTTGACATCTTCGATTCTGACAATTCCGTCTTCATAAACGGGCAAATATGTAACTTCGTAACCGCGTTTTTCCAAATCGAGGCAAACTTCTTTGACTGCCGAATGTTCGATGTCGGACGTGATGATATGTTTTCCGTGTTTGTCGTTGGCTTCGAGCAGTCCGCGAATGGCGAGATTGTTTGATTCCGTGCCGCCCGACGTAAAAACGATTTCGTTCGGACGCGCATTGATTAATTCGGCGACCTGATGACGCGCTTTATCAATCGCGGCGCGGGCTTCTTGTCCGAAGAAATGAATGCTCGAAGCATTGCCGAATTTGTCGGTCAAAAAGGGAAGCATCGCTTCAAAAACTTCTTTATCAACGGGCGTAGTAGCTGAATTGTCTAAATAAACTCTGCGAAACATAGATTGATTTTAACTTAAACTGACAGCGACTAAAACTATTACATTCAAATTACACTTAAACACAACTTAAAACTGCAAACATCTTGCCCAAAGGCATTGATATAAGATAAATTAAAACGTAGCGGAAACTAATGGCATCAAAGCCTCGAAATAAGTTTTCACGAAGGATAAAATAATGGATTTTGTAACAAAAGAACTTTTTAAGCGGTATGCGAGCATCGTCGTCGGCAGACCGATTTCTCCTGTCTTTTTAAATATCTTGGTCACGAGCGTCTGCGATATGCGTTGCACACACTGTTTCTTCACCGAAGAACTCGATGACCGACCGCGCAAAAAATTGCAGATGAAAACGGACGAAATTGCTAATATTTCGGCAACTCTCGGCGGCAATCTCGGCGTTCTCGTGCTGGCGGGCGGCGAACCGTTCACGCGTAAGGATTTACCCGAAATCGTTCGCGCTTTCTACGAAAACAACAAACTCGATTCGGTTTATCTGATGTCGAACGGGCAGATTCATCAAAGAATTTTTCCCGATGTCGCACGGATTATGGACGAATGCCCGAATTTGAATGTTTCCGTCGCGCTCGGGATTGACGGAATGAAGGGACCGCACGAGAAAATTCGTCAAAAAGAGGGAAGTTGGGACAAAGCGATTCACACGGCGCGCACCTTACAGCAAATGAAGCGCGAGCAATATCCGAAGCTCGACATTCAAACCTGTACCTGCGTGATGAATTCAAACCAAGAAACGATTTTTGATTGGTACGATTTTCTGAAGTACGATTTGAAGCCGGACAAAGTAAATATCAACTACATTCGTCCGCCGTCAAAAGACCCGAACGAACTGAATTTCGACCATAAACTCTACGGAAAACTTTCGCAGATGATTTTGGAAGACACGAAAAACGCCGCTTTAAAGAACAATTACGGCGGAAAATCGGGCTTTTTCAAAGCCGCCGTGGATATTTATATGCACGATTTGATCGCCAAAACCAAGGAAGAAAACAAAGCGCAATTGAAATGCTACGCCGGAAGCGCGGGCGCGGTGATTTACGATAACGGCACGCTTTCTTCGTGCGAAAATAAACCTGAAGTTTTGAATCTGCGCGATTATAATTGGGATTTTCAAGCCGCTTGGAAGACGGATATGATGAAAGCGCGGCGCAAAGAAGCCGGCGCGGGTTGTTTCTGCACGCACGAATCAAACTGTTTCTATCCGAGCTTGCCGTTTAACGTCAAACATCTGGTCAAGATCAAAAAACTCGAAGGTCAGATGAAAAAAGCGGCTGAGAGTTTAAGCCAGCCGCAAGCCGAAGAAATTGCGGTCAAGGCATAAAAGTTATGGACTGGAAAGAAGTTACGGAAAACCCGAATTTGCGCGACCTGCCGTTTAAGATTGAATTGAACGAATACGGGCAAATTATTATGAATCCTGTCAAACTCGGTCATTCAGCTTTTCAAGGCAAAATCGGGAAAATAATGAACAATTTACGGGACGACGGAATTGTTCTGATGGAATGCGCCGTTTGGACGCGCAAAGGAACAAAGGTCGCCGATGTTGCTTGGGTTTCCGACCAATTGTGGAAAAAGTTAAAGGGTAAAACCGAAGCCGACATTGCGCCCGAAGTTTGCGTCGAAGTTCTTTCGATAAGCAATTCCGAATACGAAATGGACGTAAAGCGCAAACTGTATTTTGAGCAAGGCGCAAAGGAATTTTGGATTTGCGATGATTATGGAAATGTAAGTTTTTACAGTCCGAAGCGAAAATTAGCGAAGTCGAAAATGTTTCCCGAATTTCCAAACAAGATTGAAATTTAGAAAAGCCGATAAAAAAGATGCAAATTTCTTTAGAACAAGCCTTGCAAATGCCCGACGCGGTTCTTTTCGCACAGAAGTTGGAGTCTGCGCTGAAAGCCGAGCAGAAAAAGCGTCGGCATTTTTACGAGATTGTCGAAGAAAATAAAAAGATGGAATTCATTAACGGCGAAATAATCTTTCATTCACCTGTTAAAAAACAGCATAATTCGGCGACGAAATTGCTTTGTATATTACTCCAAACTTTTGTTGCTAAAAATAAACTCGGTTTTGTCGGAATTGAAAAAATAATGGTTTCGTTGACACGCAACGATTATGAACCCGACATTTGTTTTTTCGGTGTCGAGAAGGCAAAAAAATTCAAAAAAAATCAGGTTCAATTTCCCGCCCCGGATTTTGTTGTAGAAGTTTTGTCGGATTCGACCGAGAAATACGACCGCGAAACGAAATTTCAGGATTACGCCGCCCACGGAGTGCAGGAATATTGGATTATTGATGCCGAGAAAGAAACGGTTGAACAGTATTTTTTGCAAAATGAGGCTTACGAACTTCTTTTGAAAGCTAAAGACGGAAGAATCGAAAGCGTTGTTTTACCGAATTTCAAAATTCCGATTCAGGCAATTTTTGATGAGCAAATCAATTTGAAAGCCTTAGCAAATATAATTTAAAATGCCCCAAATCACCCCCAAAATACTCATCATTTCATCCGATACCGGCGGCGGACACCGTTCGGCGGCGCAAGCAATTGCCGTCGGTTTGGAAAAATTCTGGAAAGGCGAATCGTTTGCCGTGCGGACGATTAAAGCCGTCGAAGAATCGCATCACATCACCGAAAAACTCGTCAATGTTTACAACTGGGTTTTGCGAAACCGGCAGCATTGGATGAAATATCTTTACTGGTTTATGAACAAAATTCGTCCCGAAACACGCGAATTTTTTCATAAACGCTGTATCGGCTACGTCCGCGAAATCTTTGAAAAATGGTGTCCGCACATCGTCGTCAGCGTTCATCCATTGACCCAGCATATTTTTGCGCGAATCTTAAAGGAACTGAATCTTTCCGAGCAAGTTCCGCTCGTCACGGTCGTGACAGACCCGTGTTACGGTTTTTGGAAAGGCTGGGCGTGCAACGACGTTTCGCTTTATCTGGTGGCGAACGAAGATGCACAAAGACAGTTGATAGATTACGGAATTTTGCCCGAAAAGATAAAAATTTCGGGAATGCCCGTGCATCCGAAATTCCACGAAGTTGATGAAAAGTTTGCCCAAAATGCGCGGAAAGCCTACGGCTTAGACCCTGATAAATTCACGGTTTTTGTCAACGCGGGTTGGATTGGCGGCGGAAACATTCCGCAGATTTTCAAAGAACTCGTGCGCGGCGAACTCGATGTTCAGGCGATTTTTCTCGCCGGTAAAAACGAAGAATTAAGACTCGAAGCCGTCGAAATTGCCAAAACCGCGAAATTTCCCGTGAAGGTTATCGGCTATTCCGACGAAATCGAGAAAATTATGCAGTCGGCAAACGTGATGATTTCAAAACTCGGCGGTTTGACGACTTTTGAAGCTCTCGCCTGCCGTCTGCCGATCATTGCCGACACGACCACGCCGCCGATGCCGCAGGAAGCCGGAACGGTTAATATGATTGCCGACCAAGGCGCGGGAATTTTGCTCAAAAAGCCTGCCGACATTGTTTTAACTATTCAAAACTTGCTCAAGGATTCCAAAAAATACGCCGAAATGCGCGCCGCGACGATAAATATGACGATTCCTAATTCGACAAAAATGATTATCGAAGAAATCGCCGCGCTTCTGCCGCCGCAAAAGGAAATTCCGCAACCGCAAGCCGCCGCCTAAACTTATTTAACCTCAGTTCGGGATAAGGAATTTACCAAACGGAGCGCAGGCTGCCAGCCTGCAAGCGTTTGAAAAACGCTGACAACCTCCGAATTTATTCAAGATTACTGAAAAGCAAAGTTCGTGACACCGCTTTGCAAGCGGCGTTGCAGGCTGGCAGCCTGCGCTCCGGTCTTATCCCGAACTGAGGTTATTTATACAAATTCATCGAAAGGAAAAATCAGCGGATTGATACGCACCGGATTAGTCAGCGGCACAAACCAGTAAAGCTGTCCGACGTGAAGTCCGTGAGTCGTGAAAATCTTTTCTCTTTTGCCTTTTTCGTCGCGTCCTTCGTAAAAATGTCGCCCGTAAATGTCGTTTTGCAGTGAAGTGATTTGGACGACGCGTGGGGTATGCGGATTGGAAGCCAGATTTTTAACAAGTTCGACCGCCGTTTGCAAAATTCTCTGACCGAAGGATTGAATCCCGTGCAGATTGTTAAATTCCGTCTGGTTGTGGACGACTTTATTTCGCAATGTCACGATTTTGCCGAATTTTTCAAAGACTTCTTCGGACATAATCGGGAAACTGAAAATTCGCTCGACTCTCTCCGGCAAAGGAGCTTTCGGCTTTTGTGTGCAGAGTTCGCGCAAAACGCCGACTTTTTCGCCGAATGTCAATTTATCAATCGGCTTGCCCCGTGTCTTTTTCGTCAGAAAACTTTGCAATCCGTCGCCGTGAAGCATCTGTCCGTAAAAACCGATTAATAATCCGACGGCGCGTTCCATTTCGGCAAAGGCATGATCGAGATGTCCGCGGCATTCGGCGACCGTTTCCGCGCCCTCGAATTTAATGCGCGAACTTTCCAAATCGCGCCGAATCGTTTCGAGTCCGTGCGTTTTCTTTTCGCCTTCCAAAAAGCCCAGTGCTTTGACGATTTCCTTGCGTAAGTCTTCGCGGTTCTTAAATTTTTCGCGGCTGATTTTGAGAGCTTCGGCAACTGCGTAAAGCGATGTTCCGGTGCAGTGTTCGCGCAGAATCTCGAAGGGCGAGGTCGTGTAGCAATATTCTTCGATCATATCCTGATGCTGAAATTCCTTCTGTTCGGACATCGAGCGAAATCCGCGTTCTTCGAGATGTTCAATCAGCCAGCCGCGGTCAATCGGGTCGAGATGTTTAAATAATAGCTGTGCCAGATTGACGGGCGAAAAATTGCTCTCTTTGTCGCTGATGCCGAGTTGTAAAAAGCGATTCGTTAATTCCGCCAAACTGTCGGGTCGCTGTTCCGGGTCGAATTCCAGACACCATTGCACCAACCGGTCAAGCGACGACAAAACCAGCGAATTATGGTCGGTCAACGATTTTGGCGGCACCTTTTGGTTGAGGGCATAGATAATTGACATAATGTCTTTAGCACCGTCAGCAAACGGATATTTGCCCGAAAGCAGAAAATAAAACATCACACCGAGTGAAAAAATGTCGGATTTAATTGAAGATTTGCCCTCGAAAGATTCGGGCGACATATATTGCAAAGTGCCGACAATCAAGTTATCCGCAGTTGACGAAAAAACTTCCGTGAAAACTTCCTCGACGTTTTCATCCTTTTTATCGAGCAATTCAAAATCGCACAATTTACAGTTCTCCAGCGTCGCATCGAGCAAAAAATTTTGCGGTTTGACATCGCGGTGAATCAGTTTGTATTTGTGAATGACCTGCAAAGCCTGGCAGGCTTGAACAAAAAGTTTGACGAGTTGTTGAAGCTGTTCCTGTGTTTGCGGTTTGCCGCCCCAACTTTCGACCAAATCTTGAAGCGTGCCGCCTTCCATATATTCCATCAGCAAACCGACGCGCCCGGTGATTATTTCAACATCGTAAAAACGCACGACATAATTCGGCTCTTTCTCCGAAATGATCTTCCATGCCTTATACTGACTGCGGTAGGAATCACGCAAGGCTTCCGCCGAATGAATTGAAAAAGCCTCGGCAATATTATGATGGACGAGCTTTAAAGCCTGCACGTCGGCAAAATATTTTCGCGTGTCCTCGACCGTGTAAATATCGCTAAAGCCGCCTTTTGCAATATATTTCACGACTTTAAAGGAATTCTCCAAAATATCGCCCGGTTCAAAAAATAAAGGAGACTCATAAACGGGCTGTTCGTAATCTTTATTAGCTTGAAAATCCGATTGAAAGACAACCGTCGGCGAATTGGTTTTGTCTTCTGTCGGCAGCAGCGGGATTTGGTTCAACGGAATACTGAACATTGTGAAGGGGGTTCCGCAGAAACAGCAGAAAATATTCTCCCAATCATTGGGTGTGCCGCAAACTCCGCAAATTCTGTTGCCGGAGCTTTTCGATGAGAGAAAACTGCTTTGATTTTCTTCTTTCTCTTCATACGAGCCTGGATTACTGTTTTCCTCAGAACCCGGAAAGGAATCAAATTGTGCGTAATTTTGTGAACGCGTTTTGGATATTAAAAGTGAACCGTCCGCCAAACAATAATTCTCACGGTCGTCGGGATAAATTTGTCCGCAGTGCGGGCAATATTTATAGATTGACGGCTCCGCAGATTTAATTAGAGAGGAGATTTCGGCTACCGGAATGGATTGTTCGGTAATCGGCTCAACTTGAGGAGAACTTGATCGAGGTGCATTTTCTTGGGGAACATATCGCGCTAATTTGTCACCAAAGACGGCGGCGGTATTGAAATGGCTCAAAGTGAAATTTTCTTCCGAAGAATCTAAGGATTCATCACCGAATTGGTCGGGTAAAGAGTTTTCCGCCATATATTTAAACTTTCCTGATTTTAATTCAAGAATTTGGATTCAAACGATTTTCGTAGTTGCCTCATATTATAACTTACATTCTGATTCGTGCAAAGTAGTTTTTTTCCGCTGTTTCGGGTTATCTGTTTTTTTTCGTCATTCGGATAAACAAAATCAAACTGATAATTACGCCGAGAGAAAGCGGAAACCCGACAATCATCGCGGCTTGCCATAAATCGAGGGCTTTGGTTTCGGGAATCGTTACGTCTTTCAGATTGATGCCCAAAAAACCGATAATCAGCGACGGCAAACCGAACAACAGGGCGACCGAAACGCTCAGAATATTTATTTTCCGGTCTTGTTCTTCGATCAGTTCGGCTTGTTTTTCGCTCAAATTTTTAATTTGTTCGGTGCGGCGCGTTTGCAGATGTTCGTGCATCTCGCGGATTTTATGACGGACGTTTTGATAAAATTCCTCGACCTGCAAAGTTTCCTGCCAACGCCGATAACAGCGATGATGATGTTCGCGCTGCATTACTTGGATAAAATATCCGCGAGCGGCAAAGTCGAAAAAATCGGCACGAATTTTTTCAAATGCTTCGATGCGGTGATTTTCGTTCTGCCCAAACCAATCCTGACTGATACGGACGGAATAATTTATCAACGCAAAACGCTGTTGGAGCGCGAGCAGAAACAGCAAAAAATATTGCGAGCGCAGATGTTGCGGTAAATTGACGCGGAAAAATTCGGTGTCAGGAGCGTCGAAAGCTGCAAATATGCCGCCGTCGTGCGAAAAAATCTGCCATTCACGCTCGCCGTATTCGAGAAGCGAAGAATGGTCGGTGCGTAAATCATTCGGCGCGGGATTTTTGCCCTGCTCACTGTGAAAAAAGTTTCGGAGTTTGTAAATTACCTGAAAATCTTCCGTCACGGCGTGGTTTTTGATGAAAACCGCCGCGTATGGAAGCAGTTGGTCGGGAATAAAAACATCGGCGCAATCTGCCTCGAACTGTGCGAGCAACTCGCACAAAATTGCCTTAAACTTGCCGCGCCCGTCGGCATCGCATTCGCCTAACGGAAAAAACGGCGCGACTTTTTGCTGTTGCGTTTCGTTGTCAAGACCAACCGTGCGAACCGCCGAAAGCGAAACATTTTGGCGGTTAATAAATCTGAAAAAGTGCAGAAAATTATACCAGTCGCTAATGTTTTCCGACGTGGGCGCGGCTTCGACGGTCAAAAAACCGATGCCGGTTCGGAAAAGCGTAAGTTGCAGCTTCGTGAAAGCAAACGGAATTTCGAGATCATGCGCTTGACCGTTTTCATCGGTTTGTTTGGCGTGCAGTTTCCATGCGGCGCGGTTTCCCAATCCGTGCGGCGAAGACAAGGCTTCGCCCGTCATATTCCAAATTCGGGCGGTCGGCTGAACCTCGGCGGTCAAAGGGTTCAAATACCGCGAAACATGCGGAAGCAAATCTTCTTTCGGAAAAGAAGCGGCTTGCCAAACGGTCAAATTTTTACCACCGTCAGTCTTAAACTGTGCTTTACCGGCTTTTTCGGAGATTACCGAAAAATTTTCGGATTCAAAAACGAACGGATAGACGAAAAGGGAAAATGATTGCAATCGAGAAACAACGGTCATATTGATTTTGAAATCTCCGGCAATTTAGATTTTATTTGATGAAAGAAGATTATTTTGTAACTTGAAAAGAAATGCAAGCCGCTAATCGAATCGAGAAAAATTATTTAACGAAAAATATGATAATTCGCGCTTTTGTCTTTTTCCGACATATTGTTAAACTTTCACAAGTATATTTGGAGATATAATTTGTGAGTTTATTACTTGAAGGAAAACGCGCATTCATTTCCGGCGGCACACGCGGAATCGGCGCGGCACTTTGCGAAGTCTTTGCCCGCGAAGGCGCGGATGTGGCTTTTAATTATCATTCGAGCGACGATTTGGCGGAAGAAGTCAAGAAAAAAATCGAAGCCCACGGGCGCAAGGCTTTGTCTTACAAAGTTTCCGTGACAGACCGCTACGGAATGAAACGCATCGCGCGTGAAATCAAAGATGAATGGGGCGCAATTAATGTTCTGGTCAACAATGCCGCCGTCAACAAACCCGACAATTTTGCGACAACGACCGATAAAAGTTGGGATTGGGTTGTTGATACAAACGTCAACAGTCTTTTTTCCGTGACGAAGCCTTTTTACAAACAAATGATTCGTCAAAAGGAAGGCAATATTTTGAATATCACATCGGTCGGCGCGATTCGTTCGCTGCCGACTTCGGTTCATTACGCGACTTCAAAAGCGGCAATGATTGGTTTTACAAAATGTCTTTCACGCGAAGCCTCGAATTTCGGCATCACTGTCAACGCGATTGCCGCCGGAATTTTTGATACCGATCTCGGACACACGCTTCCCGAAAGACTTCTTCAAATGCACGACTTCTGGGTCTCGAAAGGCAGAGTCGGAAAACCTTCGGAACTCGCCGAATATGCCGCGTTTATGTGCAGCGACCGCAACAGTTTTATGAACGGCGAAATCGTTATCGTGGACGGCGGCGCGGTGACTTAAACCTTTCAAAAGTTAGATGTTAAGAGGCGGATTGATTCCGCCTTTTTTATTGCAGTTTGTCCTCAAATGAAAATGAAATTCAATTCTAACTCATTGCAATTCAATAGTTTAGCTTGACTTTGTTGTTTTTGTTTTGTAGTCTTTCAATAGATTTTGCGTTGAACAAGGAGAACCGAAAAATGGCAAGAGCGGAATTAATCGAAAATTTAAATCAGGCATTGAGTCTGGAACTCGCAGGTGTGATTCAATATTCACAGCACAGTTATCTCGTGACGGGAACGGAAAGGGAAGTTTTTAAGGAATTTTTCCGTGACCAAGCCGAAGAAGCGCAAGACCACGCCGAAAAGCTCGGCGATAAAATTGTTGCCTTAGGCGGAATTCCGACCGTCGAACCGGCGATGATTCGCCAATCAACCGATTTAAAGGAAATGCTCAAACAGGATTTAGATCTCGAGCGCGATGCAATCGCGGCTTATATGGCGGCTTGGGCTTCGTGCGACGATCAGGATTTGCCGCAAAAATTCTGGCTCGAAGGTCAGATCGCCGACGAACAAATGCACATCGAAGAACTCGAAAAATTAACGAGTGAAAGAACCGCGAAAGTGAATTCGGAAAAAATCATCTTGCGCGAAGTGAGTTAAAATTTAATTTCTAAAAAAAATAGTAAAAAAGCGAACAAATTTATGTTCGCCTTTTTCATTTAGCCGACTGAAGCGGCAACGGCTTAGACTGGAGCGCAATCGGCTCGATTGCACCGTTCGAGGCTTTGCGAGAACGGCAACGGCGTTCGATTTTTTGAAAACTTTTGGGCAAATGTAGAGGTGTGTCCGCTTTCTCGCAAAACCTCGAACGGACGGCAATCGAGCCGATTGCGCTCCAGTCTAAGCCGATTGCGCTCCAACCTTTATTCAAAACTTTGCGGCAAATCGGTTGCAAATTCCAGTTGATAATTACCGTTCGGATGCCAAAATTTTATCCGAAAAGCATGCAGACATAGCCTTGAAAATTCGCGTCCGCCGTATTTTATGTCGCCGAGAATGGGATGTCCGATGTGCGCGAGATGGATTCTTAACTGATTGGTTCTGCCCGTCACGGGTTCGAGTTCGAGCAATGTTTTATCGGCAAATCTTTCCCTGACCCAAAAGTTTGTTATCGAATGTTTGCCGTCCGCTTTGATGTTCCAAAACCGCGTTTCGGCATAGCGTCCGATTGGTGCTTCAATCTTTCCCGAATCTTCCCGAACAATTCCTTCGACAAGCGCGAAATATCTTTTTTCGACCAGTTTGCGCTGAAAATGACTGCACAAAATTCGATGCGAACGCGGATTTTTGGCAATCACGACCAGACCCGAAGTATCTTTATCCAGACGATGAACCAAACCGGCGCGTTTGAAATCTTCCGCGTCAGTTTTTGAAATGTTCAGGTGATGCGCGAGCGCATTTAGAAGCGTTCCCGTGCGAACCCGGACGGTCGGGTGAACGAGCATTCCCGAAGGTTTGTTGACGATCAGAAACTCCGCGTCTTCAAAAATGATTTCCAGCGGAATCGGTTCCGGCTGAAGCGAAGTCTGGCGTGCGCGGTCAACCTCGACTTCGATAAAATCATCGGTCTTCAGCAGATAACCGCGATTTTCCCAACGCCCGTTGACCTCGCACTTTTCGTCGCGGACGATCTCGCGCAGGTAAAGCCGGCTCAAATGAGGAAACTCGGCGAACAGAAATTCGTCGAGCCGTTTTTTGTAATCTTTGTCGGTAGTCTGAAACTCGAATCTTTCCGGCACACTAAAAGTTTAGCCGAAAAAAGCCAAAGGCGCAGTTCTTTACCGAAAGAAACTGCGCCTTTTTTCCGATGGCAGCGCGAGAGAAGTGTTTTGAAGTCCGAACCGCGAAAGTGCAATCTTCCCCAATCTCGCGTGTCGCGATTCGAACTTCAAATGTTTTTAACTTTAAATTTCATGTGCCGTTCGGCGCAGACATATTTGGCAAAAGCCGTTCCACAAAAGAAATATTCGTGAAACCTCTTATTTATCGGACAATTTTTAATTTACTGTCCTTGCGTTCAATTAAAATCAGCTAAATTCCCGACAATTTTGTCATAACATGATAATTCGTCTTACAATTTTGTCGGAAACTTTCAAACGTCTTTACTGTTTATGCGGTTTAGCAAATATTAATTGAACTTGGTAGAATCTGCCTTAGTTTAATAAAAATGCGACAAATTTGTAGGAAATGAACGATAACCAACTGAATATAATTCAATCAATTATCCAAACGCTGAACGATTCGCAGATTCCGAGATCGAATCTTTCAAGTGTGTTGGAAATCTTAGCTTTAAAGTTTGCGGTGAAACGCGGTTTCTTGCTGATCCATCAGGAAGAGTCCGACAAGCTGAATCCGGTTGCCGTCAACGGTTTGGACGCTTCGGATTTTCGGCGGTTGGAAAATAAAGCCGAAAAAAGCCTTTTTCGCACGGTTTTTGAAAGCGGAAAACCGGTCATCGTTCCGCGTTTAAGTCTTGAACCGACGCTGAATTTCCTGCAAAAATCTGAAGAAGAAACGAGTTTGATCGTTTTGCCCGTTTCGCTTGAAAGTAAAATATTAGGCGTATTTGCAGCAGAATTTCTTTATCACGAAAATTTCGATTTTGAGCAAAATGAATTATTTTTGGAAATTGTCGCCTCGCTCATCGCGCAGGCATTTAAGGTCGAAAGCGCGATTTCCGCCGAACGGCAAAAACTGGCGGATGAAAACTCGCATCTGCGGCAGGAGTTGAAGGAAAAATACGATTTTTCGCAGATCATCGGAAATTCCGCTTCGATGCGGCAGGTTTACGATCAGGTCTCGCAGGTCGCACGGTCGAACGCGACGGTGCTTTTGCGCGGCGAATCCGGCACGGGCAAGGAAATGATCGCGCACGCGATTCATTACAATTCGCTTCGTTCGAAACAGCCGTTTATCAAGGTGAACTGCGCGGCATTGCCCGAAACCTTGATCGAATCCGAGCTGTTCGGTTACGAGCGCGGCGCGTTCACGGGCGCGGAACGGCGCAAGAAAGGTCGCTTTGAACTGGCAGACGGCGGAACGATTTTCCTCGACGAAATCGGCGATTTGCCGCCGCAGACGCAGATCAAGCTGCTTCGCGTCATTCAGGAACGCGAATTTGAACGACTCGGCGGAACAGAAACCGTCAAGGTCAATGTGCGTTTGATTACGGCGACGAATAAGAATCTCGAAGAAGAAATTTCAAACGGAAAGTTTCGAGAAGATTTGTTTTATCGTCTTAATGTGTTCACGATTTTCCTGCCGCCGTTGCGCGAACGAAAGTCCGATATTTTGCTGTTGGCGGAACATTTTCTTGCCAAATACGAGCGCGAACACGGCAAGCTCATCAAGCGGATTTCGACGCCGGCGATTGATATGCTCGCGTCGTATCATTTTCCGGGCAATGTCCGCGAACTCGAAAACGTCATCGAACGCGCCGTGCTGGTTTGCGACGAGCAGGTCATTCACGGGCATCATCTTCCGCCGACTCTGCAAACGGCGGAAGTTTCGGGAACGGTGACGCAGATTTCGCTCGTTTCGGCAATCGAGGCTTATGAGAGCGATTTGATTCAGGATGCCTTGAAATCAACGCGCGGAAACGTCGCGAAAGCGGCTAAAATGCTCGGTTCGACCGAACGAATCTTAGGCTACAAGATAAAAAAATACGGCATTGCTCCAAAGCGTTTTCGCGGGTAAAAGTCAGAACACCGAGCGGTAGCCCGAAGGCTTGTTGATTTTTCAAATTCATAAAACTTTATAGAAACCGGAGATTTAACACGTCGCTACCGCTCGGTGTTCTAATTGCATAAACTTTATAGTAAACCGGAGATTTAACACGTCGCTACCGCTCGGTGTTCTGATTGGGTAAAATAATTTTTGAGCAAAATGAATAACTTTGATTCTCTAATTCGAGATTTGCCCGATGCCGAAACAGCGCGGCGGTTTCTCGATCAATTCGCCGAAAAAAATCCTTCGCAAAACAATAAACTGCTCAAAAATGAAGGCTTGCTTTCGGATGTTCTGACGCTGGTTTCGTTTAGTCCTCTGCTCGCCGCGACCGTATTGCAGAATCCGAATTATTTGGCGTGGTTGGGTCGGCATCGTTCGGAATCAAAAATCCGCGACAAGGAAGAATTGCTCGAATCGCTGGCGCGGTTTTCGCTGACGAATTCGATGGTTGAGCCGCAGGTTTTGTTGGCGCGTTTCCGTCGGCGCGAGCTTTTGCGCGTCTTTTTGCACGACATTCGGCGGCTTGCGACGATTTCGGAAATCACCGAAGAAATCTCGAATCTGGCAGACGCGATTTTGGAATATGCTCTGCGATTGGCGAAACAGGAACTTGATAACCGTTTTGGAACTCCGCTTGAAACCGATATAAAAGGACGTGCCAAACCTGCCGGGTTCTGCGTCGTTTCACTCGGCAAACTCGGCTCGAAAGAGCTTAATTATTCGTCCGACATTGATTTACTTTTTCTCTATTCGGCGGACGGAAAAACTTCCGGTCACGGCACGAAAGGCGAAGTTACGAACCGCGAATATTTTGTCAAATTGGCGGAATTCGTGACAAAACTCGTCGGTCAGCAGACGGGCGAAGGCGCGGCTTACCGCGTTGATTTGCGCCTTCGTCCGCACGGTCGCATCGGTGCGTTGGCGTTGTCGGTCAAAGATACGATTCGTTATTATCAAACCGAAGCGCGAAACTGGGAACGACAGGTTTTGATCCGTTCGCGTTCGAGCGCAGGAAGCGCGGAACTTTACAAAAAATTCTTCGTGCAAGTCGAAAATTTTGTCTTTTCAAAAGACGAAACCGTTGAGAACGCGCTCGAAAATGTGCGGCTTTCAAAGGAACAGATCAATTTTGAAAAATCGTCGGACAAAGGTTTCGATGTCAAACTCGGCACGGGCGGAATCCGCGAAATCGAATTTATCGCGCAGGCTCTTCAGCTTGCCTACGGCGGACACGACGAATGGCTGCGCTCGCCGCACACCTTGATTACGCTCACGCGGCTTGCCGACAGACATCTTTTAAACGAAAGTGAATTGACCGAACTTTTCGATGCTTACGAGTTTTTGCGCCGTTTAGAACATCTTTTGCAGATGGAAAACGGGCTGCAAACGCATCTTGTTCCCGACGATTCTGAAAGACGCGAACTGTTTGCGCGGCGGATGGGTTTTGCGGATTTAGCAGAATTTAATCCGGCTTTGAATTTTCACACGGCGAATGTCAACCGCATTTTTACGCGGATTTTTTCAACAAACAGGCGCAAAGATGCAAAAGCGCAAAGTGAAAATCAAAAGACCATTGAAACAAATGTTTCACAAATTGAGACTTCAGATTCCAAATTTCAAAATCACGAGCCGCAAAGTTCGATTCAGCCGATTATTTCGTCGCTCGAAAAATCCGATCTAAGAATTAAGTTGAGTAAAAAAATCCTCGAAACTCTCGAAAAACTTGCTAAAGTTTCGCCGCCGTTTGCCGAGATTATCGCGGCAAATCCGGCTTTGATTCGAGAATTGCCTGATGTTGAAAATGATTTTTACGAGAAAGATTATGCTGAAATTTTGCTTTCAAACGTGAAAAAAGAAAATGATTTCGCGCATCGTTTAGCCGTTTTGCGGCAAACTTGGGCGGAGTTTTTGCTTGAAATCGTGGTCTTTGACGTGTTTGAAAAGATCAGCCGAAAAGAAGCCAAAAGATTACAGACAAAACTTGCCGAAGCGAGTTTGGAAACCGCGATTTTTATCACGAAAAGCGAACTCGAAGCGCGGTTTTCGGTCGAGATAAATGATTTCGGTTTCGCCGTTTTGGGTTTGGGCAAACTCGGCGGACGCGGGATGGATTACGGCTCGGATTTGGATTTGGTTTTGATTTACGACGATATTCGAGAAGGGGAGAAAGGGAGAAGGGGAGAAAGGGAACCGCCTGAAGAGAAAATTGTCTCCCCTTCTCCCCTTCTCCCCTTCTCCCCTTCTGTTTTCTACAGCCGGGCGGTTGAAATATTCGTGACGACAATATCGGCGATGACGCGCGAGGGAAGTCTTTACCGCGTAGATTTGCGGCTTCGTCCCGACGGCAAAAACGGCGCGACTTCGATCAGCAAAACGGCTTTTCTCGATTATCTGAAAAACCGTGCGGCGATTTGGGAATGGCTTGCGTATGTCAAAATTCGCGTTGCCGCCGGAGACTTCGGTTTGGGCGAAGATGTCGAATCGGAGGCGCGGAAAATTATTCACGAACAAGCGCAAAATGCCGATAAAGACGAGTTAAAAAACGAAACTTGGCGCGTTCGGAACAAACTCGAAGAACAAAAATCCGCCTCGAAACGCGGTCGTGAAATTGATATAAAATTCGGCGCGGGCGGAATGCTCGACGTTTATTTTGCGATGCGATTTTTACAATTGCGCGATAATTTTCCCGACGACGCGGAAAATCGTTCGAGCGATTTTATGCTCGGACGGCTTTATGAAAACAAGTCTTTGAACGACGAAGATTTTGAAAGTTTTTCAAAAGGCTATCTCTTTCTGAGCGAACTCGACCACAATTTACGTTTGACGGTCGGGCGTTCGACGCGTTTGCCGATTGCCAATCAAAACGCTCTGCAAATAATCTCCGAACGAATGAAAATCGCTTCAATTAATGAATTTCTCGAAAAACTCACTTTTCATCGTCTTAATATCCGCGCTTCGTTTGAAAATATCCTCAAATAAAAGCTCAGAGTCCCGCCTTCAGGCGGCTAACCGCCGGCGAAGCGCGGCGGCAGCACGCTAAAGCGTGGACTCTGAACGATTGTGAGAGTTGAAAAACTGTAACACTCCGCGCCTTTAACATTCAGAAATCAAATATCTTGAACAAAGGCGAAAGCAAATAAAAATTTATGCAGAAACATTTAACAAAAACTTTCTTACTATTTTTCCTTGTCGTTTCGGTCAACGCGCAGACCGAAACTTTGACGAACTCGACGATTATCGAAATGTCGAAAATCGGGCTTCATAAAACGATAATTTTGAAAAAAATCAGCGATTCGGCAAATAATTTCGACGTTTCCGCAAACGCTTTAATCGAACTTAAAAAGGCGAATGTCGCGGACGAAGTTATTGCTTTAATACTCGAAAAAGGTGAAGCGAAAGTCGAAACTTCAAACAAATTGGAAGGCTTTTCCGAAACCCTGCCGAACAACGAAACAAAGCAATTTGCGCCGACGGTGGTCAGCGCGAAAGATACTTTGCTTAACGCTAAAACCGTCGCCATCGAAAAGTCCTCACTCAATCCGTCGCGGCAAGGTCTCGAAAAAGCTCTCTTCAAACGCAAGGAATGGCAGAAATATAATCTGACGCTTACCCGTTATAAACAAGACGCGGATATTTACATCGAAATCGGTCGCGTTCCGCTCAGTTGGATCACGCATCGTTACGTTTTTCGTATTTACGACCGCCGGAGCGGAACGATCATTACCGCCGGAGAAACGACTTCGTGGGGAAGTTTGGCGGAAAATATGGCGCGTGAAATTACGCAAAAAATGGATTTGGTTGCGGGAAAATAACTGCGTTGAAAAGTTAAGTCGGAAGGTGATTCAGGGATTTAGACTTTCAACTATAATTTCGGCTTTAAATTGACCGGAATTTATTTATTTGCCGAAATAATATAAAATTGGAAGTGTAAATTTTCATTCCAACTCAATTTGTCAGCACGAATAAAATATATGAAAAAAATATTGTTTTTGATTTTGATATTATCGCAGTTCGTCTTCGCACAGACCAAGCCGAATCATTATGAAGTCGAAATGCTGAAAAATCCGAACAAAGGCGGCAAAGACACGCGCGAAGTCAATGCGGTTCTGATTTTTGAAAAAGACGTTCTAAAAATAAAATCGCGGCGCAGCGCGGAAGTTTTCAAGGAGTTTCCGCATTCGGGCATCGAATTCGTCGAGCATTCCTATTCCAAAGGCTTGATGTTTTCAGACAACACAAAA
>JANODL010000014.1:0-79842 GCA_031412675.1 Acidobacteriota bacterium | reverse complement strand
ACTCTGCGGCTCTGCGTGAGATAATTTCACGCAGAGCCGCAGAGTTCGCAGAGTTTTTGTGAGCGACACATTATTAGGACACCACCGCGAATTTGTCGGAATATGATTCGGAAGAATTTATATGCGATAATAAAAAATCGCTCAAAATTAAGCTCAATTTATTGAAATCCAATGCCGATTAAATCTATTTAGGAATAAGCGTGAATCTTGCGAAACTCTCTGCGGACTTTGAAGTTGGCAAGCCGGAGTTTTTTTGTAATTGAATGGACAGCATCGAACCGACAACCGAAACTATCGAAACTCTGCTCGAAACTATCGCCGACGAAAGCGGTTTGGCGATTGTCATCACGGGCGAAAGCGGTGCTGTTTCGACCGTCAACAATAACTCAATCTGCGAAACACTATATTCGTCCGAAGAATTTGCGCCGCGCTGTGCGGAGTTTTGCGGTCGCGCTTTTCAGATGGCGAACGACGCGGGCGAATCCGTCGCGTATCAATGCCACGCCGGACTCGATTGTCTGGCGGTTCCTCTGAAAACCGAAAAGCCTCTGGTCGCCATCGTCGGCAGAACTTTTACGAAGGGCGAAAACTTTGAACGGGCAACGAAACGCGCTTTTGAAGGCGATTGGCAAGATTTTCCGCCGAAAGATTTTTTTGAAAATGTTCTAATCAACGGTTCGTCGAAAGTGTTGGAAACGGCGGCGAAGCGTTTGGAGAAAGACTTAAAAGAGGAGAAATCGAGAAGGGGAGAAGAGGAGAAAGCGACGAGGGCGAATGAATTGACGAAATTGATTGAGGAGTTTCATCAGAAATCGCCGCAATTTGCGGTTGAATCCGTGACGAAGAAGATGAGCGATGAAGCGGAAGAGATTGCCGCGTGGCGTTCGTTGTTCGGTTCGCTTTTTAGTTTAAGTTACGCGGACGCTTGCCTTTCGATTATCAAGTTTTTGTCGCAGCGTTATTCGCTTTCGTCAATGGCGTGGCTCGAACGTAAAGCGAATCAGTTTGAAAGTACTTTAGCGACCGGCACGCTCAAAGGTCAGCAGTTCAAAATCAGTATTCCCGCCAACGATAAATTATTGTTCGACGCGCTCGAAAGCGAACTTTCGCTCGATTTGCGCGAACGCGCTCAGCACAGCGAAAAACTGCAAACGATTTCGCTCTTTCCGGTTTCGGTCGGCGGCGAAATTCAATCGGCGTTGGTCGTCGCCGATGAATTGGCGGAAGATTCGCTGAAACGGCGGATTTCGAGATTTTGCAAAACGGTCGCGTCGGAACTCGAAATTTTGCGGCTTCGTGAAGAAGTCGGACGGCGCACGCGTGTCTCAAACGCTGTCGAACGCTTTAACGCGAGCTTGAAGAACATTGATACCGAAGATTTTTGGGCGAATCTGATGCGCGTTTCCGCCGAATTGATGCAAGCCGAGCGCAGTTCATTATTAGTTTTCGACGAAAAAAGTAATTCTTTAACCGTCAAAGCCGCCGTCGGCGCAACCGCCGACCGCATCCGCAATCAAAGCGAAAAAATCGGTGAAAGAGTGGCGCGGATTGTTTTGCAAAACGGCAAACCCGTCGTTATCGGCGACACGCGAACAATCGGTCTGCAACCTGCGCCGTCCGATTGGAAATACAAAACGAATTCCTTTATCAGCTATCCGTTCAGCGTCGGCGACCGCCGCGTCGGTGTTTTGAACATCACCGACAAAGCCGACGGCGCAGCTTACGGCGAAGCGGATTTGGAACTTTTAAACGCCATCGCGCCGCAAGTCGCCGTGCTGATTGACCGCGCCGGTCTGAAAAGCAAAGCGGGCGAATTCGAGCAGCTTTCAGTAACCGACGGTTTGACCGATTTGCTCAACCGCAGATATTTGGAAGAACGCCTCGCGGAAGAAATCAAACGCTCGAACCGCTACGGTTATCCGATGAGTTTTATGATGATTGACGTTGATAAGTTCAAATCATACAACGATGCTTTCGGACACGCGGCGGGCGATAAAGCCTTGAAAATGGTCGCCGACTGTTTTCGTGAAACTCTGCGAAGCGCGGACATCGCGGCGCGTTACGGCGGCGAAGAATTTTCGATTCTGCTTCCGCAGACGACTTTGATCGAAGCCGAAACCATCGCCGAACGCATTCGGGAACACATCGAAGCGACCGAGTTTCCGAATCGCCGGATTACCGTCAGCATCGGAATTGCCGGATGTTGTCTGGAACTCAATTCGGCGCACGAATTAATCGTCGCGGCGGACAACGCGCTTTACGAAGCCAAACGAAAAGGCAGAAATAACGTGCAGGTTCACGAAAAGTTGGAAAAAAATATCACCGCAGAGACGCAGAGTCGCAAAGAAAATTAAATAGAAAACTCTGCGTCTTTGCGTCTTTGCGGTGAAAAAAAGTTATGAGCGATTTACAGCGCGAAAAAATTCTATCAAATCTTGCATCGGAAGATTTTATCGGCAGAAGCCTCGAACTCGACGCACTTTTGCGCCATGCAAAAGGCGAAGGCAAGACAAACGCTCTTTTGATTTCGTCCGCGCCGGGTTTGGGCGTTTCCGAACTTTTGCGCCAAACCTACGACCAATTTTTTGATGAGCAAAATGAGATGATTCCGTTCTATTTCGCGCTCAGGAAATCCGACAAGACGGCGCGGCAATCGGCGACGCGCTTTTTGCAGAGTTTTCTCCAACAAATTGTCGCGTTTCGCCGTCAGGACAGCAAAATTCTCGACGCTTCGTGCGATGTTTGTGAATTGGCGGAAATCGCTCTGCCGAGCGACGGTTACTGGATTGACCGCTTGATCGAAACTTGCCAAACGGAAAGCAAACTCAACAACGAACTCGCTTTTGTCAAAAATTGCCTGAGCGCACCGCTTCGCGCACTCGCAAACGGCGTGCGCGTTTTCGTAATGATTGACGATTTGCACAAAGCCGAACATTTCACGGGCGAGATTGATTTTATCGAAGAATTGGGCGAGATTTTTTTGCGTTTCGATCTGCCGTTTGTCTTTGGCGGACGGCGCAGATTTTTGTTCGGCAAAGACTTAAATGATTTTGAGTCGCTCGAAATAAAACCGCTTTCATTTGTTGATGCGGGTTTGCTTGCCGAAAATCTGGCGGCGCGATACGATGTGAAAATCAATGAACAAACACGCGATTTGCTCGCCGTCCAGTTTGACGGAAATCCTTTGTTTATCAAGTTTTTGATTCAATCGGCAAGCGAAAAACAATTCGCGCTCGATAGTTTTCAAAAAGTCGAACAGCTTTACACGGACGAGATTTTCGGCGGCAAAATCGGCAAATATTACGACGCGGTTTTTGACGAAATCACGCCGCGCACGGAAACGCAGAAACATATTTTGAGTCTTTTATTCGATGACTTGAGCGTCGAACACGAAAAAACGCATATTGAAAAGTGGCAGTCGCGGACGAATCTTGCGGACGCGGAATTTTTGCGGGCGATGCGGCTTTTAAATGCGAGTGAAATCGTTCGCCTGACTTCGAATCTGGTCGAAACGATGCGCGAAAATCTCGTTTTGAGCGATTACACAAAAGGGCGTTTCCGGCTCGAAATCGTTTTGCAAAACCGCGCTTTGACCGTCGGCGAAACACTTTCGGAATTCTTAAAACGTGCGCCGCGCCTGATGGCGGATTTTTACCGCAAAAATTCGGCAATCGGTTTGCGCGAGATAATGGGCGTTTTCGATTGTCAGGAAATTCCCGTTAGTTTGTTAGATTATTCGCGGTTCAAAGATGAATTGAAAGGTGCGCCGAACGCCGAAATTTTGAAAACTCTTCGCAACGAAACGGAAAAAATCGTTCTGCCGCAGATTATTTACACGGCGCATACGGTTTCGTTTTACCCGCAATTCGCGCAGGTCGTCGAAAAAGAACGCTCGGCAATCGCGCTCGGATTTATCCAATCAAGCTACACGGACGACGACGAAACGGTCTGGATTGCCGCCGAAATTGATTCAAAACTCGAAGCGAAAAAAGAACTTGCCGAATTTTGGTGCGACCGTCTGGAAATGGTCGCGCTGATGTGCAATTTCCTGAATTATAAAATCTGGCTCGTCGCACCCGAAGGTTTTGCGCCCGACGCAATCGAAGTTTTGCAGAGCCGCAATGCTTTCGGCTCAAGCAAAAAACAGGTCGAACTGCTCGTCGAATTTCTCGGCGCGAAAGACACGCTCGGCGCGAAAATCAAAGCGAACGAATACGAAATGGTCGTGCCGATGGGCGAAGACACCGAACTGATCGCCGCGCAAACCGTCGAAGAAATCGCCAAACGCCATCATTTTGCGCCGAAGGCAATCAATCAAATCAAGACCGCACTAGTTGAAGCCTGCATCAACGCGACCGAACATTCGCACAGCCCGGACCGCAAGATTTATCAGAAATTCACGGTCGAAAACGACAAAATCATCATCACGATTTCAAATCGAGGATTGCGCCTCTCAGACAAAAAAGCGCAGGAAATCGCGCCCGACGAAGGTCGCCGCGGTTGGGGTTTAAAATTGATGAAAAATCTGATGGACGAAGTAAAATTCGAGCAGACCGACGACGGCACGCGCATTTCGATGACAAAATATCTCAAAAAATAGTTGACTTTTCGCGGCTAAAGTTTTACTTTAGGTTTCAAGTCCTAAATCTTTCCTAAAAAAGGTAGCAAAACAAACCGTGAATACAACAATAACTATTCCTGTCCAAATATCGAGCGAAACGGCGACCGTCTTCGCGGGCGATTATTTGAACAAATTAAGCGGCGAAACCATCGAACGCGAATGCAAAAAGCGTCTCGAAGCAGGTGCGAAACGATTGGTCGTCAATTTTGCCGAAACCGAAATCGTCAACAGTATCGGCGTTTCGATTCTGCTCGGCGTGATTGACGCGGCGCAGAACGCGGGCGCGGAAGTCGTGTTTTCCGATGTCAAAGAAGAAACCATCGAGCTTTTCGAGATGCTCGGATTAACGAATCACGTCAGTATTGCCTAAAACGGTCTTGGGCTTTTGGTCTTCGGTCTTTGTCAATCAAAATCCGAAGACCAAAGACCAAAGACCAAAAACCAATTTTATGGAAAATCAACAAAAGCTAATTCATACGTTCGGCGCGTTGGCAGAACTCGGTTATGAAGTCGCGCACAAGCAGAATTTTCAGGAGATGATTCGGACATCGCTTCATCTTTTGCTCGGCAGTTTGGCGATTATGCGCGGCGGTGTGGCGCGTTATTCGCGGTTCGGACACGAACTGAATATGCTCGTGATGCGGGGCTTAGGCGAAGATTTTCCGCTCAGTTTGTCGCTGTGTTATGAAGACGAACGGCAATTTTTGACCAACGGTTTAGCTCCGATTGAGGTTTCACAGGCGAAAGTTTTGCCGTTTTTCCAGATTTACGACACGAGTTTTGAGAAAAAGCGCGTCGAACTGCTCGTGCCGCTGGTCATTCGCAACGAAATTGTCGGCGTGATTCTTTTGGGCGAAAAAGCGAACGGCGAGCCTTATTCCGAATACGATTTGGAAATTATCTGCGCGATGTCGCGCCATATCGGAGTTGGTATCGCGCAGCGCAATCTGACGGCGGAACTCGAACGCCGCGCCGAAGAAAACCGCAAACTTTACGACGATTTGCGGACAACTTACAAAGATACGGTCAGAGCCTTTGCGACGGCGATTGACTGCAAAGACAAATACACCGAAGGTCATTCCGTGCGCGTCGGGAAATATTCGGAAATCATCGCGCAGGAACTCGGCTGGGACGAAAACGAAACGGAAGGCGCGGCGGTCGCGGGTTATCTGCACGATGTCGGAAAACTGACCGTCGAACGCAATATCATCAACGCGCCGTATCGCATCAACGCCAAAGAATCCGCCGAACTTAACAAACATCCGTCGGTCGGCTACGAAATTCTTCTGCCGATTCATCATCCATACGCGGACGTTCCGCTCGCCGCAAAATATCATCACGAACGATTGGACGGACGCGGTTATCCCGACGGATTATACGATAGAGAAATTCCGTATATCGCAAAAATAGTGAATTTAGCCGATTCGTTCGACGCGATGACGACCGACCGACCTTATAAACGCCGCCGTCCGGCAAACGAAATTGTCGAAGATTTACAAAGAAATTCAGGCAAACAATTTGCCCCTGAACTCGTCACCGCATTTTTCAAAGGAATGTTAAAAGAATTGACGGGCGAAACCAAAGACAAACGCTTTCGCCGTCTTTTGGGCAGAGATTATATGGAAGCCGAAGGACTCGTGCCGATGCTCAAAAATGCGCTCAACGGCATCAATCCGACTTCGGGTTTGACGCTCGTTAGTTTGGATTGAAAGAGAAATTTAGTATTTTACGGTTTATTAACGCGATAAACCTGTAAGTCTTTTTCGCTAGTGATTTTCCAAACTCCATTGATTTTTGACCATCTGAACTCGCTCTGGACTGAACCTTCCAGAAAAGCATTTTCGCTGCTGAAATTAAATGTTTTGTCGAAAGTAGTTACGACTTGTCCAGTTGTAGAACTAACGTCAATTCTAAGATTCGAGATGCTCATATTCATCACGGAATATTTTTCATAATACTTCTGATATATACGTCGTGCGTAAGACCGACTGACATTACTTTTTTTATAGTAAGCGGTTAGTTTGTCAGCATAATGCCTCATATGACCATCTAAATCTTTGTTATTATTCGTCAACAACCAATCATCAAGACTCGCCTTTACTTCAATTCTATAATCAGTTGTATCCAACGGCATTGGATTTTGTTCTGTTTGTACTGTATTTACAAAGTTATCGTTGACAATCTTTCTGTTTGAGTCTGGATATTGGGTAACATTATTACTTTGTTTTCCGTTTGTTTCGCCCACACTATTAGTCAGATTATCATTTCTAGTAGCCGATAAAGTGTTTGAGTCAGATTTCATCCAAGCGACAATTCCGCCGCCTATCAGTAATGCAAAAAGCCCAACGGTCAAATATGCAAATAATGGATTGACACCTTGCCTTATCGGTTGGGATGTTTGCCCAACAACCGACGATGATTTGATAATCGTTGTTTCATCAAGAGAGTCTGAAAGAGGAATAAGCAGTATTCCATCCGACAGACAAAAGTTTAATTCGTCATTAGTATAAGTGCTTTTGCATTGTGGACATTGTTTCATTAGTAATTTCTCAAGAACATTAAGAAATGCCAACTATTGATTTACAGGAATGACTCCGCATAAGTATCTTATTAAGCGGAATTATTTATACTACAACTTATTCAGCAAATCAAAAGAAGGTTCAATTGATAATCATATTTCGATAGTTTCTCTATCTTTCTTCAAAAGCATATCGACGATTTGGCTTTGGTAAACATTTTTTCAATCGCTAATTTTTTACGAATTCATCCATTTTCGATTCGAGATAAATCGGTAAATTAAACTCGGCATCGGCGTTATAAAATTTACCACGCAAACCTTTTGAAAAATCGCTTTCTTCTTTCTTAGCAAAAGTTATTCGGACAAAAGCCATTTTTCGGCTTCGTCGAAATCGGTGAAAATGCGGCTGAAAAGTCCGCGATTGGTGGCGACGGTTTCGCCGAAGCTGTTGATTTCTTGTTGTTCGAGATGGTAGCGGTCGAAAAAGGCGACGCGGATTCCTTGAAAACCCATTTGAGGAATTTCCGAAGCAAACTCGTAAATTTCGGTAATCGAGACGTTTGCCGAGATGTCTTCGTCTATCAAGACCTTTTTGTAGCCGCTTTTTTTACATTCATCGGCGACTTCCTGCCAGTATTGTTTGGAGATTTCATAGCTGTCCTGCTCGCCGCAGACATAGGCGTAGAGATATTGCGGACGATGCTCAAAAGACAGTTCGTAGAGTTTGGAAGTTTCAGGGGTATTATTTTTTTTGCCTTCCACGAGAAACAAAATATCAGATTTTTTCGGTGAGAACCAAAGGCAAAAACACTTTTTTTGAAAGTGAAAAGCGTTTTTGCCTTCGGTTATTTTTTTACGGCAAATAACGGTTCGGAATCGGCATATCGCCGCTCAAACCGAATTGTGTTATCCCAACGCCGGAAGTTGAACCCTTGATATACCATGTTCCGCTACGATAGATGGCAATATCGTTTTTGCCGTCGCCGTCATAATCGCCCGGGGCGGGAATATCAGTTGCGATGCCGAACGGAATAAAATCGTTTCCGCCGCCGCTTTTGGTGATATACCAGGTTCCGTTTGACGGGCGAAAGACCGCCAAATCGTCGGTTCCGTCGCCATCGTAATCGGCGGGAACGGGTTTATCGCCGTTTGTTCCCCAACGGGTAAAGGTAACTGAGGCGTAATTGACATTTGACCTTGCAATAAACCAGCCGTTAATGCTGTAAGTTGCAAAATCGCCTTTGCCGTCGCCGTCAAAATCGCCCGCCACCGGAATGCCGAACGAAATGTTCGAGAAGGTCAAAACGCTTGCGTTACTGCTTTTGAGAACATAGAAGGTATGATTCGACGAACGATAAACGGCAATGTCGGATTTGTTGTCGCCATCGTAATCTTCGATGACGGGAACATCGCTCGGCAAGCCCCATGAATAGCCCGAATAAGTGAAGTTTGAACTGTTCAAAACATAGAAATCGGGTTGCGTGGCATCATTATTCGGACGAAAGACTGCAACATCGGTTTTACCGTCGCCGTCAAAATCGCCGGGGGCGAGCTGGTCGCCGCTTAATCCCCAATTCAAAATGGCGAAACCGGCAGTTGATTGGTTCAGATACCAGTTGCCTTCCGCCGGACGGAAAACAGAAACATCCGTTTTACGGTCGCCGTCAAAATCGGCTCTGGTTTTGCCGTTGGGAACATATACGCAAATATAGTCGTTTCCTTCAAACGTCAATTTCCATCCGGCGATGGTCGCAATGTCGCCTGATACGTCATCAACGCCATACAAACTCCAGTTTCCGTTCATTGCCGCGCCGCTCGTTCCGAAGACGGAAGCGAATGTTGCCGTGCCGCCCGGTTCTGCATTTTCATACGGAGCCGCCGGTGCCGGTGCCGCAAAAGCATCGTTTGCACCGTGATTGGTCGGTCGCCATTCACCCGCCATATTCGCTAACGCGCCAGTCGGAAGTGCCGCCGCCGCATCGTCCTTAAGAATAACGGTCGCATTGGATTGAGTTGAAAACGCACTGACCGCATCGGACAAGACGATATATTTCTGTCCGCCCGGTCCGACCAGAAGCCAATCCATATCACCCGGGAAGGTGGTGTTCAGATTGGTGAATTCCAAAGCGATTTTTTTGTTGCCCGATAATCCCGAAACAGCAATTGTTCCCGGATACGGAGCCGCTACGCCGACTGTTCCCGTTCCCGGATTAGCAATCGCGCCGCCCGTAAAGACGGCAGGTCCGCCGCCGACCGGAATACCGACGCGAATCGTACGGGTTTCGGTTCTCATTCCGCTACTGCTGTTAATGTTGAAAGTAAAAGTGTAATTGCTCGTTCCGCACGGAACAAAAAACGGAATGGTAAAGTTCACAGTTTGCGAAACGGTTTGCCCGTTGGCAATGTCGCCGTAAAAAGCCGAGCCGCCGCCGACTGCTTGCAAAGTTACGCCCGTAATCGTCGCTCCCGTCGTGTTTGATAACGGAACTGTTAAAATGAGCGGTTCGCCCGGTTCGGGAAAACCGTTGTTGTTGCCCGGCGCGTCGCTGACCGAGAAACCCGGTGCGATAGTTACATTACCCGAAACCTCGAAAGATTCAGTCACAATCGTATTATTCGCGCCTGTTCCGGCATTTTGAATACTTGCATAAAAACCCAAACCGCGAATCGCAAATCCGCGTCTGACAGCTAAAACATCGTTCGGATTCAAAGCAAATGCGGCGTTAATGATTGCATCGCGTTCCTGCAAAAATGTCGGATTGAGCGGCGCGAGCTTCATTCCGTCCGTGATATATTGCAGAGCGCGGCGGTTTCCTTCGGTTGCGCCGTGTTGCACGATAAGCTGATTTCTTACTTCCCAGAGTGCAACGCTCCAGATTTCACCTAAATTGTGAACCTGATCGCAGGCTTGAACGCTTGATGAGGTTGAAATTACCGGATTACGCGGAAAAGCACTGCTGACAGCCGTTGTGGTCGTTCCGAGTGTCGTATCGCAATTGCTATTCGCGTGTTTGAATGTCAGCGGATTATGCGGCAACCCGTTCGGTCCGACGGCTGCTTTAATTGCGTTTGGAAAACGGCGGATGCCGTAATAATAACTACTTTCCATACCGGCGAGTTGATAAGTTATATAACCGGCGGTAGTGTAAGTTCCCAAAGGATCGTCGGTCGGTTCGGACAAAAGTGCCAATTGGTAAAAATCGCTCCAACCTTCGCCCATTCCCCGCGCCATATTGCTTGCTAATCCCGAAGTATTTCCGTGCAAACGATTTGAAACTCCGTGCGTCAATTCGTGGACGAGGTATTGAGCGTCGAGCGCGGCATCGCGGTCGGGTGTCGGACCTGTCCAGATAAACGCCTGTAAGCGTCCGCGTCCACCGTCTGCCGGAGTCGCAAAATTGCCGCCGTTCGTCGCAGACGAATCCTGAACTTCAACCGAAAGATGATCGTTGCCCAGACCGCCGCGCCCGAAATTGTCAAGCTGAAAATTTCGCGCCTGTTCGGTAAAGCCGAGCCGATACATTTCGTCGTGATAACGGTTGACGGTATAAAAAGCATTTGTAACCGAGCCTTGTTGAAAAGCCGAAGGCGGATAAGTTTGCGGGATCGGAACAGGTTCTTCGCCCGGCGGCGGATTGCCCGGTCCGGGATTGTATGTATAAACGAAATTGCGGTTCGGATTGCCGAAAGCCCAACCGTTCGGGTCAACTCCGTTTGTTCCGTCGCGGTCAATTCCGGCTTCGGCATTGTTGCCGATGGTGCGCGTTTCGCCGTCGGGAATCCAGCCGGTATTGTTAAAATTATTTGGCGGTTCATTGCCGATTAAGGTAAAACTCGTGCGATTGATAATCGGCGGTTGCGGACAACTCAACGGCGAAAGACAACCCGGCGTAAAAGGTGTCGGGCTGTCCGCCGTTTTCATCATACTCGTCAAATTGCCATAGACATTATAAGTTGAAGGTTGCGTCTGCGATTCGGTAATGTTTTTGCGCCACAAAAGCGTGCCGTCGCGTGCGTCAACAATCACATAAAAAGCCTCTGTTTTTGTCCATAAAAGAACGCGCCACGCCGCTCTTGCGACACCCGGTTCAACCGGAAAGTAAAACTTTTCAGCCGTCGTATTGTCGGCAAATTGTCCGCTTTCAAACGTGATTTTTAAATCATTTGAAGTTGCCGCAATTCGTTTCGTGTCGGCTTCACCTGATTGCAAACCGATAGTTTTCGCCGCGTTTGAAACGGCTGTTTCCGCGCTTCCGAAGTCGTTTGAAAGAGTTTCGTAATCAAGATTCGGCGCAAGATTGTTGATGACGCGGATAATTTGTCCGCGTTTTGTAAATCCGGCTTTGACTTCGCCTTGAAAAACGGGAATATCGTTTATTTTCTGCTCGAAACTGACAAACGAAAGATTGCCGTCGGGATTTGTGTAATCGGCAGTCGTTTTCAAACCGTCAATCTGCAAATCGTCCAAGCCGATCAATTCGGAGTTTTGTTTGAGAAAATTTTTGAGAATATCGGCGCGTTTTTCGCTTGACGGCGCGGTTAAAAAATCCGCGTTGCGCGCAAAATCGGGCGCGATTGTTTCGGGAATCCGCAAACCTTCGTTGCGTTCGATCTTCAATTTCGCGGCACCTGTCGGCAGATTTTTTTCAGCTTGCGCGATTTTTTCCCGTGCAGCGGAAATCAGCGCATTGGTTTTGCCCGCGTCGGCGATAAATTTTTCGACTGTTTCACGCGATTCTTTGTCGGTGCGAATATCGTAATTTTTTATCTCGGAAGACTTTTCCGAAGTTTCGGCAGATTCCGCACGCGGCGCAGACTGCCAAAACAAAAAGGCTGAAATTAAAACGAGAAGAAGCGAAAACGGATAAATTTTTCGGAACAAAGCGGTTGAAATTTTCATTGCAAAACTCCCCTTTAGCAGAATAGAAACGAGAACATAGAAAGAATTTCAGCAATTATAAACTTAAAATCGCTAAATGTTAAGATTTTGCGCGGGGTTTTCGAGAAGTTGGACAAATTTCTTTGCCGCGAGCGACAAATTCCGGTCACTCCGAAAGATTACGCCGACCGGACGAACCCATTCTTTTTCGGCTAATTGGACAACCACGAGCTGCGCGTTTCTTTCCTCGTCTTCGACCGACGGATAAGGCACGATTGCCAGCCCGAAGCCAACTTCGACGGCGCGTTTGATGGTTTCGATGTTGTCGAATTCGGCGACTTTGTGAACCTCGACACCGTTTGTTTTCAAGATTTTATCAATCGCCTTACGCGTCGGAATGTCGCGCTCGAAAAGCACAAAATCGCGTCCTTTCAAATCTTTTGCTTTAACTTCTTTTTTCTTGGCAAATTCGTGATTGGGCGGACAAATCAGCACCAGACGGTCACTTTGCATCGGCGTAATCGTCAAACCGCGACGCGGTTCGGGAAAAGCAACGACACCGAGTTCGACCAAACCGTTCAAAACATCGCGGACGACCCGCGTGGTGCGCGAATATTCCAAATCAATCTTGACGGACGGAAATTTCGACATAAATTCCCGAACCTTTGGCGGAAATTCGTGCAAACCGATACTGTAAATCGTCGCAACTTTGACAGTTCCGCCGATTTTGCCGACCAGCCCGCGCATATTTTCATTCAGCGCGTCATAACAATCCAGCACGTTTTTCGATTCGCGGTAAAAAACCTCGCCCGCCGGAGTCAGACGAACTTCGCGCCGTCCGCGAACACGTTCTAAAAGGCGGCGTTTGAATTTCTCTTCCAATGTCCGAATCTGCTGGCTGACCGCCGATTGCGTAATGAAATTGCGCTCCGCCGCGAGCGAAAAACTTTGTAAATCCACCAAATCACAAAATACTTTTAATGTTTCAATGTGCATCTTTTTAAGTTGCGAGTAGAGAGTGGAGAATTGAAAATCGTCTTGACTCTACTCAATCTGACCTAACTTCAATCGTTATCGGTTTTGAACTAAGCAGGTCAGAATATATTTTATAAGATAATGATTTTGCAGAAAAATGCACGAAGTAAGTGTGAAATCACGCTCTTACTTCGTCCGGGCTTCTAAATTATTATAAAACTTTGGCTGACCTGCTTTAGAGTGGAGAGTTGAAAATCGTTTTGACTCTCTACTCTCTACTCTCCACTCTTTACTCTCTAATAAGTTTACCTGAATTATGTCCGCAAGAAAATTCATTTTAACTTATTTAGTCAAATATGTATTATTAATTTAGATTTAAAAATTGCTGATTTACGATTTAATGTTTAGAATGACAAACGTCAGCAGTCGTAAATTCAGAACTCTTTAGAGGCTAATATTAAATGGCAATCAGGTTTAGCAACACGTTTCTTTTGCGAAAATTGCATCAGATTACAGGTATCGTGCCGCTCGGCATTTTTTTCTTTGTCCATATGTTCACGAATTCAAAAGCGATGAACGGTGAAGCCGTTTTTGAAAAAGCCGTGCAGGACATTCACGATATACCGTATTTGCTGTTTATCGAAATTTTCGGCATTTTTCTGCCGCTTATTTTTCACTCGGTTTACGGCATTATCATCTCGTCCGAAGCGCGACCGAATATTTCAAATTACGGCTATGGGCGCAATTGGTTTTACATTTTTCAGCGTGCGACTGGCATCTTTCTTTTCTTTTTTATCTTTTTCCATATTTTGAATTTTCGCTTCGGTTTGATTCCGGGACTTAATACGAAAGCAATTGCCGGAAATGCCGGACAGTCTTTTGACATTGTGGCGAGCGAATTTGCGATTCCCTGGGTAATGGCAATATACATCTTGGGAATTGCGGCGACGGCGTGGCATTTGGGTTACGGATTCTGGCTTTTTGCGGTTGATTGGGGAATTATCATCGGCGAAAAAGCCCAGAAATATGCACTTTACGGTTGTTTAGTCTTGGCTCTCGGACTTTTTGCGGTCGGCACCAACGCGGCGGTTGCGTTTGTTTGGAAATGCGGACTGCTGCCGAAAGTTCTTTGCGAAGAAACAAAAACGGTTGAAAAGAAAAAGACCGAAGAAATTAAGAAATTTTAATAATGGATGGAAGACTGATTTTCAAATATGACGAACTGAGCGACACGCTCTATGTCTCGTTTGGAACTGGCGAAAATGCGACAGGAATTGAGCTGAACGAACATATTCTTTTGCGTGTCAATTTAGAGGAACGCCGTGCCGTCGGTTTGACGTTATTTGATTATTCGGTCTTGGCGCAACCGACGGAAATCGGTTTTCGCAGTTTGCCTTTGAATGGGTTGGAAGAATTACCAACGAATGTGCGCGAGTTGGTTATCGAAATTTTGCAGTCATCGCCCGTCAAAGATATTTTGTCATTATCGGCTTATACGCCTTCAATGATTGAAACGATTCCGATCACGTCTTTGCATCATTCGGTTTTGGAACATCGAGCGGTATAAGAAAACTTCTAATTTAGAAAAAATTATGGCTACTTCAAACGGATTAAAAATAGCGATTGTCGGCGGCGGATTGGCGGGACTGGCGGCGGCGATGAAGATTGCCGAACAAGGTCACGAGGTTGATCTGATTTCGGTCGTTCCCGTCAAACGCTCGCACTCGGTTTGTGCACAGGGCGGAATTAACGGCGCGGTCAACACGAAAGGCGAAGGCGATTCGCCGCTCAAACACTTGGACGACACGGTTTATGGCGGCGACTTTCTGGCGAATCAAACGCCGGTCAAGCGGATGTGCGATATGGCTCCGTCAATCATATATTTATTCGACAGAATGGGCGTTCCGTTCTCGCGGACGCAGGAAGGTTTGATTGATTTCCGGCGGTTTGGCGGAACTTTGCATCACCGGACGGCGTTTGCGGGAGCTTCGACCGGACAGCAGCTTTTGTATTCTTTGGACGAACAGGTTCGCAAATATGAAGCCGCCGGAAAAGTCAATAAATACGAAGGTTGGGAAATGCTTTCGTTGGTTTTGGACGATTATCAGGTTTGCCGCGGTTTGATTGCGATGAATCTGCAAACGCTCGAATTAAAATCCTTTGCCGCCGATGCCGTGATTATGGCGACGGGCGGACCCGGATTGGTTTTCGGAAAATCAACCAATTCGCAAACCTGTACGGGAAGTGCGGTTTCAGCCGCTTATCAGCAAGGCGCGAAATATGCGAACGGCGAATTTATCCAGGTTCACCCGACTTCGATTCCGGGCGAAGATAAACTTCGCTTGATGAGCGAGTCGGCACGAGGCGAAGGCGGACGCGTTTGGGTTCCGAAAAATCAAGGCGATGCGCGCAACGCGAAAGATATTCCGAACGAAGAACGGTGGTATTTTCTCGAAGAAAAATATCCGGCTTACGGCAATCTCGTGCCGCGTGACATTGCGACGCGTGAGATTTTTCAGGTCTGTTTGGAAGGCTACGGAGTCGGCGGCGAAAATCAGGTTTATCTGGATTTGACGCATATTCCGGCGGAAACTCTGACGCGCAAGCTCGGTGCGATTCTCGAAATTTATGAAATGTTCGTCGGCGATGACCCGCGTTATGTGCCGATGCGGATTTTCCCGGGCGTTCATTATTCGATGGGCGGACTTTGGGTTGATTCGGAGCAAAAAACAAATATTCCCGGACTTTTCGCTGCCGGAGAATGCGATTATTCGATTCACGGCGCAAATCGTTTGGGCGCAAACTCTTTGCTTTCTTGCGTTTATGGCGGATTTACCGCTGCGCCGTCGGCAATTAATTATGCCAAAAACGTCGAACGCGGAAACAGCGAAACGAACGGAATTCACGCGGCGGAATTAAAAAAACAGCAGGATATTAACGATCAAATTATCAAAAACGAAGGTTCGGAAAATCAATACAAACTGCATGAGGAACTTGGCAAATGGATGACCGATAACGTAACTGTTGTTCGTTATAACGACCGTTTGAAGGCGACTGATGAAAAAATCGTCGAACTGCAAGATCGTTTCAAAAATATTTCGATAAACGACTCGAATTTATGGGCGACGCAAGCCGTTCCGCACGCACGGCAATTGTGGAATATGCTCGAACTGGCACGAGTTATCACGCTTGGCGCATTAAACCGCGACGAATCCCGCGGAGCGCATTACAAACCCGATTTCCCCGAACGCGACGATGAGAAATTTATGAAAACGACCATCGCCGAATGGTCAGCCGAATCACCGATTTTGAGTTACGAAGCCGTTGATACGGGTTTAATCGAACCTCGAAAACGTGATTATTCCAGCGGAAAAGCGAAAGCAGCAAACGCAAACGAAAAATTACCCGAAAAAAGCGGCGCACCGCAAATCGTCGGAAGCGGACTCGAACAAAAGCCCGATTCGATCAGCCGCGAGGAAATCGTCAACGAAAAGGATGCGAAGATTAAGGAAGGCGAATCTTTCAAGGAATAATGTTTGTATGAAATCCGTAGCTTTATTGTCAACAAAAAAATACACGCCGGAAGAATATTTGGCATTGGAAGACAAAGCCGAATACAAAAGCGAGTATTGGGACGGCTACATTATTCCCTTGCACGGTGTGCCGCCGACATTAGCGGGCGCAGACATCAACCATATTCAAATCGTCACGAATCTGATTGAAACGCTTTCGCCGAAACTAAAGAAAAAACAATGTCGGACTTTTTCAAATGATTTAAAGGTTTGGATTTCGAGTCGTGAGAAATTTCTTTATCCTGATGTTGCGGTAGTTTGCGGAAAATTGGATTTTTACAAACTTCGGCGCGATGTCGTCACGAATCCGAAATTGATAATTGAAGTTTTGTCTGACAGCACAGCGGCTTTTGACCGAAGCGAAAAATTATGGATGTATCAAAACCTCGAATCTTTGGATGAATATGTTTTGATTTCACAGGAAAAAGCAGTTGTCGAGCAATATCTTCGCCGCGAAGATGGAAATTGGATTTACAGGGCAACCATCGGAATCGAAAGCTCTGTCAATTTTGAATCGGTTGACTTAAAAATAAAGCTAAAAGATATTTACGAGTTGGTTGATTTTATTTAAATTTATGAGCGAAACAAACGGACACCAAGAGAAAAAAAGATTAACGAATCCGCCGCCGACGATTGAGTTTAAGATTCAGCGGCGCGAGAAACTCGAGGCGGCGGTGCATTGGGAAACTTTCGAGATTCCTTACCGCAAAAATCTCAACATAATTTCCGCGCTGATGGAAATTCGCAAAAATCCGGTGACGAAAGACGGCAAGCAAACCACGCCGCCGGTTTGGGATATGAGTTGTCTCGAACAGGTTTGCGGAATTTGCACGATGGTCATTGACGGACGCGTTCGGCAATCGTGTTCGGCGTTGGTTGACGATTTACTGCTTGCCAGCGGCTCGAATACGATTTCGCTGCAACCGATGTCGAAATTTCCGAACGTCCGCGATCTGAAAGTTGACCGCTCGAAAATGTTCGAGCATCTCAAACAGGTTAATGCCTGGATCGAACTCGACGGCACGCACGATCTCGGACCCGCGCCGGCGATGTCGAACGAACAGGCGCAGGAACGCTACGCTTATTCGCGCTGTATGACGTGTGGTTGCTGTCTCGAAGCCTGTCCGCAATATCACGACGACAACTACATCGGACCGCAAGCGATTGCTCAAGCGAAACTTTTCAATATGCACCCGACGGGCAAAATTACGACTGAAAAACGGCTCGACGGTTTGATGGGCGATGACGGCATTACCAATTGCGGCAACGCGCAAAACTGTGTGCAGGTTTGCCCGATGTCAATTCCGCTGACTCGCGCAATTTACGAAACGAACCGCGACATCACGGTCAACGCGCTGTTCGGCTGGCTCAAAAAATAAGTTTATAAAGTGAAAAACTAAAAGTGAATAGTGAAAAGTTAAGGAAATATTCTTTTACTTTTCACTATTCACTTTTAGTTTTTCACTAATTATTGAATCGTCGAAACGACTGAAACGTCTTCAAAACGGCTTTCGGGAATATTGGTGATGCCGTTTTCGTTGAGAAAATAACGGACTTTTTCAAACGACATCGGCGCGGCGAAAAAGTAGCCTTGCGCGCCTTCGCAGTTTAATTTTTTCAGCTCATCGAGCTGTTCTTTAGTTTCCACGCCTTCGGCAATGACTTTCATTCCCAAGTTTCGCGCCAGCATCACGATTGTGCGGACGATTTCCGAATTATTGCCGTTCGACTCGATCGGGCTGATAAACGAGCGGTCAATTTTGAGCGTCGAAATCGGGAGTTTCATCAGATAATTCAGATTTGAATAACCTGTGCCGAAATCGTCAATGTTGATTTCAATGCCCATGTCGCGGAGCTGGTAAAGCATTTCGACGGCTTTTTCCTGATGCTCCAAAAAGACCGATTCGGTGATTTCGAGTTTCAACTTATTAGCCGGAAATTTGGTGTCTTCGAGAACCCGTTTGATTTTCGTGACGAGATTCGGATTGGCAAATTGTTTGCACGAAAGATTGACGCTCAAAATCAGTAATTCGGAATCAGGCATAGATTCTTTGAGCGACTGCATTTGCGAACAAGCCTTTCGCAGAATATGTTCGCCAAGCGCGTCAATCAAACCGATTTCTTCCGCGAGCGGAATAAATTTGGCGGGCTGAATGTCGCCGAATGTGATGTGATTCCAACGCGCTAAGGCTTCAAAACCGTCAATTTTATCGGTAATCAAAGAATAAATCGGCTGATAATTAATGTAAAATTCGTCTTTTTCGACGGCGCGGCGCAAATCCGTTTCAAGCTGTAGGATTTCTTTGACGGCTTCGTGCATATCTTGATCAAAGACTTCGTGACGCGCTTTACCGGCGCGTTTCGCCTGATACATTGCCGTGTCCGCATCGCGCATCAAATCATCGGGCAAATGATGATTTTCGGTCGCGTGCAGGATGCCGATACTCGCCGAACTATAGACTTCGTTTCCGCTTAAATCGAACGGAATGAGGAATTTTTCCTGAATCCGTTCGGCAATGCGGATAACTTCTTTGGCTTCGTATTTTCCTTCGACCAAAATCGTGAATTCATCGCCGCCAAGCCGCGCCACCAGATCCGACGGACGCAAACATTCGCGCAGACGTTCGGCAATGCCGATCAAAAGCTGGTCGCCGATCAGATGTCCGAGGCTGTCGTTGATGACTTTAAAACGGTCGAGGTCAATAAAAAGAACACTCACTTTGTAGCTCGGATTTTCGTGCGCTTTGGCTAAGGCTTGATCGAGCTTCGACATAAAACGCGCCCGATTGGGCAATCCGGTGAGCGCGTCGTGCGCGGCTTCGTATTGCAGTTTTTCTTCGGCGAGTTTTTTATCGGTGATGTCCTGAATTTGAAAAATCAGATTCGGATGTTCGGAAACTGAATGACTGGTTGTCGAGACGCTCCACGAAGCCCAGACGGTTCTGCCGGTTTTGTGCAGATAACGCTGTTCCATCTGACAGTTCGGAACTTTGCCCGAAATCAGTTCGTGAATTTTGATCAATGTGTTTCCCAAATCTTCGGTAAAGAGCATTGATTGAAAATCGGCGGCTAAGAATTCTTCTTCCGTGTAGCCTAAAATCTGACAAAGTGCGCGATTGACTTTAAGCCAGATGCCGTTTGGAGAAACAAGCGCGATGCCGATTGGCGCGTAATTAAACGCCGAACGAAAACGCTCTTCCGATTCGGAAAGCGCGGCGGATTGTTTTTCGAGAATTTCGGCATATTCTTTGGCTTGCTCGGCTTGGTTGAGCGACATCTCGACGTTTTTGAGATACATCCGATACGTCAGATAGACAAAAAGTATGATTGGAATGGTCGCAATCAACGCGGTGAACCCGACCGCATCAACGATTTTTACCAATGTTCCGGCAGCCAGTGCGCCGATTGAATAGGTCACGAAGATCCATAAATAGTGAGTTTTCCAGGTTTCCCACCAAGGCTTTTCGCTTTTTAATGCGCCGTAAATCGAGGACAAACCCGTGTTCGCAAAAAATTGAACAAGCGCGACGACAGAAACCGTGATGATAAAATCGCTGACGGTCGTGCCGTGCAATTCGGCTTCCGTGTCAATCCCGAACAAATAAAGCGAAGCGACAACGAGCGAAGTTGAGAGAGCCATTGCGCCGGCGTTGAAAAAGACGGTAATTTTTTTGTTGCAAAAACGCCACGCCGAACAAAAAGCCTCGATTCCCGCTAAAAGAATGGCGGCTTCTCCGCCGAAATAAAGCAATGCGAAAAAGATAAAAGTGTCGGAAACCGAAATGTGTGATTTGAACTTGGGAAGCTGAATCGTGATTCGTGAACCCAATCCGATTGTAAAAGCCGCGAGAAACAGAAATCGCAGGTCAATTTTTTCTAAAGGAAGTCTGACAGCCGCAGCAATGAGGCAGAGAAAGCCGATAGCAATCACTCCCAACATATACTTTCTTGTCATTTCCTGCGTTTTCATAAATTTTCCGAAGTGGAATGCAACTTAAATAGTTAGTCAAAGTCGGGAAGTTAGCAGCTGAAAGAGGTTTTTGAAACTAACAAAAAGACTTATTTTTATTCAAATTTTAAACATCAAAATTCAACCGTGAGAGTCTTTTCAAATGGTTTGGCAATATATTTGTGGGCGATTCGGACTTAAAAAAGGTATGGACGGCTGATCGAAGCCAAAGAACATTATGAACAAAATAATCTTTTTTGTCCATACCTTTTTTACCTAAGTATTTCAAACAAACATTGTTACGCAACAATCTTTGGATTTGAATCCGGCTTTCAGATAAGCATTGTGTGCCTGCTGAAAGTCAACATTGCTCAATAAACAGACGTGTTTTACTTTTTCAAGCAAGACGCGGCTCAATTGAGATAAGCAGTTTGCACCGATGCCTTTTCCGCGACTTTCCGCGTTGACATAAATGCCTTCCAGATACATTACTTCCGTCGTTTCGGCAATCACATCTGCTTTGAAAACCAATTTGTCTTGGTCGAAAACAACCCAAACTCTGCCTTGTTCGATACGGCGCAGAACGCGTTTCAGATAGCCTTCGCGGTCTTTTTCCATCGGATTGACACCCGATTCTTCAAACGCGACTTCGGCGTGGGCAATGGCGACCGGCATTAATTCTTCGGCGGTTGCCTGACGCAAACCTTCAACCGTTTCGCGCACCATGACCGGATGTTTGATTTCGAAGAGCCGTTCTTCGCAAACGAGGCGCGGCTGTCGGTTTCCGCCCGAATAATATTGCCAAAAACTTTCAATCGAATTGCCGTCCGACATCATAATGTGAATCGGCGTTTCAGATTCTTTGGCTTTCAAAGCAAGTGTTATCAATGCTTCTTCCGAACGTGTTTCGACCAGCGTCGTATGTCCGATTAAAGCAACTCCTTCGAGTTCGCCTGCCGTATTTCTGTAACCGTAAAAAATTCCGCGATTGCTCGGGCTTTCCAGACCGTTGTCCTGAATGAAACTTGTCATGACGACCGTATGAACGGGACGCACTTTCAAGAATCCCAGAACCTCTTCGGTTTGGTTTTCGGTCAGAATCTGAACACGGCTTAAATTGGCAACTGCATTTGAAATGATATATTCAAGCGAATTTACTTTTATGTTGTCAGCTTGGTTATAAGCAAGTTGCAATTTCATAGTGATTTCCTCCAATTTTCCCTTTATAATTATTCATCACCATAAATTGCACTATTTGCCATTGTGCTGTCGCTGATTAACACGCCGTCGCTGATTAGCACGCCGTCGCTGACTAACACACCGTCACCGATTAGCACACCGTCGCTGATTAACACGCCGTCGCTGATTAACACGCCGTCGCTGACCAACACACCGTCGCTGATTAACACGCCGTCGCCGACTAATACGCCAAACGCTTTGAAAACTGTTCCGCCGCCCATCGCCGTGCCGTTGCTGACCAACGCTTTTGGCATAATTGTTATGTTCGCCTGATTGTGAAAGTTGCTGTTAACAACATACTGATAAGTCGTCGGATTATTTTCGATACCCTTATCAAACCACATATCGTTCTTATAAACATTGTGGAATGTACTTGCCAGGCTCTGTCCTTTGAGATACGCGTGGTTAGTTAAAATTCCCTGCGACCAGTTGAATGTTACGCCGTTGAGTATGGTTGTCGGTGTCGGGAAACTGGCACCCGCAACCAAAAGCGAAGTTCCCGGCGTTGCCGTATTGAAATTCAAATCCGTGCGGTAGGCTTTTGCCAGACGCACTGCGCCTTCCAAATTCAATTGTCCCGCGCCCTGTTCGAGCATATTGTAGCCGTTTAAAGGCTGTGCCGTGTATTCCAGAATCATTTTCACCATTTGCGGGGTCAGATTCGGATTGATTTGGAAAAGCAGAGCCGCCGCGCCCGCAACCACCGGAGTTGACATCGAAGTTCCGCTCATTGTCAGCACTTCGTCGCCCGGATTCAGTGAATTAATCGTTGCATTGAGGTTATCGTTCAGGCTCGTTACCAAAAGACTGCTTGATTTGGCGCGTGCCGCGACGATTTTATTGCCCGGCGCAACCATATCGGGTTTCATCGCGTTATCGTAGATTTTCGTGCCGTTTGCCGTTGTATAAAAACTGCGTGTCGGACCATTTGAACTGAAGGTCGCCATTATATCGTCGGTACGTGCGTCCGTCGCTTTCGTGTTGACTGCGCCGACGGTTAAAGCCGACGGGTCGTTACCGGGTGAATGAATATGCCCGTAAAGTTTTTGTCCTGCCGCGTTTTTGCCTTCGTTTCCGGCAGCCGCCACGACCAAAATACCGAGTGCGCTCAATTCCTGAACTTTACGGCAAACCGGGTCATTGGTATAAGTATCAATCGCCAAACCGCCAAGACTCAAATTAGCAACGCGGATGTTGTATGTCTGATGATTTGCTTTGATCCAATCGAGCGCGTTCAGAAGCCATGATGTTTGTCCCCTGCCCTGCGCGTCCAAAACCTTCAGATTGATGATTTTCGCATTCGGTGCAACGCCGCGCGCGCCGCCAATATCGCTTTTTCCGGCGATGATGCCCGCAACGTGAGTTCCGTGTCCGTAATCGTCGTCGGTGCTTGTCACACCGGCTACAAAACTTTGGCTGTAAACGATGCGGCTCGTATTGCCGTTGTCTTTAAAAGATTTATGTCCCGGCAGAATGCCCGAATCGAGAACCACCACGCCGACACCCGTCCCGTCGAGCGTGTAAGCCGCACGGGTTGAAGTCGCCGCTTGTGAACGCGTTAAAATTGCGCCGATTGTATTTTCGACGTGTCCGAGCTTGAGTGTCGGACGGTCGGGCGAAATATAATTTATCAAACCGCTCGCCGTTAAGGCTTCAATCGCGCTCAAGGGCAGATTGACGACCATCGTGTCGGACGTGCCGATACGGTCTTCGAGACGGACTTTGTTTTCAGCCAAAATGCGGCGCAAAACTGCGTTGTCGGCATCTTTGGTTTGCAAAATTACGTCGAGGCGTTTTTTGCCGTCAGTTTTATCGTACTGCATCATTTCGCGTAAGTCGGAAGCAACATTGTCGCCGCGAAATCCTTCGCTGTTGGCGATTTGTTTTTGGAGTTCTTCGTCCGATTTGTCGAAATTGGCGTTTCCGACGACAATCGTTTCAAAAATCGCGGCAACTTCGGCGTTCGATTCGATCTTTTCGGTGTATGCGGCTTTCGAGCTTCCGCCGATGATGTTCACTTTGCCTTGCAAAAGCGATTCGGTAAGTTTTCCGCTGATTGGCGAATTGCCGACAAAATTGGTCAGTTCATTAATAAACAGAATAATTTCGCCTTTCGCTTGTGCCAATTCGCTGACTACCGCATCAACTCTTTGGGCGGCTTCCGCGTTATCTTTGACATCGGCAAAAAGCGTGTTGAGTTCGAGCTTAAAGACGCGCTTTCCGGTAAGCGCGACGGGAACATTGCCTTTCGCGATCCGCGAAGCCAAAACTTTAACGACCGATTCTTGATTTTCGCCGGTTTCGTCTAAAATGACGGATTGGCGCACACCGCCCGTCACGAGCGATTTAACCAGTAAATCGGTTTCGCGTTCAAAGGTCGGATTAACCGAAATTTTGCCGTCACGCGCCAGGGCGGTCAAATCCGTCGCATATTTCGCTAAAGCCGGATATTCGGTCGAGAGCTTTTTGGTCGAATTATCCTTTGAATTTGAATAAGTCTGAGCAACGAACGTATTCGTCAGCAGAAATGAAAACAATATTAAGAGGGAAAATGTTTTCGATATTTTTGAAAATTGCCGTTTGAGCAACATTGTTTTAGAACTCCTATCTAATCTGTTTCGGTAGAACTTTGCCGGAGATTCAATACACTAATCTCCGCAAATCCTTTATCAACCTTTGTGCCAAAGCGATAAATGCGATAAATACAGGGTTTTAATAGATTTTGGAGAAACGAAGCAGCGTTGTAATCAGTCAAATTGAAATGACGAATGATTCAATTTGACCGATTTTATTTTGAAAAAGCAGTTCAAAAATAAATAGTTCTGGCTTTTAGGGAAAACTTTGGTATAAACTGTTTTTCGTTTTAACCAAATAAATAATGTTTGAGGAGCAAATATGCTTTTCCTGACTCAATCTGCCGCCGTTTATGGAATTGACGCGCTAATCGTTGACATCGAAGTTAATCTTCAACCTGTCAAAGGTGAAGCCGATACATCTGCGCCGGTTTTGATTGTCGGTTTGCCCGATACGGCTATCCGCGAATCACGCGAGCGAATCCGCGCCGCGATTACCAACAGCTCGTATTTTTTCCCGTTTCACAAAACGACCATTAATCTTGCGCCCGCCGATGTCCGCAAAGAAGGCGCGAGCTTTGATTTGCCGATTGCGCTCGGAATTCTGGGCGCGAACGGCGATCTGGGAAATTTCGACGCGCTCGAAAATACTCTGAGTATCGGCGAACTCTCGCTCGACGGTCGCGTTCGTCCTGTGCGCGGTGCGCTTTCAATCGCGCTTCGCTGCCGCGAAAACGGCATTGCAAATCTGCTTCTGCCCGAAGAAAATGCGACCGAAGCCGCCGTCGTGCAGGAAATAAACGTCTTTCCGATTCGTGATTTGCGCCAAGCCGCCGAAATCGCGCAGGATTTGCAAAGCGGCAGAGAACCACGAATTCCGCCGTTGAAGCTCGACATCAAAGACATTAAGGCGAGCGAAAACAAATACCGCGTGGACTTTTCGGAAGTTCGCGGACAAAGTTCGGCAAAACGCGCACTCGAAATCGCCAGCGCGGGCGGACATAATATATTAATGATTGGTTCGCCCGGTTCGGGCAAAACGATGCTCGCGAAACGTCTGCCGACGATTCTGCCGCCGCTCGAATTTGAAGAAGCCTTGGAAATCACAAAAATTCACTCGGTCGCAGGTTTGACGGGAAAATCGGGATTAGTCACCGAAAGACCTTTTAAAAATCCGCATCACACCGTTTCGCAAGCCGGACTCATCGGCGGCGGTTCGATTCCGAAACCGGGCGAAGTTTCGCTCGCACATTTGGGCGTTTTATTTCTTGATGAATTGCCTGAATTCGATAGAAGCGTCTTGGAAGTTTTGCGTCAACCGATGGAAGACAAGCAAGTTACGATCAGCCGCGCCGCAACTTCGCTGACGTTTCCAAGCAATTTTATGCTTGTCGCTTCGATGAATCCGTGTCCGTGCGGATATTACGGTTCGGGGCGCGAATGCAAATGTTCGCCGCCGATAATTCAGCGTTATGTCGGCAAAATTTCGGGACCGCTGATGGACAGGATTGATATTCACATTGACGTTCCCGCCGTTAATTTCAAAGAACTGCGCGGCAAAGGCGTTCCGCTCGGCGACAGTTCGGAAACAATTCGCGCCCGCGTCATCAAAGCGCGTGAAATTCAAATCGAAAGACTTTCAAGCGAGAATGTTTATTCAAACTCGGCGATGTCGCCGACGCAGATTCGTAAATTCTGTGCGCTCGATGCCGAAAGCGAAAATCTGCTCGAACGCGCCATGCTCAAACAAGGTCTTTCAGCCCGCGCACACGACCGAATCTTAAAAGTTTCGCGGACGATTGCCGATTTGGACGAGAGCGAAAATATTCAGCCGCAACATATCAGCGAAGCGATAAATTACCGTTCGCTCGACAGAAATTACTGGACTTGAGTTTAATTTGCTAAAGTATAAAGAAAAGGGGCAACAAAACTTTATAAATTATGCAAGGGAAATTTTCGCGGGTAGTCATTTCAATCTTTATTTTATCGGCAATTTTTACAACTTCTATTTCGGAAACACTTTCACAAAAGAAGGACGAAAAAAACAAACAGAGTCAAAAAGTTCTGACGGGACAAGGCGCGTTTGGCGATTGGACGACCGATGCGCCGGGCGTGCGGCGGCGCATTATGCCTGCCGATTTGCCGAAGCCGTACGAAACAAAATCGGTTTTCAACGGTCCGAAACTTGTTTCGCGTCCGGCAGACGCATTGCCGAAAGTGCCGGAAGGCTTTAAGGTCGAAGAGTTTCTCGGCGGTCTGACGAATCCGCGTCTTTTGAAAGTTGCGCCGAACGGCGATATTTTCGTCGCGGAAAGCCGCGCTAATCGGGTGCGCGTGATTCGTCCTTCAAAAGACAATAGCAAACCCGAAATCAACGAAGTTTTCGCCGCTGATTTGAAACGTCCGTTCGGTATCGAATTTTATCCGAGCGGCGCAAATCCGCAGTATATTTACATTGCCAATACCGATTCGGTCATTCGTTATCCCTATAAAAACGGCGACTTGAAAGCGAACGGCAAGGCGGAAGTGGTTGTTCCCGACATTCCGGCGTATGGCGAACTGCGCGGCGGCGGACATTGGACACGCGACATCGCTTTTTCACGCGACAATAAAAAAATGTTCGTGTCGGTCGGTTCGCTGACGAATGTCTGGGAAAATCCGAATGACAACGAAAAAAATCGCGCTACTGTTTTGCAATATAACCCGGACGGCACGGGTTTTCGCGTTTTTGCTTCGGGCATTCGCAACGCGGTCGGCATCGCCGTTCATCCGCAGACGGGCGAGCTTTGGGCTTCGGTCAACGAGCGCGACGGACTTGGCGACGACCTTGTTCCCGATTACATCACACGGGTCAAAGACGGCGGTTTTTACGGTTGGGCGTGGTATTACATCGGACCGAATCAAGACCCGCGCCACATCGGGAAATTCCCCGAATTGCGCGATAAATCAATCGTTCCCGACGTGCTTTTGCAATCGCATTCGGCATCGCTTCAGATGCTTTTTTACACGGGCAAAATGTTTCCGAACGAATATAAGAACGAAGGTTTTGCCGCGCTTCACGGCTCTTGGAATCGCGCCAAAAGAACAGGTTACAAGGTCATTCGCGTGCCGCAGAAAAACGGCGTTCCGACGGGCGAATACGAAGATTTTATGACCGGATTCGTGACACCCGAAGGCGATGTTTGGGGCAGACCCGTTGGTGTCGCGGTCGCCAAAGACGGCTCGATGTTCGTCAGCGACGACGGTTCAAACACGATTTGGCGAGTTTCTTACAAACGCAAATAGCCAATATGCAAACAGCAGCCGAAAAAAAACTTTTGTCATTGACAAAGGCTCGCCCGAAGCGGATTTGTCGGCGGATGAACTTGGCGCAATCGTCGAAGAATCGCTCGCCGAAATTGCGCCGAATTCGCGTGTTTTACCCGTTATTCCCGACAAAACGCGGGATGACAACACGGATTTATTGTTTCCGTTTGCTGCTCGTGTTTTAGCGGAAAAAAAGGTTGAAAGATTTGACGCGCTCGTCGCGCAGGAAACTCACCTGCCGGACTTCGCAAATTGACGAAGAAACGTGCCAACGATTGAACCTCGGCTTTTTGAATTACCGAAATTTTCGGCTCGAAGATTATGAAACGGATGCGGAAACGCTGATTATCGAACGCGCCGGACGCAATCTGTATCTGGTTGCACAGTAAAGTTTCAAGTTTCAGGTTTCAGGTTTCAAGTTAAAAGACGAGAATCAAACTTGGAACTTGAAACCTGAAACTTGGAACTTTCTTACAATTATTACCAAAATCGCCTTTGAAATTTGCATCTAAAATGTAAAACTTAACGATTAACAATTTTATAAAGATGACTGCAGAAAATTTAATCGGATTTGAGAATATACCGCAGACAATCCCGCACTTTTGTCTCGAATCTTTTCGCCGTAACAACAAAACCGACGCGTTGAGCTATAAAATCGAAGAGGCTTGGAAACATCTCTCGGGCGCGGAAGTGATCGAAAAAATCAAAAATCTCGCGCTCGGACTCGCCGATTTAGGTATCAAGGCGGGCGATAAAATTGCGATTATCTCCGAAAATCGCCCCGAATGGTCGCTGACCGATTTGGCGATTCTTTCGCTTCGCGCCGTCAACGTGCCGATTTACACGACGCAAGCCGTCGAACAAATCCGCTATATTTTAGAAGATTCGGGCGCGAAAATGCTTTTCATTTCGGGCAAAAAACTTTTCAAACACGCCCAAAGCGCGGTCGAAAGCGTCGAAACTATCGAAAAAATCGTCTTTTTTGACGACGATGCCAAAACTGAAAACGATAATCGTGCAATGACCTTCGCCGAAGTTGAAAAACGCGGGTTTGAAGCCGACCGCATTGATTCACAAGCCTTTGAAAACTTTCTCGAAAAAATAGATTCCGACGATCTGGCAACGATTATTTATACGTCAGGCACGACCGGCGAACCGAAAGGCGTGATGCTCACGCACGAAAATTTCGTGACGAACGTGGTCGCCGTTTCCAAAGGTTTGCCGATCAGATCAACCGACCGCTCGCTCGCGGTTTTGCCGCTTTCGCATATTTTTGAACGGACGGTTTTTTACGTACTCTGCGCCAATGGCGTGGCGATTCATTACTGCGCCGCGTTTGAACTGATTGCCGGACACTTGCAAGAAGTTGAACCGACAATTATGACCGCTGTGCCGCGTCTGTTCGAGCAGGTTTATCACAAGATCGTCAAAAAAGGAAAATCCGCCGGCGGCTGGAAAACGTCGCTTTTCGATTGGGCTTTGGAGGTCGGGCAGGAATATTGGACGGCGAAAGACATGCATAAATCCGTTTCGCCGATTTTGGCAGGCAAACACGTGCTGGCGAGCAAACTGGTTTTTTCAAAATGGCGCGATGGTGTCGGCGGAAGTCTCAGATTTTTTGTTTCGGGCGGCGCACCTTTGTCGAAAAAACTTTCTTACGCATTCTGGGGCGCGGGAATTCCGATTCTGCAAGGCTACGGAATGACCGAAGCCTGCGTTACTTGTGTGAATCGTCCCGAAGACAACAAAGTCGGTTCAATCGGCACGCCGTTCGAGGGAATCGAAATGAAAATCGGCGCACAGGACGAGATTTTGATTCGCGGCAAAAACGTGATGCGCGGTTATTACAACCGACCCGAAGAAACCGCCAAAGTTATTGATGAAGAAGGCTGGTATCACACGGGCGATGTCGGCTACAAAGACGAGGACGGACATTTCTATGTGACCGACCGTTTGAAAGATTTGTTTAAATTGTCGAACGGAAAATATGTCGCGCCGCTTCAGGTCGAAAGTCTTTTGAAACAGTCGCCGCTCGTTTCGCAAGCAATCGTTGTCGGTTCGGGCAGAAAACAGGTTGGCGCGCTAATCGTTCCCGATTGGGAAACATTGAAGCAGACGCTCAAAGATGAAGGCATCAAAGCGGAAGGCTCACGCGAAGAACTTTGTGAAAATCCGTATGTCGTCAAACGTGTTCAAAAGGACGCGGTTGATTTTAGTAGAGAATTAAGCGATTACGAAAGAGTCAAAAGAGTTTATCTTCTGCCGCGTGAATTTTCGATTGATAAAGGCGAAATGACTCCGACGCTCAAAATTAAACGCGGCGTGATTGACGAAAAATACGAAGAAGCGATTGACGAGATTTGCGGAAATTAGATTGATGCGGGGCTAAAAAGAATTGACTCAAAAATCGGTGAACTTTAAATCATCGGGTTGCTTAAAAAGCCTTTTGAGCAATGAATTGTTTTTGTGTTTATTACTCAAAAGAGCTTCGGCTAATTCAAAAAGCGGCAGCGGAATTTCGGTTTTCTCAACCGTTTCGTCAGCTTGCGGATAATGCGTGTAAAATTCAACCTCGGCGGCGCAAAATTCACAGAACCTTAAATGCACGGTGATTCGCTCTTTTTCCCGAAGCGAAATCTTTCCGGTTTGAAATGCCAGCAAATCATTTGACAAAGGACAAGTTGGACTTTTATGAAATTTAGTCATTTTTGTTAAAGACATAAACGAGTTTTTCGGAAACTTTTCCCATGCTGACATAAAACTACGACAGGAAAAATTTATTCTGTTACAAGAAAAATAAATCTGTAATGCTGCTTTGCTTCCAAAACAATCTTGATAAAAAATAAAAAAATCTTTCAAGATCGCTTATTTGTCTGGAATATAACAGGTTAAATCCTTGTTTTACAGCTCTTTACTCTATTTTGTTTAACATCGTAAAAAAATACAAAAAATAGTTGCTCAAATCCTCAATAATTGCTAACATCTTAATTGTGGTTGATTTGGAACACAAAACGTTCCGCCAACTACCCGCCAAATTAGCCGCATAGCTCGGTGGTTAATTTCAGGGTTTTACCCTTCTCAAAAAAAAACAATAAATTACTAAAGGCTTTGCGGAGCAAAATCTCAATCGGGACGAGATTTCCGCTGATCGAGCAGGGCAGGGCATTGCTATCTAAAAACACAAATCACAAAAAAACAATCGGACTTAAACTTTTTATGAGTGCAATCAAACAGCAGGAGCGTCTTCCAAAGACGATACAAAACCGACAGATAAAGATTGGAAAATGGACGGAAAGTCTGAAGGTTTCAGACGTTAACCGAATCTGGACGGAACTGCATCGGATAGTTTCATCGCATCCTTTGGTCAGGGCATCAAAGAGCGCGGGCTTTCTTATCGAAGAAGGCAAATACAATGCTTACACGGATTTAACGCAGGAGCTTTTTGTCGCGTTGTTAAGCAAAGAGCGTTTTCAGCATTATCTCGACACGGGCATGACGGATGCGGAAATCGAAGCCGAAATCAGCCAGATTGAATTAACCAATCTGCTGACGGCAGAACTTCGCAAGCGTTATCCCGAAAGCTATCGGCTGGCGCGACGCGTTTCGACGCTGATTCAAACGAGCAAGACATTCAAGCGTTTCGACAATATCAATACGCCCGACGTTCATCGTCGGTTAGCTGATAGAACTTACGGTTTGGCGGATTGGGTTGACAAAAAAACGCGCCGCAACGTGCAGGAAATGGAAGAGCGCGTCAAGGTCGTTTCGTTTCACAGCCGCGATACGCGAATGGTCGGCTGCACGGGCGACGCGCAAATCGTGATCAGTAATGTTGATTTGGAAAAATTGATCATCAAGGTTTTCAAAGCGATTGATTCGCCGGTTGATGTCCGCTCACTTCGTTCGTTTGTGATGTCGCGTCTTCCGGTGATGGACATTTATCTCGTGCCGATCGGCGGTTCGGGCAATGATGACGACGAAAACGGCAAATACGAATTTGAACACGCCGACACACGCGAAAATCCCGAACAAGGATTTTTGCGGCAGGAAGCCGAGGTTCTCGCGACCGAATTCGTTGACGGATTTTTACAGAATCTGAACAAATCGGTGCGCGGCAAAGCCAAACAATATGACCGAATGCTCAGCGTTTTGTGGCATTGTTACCTGACGACGGGCGGCGGAACACAGCTCGAAGTTGCCGAAATGCTCGGCGTTTCGGATTCGCTCGTATCAGATTACCGCAAACGCATCGAATCAAATCTCCAATCGCTTTCCTTCAACGGCGTGAACGAAGCGCGGCAGTTTGAAAAAGCCTTAAAACAAAAGGTGCGCGACATAATTTCCTACGAAAACGAACAAGTGACCGTTTAAATAGTTTCAAGTTTCAAGTTTCAGGTTTCAAGTTAAAGACGAAACCATCGTGAAACCTGAAACTCGAAACCTGAAACCTGTGATAAAATGTCATCCGAGAATTTTTTCATCAAATCCGCAGAATTAAACGCACAGACGTTTTTGCCCCAAAGCGCGATGAGGCAAAACTTTAAAAATGTCCGCCGACAAAAAAAACACCTTAGACTATAAAAGCCTTACGCCGAAGCCTAAAAACGACGGCAAAAGTTCTGACGCTCCGACTTCACTCAAAGCTCCGAAAATCTCACAAAATAAAACTCAACAAGAAGGCTCACAAAACCTGAATCCTCAAAATAAAGTTCAGGAAAATGAAAACTCACAAAACCTAACCAACCGACACCTCAAAAACACAAAAGAATTTCCGTCTGATTCGTTCACTTCAAACTTAGAAAAAGAAGAAACGGCGCAGACGGAAATTTTTATTTTGCCTGAAAACGATTCAAAAGTGTCGGAAGATTTGCCTTACGCCGAACAGCAAAAACGCCGAAAAACGGAAAAAAAAGCGGAAAAAGACCGCCAACTTTTGAGCGATGAAAATTGGCTCAAACGCAACGGGCATACATTCAGCTATCTCGGGCTTTATCTTTTTTCGATTCTCGTTTTGTTTCGCCCGTATGAACTCGTTCCGCAGCTCTCGTTTCTTTCGGCAACGGCGTTTTATTTCGCACTCGCGACGTTGCTGATTTATATTCCGACGCAATTGGCGACCGAGGGAAATTTGACGGTGATGTCAACGGAAGTTAAAGCGATTTTAGTTTTAACTTTGCTGGCACTCGTGACAATGCCGATTGCCAAAGACCCGCCGACCGCGTGGCAGACTTTTAACGAGACGTTTATCAAAGCCGTTTTGATGTTTATCGTGATGGTCAATGTTTTGCGGACACGGCGGCGTTTGATGGGCTTGATGTGGCTCTCGCTTTCGGTCGCTTTTGTTTTGAGCTATCAGGCGTTAGACCTTTTTATGAAAGGCGAGCTGAAAGCGGAAGGCTATCGCGTTGACGTTGAAATCGGCGGAATGTTCGGCAATCCGAACGATTTGGCTTTGCATCTCGTAACGATGATTCCGCTTGCTATTTGTCTCGGAATCGCGTCGAAAAGCAAAATAATGCGCCTCGTCTATTTTTCGATGGCGACGCTTTTTGTTTCGGCAAATTTCGTCACCTATTCACGCGGCGGATTTTTGGGCTTGATTGCCGCTTCGGTTATGCTGGCTTGGAAACTCGGGCGCAAAAATCGTCTCAATGTGATGGCGGTTTCCGGTTTTGTCGGTTTACTGGTGATCTTGCTCGCGCCCGGAAATTACGGTTTGCGGATTCTCTCGATTTTTATTCCCGGACTCGATCCGGTCGGTTCAAGCGACCAGCGGCGCGAGCTTCTCGAACGTTCGATTCTCGTCAGCCTAAGAAATCCGTGGGGCATCGGCATCGGAAATTTCCCGATTGTCGGCGTTCGCAATCTCGTTACGCACAATGCTTTTACGCAGGTTTCGTCGGAAATCGGTTTGCTCGGACTGCTTGCTTACCTGATTTTTATGGTCAGCCCGTTCAGAAAACTCGGTGCGATTGAGCGGACGCTTTTTGCGAAAGACACACACGATTGGTTTTATTACCTTTCAATCGGACTTCAGGCAAGCATCGTTGCCTACCTGGTCTCTAGTTTTTTCGTCGCCGTCGCGTATAATTGGTTTATCTATTATCTGATTGCTTATGCCGTCGCTTTCAGAAGAATTTATCAAATCGAACAAGGATTGAAAGAAGAAGTAAAAGCCGCGCCCTTAACGGAAATATTTGGTTGGCGAACGGCTGAAAATAATGGTTAATCTTATCGCTCAAATCATTTTTTGGTTTTCGGTCGCTGCGCTCTTTTATGTGTACGTCGGCTATCCGCTACTCGTTTATTTGGTCAGTTTGGTTTTTCCGAAAAATATAAAACGCGGCTCGTTTGAACCGCAAGTAACGATTCTGATTACGGCTTATAACGAAGAAAAAGCGATTCGCGCCAAACTCGAAAACACACTTGCGATTGATTATCCGAAAGAAAAACTTGAAATTCTCGTTGCGTCCGACGGTTCGACCGATAAAACGGATGAAATCGTCAAAGAATTTGCGTCAAAAGGCGTTCGGCTTTTTCGGCAGGAAGGCAGAGTCGGCAAAACCGTTACGCAAAACAATGCGGTCGAACTGGCAGCGGGCGAAATAATTTTGTTCAGCGACGCGACGACCGATTATAAACCCGATGTTCTGCGCGAGATTCTGCCGAATTTTGCCGATGAAAAAATCGGCTGCGTCGCGGGGAAATTGGTTTACGTTGACAATTCCGCGTCGAATATCGGCAAAGGCGCACAGAAATATTGGAATTACGAAACATTTTTGAAGGAATCCGAAAGCCGCGCTTGTTCTTTAATCGGCGCGTCGGGTTGTCTTTACGCGGTTCGCAAATCGGCTTACAAGCCGATGTATCCGGAAGCTTGCAGCGATTTTTTGATTTGCACGATTGTTTACGAACAAGGCTTGCGCTCGGTTTATGAACCGAACGCGGTTTGCACCGAAGACACGAATCGGCAGACCGACAAGGAAATGCGGATGCGTGTGCGCGTGATTTCACAGACTTTTACGGATTTGTGGCGCAACCGCAAAATGCTCAATCCTTTCCACAGCGGTTTTTACGCGGTCGAACTCGTTTCGCACAAACTTCTGCGCTACGGCGTGCCGCTCTTTTTGCTGTTGATTTTCGTTGCCAACGCGATTTTGATGCTGCAAACCGCGTTTTATGAAATAGTCTTTCTCGCCCAAATCGGATTTTATCTGCTGGTCTTTATCGGCTGGGCGTTTGAGAAAATGGGCGCGAAAATCGGTGTTTTTGCGCTTCCGCATTATTTTGTGCTGGCAAATCTCGCTTCGGCGGTCGGATTTTACAAATTTTTGCGCGGCGAACGCTATGCAAACTGGGAGCCGATTCGCGAAAAAAACGAGGAACCCGAAACAGTTTCGACCTTTAATCAAACCGTATGAAAGATTACGCGGAAGAAAAATACGCCGACTGCGAGCAAATAAAAAAGCGAATCAGGAATTTGCGCGTCGGCAAGCAAGTAGTTAACGCGCCGAAAGTCAGCGTGATTATTCCGGCTTACGACATTGCGCCGTTTGTTAAAGAAACGCTCGATTCGGTTTTCGCGCAAACTTACAATAATTTTGAAGTCATTCTGGTCAACGACGGTTCAGCGGATACGAAAGATTTGAAAACTGCGCTCGAGTCCTATTTTGACCGTATCGTTTATGCCGAACAGGAAAATTTAGGCGCGTCGCGGGCGCGAAACACGGCGATTTGTCTTTCAAACGGCGAATATCTCGCCTTTTTGGACGGCGACGATATTTGGCTGCCGGATTTTTTATTGTCGCAAGTGGAATTTCTCGAAAAAACCAATCTGGATATGGTCTACTGCGACGCAGAACTTTTCGGCGAGCCGCTTTTTGAAGGCGAAAAATACACGAAAACTTCACCTTCGATTGGCAAAGTTACAACCGAAACTTTGATTAGCGCAGAATGCAACGTGATAACTTCGGGAACTGTTTTGAAAAAAGAATGGGTCGAGCGGTTCAATATGTTCGATACCGAATTGCCGCAAATGCAGGATTTCGATTTGTGGTACCGGCTCGCCAAAAACGGGGCGAAAATCGGGTATCAATCCGACGTTTTAGTTTGCTACCGCGTGCGTGTGAACAGTCTTTCGGGAACAAATGTCGAGCGGTCTTTCCGAAACATCCGCGCTTTGAACGTGATTAGCGAAAAATACGGCTTGAGCGAATCCGAAAATCCGGTCTGGAACAAACAAATGCTCGTTTATGAAGCCGAATACGAACTCGAACAGGGAAAATTCAGCCTGACGAGAGGCAATTTTGCCGACGCGCAGGCGCATATCGCCAAGGCAAACAAATATTTCCGCAAACCGAAATTGTTTTTGCTGATGACCTTGCTGAAAATCTCGCCGAAATTGACCTTACGACTTTTCAAAAAATTCCGTCCGGCGGAATATTCATTTATTGCCCCGCAAAAATCGTAGTAGAATGACTGGAGCGCAAGCGGCTCGCTTGCCAGCGTTTGAAAAACGCTAAGAATCTTAGTTTTTATTCGACTTTTAAGGAAATTGAAATTTTTTACGCCGTTCTTCAAACGACGTATGCCAGCGAGCCGCTTACGCTCCAATCGAAACAAGAAAACGTGAAAGAACTCGCCAAAACACCGCCTTCGCTGAAATCACAAAGTGCGTGGCTTTTGTTCGCAAAAGTCGTCGGCTTTGTCTTCAGTTTTCTCTTGCCCTTACTCGTCGTGCGGTTTTTGACGCAGGAGAATGTCGGCGTTTACCGGCAGGTTTTTCAGGTCATTGCGACGACCGTCGCGATTTTGCCGCTCGGCATTTCGATGAGCGCGTATTATTTTCTCTCGCGTGAAACCGAAAGACGCGCTTCAACCGTTTTAAATATCCTGATTTTTAATTTTGTCGTCGGCGGTTTGGCGTGTTTCACATTGTTTTTTTACCCGCAAATTCTCGGGAATATTTTTCACAACGACGAAATCACGCGGCTTGCACCGAAAATCGGAGTCGTCATTTGGTTTTGGGTATTTTCGGGATTTTTGGAAACCATCGCCGTCGCCAATCAGGAAACGCGAATGGCAACGGCGTTTATCATTCTGGCGCAATTTACGAAGACGCTTTTGATGGTCAGTTCGGTAATTTTATTTGCGACCGTCGAAGCCTTTGTCTATGCGGCGATGATTCAAGCGGCTTTGCAAACGCTCGTTTTGCTCATTTATCTCAATTCGCGTTTTCCGCGATTTTGGGCGAGTTTCGATCTCAAATTCTTTCGTGAACAGCTCGTTTATGCTTTGCCGTTCGGCTTTGCCGGACTTCTTTGGGTACTGCAAACCGACATTCACAATTATTTTGTCGGCTACAAATTCAGCGCGTCGGATTACGCGATTTACGCTTACGGTTGTTTTGAACTGCCGCTGATTGCGATGATTTCCGAATCGGTTACGTCCGTTCTGATTCCGCGAATGAGCAAACTGCAATCTGAGAACGACAAGCCCGAAATGATTCGTTTGACGACTCGTGCGATGCAGAAACTCGCGTTTTTCTATTTCCCGATTTACATATTTTTGGTTATCACGGCGCAGACTTTTATCGTCACGCTTTTCACGCGAAATTATGCGGCGAGCGTGCCGATTTTTCTGATAAACATTACGCTGATGCCGTTTTACATTTGGGTTGTTGATCCGATTGTGCGGTCTTACAAAGAGCTTGGCAGATTTTTGCTGACCTTGCGGATTTTTCTCTTCATCGCGCTCGTTTCCGCGCTGTATTTCGGCATTCAGAACTTCGATTTGCGCGGAATGATTGCGATTGTCGTCGTTACGACCCTGATCGAGAAAATCATTTCGTCTATCGCTGTTTTGCGAAAGCTCGAAGTCAAACGCACGGATTTGCATCTGCTCAAAAGTGTCGCCAAAACCGCTGTTTGCGCTCTTCTCGCGGGAATTTTTACGTTTTTGTTTTATTGGCAGTTTAACGAAAAACTCGCCGCGTTCGGCGCGGAATTCGCGCAAAATGTTTTGGGTTTTTCAAAAACGAGCCTGATAGATTTTGTCGCGGGTGTGTTGGTTTTAGGTTTATCTTTTATGATTTTCACGCCGATTTACCTGTTGAGCGCGAATTATTTCGGAATTATTGACGAAGGCGAAAAGAGCTTTGTCGGTAAAAAATGGACAAAAATAACTAAAATTTTCAGACCCAAAATCAAACTGACGCAAGACTCTGGACTCAAGACTCTCGACTAAATTTTATGTGCGGAATTGCCGGATTTATTGAACAAGAAAAGAATCTGCCGACAGCGGAACGCGCTCATTTGCTCGATAAAATGTGCAAAATTATCACGCATCGCGGACCCGACGAACAAGGCACGATTGTCAAAGACCGCGCCGCGCTCGGAATGCGCCGTCTTTCGATTATTGATTTAAAGAGCGGACAACAGCCGATTTTCGATTGTTCGGGAAATTTGGCAATAGTGTTTAACGGCGAGATTTACAATTATCAAGCTCTGAAAAAAGACCTGGAATCGCGCGGACATAAGTTCAAAACCAATTCCGACACCGAAACGATCGTTCACGCATACGAAGAATTCGGCGCGGATTGCGTCCAGCATTTGCGCGGAATGTTCGCGTTTGCGATTTACGATTTCGCGCAGGAAAATTTGTTTATCGCCCGCGACCGCGTTGGTAAGAAACCGCTTTTTTACAGTTTGACCGACGCGGGAAATTTCGTTTTCGGTTCGGAATTAAAAGTCTTGCTCGAACACGGTGAAATTTCAAAAGAAATAGATTTTTCCGCGCTCGATTCGTATCTGACTTTCGGCTACGTTCCCGAAGAATTCTGCATTTTCAAAGGCGTTCACAAACTTGCGCCGGGACATTTTCTACTTTTCAAAAACGGCGAAATTACGACGAAACAATATTGGGATTTTGATTATTCGGGCGCGTCGGAGATAAAAACCGAAGCCGAATACATCGAAGTTTTGCGCGAAAAGATCAAGGAAGCCGTCAAAATCCGGCTGATTTCGGAAGTTCCATTGGGAGCATTTCTTTCGGGCGGCGTTGATTCGTCGTCAATCGTCGGAATGATGTCGCAGATTTCCGACACGCCCGTTAAGACATTCTCGATCGGCTTTAACGAAGACACTTTCAACGAACTGAAATTTGCGCGCGTCGCCGCGAAACATTTCAATACCGAACATCACGAATTTATTGTCACGCCCGATCTTGTCGAAATTGTTGATGATTTGGTCTGGCATTTCGACGAACCTTTCGCAGATTCTTCGGCTTTGCCGACCTTTATGGTTTCCAAAATGGCGCGTGATTTTGTCACGGTTGTTTTGTCAGGCGACGGCGGCGACGAGCTTTTTGCGGGTTACACGCGCTATGCCAAAGACAAAAAACGAAGCAGTTTGGAAAAACTTCCGCGCGTCATCAGGCAAAATTTATTAAAATCTTTGAGCCGAATTTTGCCGCACGGCGCGAAGGGCAAAAATTTTCTTTATAACACTTCGCTCGACGCGGTTGACCGCTACATTGACAGCATTTCGCATTTTGGAAACTTGAAGAAAATCGAACTTTATTCAAATGCTTTACGCGAAAATCTGAACGGACAATTCGGTCAAGCAGAAGCGGTTTTCAGGCAGATTGCCGACCGCGTTTCGTCCGCAAATCAGATTGACAAACTGCTTTATCTCGACAGCAAAACTTATCTGCCGTCGGATATTTTGACAAAAGTTGACCGGATGACGATGGCAACTTCGCTCGAAGCGCGGGTTCCGCTGCTCGATCACGAGCTGATCGAATTTGTCCAGACGATTCCGGCGGAGTTGAAATTGAAAGGAACGGAAACAAAGTATATTTTCAAAAAAGCGATGGAAGGAATCGTCCCGCACGAGATTCTTTACCGCGAAAAACAAGGCTTCGGTGTGCCGATTAACGAATGGATAAATTCGCAGTTGAAAGACCGAATTCACGGCATTTTGAGCGAAAAGCGAACCATCGAACGCGGCTATTTCGAGCCGAAATATATTCAGATTCTTTTGGACGAACACTCCAAGAATCGGCGCGACCATTCGCATTTACTGTGGATTTTGTGGATGCTCGAACTCTGGCATCGAAGATTTGTTGACGGCTAAAACTGAAAAAGGGAAGGTTAAAAATGCTTGCAAATTACGAAGAATACGCGAAAGAATCGCTGAAAAATTTTGCCGGACGCGAAACCGCGAAACGCTATTTGCTGGTTAACGCGGTCAAAGATTTAAAGCCTGAAAGAATTCTGGATTTGGGCTGCGGCGCGGGACATGAATTGCTGCCCTTTCTCGAAAAAACCGAAGCCGTCTGCGTCGGCGTTGATTCGGCGGAGGAACTCGGAAAGATTACGGCAGAAATGTTTAGAGAGAAAGAAAGAGCCGTGTTTGTTCGTTCCGAAGGCGAGAATTTACCATTTGATAATGCAAGTTTTGATGTGGTTTTGTGCCGTGTTTCGTTGCCGTATATGAATAATCGTCAGGCGATTGCCGAAATTTCGCGCATTTTGAAACCCGATGGCGTTTTACTGCTTAAAACTCACGCGCCGAGATTTTATTTGGGGATGATTTTTGAAAGATTAAAGACCTTGAACGCGAAACAGATTGCCTATCCGCTGATTTGTCTGGCGGCGAGTTTCTGGCATCTTTTGACGGGCAAACAACTTCAAAAAGGTTTCTGGCAAGGCAAGGAAGTTTTTCAAACGCGCTCGTTTCTGGAAAAGGAATTTGCGAAAAATAATCTGAAAGTCGAAGGTTTTTTAGCGGACAATAACCCGAGTACGCCTTCATTCATCGTCATTAAATTGGCTTTGCTGAAAATGTTTTTTGCCGCGCAAAGTTTCAGCGATTACGGTTTTGCCGTTTAGAATTTTGTAAAAAAAATGTCATCTGAAGAAACAACTTTGATTACCAAACTGAAATGGAATTTGCCGTGGCTCGTGCGCTATCCGTTCGAGCGGCTTGTCAATCGTCTGCAACAAAATGCTTTCGAGAAAAAACACATAATTTTTACCGTCGCCAATCATTTTGAACCGAGCTGGAGCGCGAACGGCTTGCTCGATTTGGACAGACAGCTTCGGCGTTTGGACGAATGGCACGAAATGGCGCGTGCAATCGGTGAAGCCGTGCGCGACTCAGACGGCACGAAGTTTCGTCACACGAATTTTTATCCGGCGGAACAATATTTCCCCGAAATCTTGGACAAAATGGCGGAGCTTCAGGCTGAAGGTTTGGGCGAAACCGAAATCCATCTGCATCACGGCGTTGAAAAGCCTGATACGGCTGAAAATTTGCGAAAGGTTTTGATCGAATTTCGTGATTGTTTGGCTGAAAGACACAAACTTTTGTCGCGTTTCGACAGCACGGGCGACCCGAAATATGCGTTTGTTCACGGCAATCTCGCGCTGGCAAATTCGTGCGGCGGAAGATTTTGCGGCGTTGACGAAGAAATGCAGATTTTGGCGGACACGGGTTGTTATGCCGATATGACGCTCGCTTCTGCGCCCGACGAGTCGCAGGTGGCGATGATCAATAAAATCTACGAATGCGGTTTTCCTTTGACGGAAAAAGTTCCACATCGCGCCGGAAAACCGCTTGAAGCGGGCAGAAATCATCTGCAAATGCCGGTGATTTTTACAGGACCGCTCGTGTTTAATTGGACGCGAACGATAAAGGGCTTGCCTGTTCCGCGACTCGAAGACGGCGCACTCGTTCATAATCAGCCGATGGATTTGGCGCGGTTTAATCGCTGGAAAAACGCGAATATTACGGTCAAAGGACGCACCGATTGGGTTTTCGTCAAACTCTATTGTCACGGATTTTTTGACCACGACCAGGCGGCTTGTATCGGCGAAGGCGCACGCGAATTTTTCGGTAAAATCATCGAAAACGGCGAAAAGTCGGGCGATTATAAAGTTTATTTCGCATCGGCGCGTGAGGCGGCGAATATGGTTTTCGCGGCGGTTGACGGGCAAAAAGGAACGCCCGATAAATTTCGGGATTACCGTCTGAAAACAATTTTGGAAGAAAAAAACTAAAATTCTGCCCGCTTTAGAAGTTTCTATCTGAAACTCGTTAAACTTACGGCTCGCACAGATTTATGTGAAGCCGGACAATGCAGAAGCTATTATGAATCCGCTGGACAAACTCAAAAAGCTGAAAGGTCGCAGTTGGACGGAAATTCGTTCACGCGGCGAACAGGCGTTTTCCGTTTATACCGAACAAATCGGTTTAGGCGGCAAGTTGCCGAGGGACGGAGGGTTGCGGCAGCTTTTGAACAAAGCGGTTTTCGGCAAAGGCAGAATCACGCCGGAAATTTTGTTCGACCGCTTTTTCGAGATTTCCGCCGAAACTTTTTTTCCGGCGTTCAGAAATACGGATAAAACGACCGAAATTTTTCGTCAGAAATTTAAGGGCAAGGGAATCTCCAATGTTCTCGAAAAGAGCGAAAAAATCATTGACGGGAAATTTGATTTGCTCGGTTATTTGAATCTCGATTTCGGAACCGCGATTGACTGGCATTTCGAGCCGCTTTCAGGCAAACATCTGCCGTTAAAACATTGGAAACAGTTTGACGAACTCGACACGGAAGAAACGGGTGACAAAAAAATCGTCTGGGAACTTAATCGTCATCAGCATTTTTTCACGCTCGGAATTGCTTATCAATTAACGAAAGAAGAACGCTACGCGGCGACTTTTGCGCGACATATCGAAAGTTGGATGGAGCAGAATCCGCCCGGACTCGGAATCAATTGGATGAGCAGTCTGGAAGTTGCGTTCCGCGCAATTTCGTGGATTTGGGCTTTTCATTTCTTTAAAGGTTCACACAGTTTTACGCCCGAACTTTTCCAAAAAGCCTTAAAATATCTGTATCTGCACGGCAGGCATCTCGAAAAATATCTTTCGACTTATTACAGCCCGAACACGCATCTGACGGGCGAAGCACTCGGACTTTATTATCTCGGCACACAGCTCGAAATTTTTGAACGTGCTAAACATTGGCGTGCATTGGGCGAAGAAATTCTCTTCGCCGAACTTGATCGCCAAGTTCACGCGGACGGCGTTTATTTTGAGCAATCAACCTGGTATCAGCGTTACACGACGGATTTTTACACGCATTTTCTGATCTTGAAAACTTTTGATACCGACGACACGGACAAAAAATCGCAGGAAAAACTCGAATCGAAACTCCAACTTTTACACGATTTTTTGCTTTACATCACGCGACCCGACGGCACTACGCCAATTATCGGCGACGACGACGGCGGGCGAAGTTTGCCTTTGAGTTCGGCGGAAACTTGTGATTTTCGCGGTTCGCTTTCGACCGCCGCGATTATTTTCGGGCGCGGCGATTATAAATTTGTGGCGGGCGATTTTCGGGAAGAAACGCTCTGGCTTTTGGGCGGCGAAGGCGTGAAAAGTTTTGAAAATCTGCGTTCCTATGAACCGCGCCAAGCGTCTAAATATTTCGCCGACGGTGGTTATTTTGCAATGCGCGACGGTTGGAGCGAAACGGACAATTATCTGCTCGTGGACGGCGGCGAACTCGGTGCGCTCAACGGCGGACACGGACACGCCGACGCGCTCGCGGTCGAAATGGCAATCGGCGGAAAAACGCTTCTGGTTGATTCGGGAACTTACACTTATCACGAATCGGGCGAGATGCGCGATTTTTTTCGCACGACCGTCGCGCATAATACTCTGATGATTGACGAAAAATCGCAATCCGAGCCGGGCGGGAAATTTTCGTGGAAAACGCGGGCAAAAACTGATATTCAATCGCGGATCAGCGAAGACCGTTTCGATTTTTTTGAAGGTTCGCACAACGGTTACGAACGGCTTGAATCTCCGGCGACGCATCAGCGAAGCATTCTTTTTCTGAAAAACGATTATTGGATTATGCGCGATTATGTCGAAACGCACGGCACTCACGATTACGCGCTGAATTTTCACTTTAATAAAAAGACGAATCCGGCAATCGAAACGGCGGAAAGCGGCATTCTTTGCGTTGGCGAAACGCCTTCAAACGAAAACGGCTGGCGAATGTTCACGTTCGGCGATAACGGAAGCTGGCAGAGAAAAGAAAGCTGGATTTCTGATAATTACGGCAAAAAAACGAACGCGCCTTTTCTGCGTTTCGTTTCAAAAGGCAAAGGCAATCAGGAGTTTTTCACTTTTATGCTGCCGACGGACGCGGCGCAAGCGAAGCCCGAAGTTTTTGAAACGCAGGTTTCGGGCGGACGCGCTTTTGTCATAAATTATTGCGGCTATTGGGATTTATTCGTCTTTGCCGACGCGGGCGAACATATTGTCCGCACCGAAATTTTTAACACGAATTTTCGTTTTCTGTGGGCGCGTCTGAGCGTCGGCGAGCAAATTCCCGAAGAATTCGTGATGGTCGGCGGCACGAATTTCACACTCGGAAGCCGCGAAATTATCAATTATCCGAACGAACTGAAATTTGCGGTTGCGCGTCGTCTCGGCAATCGTCTGAATGTTCGCACGAGCGAAAATATTTTCAGCGTTTCGCTTCCTCAGAAACAATCTTCAACTTATATTCTCAAAAATAGTTTAGAATCGTAATTTAAGTTCCAAGTTCAATGTTTCGGGTTCCAAGTTATAAACTTGAGACTTGGAACTTGGAACTTGGAACTTGGAACTTAATGAAAAATGTTCTTCAATTTATCGGCAGTTTTCATCAAGGCGGCTCGGAACGTCAAGCCGTCCAACTGACGCGGCTTTTGCGCGAAGAAGGCTCGTTTAATGTTTCGATTGCGACACTTGAAAACGACGGAGTTTTGCGCGAAGAGGTTGAAAAAATGGGTTTTACGGACATCCCTGAATTTAAACTGACTTCGTTTTATAACGTAAATTTCGTCAAACAACTGCTGAAATGCGCGAATTTTCTGCGCGAAAACAAAATCGAAATAATTCACACGCACGATTTTTACACGAACATTTTCGGAATGTTTGCCTCGCAGATTTCCAGAGTTTCGCTCGCCGTCGCTTCCAAGCGCGAAACCGGCGGAATGCGTTCAAAAATGCAGAAACGAATCGAAAAACTCGCGTTCAAGCAAGCCAACGCGATTGTCGCCAACTCCGAAGCCGTCAAAAAATATCTGATTTCGGAAGGCATTCCTGCCGAAAAAATCAAGGTCATTTATAACGGCTTGGATTTGGAAAGATTAACGCCGAAAACGACCGACCGAAAAACGATTTGTGCCGAATTAGGTTTGCCGACCGATGAAAACATAAAATTTATCACGCTCGTTGCGAACCTGCGCCACAAGGTCAAAAATCAGCCGATGTTTCTTCGCGTCGCGCAAAAAGTTGTACAAAAATTCCCGAACGCGCATTTTGTTCTCGCGGGCGAAGGTGAATTGAGTGAAGATTTGGAAAATCTGGCAAAGGAATTAAAAATTACGGAAAATGCACATTTTATCGGTCGCTGTGTGCAAGTTCCAGAGCTTCTTTCGATAAGTTTTGCGGGCGTTTTGACGAGCTTTAATGAGGGTTTTTCAAATTCAATTCTGGAATATATGGCGGCAAAACTTCCGGTTGTCGCAACAAATGTCGGCGGCGCGAGTGAAGCGATTATCGAAAATGAAACGGGTTTTCCGGTCGAATCGGACGACGACGAAGCGATGGCAAATCGTTTAATCGAACTTTTAGAAAACGAAGAGAAAGTACGAAAATTCGGCGCAAAAGGCAGAGAAATTGTCGAAGAAAAATTCTCGTGCGCGGCACAACTTGAAAATACTCTGAAACTTTACGGAAAAGTTTAGAGTTTGCGTCTTTAGTTTTGTTTTGAACAATTGAATGACGGATAAAACCTCAAAAAAAGTAAAAGTTTTGCTTGTCGCAACCTCGATGCGCGTCATCGGCGGGCAATCAATTCAGGCAAAACGTCTGCTCGATGCGTTTGCAAACGATGCGGAAATCGAGATGAGTTTTCTGCCGAACAATCCCGAAACCGTTTTTCAAAACATCAAATATCTGCGGACAATTTTCGCGTCGCTCAAATTTTGGTGGTCGCTTTTAACGCATATTTATCGGTTCGATGTCGTTCAGGTTTTTTCGTCGGCGACGACCGGATATATCATCGCGACCTTGCCGCCGCTTATTGTTTCAAAGATTTACGGTCGAAAAGTCGTCTTGAATTATCACAGCGGCGAGCTTGCGTATCATATCGAAACTTGGAAACGCACGGCACTTCCGACGATCCGGAAATTTGATGAAATCGTTGTGCCGTCGCAGTTTCTGGTTGATGTTTTTGCGAAATACGATTTACAGGCGAAAGCGATTTTTAATTTCGTGGACAGCGCGAATTTCGAGTTTCGTGAACGAGAAATTTTAAAACCGATTTTTCTTTCAAACCGCAATTTTGAAGCGCATTACAATATTTCGGATATTTTACGCGCCTTTCAAATTATTCAAAAACGCTTTAATGAAGCCAAACTTTTCGTCGCCGGATTCGGGACGGAAGAGGCGAAATTAAAGAAGTTAGCTGAAGATTTGAAACTCGAACAAGTCGAATTTGTCGGCAAATTGTCGAATGAAGAAATGGCGGAACTTTATGGAAAGACGGATATTTATTTAAATTCTTCGCTTGTTGATAATATGCCGCTTTCGTTTATCGAAGCGTTTTCGGCGGGAACGCCGATTGTGTCTTACGCGACGGGAGGAATTCCGTATTTGGTCGAATCGGGCGAAACAGGCTTGCTCGTCGAATCGAAAGATTTTGAAGATTTAGCGCGAAAAGCGATTTTTTTGCTTGAAAATCAAGAATTTGCGAAAAAAATTGTCGCCAAAGCGCACGCGGAAGTTGTAAAATACAGTTGGGAAAATGTTCGGGAAGATTGGCTCGGACTTTATACCGATCTCGCCGAATAATCTTTCGCCTCTAATTCATTAAATATGTGTGGAATCAACGGAATAGCTTTTTCCCGAAAATCGAAACGACAGATTGACCGACGCGTTTTGGAAGCGATGCGCGACGTGCAGTTTCATCGCGGACCGGACGACGGCGGAATGTTTATCGAGGAAAATATCGGACTCGGACATCGCCGTTTGAGTATTGTTGACGTTTCGCACGGCGCACAGCCGATGTTTAACGAAGACGGCTCGCTCGTCATCATTTACAACGGCGAAATCTATAATCACGCTGATTATCGCGCCGAACTCGAAGCGAAAGGTCACGTTTATCAAACGCATTGCGACACCGAAACGATTGTGCATCTTTACGAAGAATACGGCACAAAATGCGTCGAAAAACTGCGCGGAATGTTCGCGTTTGCGATCTGGAACCGCCGCGAAAAAACGCTTTTCATCGCCCGCGACCGTTTGGGCGTAAAGCCGCTTTATTACGTTCATGATGAAAACGGAAATTTGTTTTTCGGCTCGGAAATCAAGACGCTTCTCGAAGCAAACGCGATCAAACCCGAACTGAATTACAACGCGCTGCCCGACCAATTGGCGAATCACGGAACTTCGTTTGACGAAACGCTTTTCAAAAACGTGAAACGGCTTTTGCCCGGACACTCGTTGTTCTGGCAAGACGGAAATTTGCGAATCGAAGAATTCTGGGACGTAAAATTTGAGCCAAAGTCAGAACCGCGAGCGGTAGCGACCGGGTTAAATTCACAAAAATCAGACCAATATTTTATCGAACAATGGCGCGAAATGTTCAAACATTCCGTCAAATTGCGTCTGATGGCAGATGTTCCGCTCGGAATGTTTTTGTCGGGCGGAATTGATTCCTCAGCGATTTGCGCGATGATGGCTGAAATGGTTAATGATCCCGTCAAGACGTTTTCGGTCGGTTTCAAGGAGCGCGAAGCCAACGAATTTGAATATGCGCGAATCGTCGCCAACGCCTATAAAACGGAGCATCACGAAATAACGATCACGCCCGAACAGTTTTTTGCGGAATTGCCGAATCTCGTCTGGCACGAAGACGAACCGCTCGGTTTTATCGCGTCCGTGCCGCTTTATTTTGTGTCGAAATTAGCGCAAAAGCACGTTAAAGTCGTTTTGACGGGTGAAGGCGCAGACGAAATTCTCGCCGGTTACGGTCGTTATGCGAAAGCCGTTTCGCTTTTAAATTACGGCGAAAAATACGAGAGTCTGACACCGAATTTTGTGCGCGAAATCGTCAAATCGGGCGCGTCGCTTTTGGGCGGAAAACTGAATCGGACGTTTTTGACGCGCCAATCAGACATCGAAAATTTGTTTCTCGACAATTTCGCGGTTTTTTCAAAAGCGATGCAGAAAAATCTTTTGTCAAACGAAACAAAAGCGCGAATCGAGGAGCAGAATCCGTATTTTTATCAGAACAAATGGCTCGAAAAAACCGATGCGAAAGACGTTTTGGACAAATTGCTTTACGTTGACACGAAAACTTATCTGCACGAGCTTTTGATGAAGCAAGACCAGATGAGTATGGCGGCTTCGATTGAATCTCGCGTGCCTTTTCTCGACTACAAGCTCGTCGAATTGACGGCGCAAATGCCTGTCAATATGAAACTTCGCGGCAAGGAAACGAAATTTTTACTGCGCGAAGCGATGAAGGGAATTTTGCCCGACGCGATTTTGACGCGCTCGAAAATGGGTTTTCCCGTGCCGGTCGGAAATTGGTTTCGCCATGAATTTCGGCATATTGTTGACGAATATGTTTTGAGCGAAAGAAGTTTATCACGCGGAATTTTTAATTCCGATTTTGTCCGCGAAATTGTCGCGAAACACAACGCGGGCGAAAATCACGACGAAAGATTATGGTTTCTCGTCAATTTTGAAATTTGGCAGAGAAGATTTTTTGACGGCGAAATAGTTGAAAAGAAAGAGATTGAATTGCAGGAAGCCGTTTTGGTTTAGAAAATATGTTGATTGCCGACATTGAAAAGAAAAAGACGGAAACGACCTCAGACGGACTTTTGCAAGGACGCGATATTTTGTGTTTTTCGCATGATTGGACGGGCGATCCGCTCTCGAAAACTCACCTGATGCGCGTGCTGTCGCGCGATAATCGGATTCTTTGGATCAACGCGATTGCCAATCGGATGCCCACGACTTCGACGAAAGATTTGTCGCGGATTTACAAGAAATTAAAGAGCTTTACCGAACCGATGCGCGAGGTCGAACCGAATATTTTCGTGATGAATCCGCTCGCAATTCCGGCTTACGGAAGCAAAGCAATCGTTGCGCTCAATCAAAAATTCTTGGTTCGACAAGTGAAAAGCGCGATGCGAAAGCTCGGAATGAAAAACGTCATCAATATGGTTTTCAATCCGGCGGCGGGAATGATTGCGGGAAAATTGGGCGAAACCGAACAGATTTATTATTGCGTTGACGAATACACGGCTTTTACGGGCGTTTCGGCGGGTTTGAAGGAGATTGAAGAAAATTTGTTTCGTCAATCGGATTTCGTTGTCGTGTCGGCGGAAACCTTGCTCGAATCGAAGATAAAATTTAATGAAAAGACGTTTTTGATTCGGCACGGTGTTGATTTTAATCATTTCCGCAAAAGTTTGGACGAAGCGACAAAAATTCCCGGCGAAATTGCTAATCTACCGCGACCGATTATCGGTTTTCACGGACTTCTGGCAGATTGGGTTGATTTTGAGTTGATAAAAAAAATCGCCGAACATTTCAAAAACGGCTCTGTCGTTTTGATCGGAAAAATTACGTTCGATGCGGAGAAAAAGATAAAGATTCTCGACGGCGTTCCGAACATTAATTTTCTCGGGCGGAAGCCTTACGAGGAATTGCCGAACTTTTGCAAAGGCTTTGATGTTGCGCTTAATCCGTTTGTGATGAACGAATTAACGCGCAATGTCAATCCGCTGAAAGTGCGCGAATATTTGGCGGCGGGACTTCAAGTCGTTTCAACCGACATTCCTGAAGTTCGTGTTTTGGAAGATTGTTTGGTCGGTGAAAACCACGCGGAATTTATCGCCAAGATCGAAGAAATTCTGCAAAATCCGAAACCGCGCGAAGAAGTTTCCAACGCGATTCGGCATGAAAGTTGGGACGCGAAAGTTGACGAACTGCGCGCGATAATGCGAAAGGTTAAAGAGTGATAAAAGCAAAAAGCGAAAGATTTTCGGGCAGAAGTTTTAAGGTTGTCAGTCTTATTCTTCTGCTTTTTTTAGTTTGGCTTTTTCTCGCGCCGTTTCTTGCAGAAAGATTAATCATCGAAAAACCGCTTGAAAAAGCCGACGCGATTCTCGTCCTTGGCGGTTCACACACTTACATCGAACGCACACAAAAAGCGGCTGAACTTTTTAAAAAAGGCGTTTCCCGGAAAATTTATCTGACCGACGACGGCGAACAATCGGGTTGGTCAAAAGCCGAGCAGAGAAATCCGGCTTTTGTCGAATTGGCGCGAAAATCGCTGATTGCACAAGGCGTTCCGGCAGAAAATATTGAAATTTTACAACCGCAAGTTACCGGCACGATTTACGAAGCACGAATTTTATCGGAGAAGGCAAAATCGGCGAATTTAAAATCACTTTTAATCGTTACTTCCGCCTATCACACGCGCCGCGCTTTTTCGACTTTTCAGAGAATTTTTACCGAAAATAACCAGCTGACCGAACTCGGTATCGCCGCGCCGCCGACGGGAATTCAAACGCCGCCGCCATATCGTTGGTGGTTTTCGCGGTTCGGTTGGCAAATTGTCGCGGGCGAATATGTGAAATCTTTCGGCTATTGGGTGTATTATTAGATTCAAGATTTCAAATTTAAGATTTAAGATTCGAGGTTCTACGCGAATGAAACGTCTCGAAAGACCGAATTGGCGAACAAAAAGCGACGGGCGAAAGAAATTTTGGCTCGTTTTGCTGTGCGTGTTTTTACTGATTCCTTTAACGGTTGGCGGTTATTTTCTCGGTAAAAGTTTAATTTCCGAAGCGCAAATAAGCGTTAGCGGCGCGACGATTTATGTCAAATCGGGCGGTGATTTGCAGGCTGCGCTTAACCGTGCCAAATCGGGCGATACGATTGTTTTGCAGGCTGGCGCGTCGTTTGTCGGCTCGTTCGTTTTACCGAATAAATCGGGCAATGAATTTATTACTATTCAATCTTCGGAACTCGCTAAATTGCCGAAAGACGGAGTTCGCGTCAGCCCGTCGGACGCGGCTTCAATGCCGAAAATTTTGAGTCCGGGCGGCGGAGTTCCGGCGATAAAAACCGCGCCGAACGCGCATCATTACCGCTTTGTCGGAATTGAATTTGCGCCGAACGGCGCGGATTATGTCTACAATCTCATCGCGCTCGGTTCGGATTCTCAGAAGGCTGAAGAGATGCCGAAAACTTTCGAGATTGACCGTTGTTATGTTCACCCGAACCCGAAAGGCAAAACGCGGCGCGGAATTATGCTGAACAGCGCGGACACGGTGATTAAAAACAGCTATATCGCGGGTTTTGCCTATAAGGAAGAAGAAACGCAAGCGATTGCCGGTTGGAACGGTTCGGGCGGCTACAAAATCATCAACAATTATCTCGAAGCGGGCGCGGAAAATATTATGTTCGGCGGTTCCGACCCGAGCATTAAAAATCTCGTGCCGACCGACATTGAAATTCGCAATAATCTGATGAGCAAACCGCCGGAATGGCGCGGCAAGGTCGGCATAAAATGCGCTCTGGAATTAAAAAATGCCCGCAATGTCCGCATTATCGGCAATATTCTGGAAAACAGTTTTGACGAAATGGCGGTGCGAATCACGATTCGCAACCAAAACGGGACTGCGCCGTGGAGCGTGATCGAAGACGTTCTGTTTGAAAACAACATCGTCCGCAACAGCGGCGGCGGCATCAATTTTCTCGGCAAGGACGACGTTTATCCGAGCGCGATAATGAAGCGCGTCCAAATAATTAACAATCTTTTTGAAAATCTCGATTCGCAAAAATTCGGCGGCGACGGGCGTTTTATCACGATTACGAACGGCGAAGATATTACCGTTGCGAACAATACGGTTTTTCACGACGGCAACGTGATTACGGCTTACGGCGAGCCTTCAAAACGATTCGTTTTTCGCAACAATATCTTTTCGTTCAATAATTACGGCTTTAACGGCGGCGATGGCGAAAGCGTCAAAGATATTTTTCCGAAATATCTGCCGGGTTCGACGATTGCCGATAACGTCGTCGTCAACGGCAAAAATATTCCGAAAAGCGATATTTACGTTCCGCCGCGCAACGCGCTGGTTGACGGTTTTAACGCAGTCGGCTTTATCGGTTGGCAAGCGGGAAATTATCGGCTTGCGCCGAACTCGAAATTTAAGGATAAAAAAATCGGCTGTGATATTGACGCACTTGAAACGGAAATAAGGAAAGTGCAAAAAAAATGAACGCGGCGGCAAATTTTGAAGACATCAGAAAATGGGAAAGCGTCGAGATTGAACGAAGCGCGAGCGAAGCCCAAAAACGCGAAACGGAAGATTTACGCCTTTCGCGGGAAACGGTCGAAAGATATTTGAATCCGTTCGCCGACACTCCGTATCAACTCGAATATGCTTACCATTTGCTCGGTAACTTAAAAGACCGAATCGTTTTGGATTACGGCTGCGGCGCGGGCGAAAATATGGTGCTGATTGCCGCGCACGGCGCGAAAAAAGTTATCGGAATTGATATTTCGCCAGAACTTGTCGAACTCGGCGAAAAACGTCTTGCAATTCACGGCTTATCCGAAACGGCGGAGATTCGTGTCGGTTCGGCGCACGAACTTCCGCTCGCAGACGAATCAATTGATGTGGTTTTCGGAATGGCGATTTTGCATCATCTCGATTTACAGCTTTCTTCAAATGAAGTCTTTCGCGTGTTGAAAAAAGGCGGTCGGGCGATTTTTCTCGAACCGGTCAGGAATTCAAGATTCGTGCGGTTCGTCAGAAGTCTGATTCCGTATCAAGCACCGGACGTTTCGCCGTTTGAAAGACCTTTGACCGAAGCGGAACTCGAAAAATTCGCCGAACGCTTTTCCGCCTACCGAAGCCGCGCTTTTTCGATTCCCTTCGTTAATTTGATTGATGTGTTGAATTTGCGGGAAAGCCTTTTGCATCGCGCCATCAGATTGGACGGAAAAATCTTAAAGTCCGCGCCGTTTTTGAAAAATTACGCCAGCGTTCGCGTCATCGAAATGACGAAATAAGTCCCGCTTTCGGCGATAAGTCAGAACCGCCTGCGGTAGCGGGCGGTTGAAGTTTCGCCTTTGGAAATTCGACAATCTCTCGAAACATCGAGTTCAACCGCCCGCTACCGCAGGCGGTTCTGACCTGTATCTCCAAACTTTAATCGCTATGCTGAAAAACGGTCGCCAAAGAATTTAAGATAAGCGAATCGGGGCGCAGAAAAGATTGATAATAGCGGTAATTGTTGAGCATCAAAGCGGCGCGTAAATTTTTATCTTCAAAAAGCCTGACGGCGGAATTCGCCAATTCGTCCGCGTTTGTAAATTCGAGATAGTTTTTCCCGACGGCAAAATCGCCCGTAACTTCAAAAAACAAAGGTTCGGTAACGACGGCTTTCGAGAGCGCGACATATTCGCCCAACTTCCAACCGTTCGAGTTGTTTAAGCCCGTCGTCGCCACACAAATCGGGAAATTTTCCAGAACTTCGAGATATTTTCGCTTGTTTGAAAAATTACCGTCCGGCAATAAAGCGTCTTTGAAATGTTTAGCGGAATAATCGTCGTGCGCCAAACCGCCGAAAAATTTATCGCCGAATTCCTTTCGCAAAATTCTGACGCAATCGGCGCGGGATTTGTTGATGGCTTCGACCTCTTTTTTCTGCGACTTAGCTTCGACTTTGCTCGTGTCCCAAGCTCTTGCCATAAAAATAATCTTCGGTTCAATGCTGAAATCGGGAAAGGCTTCGAGATTGCGGACTTGTTCGATTTCACCTTCTTTACCAAACGATTCGGCAATTTTCAGACTTTTGATGATTGATTTCAGTTTATTTTTACTACTATAAAACTGCGCCCGTCCGAGATTAAAAAAATCTTTCGATGAACTCGAAACCGAATAATTAAATCCCAATCGAAAAACTTTGTCTTTTTCGGCAAGCGACGAAACATATTTTTCGTCATAGCTTCGCTTAAAATAAAAGTCCGATTCGCGCAAAATTTCTTCGTCTATCCAATTCCAATCGTGCAAATCATAACAGACGACAATTTTTTCATTGACAATTACTTTCGTATTGAAAAACTTGTAATCTACCCAACGATTTGCTTCATTTTTATTCTGCAAAAACTCGGTCGGAATAGTTTGCTTTAAGGTCAGAAAACCTTTTTGATGAAGCAGACTGTAACCCGTATAAATTTGTTGAAGATGCTCGACATCCGAATTGGCTATGATTTCGCACTTCAGATTCATAACTAAATAATGGTAAATCTTAAAATTAAGCGAGTTTCAAATTGATCGGGATAACAAAATAAAAGGAATTTTACCTAATCTTTTTTGCCCATTTGTTCGATCAATTCGGCAAAGCGCGGATCATCGCGAAGCGGCGCGAGGCAAATGTCGTTTTGATAGAAGGTTTTGTTTTCGTTGCCGAGTTTGACGGCGCGGTTGAGCCATTTGAAAGCCAAATCTTTTTCGCCGAGTTGCGAATAGGCTTCGCCCGTCCAATACGCCATATCGTGGTCTGATTTCGCCAGTGCGAGCGCGTCTTCGCTTAACTGTTCGCGGGCTTCGTCTTTTCTGCCGACGACTGCCAGAAATGCCGCGAGAAGCGGACGAATTCCGTCCATCTGCGGATTTTCGGCGATTACTTTTTGAAGCATTGCGATGCCTTCTTCTTGGTCGCCGCGATGGAAAAGCGTAGCGGCGTGAAAAATTCGGAGCATCGGATGATTCGGCTCGGCTTTGATGCCTTTTTGGATTTCCTTCATCGCGTCGTCAAAGCGTTTTTGATAAATAAAAATCCGTGCGCGGTTATACGCCGCAACGACGCGCGCCGCCGGATCGAGCCGCGCCAGTTTTTCAAAAGCCTTCAAAGATTTTTCGTATTCGCCGTCGAGCCGGTGCATTATTCCCTTGACAAAATAAAGCGGGGCTTCGTTCGGAAACTGTTCCTGCAAGGTTTTTATTTCGGCGTGCGCTTTTTTCTTTTCGCCGCGTGCCATATAAATCATCACGGTCAAAACACGCGCTTCGGTCACGTCGGGATCGTAGAAAAAGGCTTTCGTGAACGCGCTTTCCGCCAGAGTGTAATCTTCGGGTTCGCCCAAACCTTTTAAGAAACGATTCGCGTAACACGCGCCCAAGCCCGAATAAGCCAGCGCAAAATGCGGGTCTAAATCAATCGCGTGTTTGAAATTGGCAATCGCCGCTTCGGCATCGGCATTCGAGACGGTGCGGAAAATAAAACGTCCGAAATTGTCGCGTCCGCGCAAGTATTCTTCCCACGCTTCGGGATTATCGGTCGGTCGGCGACCGAGTTTTTCCTGTTCGTTTTCGGAAAGTTCGAGCCGCAAACCATCCAAAATCCGTTGCCCGATCATATCCTGCAAAGCGAGAATATCGCTTCCTTGCGCGTCAATCCGGTCGCTCCAGAGCATTTCGCCCGATGCCACGTCGAGAAGCTGTGCCGTTACCCGCAGACGTTCGCCCGAACGAATAAATCCGGCAGACAAAACGGCGTGAACGCGCAGTTCTTCGCCGGCTTCACGCGGGTCAATATTCAAGCCGTGATACTTGGCGATCACCGAACTCGGACGCACGACCAAAGATTTTAGCTGGGCAAGCTCGGTTATCACGGCATCCGCGAGCGCAAATTCGTAAAAATTCGATTCCTTGTCCTGATTCAGATTCTTAAACGGCAGAATCGCAATACTTTTCTTTTCCTGTCCGGTCGCCGTCAGCGATAAATCGGGCGAATATGTGTTGGAAATCGGCGCACTCGAATTTGAAAGCGATCTGCCCGTCGAATTTTCCGAAGCGGCTTTTCCTGTAATCCAGTTCCAAGCGCGTTTGACCACGTTATTATCGGCGTGGCGCGGCGCGTAAATATCGTTTTGAAAAACGGGCATACCTGAGATGTCTTGCAGAACGGCGCGAATATCGTCGCGCATCGTTGAGATTTTTTGATAGCGGTCTTTCGGGTGTTTAGCTAATGCTTTGTCAATAATCACCTGAAGCTGAGCGGGAAGCGGTTCGTTGACGCGCATTTGTGCAAGCGGTTTCGGCGTTCCGTGCAAAACCTGATGGCGCACGTCAACGACGGTTTTGCCCTGAAAAGCCCAGATTCCCGTGAGCATTTCATAAAGCAAAACTCCGGTCGAAAAAATATCGGCGCGATGGTCGGTGCGTTCGCCTTTGGCTTGTTCAGGCGCAGCATAGGTCGCCGTTCCGTATGGAATTCCGACTTCGGTTAAATCATTGCGATCAACTCCGCGCGGCAAATCGTCGGGTTCGTCCTGCAAGAGTTTTGCCAAGCCGAAATCGAGAACTTTAACTTGTCCTTCGCTCGTGACCATTATATTTCCGGCTTTAATATCGCGGTGAATGATGCCGCGTGAATGCGTGTAGGCAAGCGCGTCGCAGGTATAAACGGCAATCGAGAGCGCACTTTTCAGTTCGAGCGGACGACCGGCAACCAATTGACGCACATTTTTGCCTTCAATATACTGCATCGCAATATAATAAATTCCGTTAGCTTCGTGGAAATCGTAAATCGTGCAGATATTCGGATGGTCGAGCTGCGAACAAAGTTGAGCCTCACGCTCGAAGCGTTTGAAATTTGCGGTTTTAGCAGTTAGTTCCGGCGGCAGAACTTTGATGACAACGGTGCGGTTAAGTTTAGTGTCGAGGGCTTTATAAACCGTTCCTTGTCCGCCTGCGCCGAGTTTTTCCTGAATTAAATATTGGTTAATCTTCGAACCAATCATACTGATTTTGGATTTTGGATTTCCGATTTTGGATTTTGGACTGCCAAAATGTCAAAGTGCAATCTTAGAACGAAAATTGGATTAGGTAAAGCGGTATTTGCAAATTGTTTAATCCAAAATCCAAAATCTAAAATCTAAAATTAAGCGGTCGGCAAACTGCCGACTAATCCGGAATAATCGTTCAGCCGCGCGGCGGATCGCCCCAACCCGAAGCGATATACTCGCCGTTTTCGACGATACACGGCACAACCAGATCGCCGCTCGAATATTCCAACATTTCCTTTTGCCTCAGTTTATCATTCTGAGCATCGTATTCGATGAAGTCCACGCCGTTTTCGTTGTAATAATCGCGAGCTTTCTGACAATATGGACAGCCCGGTTTGATATACATTATCAATGCCATTTTTTTTCTTCCTGTGACCTTTTATTTCTAAAATTTCAAATACATTTGAATTCTACCAAAATATAAATTTAAAGAAAAAACCGCAGTTGTCAACGCTGACAACCGCGACAAAATAGAAAGTATGGCTTTTTCGATCTACAAAACAGACATTGCAAACTTCAGAATCAACGCCCGAAACAATATTGGTAGTGAACTAAAAGTAATGCTTTGAAAAATGCTTTATCGGAACAAGAACTTTTCATCGCCGGGAGCGCACGCATCCGTGCGTGCTGCGTCGCTTGAAAAAGCGGCGTAAAAGCGTTGCTCAATCTTGACTCGACATTCAGCGCAATGATTCGCGCTCGCGCTCAGCACGCACGGATGCGTGCGCTCCCGGCGAACCACGCTTTTCTTTTTGAGATCGAGAATCTCGAACAGCCTTACTTTCTGTTCATTACCACAATATTTACTGGGGCAGAATTTTACTTTTTGAAACAAAACAGTTTCTCAAAGTCGAATTAATAAAGAGGGTATAGTGGAAATTATTCTCGCCGCGCACGATATTTTGACGACAACCCGCGATAATTTCAGCGCGTAATTCGGGAATTGCTTCCGACAACTTCAAAGTGATTAAAATTTGAAAAATATTAAGTCCGTTTAATTTAAATCTTCGGTTGACACTTGACGGGCAACTGTCTAAAATCGCGTTAGTTTCTTGCCTTAAAGTCGTATAAACAGGAAGTTTTCTAATGAGCGAAGCAGCAATCCAAACGGAAAAAACGGTCGGTGTGGAAGTGACGACTTCCGCCTTTAAATCGGTTTGCCTGGATGTCGGCGGAAATCTGATAAATACTCATAAAACAGCGATGATTCGCGGCGACGATACCGCGCCGCAACTGGTCGCGTTTATCAAAGAATTACTCGTCAAATACGGCGACTTTGACCGGATCGGACTGACGATTCCCGGACTGATTAACCGCGATACGCGCCGTGTTGCCTTCTCGGCAGCGTTTCCCGAACATCAGGAAATTGATTTGCTGACCGAACTCGAAAAAGTTACTAAATTAAAAATCCTTATCGAGAACGATGCGAACGCCGCCGCGTATGGTGAATATATGCTCGGCGCGGGACGCGGAAGCCGCAGTATGTTTTACGTCACATTGGGCGCAGGGGTCGGCGGCGCGTTTATTTTAGACGGCAAAATCTGGCACGGAACAAACGGTTTTGCGGGCGAATTCGGGTATCTGGCGATTGACGAAGACGGCACACGGCTCGAAGAAGTCGCGTCGGCAACCAACATTATCCGCCGCACACGCAGTCGTTTTCATCAGGACAGCACATCGTCGCTCGGCAAAATGCCCGAAGCGGAAATTACCGTTGCCGATGTTGTCCGCGAAGCCCGCGACGGCGACGATTTCGCGCAATTGATGCTCGAAAGAACCGGCGGTTATGTCGGAACGGCGATTGCCGGTGTGATAAATCTCTTAAATATCGAAAAAATCGTGATCGGCGGCGAAGTGATGCAAGCCGAAGACGTGGTTTTAAACGCGATTGTCGAAAAAGCACGGCAATTATCGTTCAAACCGTCATTTGAAACAACGCAGATTGTGGTCGGTGAACTTGGCGGAAACGTGACCGCCGTCGGCGTTGCGCTTTTATCTAAATCGTTGCAGTAGTTTGAGAAAATAAATAAGTTAATTAGCGTTATCAGCTAAACTTATTTAGTGAAAACTTGCACAAGGTAGTGTAAAGAACGTAAATTCTATAATTTGAATATATTGCGTCAGATATTTGCGGAATTTTCAAGATTTTGCAAAAATCTAGATAAGCAGTTGGTAGCGGTTCTTAAATAGAAGTAAAAATAATTTCGACTTGTAAGTCTCAAAAACGAGGGGTTTGAGATGAGCGTCGAACTATAACTTTTAAAGTTTCGGAAAAAACAAGATGGCACAGATATTTCATCGCGGAGCGAATAATATTGCTAAGGCAAGCATTGCCGTAGCGGTAGTTTTGGCTGCTGTGGCAGGTTATGCCTACACACAGATTGCGCGTTCATCGTATTTGACAAATCGGTATTTGGAACGGCAGCAGCCCGTTCAGTTCAGTCATAAACATCATACGGGCGACGACGGCATTGATTGCCGTTATTGTCATACATCGGTGGAAACGGCGGCTTCTGCCGGAATGCCGCCGACGCAAACCTGTATGAATTGCCACAGTCAAATCTGGTCGGACAGTCCTTATTTAGAACCTGTCCGCGCCAGTTACCGCGACAATAAACCGATCGAGTGGGAAAGAGTTCACGATTTACCCGAATACGCGTATTTTAATCACAGTATTCACGTTGCCAAAGGTGTCGGCTGTGCGTCGTGTCACGGCGATATTGCCAATATGCCGTCGGTTTATCAGGCAAACACGCTTCAGATGGAATGGTGTCTTTCCTGCCACCGCGACCCCGCGCCGAACATTCGTCCGAAAGCCGAGATTTTCAATACTTCGTGGAACAAGGACGATATTACGACCGAACAGCAGAAGGAAGTTGACGAAAGCATTAAAAAACTTCGCAGTAAGGAAATGCTGACGAGTTGTTCGACTTGCCATAGATAATTTCAAATTCCAAATTTCAGATTCCAAATTAAAAAGAATCTGGAATTTGGAATCTGAAATTTGGAATTTGAAACTAGAATTGAGGAAAATGATGTCAAGCAAAGACAGCAAAACGAATTTTGCATTATTGCGAGATAAGATTCTCGAAAAAAACGGGAAAGAATATTGGCGAAGCGTCGAAGAATTTACGGATGCGCCGGAGTTTGCGGAATACGTTAAATACGAACATCCCGAACAAGCCGACACATGGAACGATTCTTTGAGCCGTCGTAATTTTGTCAAGGTGATGGGCGCATCGCTCGCACTCGCGGGACTTTCGGGCTGTGTTATTCAGCCGTCCGAAAAAATCGTGCCGTATGTTAACCAACCCGAAAGCATTATTCCGGGCAAACCTCTGTTTTTTGCGACGGCAATGACGCTCGGCGGAATCGCCACCGGTTTGCTTGCCAGATCGAGCGAAGGTCGTCCGACGAAAATCGAAGGCAATCCCGAACATCCGGGAAGTCTCGGCGCGACCGATGTTTTGGCACAGGCGAGCTTGCTCAATCTTTACGACCCCGACCGTTCAAAAGAAGTTTTGTATCGCGCCGCACCGAAAACGTGGCAGTCGTTTATGATTGCTTTGCGTCAAAAGGTTGATGAAAATCGCGTGGACGGCGGCGCGGGTGTCAGATTCTTAACCGAAACCAGCACTTCGCCGACTCTGCAAGCGCAGTTCGAGCAAGTCAAAAAAGAATTACCGAATTCAAAGTGGTATCAATACGAACCGATTAATAAAGACAGCGCGACGGCGGGCGCGAAAATGGCGTTCGGTTCAGCAGTCAATACGGTTTACAAATTCGACCAAGCCGACCGAATTTTAACGCTCGATGCGGATATTTTTTCGAGCTTCAATGTTCGATACATCAAAGATTTCGCGAAAAAACGCAATTTCAGCAAGGAAAGCGGAGAAATCAGCCGTCTTTACGCGGTCGAAACGACGATGACTCTGGCGGGCGCAAAAGCCGACCACCGTTTGGCAGTCAAGCCGAGTCAGTTGGGCGAGATTGCCAAAGCCATCGCGGCGGCGTTGGGCGTTTCGGGCGCGACTTCGACCTACAAAGAAAACGCGGCTTGGATTAGCGCGTTAGCCAAAGATTTAACCGCACACAAAGGAAAATCAATCGTCATTGCGGGCGATCATCAGCCGCCGATGGTTCACGCCCTGGCGCACGCGATGAATCAGACGCTCGGCAATGTCGGCACGACGGTTATTTATACCGATCCGCTGGTTGCCAATGCCGACACGACGCAGATTGAACAACTTCGTGCGCTGATTCAGGAAATTGACGGCGGACAGGTCAAAATGCTTGTCATTCTGGGCGGAAATCCGGTTTATAACACGCCTTCCGATTTGAAATTGAACAAGGAGCGAATGGATAAAATTCCGCTTCGCGTGCATCTCGGACCGTATTTTGACGAAACGGGCGAACTCTGTCATTGGCACGTTTCCGAAAAACATTATCTCGAAATGTGGAGCGATGCCCGCGCTTTTGACGGCACGGTTTCGATCATTCAGCCGCTCATCAATCCGCTTTACGACAGTCACAACGCGCACGAAGTCGTCCAGCTTTTCTTCGCGGAAAATTACGACAAAAAAGATTACGACATCGTTCGTGAATTCTGGCAGAAACAGACTTTCAATATGACGGCAAAGCCCATCGCGGCAACCACCGAAAATAAAGAGAGCGAAGCCAAAACCGAGCCGAAAACCGAAGCAAAGGTTGAAACAACACCGACTCCGGCGACGAAAACGAGTCCGACTCCGGCTACTTCTCCGACACCGGCGGCAACTCCGGCAACGCAAACGACGACTGTGGCGACCGTTCCGGCGAAGGACTTTGAAGACAACTGGAAAAAGGCGGTTCACGACGGATATGTTCCGAATTCGGAAGCCAAAGCCAAAACGGTTTCGGTCAATTCCGCGTTTATGAGCCAACCGCAAACTGCTCCGGCAAACAGCGGAACTTTGGAAATTTCAATTTTGCCCGATCCGTGCGTTTATGACGGTCGTTTTACAAACAACGGCTGGCTGCAGGAACTTCCCAATCCTTTAAACAAAATCACTTGGGAAAATGTCGTGCTGATCAGTCCGAAAACGGCGCAAAGACTTCAGTTGAATTTAAATAATGATGCCGAAGAATTTACGGGCGGTTCGCAAGGCACGAGCTTTATCAACACACGCGGCGGAAATCAGTTTTCAGATTTGGTGAAGATTAATTATCAGGGCGGCGAAATCACAAAACCCGCGCCGGTTTGGATTACGCCCGGTCAGCCCGATGATGTTGTCACGATTTTCACGGGCTACGGACGCACCAGAGCCGGACGCGTCGGTAATGATTTGGGTTATAACGCTTACGAAGTTCAAAAATCCGATGCGATGTTTTTCGGCACGGGCGAATTGAGCAAAACGGGCGAAACAACCAATGTCGCTTCGACGCAGATTCACTTCAATATGGAAGGACGCGACCTTTTGCGCGTGCGGAATGTTGATGAACTGGAGAAATACGAGAAGGAAGACCATCAGCACGACGAATACGACAAATCAATGTATCCCCGCGAAGATTTTCAAAAACTCTACAACGAAAATAATCGTTGGGGAATGACGATTGATTTGAACAATTGTGTCGGCTGTAATGCTTGCGTGATTGCTTGCCAGTCGGAAAACAATATTCCGGTCGTCGGCAAAGAACAAATCGAACGAAGCCGCGAAATGCACTGGCTGCGGATTGATGCCTATTATTCAGGAACGCCCGACAATGCGACCGGACCGAATTTTCAGCCGATTTTATGCCAGCAGTGCGAACAAGCACCGTGCGAAGTTGTTTGTCCCGTCCACGCGACGGTTCACAGCGCGGAAGGTTTGAACGATATGGTTTATAACCGCTGTATCGGCACGCGCTATTGCTCGAACAACTGTCCGTATAAAGTTCGACGATTCAACTTCCTGCTTTATCAAGATTGGGAAACGCCGCAATACAAATTGATGCGTAACCCCGAAGTTTCGATTCGTTCGCGTGGTGTCATGGAAAAATGCACTTATTGCACACAACGGATTTCCTCGGCGCGAATCGAAGCCGAAAAAGACGGACGTGCAATCAGGGACGGCGAAGTCGTGACGGCTTGTCAGTCGGCTTGTCCGACTGACGCGATTGTTTTCGGTAATCTGAACGACAAGGAAAGCCAGGTTGCCAAACTCAAAGAAGACCACCGCAACTACAAAGTTCTGAACGAATTGAACACACAGCCGCGCACATCATATCTGGCGGGCTTGAAAAATCAGAACAGAGAAATGCCGGACTTTAAGGAATATAAGCCGATTGATCCGAAAGAAAAAGTGAAAGGCTAGAAATTAGTTTCGAGATTGAAACTTGAAACTTAAAAGAGAGCTATGGAAGACATCAAGGATATTCAAAGAAAAATTTACCCGCCGATGGTCGAGGGCGAGCATACTTTTGCGACGGTAACGGACAAGATCAGCGACGTTACCCTCAAAAAGAAAACGCCGTTTCATTGGTTTATCGGATTCGGAATCGCGTTTATCATCGCGCAGGTTTTGATGTTCACAATCCTGCATCTGGTGACGACGGGGATCGGAATCTGGGGAAATAATCAGCCGGTCGGTTGGGCGTTCGACATTATCAACTTCGTTTGGTGGATCGGTATCGGACACGCGGGAACGCTGATTTCGGCGATTCTTCTGCTTCTTAATCAGAAATGGCGCACGTCAATCAACCGTTTTGCCGAGGCAATGACGCTTTTTGCGGTCGCTTGCGCGGGGATGTTTCCGCTTCTGCATACGGGTCGTCCGTGGCTTGCATACTGGATGCTTCCGTATCCGAACACGATGGGGATGTGGCAGAATTTCCGCAGTCCTTTGATGTGGGACGTTTTTGCGGTTTCGACTTATGCGACTGTTTCAGCTTTGTTTTGGTATGTCGGTTTGATTCCCGATTTGGCGACTTTGCGCGACCGTGCGAAAAACCCGTATTTCAGATTTGTTTACGCCGCGCTTTCGTGGGGCTGGCGCGGTTCGGCGCGGCATTGGCATCGCTACGAGATTGCCTATTTGCTGCTCGCCGGAATTTCGACACCGCTCGTGCTTTCGGTTCACTCGATCGTTTCGTTCGACTTCGCCGTGTCGCAGGTTCCGGGTTGGCACGCGACGATTTTCCCGCCGTATTTCGTGGCGGGCGCGATTTTTGCGGGATTTGCGATGGTCTTGATTCTTTGTATTCCGTTGCGCCACTGGTATCGGATGCAGGACTTTATCACTCATACGCACCTTGTGTATATGGGTAAAGTTATGTTGGCGACCGGTTTAATCGTTTGTTACGGTTACGCGATGGAATTGTTTTTCGGTTGGTATAGCGGCGCACAATACGAAGTCTTTATGATTAAAAACCGTGTTTGGGAAGGTCCTTACTGGTGGTCATACTGGCTTTTGATTTTGTGTAACGGAATGTCAATTCAACTCTTGTGGTTCAAGCGTTTCCGTGAGAGCGAATTCTGGCTGTTTATGATTTCGATTGTCGTCAGCGTCGGGATGTGGTTGGAGCGTTTCGTGATTATCGTAACGAGCTTGCACCGCGACTTTTTACCGTCGTCATGGGCGATGTATTCGCCGACAAAATTCGATTTGTCAATGTTTTTGGGAACGCTCGGGTTCTTCTTTACGCTGATTTATTTGTTTGTCAGATTTTTGCCGATTATCTCGATTTTCGAGGTTCGCACGCTTTTGCCGGACGCAAATGTTCACGGGCATCATCAAGATTTTGAAGAAATGGTCAACGAAGTCGAGATCGAGCAGATTGATAAAGGGAAACTTTCTTAAAAAGGTTGTTTGCAACCGCGCAAAGATTGTCCGCGGTCGGCTTTTAAACATCTCACCCATGTTTGGCTGTCTGCCAGCAATTCGGGCGAGGTTGCGAACAACGAAAACTGGATGGTTATGGATAAGAAAATTTACGGTTTGATGGCGGAATTCGATACGCCGACCGAATTGGTTGACGCGGCGCGACAAGTGCGTGACGCAGGCTATAAGAAAACCGATGCGTTTTCGCCGTTTCCGCTTCACGAGATTGATGAAGCACTCGGCATTCGGCGAAGCATTTTGCCGTATTTGGTTTTCGGCGGCGGCGTGGTCGGATTAATTGCCGGAATGGGACTGCAGTATTACACGCACGTTTGGGACTATCCGATTATCGTCGGTGGTCGTCCGCATTTTTCGCTTCCGGCATTTATTCCGCCGGCTTATGAAACGACGATTTTATTTGCGGCGTTCACGGCGGTTTTCGGAATGCTTTTTCTGAACGGTTTGCCGTCGCCGTATCATCCGGTTTTCAATGTCGAGCGATTTGCCCTGGCGACACGCGAAAAGTTTTTTCTGATCATTGAAGCAAAGGACGAGAAATACGATTACGAGGAAACGAGAAAGTTTATGGAAAGTCTGAATCCGCAGGAGGTTTTCGATGTTGAAGAGTAAGCTGCGCTTACAAGTAAAAAGTAAAAAGGAAAAATTAAAAAATAAGGCGCGTTTCTTCGGTTTTGCCTTTTTACTCTTTACTTTTACCTTTGCCGTCGGCTGTCGCTACGATATGCAGGATCAGCCGCGTTATAAAGCCTATAAGAAAAGCGATTTCTTTGCCGACGGGCGCGCTTCGCGTGATTTGCCGAACGGCTCGGTTCCGCGTGGTCAACTGCGTTCCGATAAAGCTCTCTACACGGGCAAGAAAGAAAATGCCGACCCGAATGCGCCTGTCCAGTCAATGACCGATGCGGCGGGAAATACGGTGATTACCACTTTTCCGAACGCGATTGAAGAATTTCCCGTGCCGGTAACAAAAGAATTAATTGACCGCGGCGAACAGCGTTACAAGGTTTTTTGTATCGTCTGTCACGGACCGACGGGCAATGGCGACGGAATGATTGTCCGGCGCGGCTTTACAAAACCGCCGACGTATAATGACGACCGTCTGCGAAATGCTCCGGTCGGACATTTCTACGATGTCATCACCAATGGACAGGGACGAATGGGCAGTTACGCTTCGCAAATTCCGGTCGCTGATCGTTGGGCAATCGTCGCCTATATCCGCGCATTGCAGATCAGTCAAAAGCCTGACGGCGCAAATCCTTTAACAATGACGAAAGAAACAACACCGAAAACGGCGGAATCGCCGACACCGGCGACGACAGGAGGAGCGAAATAATGTTGAATGCCTCTGACTTTCAAGCTCCGGCAGAAATCAGCCGTTGGCGCAATTTGGCACTCGGTATCGGCGGAATTTGCTCGATCATAGTTTTGGCAGCTTGTTTCTTTCCCGCAGCAAGAGAGACGGCTTTGAGAGCATGGCTTCTCGGCTTTATGTTCTCGTGCGGACTCGGAATCGGCGGTCTCGGTATTTTGATGCTCCAATATCTGACGGGCGGCGCGTGGGGCGTGGTTACTCGGCGGATTGTCGAAGCCTGTTCGCGGACGGTTTTGATACTTGCGGTTTTGTTTATTCCGATTGCCGTCGGCGTGCCGTATCTATACGAGTGGTTACACTTACACGAAGAAGGTAAGGATGCCATCATTATGCATCGCGGCTGGTATTTGACCTGGGGCGGATTTATAACCCGCGCCGTCATCTATTTTGTCCTTTGGTTCGTGATGCAGCATTTGCTCAACGGCTGGTCGGCAAAACAAGACCAGGCGGAAACTTATGAAGAGTCCGCCAAATGGCTCGGAACGGCGACCGCTTTTTCGGGTCCGACGCTCGCGATTTTCGTGCTGGTCGTCAGTTTTGCGACGATTGACTGGACAATGACGCTCGACCCTCATTGGTTTTCGACGATTTGGGGGTTTCTTTATGTCGCAGGTTGGGCTTTAAGCTGTTTCTCGTTCGCAGTTGTCATACTGGCGTATCTGTCGGACAAAGCACCGATGAACCGCGTTTTGGGCAAACGCCATTTTCACGACATCGGCAAATTGATGCTCGCACTCGTGATGGTTTGGGCGTATTTCAATTTCTCGCAGTTTTTGATTATCTGGTCGGGCAATATTCCTGAAGAAACGCCATGGTTTCTAAAACGAATGAAAGACGGCTGGGGCTGGGTCGGGTTGATTCTGATCTTTTTTCATTTCGCCTTTCCGTATCTCGTTCTGCTTTCGCGCGATGTTAAACGCAACGCCAAATATCTGGCGATAATGGCAGTTTTTATTTTGGTTCTGCGGGTTGTTGATATGTTTTATCATATCGCGCCGAGTCCTTCGCCGATTCCCGGCGCACACGAGCCGCATTTTGATGCTTTTTGGCTGTTGTATCTGCTCGGACCGCTCGGAGTCGGCGGAATTTGGTTATGGGCTTTCTTCGGAGAATTAATGAAGCGTCCGCTTGTTCCGATTAAAGACCCGTTTATGGAAAACGCTATCGAACACGGAAAAGGACATTAGCGATTTGGGATTGTGGATTTGGGATTTCGGATTTAATAAAAAATTCAATCCCAAATCCGAAATCCCAAATCCCAAATTAAATGTATGGGAAAGACAAAGCACGAAAAAACTTTTGTAGATTTCGACAAACCGTATGAGCAAAATCTCATCGGGATGCGCGGAATTATTTACTTCGGAATCGGTTTGTTTCTTCTGATTGTCGTCACTTTCGGTTTGATGTGGGCATTACAGAACGTGTTGGAAGACGACGCGAAAAAAGAAAAAGACGTGAAAAGCCCGTTGGCAATGAGCGAACAGGAAAGACTTCCGCCGGCAGATCAGCCGCGTCTGCAAGGCGCGCCGGGATTTGGCGTTGACGGTCCGAACGGGAGCATTAATCTTGAATTAAAAGCACCGCAATCGGAATACCGTGAACTCCAAAAGCAATGGGAAAAAGAATGGAAAGAAGGTCGCAACGCAGTCAGCGCGGACGGCAAGACGACGACGGCTTTGAGTTTGCCGATTGACGAGGCAAAGAAAAAATTGCTTGAGTCCGCGCCGAAAACGAGAGCGGGCAGCGAATCGCAGAACGCTTTAAATGAAGCAAGCACATTTGTTTCGAGTTCGAGCGCAGGCAGAACGCGGACAGACAGAAGAAGGTAGTAAAAATGAAAAAAAGTTCGGCACGATTAGCAGTTTTATGGCTGAAACTTTTTGCAGTCATCATTGTTTTTTTGACAACCGGCAATGTTTCGGCGCAAAAAACCGAGCATTACAATTCGCCGCTTTATGCGCCGAAATATTACGATCCGAACAATGCAGGAACGAGCAACGGCTTGCCGAATGCCTTGCAAAAAATCGGCATCGAGCAAAAGTTAAACGAGCAGTTGCCGTTTGACGCGGTTTTCAAAGACGAAAACGGTAGGGAAGTGCGGCTCGGCGAATATTTCGGTAAAGGGCGACCTGTCATTCTGGCACTTGTCTATTACGAATGCCCGATGCTCTGCAATGAAGTTCTCAACGGTTTGACCGGCACTTTGAAAAGTTTAGCGTTTGATACGGGAAAGGAATTCGACGTGATTGCGATCAGCTTTGACGCACGCGAAAACGACAAACCCGATTTGGCGAAAAACAAAAAAGAAAGTTATATGAAGCGTTACGGTCGTCCCGGCACGGAAAACGGCTGGCATTTTTTGACCGGAACGCAGAGTGAAATTGACAAGGTAACAAACGCCGTCGGTTTTAGTTATGAGTGGGACGAGCAATCGAAACAGTTTGCCCACGCCGGCGGAATTATGGTAACAACGCCCGAAGGCAAACTTTCGCGCTATCTTTACGGCATTGATTATGCGCCGAAAGACGTAAAATTTGCCGTGATGGAATCGGCGCAGAGCAAAATCGGCAGTTCCGCTGAACAATTGATGCTCTATTGTTTCCATTACGACCCTTCGACAGGAAGATACGGTTTGTCAATTTTGCGGGTTATGCGATTGGGCGGCATCGCAACAGTGATTGGATTAGGTGCAATGCTTTTCGTCTTTTGGCGACGCAGCAAAGCTAAAAATGAGTTTGAAGTAAATTGATAATTCAGAATTCAAAATTCAAAATTCAAGATTTAATCTTTTTTCTAATCTTGAATTTTGAATCTTGAATATGAAATTTTTAAGATATGCAAAGTAATTCGTGGGTTCCATTATTTCCCGACCAGGCTTCGACATTCGCTTGGCAGGTAGATTATCTTTATTTTTACCTGATTCTCGTGAGCGTGGCTTTTACGATTCCGATTGTCGCGGCAATTTTCTTCTTTTTCGTCAAATACCGCGAGAAGGAAAAATTTGCGACACCTGACGAAATTCACGGCTCGATAATGTTGGAGACCGTTTGGTCAATCATTCCGTTTGTCATTTCGATGACGATTTTTCTTGGCGGCGCATACATTTTCTATAATCAGACCCGTGTGCCTGCCGATTCGATGGAGATTTATGTCGTCGGGAAACAATGGATGTGGAAGTTCCAACACGGCACGGGACAGCGTGAAATTAACGAACTGCACGTTCCGGTCAATCGTAAGGTCAAACTGACGATGACGACCGAAGACGTTCTGCACGACGTTTTTATTCCCGCGTTCAGAACCAAAGCCGACGTTGTGCCGGGACGCTACACGACGCTCTGGTTTGAAGCCACCAAGCCGGGTAAATATCATCTTTACTGCGCCGAATATTGCGGACTCAATCACTCGGGAATGGGCGGTTGGGTTTATGTTATGGAGCAGAGCGAATTTGACAATTGGCTCGCGGGCGGCGGCTCGAATCAAACACCGGTCGAAGCCGGACGCGAGTTGTTTATGAACAAACTCGGCTGTGCGTCGTGTCACGCGGGCGGCGAAAATCAGCGCGGGGCAAAGCTCGAAGGTAGATATGGAACGGATGTTAAATTGACAACCGGACAGATCGTCAAAGCCGATGATGAATATATCCGCAATTCGATTTTGAATCCGTCGGGACAAATTGTCGAAGGCTATCAGCCGATTATGCCGACCTTCAAAGGACAGGTCACGGAAGAACAACTCGTTTCATTGGTCGCGTATGTAAAATCATTAAATCCGAATTCGGCGGCGAGTCCGACAATGACGACGACAACGACTGCGCCGATGACGACAACACCGACAAGCAGTAATTCGAGTAGTAGTAGTAGTAATACCAAAACGGCAAGCAATCCGAATGCGCCGAGTAATAAAACTGAGCCGACAAAAAGTAGTAATAAATAGGTAGAGTTATGCAGAACGTAGATTCAATTAAAATCGGAGAAGAACCGGTAAATTACTTAACAAATGGTTTCACCCTGAAATCGTGGCTTTTGACGAAAGACCATAAGCGCATTGCGATTATGTATCTGATCACCGTTTCCGCCTTTTTCCTGATCGGCGGTTTGTATGCGGCGACGATTCGGCTCGAGCTTCTGACACCGCAGAGCGATCTGCTCGAATCGGGAACATACAATAAAGTTTTCACGCAGCACGGCATCATCATGGTTTTCCTCTTTCTGATTCCGGTTATTCCGGCTATCTTGGGAAACTTCTTACTGCCGATTATGATCGGCGCGAAAGACCTTGCGCTGCCGCGTATCAATCTGCTCAGTCTTTACATTTACTGGATTGGCGGCGCACTTATTATGTACGCGATGATGCAGGGCGGTGTTGATACGGGCTGGACTTTTTACACGCCATACTCGACGACCTTTTCAAATACATTCGTGATGGCGACGGGCTTGGGAATCTTCATCAACGGATTTTCGTCAATTCTGACGGGATTGAATTTTATTGTCACGATTCATACGATGCGTGCGCCGGGAATGACCTGGTTCAGGCTTCCGCTTTTCGTTTGGGCAAACTATGCGACGAGTCTCGTGATGATTTTGGGAACGCCCGTGGTTGCGATTACGATTTTACTGCTTGCGCTTGAAAGAGTCGGGAAGATTGGAATTTTCGATCCGGCAATCGGCGGCGACCCGATCTTGTTCCAGCATCTCTTCTGGTTTTACTCGCATCCGGCGGTTTATATTATGATTCTGCCCGGAATGGGAATCATTTCGGAATTGATTTCCAATTTTTCGCGCAAAAAGATTTTCGGTTACGAATTTATCGCGTTTTCTTCGATTGCGATTGCCGTTTTCGGTTTTCTCGTCTGGGGACACCATATGTTCGTTTCGGGACAATCGGTTTACGCGGGATTGGTTTTCTCGTTCCTGACGATGGTCGTTGCCGTGCCTTCGGCGATTAAGATGTTCAACTGGACGGCGACGCTTTATAAAGGTTCGATTTCATACGATACGCCGATGCTTTACGCGATCGGATTTATGGGACTTTTCCTGATCGGCGGTTTGACGGGACTTTTTCTCGGCTCGATCGGTTTGACGGTTCATTTGACGGACACTTATTTTATCGTCGCGCACTTCCATTATGTGATGGTCGGCGGACAGGTTTTGGCGTATTTAGGCGGACTGCACTACTGGTGGTCGAAGATGACGGGCAAGATGTATTCTGAATTCTGGGGCAAAATCTCGGCGATGCTCATTTTCGTCGGGTTCAACCTGACGTTTTTCCCGCAGTTTATCCTGGGTTATCAGGGAATGCCGCGCCGCTATGCTTCTTACGCCGAAGAATTGCAGGTTTTGAATATTTTCTCGACCGCCGGTGCTTCCGTTTTGGGACTCGGGATGGTCTTGCCGCTCATTTATTTGACGCATTCGCTGATTTTCGGTAAAAAAGCTCCGGCAAATCCGTGGATGCTGCCCGGTTTGGAATGGCGCGTTCCGAGTCCGCCGCCGACCGAAAATTTTGAAACAACGCCGATTGTTACGTGGGAAGCCTACGAATTCGGCGAAGAAAACGGCTTGGATTTGGAAGAAGGACGCAGAAGAGTAATAGAAACAGTTTAATTAATTTGGGATTTTGGATTTTAGATTTACGATTGCAAACCAATCCAAAATCCCAAATCTAAAATCCAAAATAAAAAGATGGCACATACAGACACACACGACGACCATTATCATCCGCCCGGTCTTCAGCATCAGTTTGAAGATATGAAGCAACAGGAAGAGTCCGTTTCTATTGGAATGTGGGCGTTTCTGGTGCAGGAAATTATGTTCTTCGGCGGGCTTTTTACGGTTTATCTCGTATTTCGTTCGAGATACCCGATGGCTTTTGCAGCGGGCAGTAATCATCTTGACGCTTTTCTCGGCGGTTTGAATACGCTCGTTCTGATCGTCAGCAGTTTAACGATGGCGTTGACGGTTTATTATGCCCAAAAAGGCAACCGCAATATGCAGGTCATTCTGATCATTTTGACGATGTTTTTCGGGGCAGTGTTTCTGGGCGTGAAGGCGATTGAATACACCGATAAATATAATCACGGACTGGTGCCGGTCAGCGGGTTGAATAAAAAGATAAAAGCGGCAGACCATACCGAACCGAAAGCGGCGAGTGCGGAAAGACCTTCGACGCAGACGGAATTGGCGAGCCAGGAAAAAAACTCGCTGGAATCACCGAAACCCGAAAAACATCATGCCAATCCGCGCGGCGAATTTCGTTGGGACGATGAAAAAGGAAAGAAAATCGTTCTTGAAGTCCAAAAACAAGGGCATTTAACCGAATACGAAAAAATCGGATATTTGACGAACGGTGAGTATGATAATGATAAATTCACCGACAAAGTGCGGATTTTCTTCTGGATTTACTTTGTTATGACCGGACTTCATGCCTTGCATATGATTGTCGGTCTCGGACTGATGGCGTGGCTTTTATGGATGGCGTGGCGCGGAACATATTCGGCGGAATATTATTCGCCCGTCGAAATTTCGGGGCTTTACTGGCACTTTGTTGATATTGTCTGGATTTTCCTTTTCCCGTTGCTTTATTTGCTCGGCAGACACTTTTTGGCAGGAGGATACTAAAAAATGGCAGAACATCACGATACGGAACACACCGAAGCGCACAAGGAACATATGGGAATTCCGGGCTACTTAGCGGTTTTTGCCGCCCTGGTTGTCGGGACAATTGTAACTTACGTTGTCGCATTGCAGGATTTGGACGGGATTTTATTTCCCGGTGCGAACACTCTGCTTGCTTTGCTGATCGCATTTACCAAAATGAGTTTGGTGATTTGGTATTTTATGCACGTTAAGTGGCAGTCGAGGATGATTTGGTTGTCGGCGGTCGCCGGATTTTTCTGGATGGCGATTATGTTTGCCTACACGATGCAGGATTATTTAACGCGCTCGACAGGCACGTTTGGAAATTAAAACGGAATAAACGGTCGGCTGAATTTAATATAAAACGCGGTGCGAAGAGCAAAACAGTCTTCGTTACCGCGTCTTTTGCTGTTAGGTCGAATGCTTAAAGTCGTGTTATTATCTGACGTTTATACCCGAATTTATTAAATATGCGCGTGAAAGTTTTAAGACAACAGAGCCGAATTTTCGGACATCAGAACCGAGTAATGTTGAAACGAAGTCCCCTTTTACTATTATTTCTATTTTTTATATTTTTCCTAAGCGGATGCGGCAACATCTTTAAGGAAAAAACCGTTACGCCGAAACTTCTGAAAACGGAAAATGCAACTCAGGCGGAGTTGGTCAATGAAGTCAATCGTTTTGCCCGCGTCGGTTCAATGCGAGCCAAGATGGATTTGAAATTTGAAGATAATTCCTTTGCCGAAAGCGGAATTGCCGAAAAATATAAATCAGCGGACGGCGAAGTTGTTGTCCAGCGTCCGGCAAATATTCTGCTTAAAGTTCAAGTTCCGATTATCAAAAGCGATGTCGCGCAGATGACCTCGAACGGCACAAAATTTCGGGTCGCAATTTTGCAGGACGGCAGCGACGGGCGTTATAAAAAATTTGTCGTCGGAACAAACAGCGCAGATTATTCGCTTTTGCAGGAGCAGGTCAAAAAAACCGATCTCGATAACGGTAAAGTTATCAAGCAAAACGTCAACGCATTTTCAAATCTGCGCCCGCAGCATTTTACCGATGCAATGCTCGTTCGTCCGATAGATACAGAAAACTATGCCTATATAACGACAACCGTTTTACAGGAAGAAACCGATTTTGAGTTATTAAAAAAGAAATCGCCGCTCGGTTGGGTTTTGCGCGGCTATTATTTGTTGGACGAACTGAAAAAAGAATCTGACGGAAGTTTGAAAATCGTCCGTCGTTTCTGGTTTGACCGCATTGGCGGAATTCGTCTGGCGCGTCAGCAGATTTTCGATGAAAAAGGCGAAGTCGAATCCGATATTATTTACGGACAAGAAGGAAATTTGGGCAGTAACAATGAATATAATAACCTTCCATTGAGAATTTCGGTCACGCGTCCGAAAGAAAAGTATAAAATGCGCTTGACCTATCAAACGCCCGAAGCGGTTTCAGTCGGCAAAAATTATCCTGAAAAAGCGTTTGTTTTGGAAAATACTTGGGGCTTGGAAGAAGTTGATTTGGATAAAAAACTTCAGGAAGTGCGAAGTCAGAAAGGCTTGACTGACAATTCAAATTCGGCAACGAAAGCGCAATAACAAAAAGTAAAAAGTAGAACGTAAAAAGGCAAAATAACACGATGTTTGTTACTTTTGCCTTTTACCTTTTGCCTTTTACCTTTTAAACTGTGGTTTTATAATAAATTGCTTTAATGAACACAATTTTACAAACGATAGATTTAAGAAAAAGCTACAAAATCGGGAAGATCGAAAATCCGGTTCTGCACGGCGTTTCGCTGACGATTGAAAAGGGCGAATTCGTGGCGATTATGGGACCTTCGGGCTGCGGAAAATCTACGCTTCTGCATCTCTTGGGCGGTCTTCTCAGCCCGACGAGCGGGAATATTATCATTGACGGCGAAGATTTGGCGAAGGTTTCGGACGCGCAGAGAACCGATATTCGCAGGCGCAAAATCGGTTTTGTTTTTCAGAGATTCAATCTTTTTCCAACCTTGACGGCGGAAGGAAACTTAAAGCTCGCGGAAAAAATTCACACGGGAAACGGCGGCAGCGACGGCGAAAATCGGCGCGAAGTCTTGCGGCTTTTGAAATTGGAAGATAAAATGCACCACAAACCGCTCGAACTTTCGGGCGGCGAACAACAACGTGTGGCGCTGGCGCGGGCGGTCGTCAATAATCCGGCGATAATTTTGGCGGACGAACCGACCGGCAATCTAGATACGGAAAATTCCGAAATCGTTCTGAAAATGTTCAGCGAACTGAACCGCAAATTTAATCAGACGATTATTATGATTACGCACAACCCCGAAGCGGCGGCGGTTTGTTCGCGGATTATTCGGATGCGCGACGGTTTGGTCGTCAAAAATTAACAATCCGTATGTTAAAAGACATCATTCTTTGGAAGTATGAACGCGCCAGTTGGCAGTGGGATTTGCTGTGTTGTTTAATCATGCTGTTTATCTTTCTCACGCCTAAACAATGGTTTGAGCGCAAGGAAAGGCTTGCAACTCAAACCTCGCGTTTAATCGTCAAAGCCAAAGATTTTTCGCCCGACCGAAAGGAATTGGAAAAGCGCGTCCGTAGCGAAATCGGCAATCCGAACGCCGAAATTATCAAACTTAACGAACGAACGGACGCGAACGGCGAAGTTTTTTACGAAATTGAAGTTCGTTAAAGTCAGAGGTCAATCTCGAAAAAGCAATCATATTTCAATATCCGACATCTAACCTCTGACATCTTTTTATAGAGGAATATTTTTATGAAAAAACTTTTAAGATACGGTTTTACGGCAATTGCCTTAACATTTGTTTTGAGCGCGTTTGCCGCGACCGAAACAAATGCACAAGTGAACGAGATTCTGAAACGGATGGACGAGCATTACAAGGTTCTCAAATCGCTTCAGGCAAATATCAGCCGTGAAATAAATAATCCGCAGCTTGGCGATGACCCCGATAAAATGTCGGGAACGATTTCGCTGCTTCCCGGAAAAGGACGCAATCTTTCTTTCAGACTTGATTGGACACAGCCGCGAACCGAAATCATCTCGGTCGTCAACGGGCAGTATGTTTTATATACGCCGAACATCAAACAGGCTTACACGGGAAGCTCCGATTCAAAACAAGTGCAGGGAAAAGGCGGAAATGCTTTGAAAGTAATGAGTATGGACAAAGCTGAAATCAAAGCAAATTATAATGTCGAATATCTCGGACAGGAAAATATCAGCGGCGGAATTCCGACGTGGCATCTGAAACTAACGCCGAAAGTAAAAGCGGATTATAAATTTGCGGATATTTGGGTTGACGGCAACGGAATGCCGCTTCAAGCTAAAATCACCCAGCCGAACGATACGACCGATTCGATTTTGCTCACCAATCTGAAAAAGAACACTTCGATAAACGGCTCGATCTTTAAGATCAAACTGCCATCAGGTACTAATGTCGTGAAAGGTTAGTTTTCAATTCGAGGAGCATTTCCGACTATGAAAATTTCCTTGAGATGTGTTTTCGGTTTAGCCGCTTTATTATTTTTTGTCGGCGTATTTTCTTCGTGTGAAGACAAATAAATTCTCGGACGGATGGAAACGAATTCAAAATCTTTGAAATCGTTCCAAGCAGATATGACAGTGGAGAATTTCAATGCACAGCTTGGCGAAACCGACACAAACAAAGGGAAACTAATTTATTTCCCGCAAAAGAATAATGATTTCGCTGTGCGGATTGATTGGGATTCACCAAATCGAGAATCGTTAGCAGTTGTTGATAAACAATATCTTTTGTATCATTCGCGATTAAAACAGGCGTTTCTCGGGAGAATTGACGATTCAAAAATCGCCGGATCGGTAAATGAAGCGATGGCTTTTATGAATGTGTCGAAAGACCAATTAAAAGCTAATTACAATATTAAATACGTCGGTCAGGAAAAGTTGAGTAACGGAACACTAACTTGGCATTTGGAATTTACGCCGAAAGTTAAGAAATATTACAAGAAGGCAGAAGTTTGGGCTGATAAAAATGGAACGCCGATTAAGATGAAGGTAGTTCAAAATAACGCCGATACAATAACAGTTTTGTTCACGAATATTAAAAAGAACATAACTATCAACCCGAATGTTTTCAAAATCAATCTGCCGAAAGGTACAAAAATCGTGAAAGGTTAAAATTCAATTTGAGGAGTTAATTTGTATGAGTAAGTTTGTAAAAATCAGTCTAAATGCTATTGCTTTAACATTAGTTTTGTCTGTTTTGACCGTCAGCGAAACAAGCGCACAGCGAGCAAGTGAAGCATTAAAACGGATGGACGCACACTTTAAATCGCTAAAAACACTGAAAGCTGCCGTGAAAATGGAAAAATACAACAAACAGCTTAAAGAATCAGATGTTTACACCGGAGCGATCAAGTATGTTCCGAAAATCGTCAACGGCAAGATGTATATCAGAATTGATTGGGAAAAACCGGTCGAGGAAAGAATGGCGGTCATCGGAAATGAATACTTAATTTACCGCGTCAAACAACAGCAGGTTTACACAGGCAAGACAAACAACGCGAAAAACAATGCCAATGCCTCAAATGCGCTCGCGTTCATGAGTATGTCACGCAAGGAATTAGTTGATAATTTTACTCATCGAGACTTAGGCACGGAAACCGTTGCGGGAGGAACTCAAACTATTCATCTTGAGCTAACTCCAAAAACCGCCGCGAGCTACAAACTGGCGCATCTTTGGATTGATAAAGATGGAATGCCGGTAATGATTCGGATTGTTGAAAAGAACGACGATACAACGACGCTTTTTCTATCAAACCTGAAGAAAAACGAGAAACTCGACGGCAAAGATTTCAAGATTGATTATCCGCAATCAATCAAGCCGATTCGGTAAATCAGACTTCTAAAAAACAAATAGAAAAAGGCTTTGGCTCACAAAAAGTCGAAGCCTTTTCGCTTGAATTTGAAAAGACGCGCCGCAGAACTTATAATTACAAACTTGACGCGTTTACCCGAGAGTTTTATCTATGCCAAAAGCAAGCAGTTTCAGCCGTTTTACACGCGGCGTTAAACATACCATCAAAGCCTTTGCTTCGACCAAACATCCGGTTTTGGTTCATATCGTTCCGATGCGGCGATGCAATCTCGCCTGCACGTATTGCAACGAATACGACAAAACGAGCGAACCGGTGCCGATTGCGGAAATGCTCAAACGGATTGATAAATTGGCGGAAATGGGAAGTTCGGTGATTACGATTTCGGGCGGCGAACCGATGATGCACCCCGAAATTTACGAAATCATTGCGCGGATTCGGCATCACGGAATGATCGCCGGACTGATCTCGAACGGCTATTATTTTCAGGTTGATAAGATTAAAAAGCTCAACGAAGCCGGACTTGATTATCTGCAAATCTCGATTGATAACGTAAATCCCGACGATGTTTCCAAAAAGAGTCTGAAAGTTTTGGACGCGAAACTCGTCAATTTGCGCGACCACGCGAAATTTAAAATCAACATCAATTCGGTCGTCGGCGGCGGTGTTGCCAATCCCGACGAAGCGTTGATTATCGCCAACCGCGCCATCGAACTCGGATTTTCTTCGACCGTCGGCGTGATTCACGACGAAATGGGTTTGAACAAAGGTTTGACCGACCACGAAAAGAAAATTTACAAGGAAATCAAAGCTAAAGGCACGAGCAGTTATGCGCGCTGGAATTGGTTTCAGGACACTTTAGTTGACGGAGGCGAATACGAATGGCGTTGCCGTGCGGGCGCAAGATATTTGTATATTGACGAGCAGGGAATCGTCAGCTGGTGTTCGCAACAGCGCGGAACGCCCGGAATTTCGATTCACGAATACACGCATACTGATATGGAGCGCGAATATATCACCGAAAAATGGTGTGCGCCGACCTGCACGATTCAATGCGTTCACCAGGTCGGACATCTCGACGCGTGGCGCGACCCGCAAATTTCGCTCAACGATTACAACAACCGCAACGGCAAAGGCTTGAAAAAAGAAACCGTCGCACAGGTTTTGGGCGCGGAATAGTTCCAGACTGGAGCGCAAGCGGCTCGCTTGCAAGCGTTTGTAAAACGCTAAAAAACGCTTCGATTTTCTTATAGTTTTAAAGAAAATCGAAGCGTTTTTTAGATTGCCTCGCAATCTTGCAAGCGAGCCGCTTGCGCTCCAGTCTGGAACTTTGTCCAAAATTGATTTTAGGCTTATACTGACTGTGTTTTAGGATTTTAAGTCTTTATTGCCGGAGAAAATTTTGTGAGTAAAGCAAAAACGATTCGCGTCTATGATTACATCAATCACCCATACGAAGCGGTGCGCGAGAAATTGAGCGCGGAGGCTTTGGAAGTTTTCCGCAATGCGACCAAAGTGGCGGCTTTGCGAGCAAAATCGGTCGCGTCGGAACTGCACGTTAATTTCGCGGGAATCGAAGTCGGCACGGACATTTCGATTTTCGTAAAATCTATCGAAGATGAGCCGAAAACCGTTTCCAATCCGCCGACGACACGCATCGGGCTTGAATGGGAAGCCGCCAATCTGCCGCGTCTTTTTCCTTTTATGCGGGCGGAACTTTGCGTCTATCCTTTGACCGCGACGGAAACCCAACTCGATTTGTCGGGAAACTACGAACCGCCGCTCGGCGTGCTTGGCAGTGTGATTGATTCGGTTCTCGGACATCGCATCGCCGAAGCCTCGGTGCATCAATTTATCAAAGACATCGCTGTTTATCTGCGGACGGAACTTTCAAAAACGGAATAACTTTAGTATTGGATAAGAAATTTAGACTGGAGCGCAAGCGTCCCGCTTGCCAAGGGTTTGTAAAACGCTCAACACGCCTCTATTGCTTTAAATATTGTCGGGAATCGAAGTGTTTTTTCGCGCTTTGCGCTTATGGCAAGCGAGGACGCTTGCGCTCCAGTCTTATCTCGAACTGACGTTTTTCACGAATCGGTTTTCACATACCAATCTTCGTGGCGCGACCATTGATAACATTTGAGGCACGATGTCCAACGCCATTGATGCGTACAGGTCGGGCATTTTCCGCGTGTTTCAAAAGTGTTCCAACTCGTATAACAACCGCCGTAAAAATATTCGGGCGCGTCCGCATCGGCGCAATACCAACGGCTCGAAGCGTTCGGCGACCAATTGCACCACGGACAGCGAATCCGTTCAAAATCGGTTTTTTCCTCGTCTTTTTGCAAGGTTTTGAGAATTTCTTCGGTTTCCGCAGTTTTTCTGTAAGCCATAAAATATACCTTGTGTGCAACTAAATTTTCCTTAAATATCGCGTAGCGATTACTTGAATTTAGCCGTGTAATTTATTGCACGGTCTTGTTTTAGCTGATTTCCTGTCGCGTCAGCGACAACTGA
>JANODL010000013.1:0-44780 GCA_031412675.1 Acidobacteriota bacterium | reverse complement strand
AAGAATTTACAAAAAACAATGGCAGGAATCAGAACTTTAGCAACGACAATTTTGCAGAAAACCAAGTGTCACAACAAAAAAGCCCGGATAGAGAATTTTGCCGATGATTTTGACAATCTGATTATAACATTGAAGGTAATGAATTTTTTATAGGAAAGCCCTGAATTATCCAGAATATATAAATGATTTTGACCAATATGCTGGTATTGGTAACGAATATTTAGATATAGCAATGATTGATAAAGATATTGCTGAATTATCTTCGGCAACCTCCAAACTCAAAAAATATGTAAATAAGAGAGTTGCACATGCTGATGAAAAAGAGTTTAAGATATTTCCAACATTTAATGATCTTGATGAAGTGATAGATTATCTGGTGAAATTGCATAAAAAGTATTACACAATTTTCAGAGGTATTACACCAACCTTTCCTGTTATTTATTTTTATGATTGGAAGGAAATTTTTCAAAAGCCTTGGATTAATCAAAAAACTTAGAAACTCTTGATGAAATGTAGGGGCGACGGCTTGTCCTCGCCCGATGAGCGAAGCGAAAAGAGGTTTTGGTCATCGAAGATGACGAACATTATAGCCTAGGGTGCAATGAGCGCAGCGAATGAAACCCTAGGAAGTTGAATAAAAACAATCCGTCGTTGAAGACGACGAACAAAATGCGTCGGTTGTTGCTCGCCTTCAGCGAGCGTTTGAAATTGCCATTTGTCCTAGGGTTCTCGCTCATTTCATTCGCTTCACCCTAGGCGGCGAAGCGGTGTTGTTTATCGGCTTTGCCGATTGAAGATGTTTTTCGATTAATGTCTTTGGCAATTGAAACCAAATAAATATTTATGCCGCAATCTTTGTTCAAAATGTTGGCTCACATTGTTTTCTCGACGAAGAATCGCGCCGATTTGATTGTGCCTGAGATTGAAAATGATTTGTTCGGTTATATGCACGGAATTGTTGAAAACAACAGCTCGAAACTAATTATTGCGAACGGCACGACAAATCACGTTCACTTGTTGGTTTCATTGCCGAAGAAAATTGATATTCCCGAATTGATAGGAGATATAAAACGCGGCAGTTCGAGTTGGATAAAAAAGCAAAGCACACGATTTGACGATTTTTATTGGCAGAAAGGTTACGGCGCGTTTTCAATCGGGCAATCGCAGGTTGAAGTTTTGACAAATTACATCAAACGTCAAAAAGTTCATCACGCCAAACAGGATTTCAAGGACGAATTTCGCGCTCTTTTGAAAAAATACGAGATTGATTTCGACGAAAAATATGTTTGGGATTGAGTTTAATAAAACTTACTTTTTGATAATCAGATTGAAAATGCCGGTTTTGAAAATGAACAGATGCCAATATCAGCCGAGAAACGGCTTTAAGGTAAATCTGTTCCGATAAAGGCAGACGATTGATTTCTTCGACAATTTTCGTATTTGTCATATTTTACCTGACATCTATTTTAACGCTTCCAGATTCAGCCTTAAAGCTGACACTTGCGTTTCGATTTCCGCTACGCGGTCGCGGATTCCCTGCACTTTTTCTGCCGGTGCGCGTTCGATGAAATTGGCGTTTGAAAGCTGTTTCCGGAGCTGTTCGTTTTCCTTTTCGAGTTTGTTGACCTGATTTTCGAGGCGCGCGATTTCCTTTTCAAAATCAATCAAGCCTTCGAGCGGCAGAGCGATTTCCGCAAGAGTCGTGACGGCTTTGGCAGAGGCTTTCGGCACGTCTAATTTTTCGCTCAGAACCAAACTTTCGGCGCGGGCGAGCTTTAAGATTTGCGCTTCGTTCTGCGCGAAAATCTTTTGTGCGTCGGCATTCGCGGCGATGTGAATCGTCGGTTTATCCGATGGCTTGATCTGCATTTCGGCGCGGATGTTGCGAACCTTTGAGATCACATCAATGACGGCTTGCATCTCAGCTTCGGCGCGTTCGTCAATCGCGCTTTTATCGCCTGACGGAAAATCGGTGAGCATAATCGTCTGCTCTGCCGATTGATACGCCGCGTTGTGCAGTTGGTTTGAAGTATTGGGCAGTTTTTGCCAGAGTTCTTCGGTCAAGTAAGGCATAAACGGGTGGAGCATCCGCAGAGATTGCTCGATAATCGTGATGATACGCGTCCGCGCTTCGATATTAAGGTCAGAACCGTCTGCGGTAGCGGGCGGTTGAAGTTCATTATTTGAAATTTCTGACAACGAAGTTAAACCATCCGCTACCGCAGATGGTTCTGACTTGGTAATTTCGTCTTTGACGAGTTCGATATACCAATCGCAGAAATCATCCCAAAAGAAATGATAAAGCAGCGAAACCGCCGTGTGAAACTCGTATTTGTCGAGCGCACGATTCACGCCCAAAGCCGTTTTGTTAAGCCGCGAAATTATCCAACGGTCGGCGATTGATAAGTTCTGCTCCTTTTGAATAATTTTCTGTAATTCATCGGGAGACATTGTTATCAGTTCATATTTTTTCTTCCAATCGGCTGAAGATGTCTCGTTTCGGCTGTTTATTTCGATTGATTCCGCATCAACCTTTGCGCCTTCCGAATTCAAAAGGCAAAACCGCGTCGCGTTCCAGATTTTATTGGCAAAGTTGCGGTAGGTTTCGATTTGCGTGTCGTTCCATTTGATGTCCGCGCCGGTCGCAATCGAGGCGAGATAAATCCGCGTCGCGTCAACGCCGAATTTGTCGAACATTTCGAGCGGGTCAACGCCGTTGCCGCGTGATTTCGACATCGGTTTGCCGTCTTTCCCCAAAACCGTTCCCGTAATCACCGCATCATTAAACGCAACTTTATTGACGAATTTCTTCGTCGTCATCATCATCCGCGAAACCCACAGAAAAATAATGTCGCGTCCTGTTACCAAAACATCGGTCGGCGAAAAGACCTCAAGGTCAGAACCGTCTGCGGTAGCGGATGGGTGATTTTCTGCATCCTGATTGTCCGCGTTAAACCCGCCCGCTACCGCTGGCGGTTCTGACCCGTCCCAGCCAAACGTCGAAAATGCCCACAGCGCGGACGAAAACCATGTGTCGAGAACGTCGTTGTCCTGTGTTAGATCGCCGGTTCCCGCCGCAATGTACGCGTCTTCGGAACTTCGTGCGACAAAGACATTGCCCTCAGCGTCATACCACGCGGGAATCTGATGTCCCCACCAAAGTTGGCGCGAAATCGTCCAATCCTTCAGGTTTTCAAGCCACGCGGTATAAACCTTTTCGTGCGGAACTTGCGGATAAAAATGCGGCACGCCTTCGTTTTTCATCAAATCGAGAGCCATCTCGCGCATCTCGTCCATATTGCAAAACCATTGCTCCGAAAGCAGCGGTTCGATGATGTTTTTACAGCGTTCACAGACGGGCAGAGAGATTTCGTAATCGTCAATTTTCTCGAGCAAGCCTAATTCTTCAAACCGTTCGATGACTTTTTCACGCGCTTTGAAACGGTCTAAGCCTTCAAAATCTGCGCCCGCCGCCGCGTTCATCGTCGCGTTGTCGTTCATAATGACGAGCTGTTCGAGATTATGACGAAGCCCAAGTTCGTAATCGTTCGGGTCGTGCGCGGGCGTGATTTTGACCGCGCCCGTGCCGAATTCCGCATCAACATATTCGTCGGCGACAATCGGAATTTCGCGGTTCGTGAGCGGCAATAAAATGCTCGCGCCGATTAAATCCTTGTAGCGTTCGTCCGACGGATTGACCGCGACCGCCGTGTCGCCGAGCATCGTTTCGGGGCGCGTCGTCGCAACCGTGATTTTTTTATCCGAATCCTTAACCGGATATTGCAGATAAACGAGCTTGCCGTCCTTGCGCGTTTCGTCTTTGACTTCGGCATCGGAAATCACGGTTTTATCAAACGGACACCAATTAACGATGCGTTTGCCGCGATAAATCCAGCCTTCTTCGTAAAGCGTGCAGAAAACTACGATGACGGCTTTGGATAAACTTTCGTCCATCGTAAAACGATGCCGCGACCAATCAACCGACGCGCCTTCGCGCTTCATCTGTTCGACAATCGTGTTGCCGTAAAGTTCTTTCCAAGCCCACGCACGGCGCAAAAACTCTTCGCGCCCGACTTTTTGGGGCGTTTCACCTTCGGCGCGAAGCTGTTCGACGATCTTTCTCTGCACCGAAATCGAAGCGTGATCGGTTCCCGGCAGCCACAGGGTTTTAAATCCCTGCATCCGTTTGCGGCGAATAAGCGCGTCCATCAAAGTATGTTGCAGTGCGTGTCCCATGTGTAAAGAACCTGTCACATTCGGAGGCGGAATGACGATTGAGTATTTTGTTGCGTCGGGGTTTTCGTTGATTTCGGGCGCAAAACAACCGTTTGCTTCCCATTTTTGATAGTGCGACTCTTCCGCTTCTTTCGGTTTATATGCTTTTGCGATTTCCATAAATTGTAAATTCTAAAACAAAAAAGGCTGTTTTTCATCTCGAAAGAAAAAATCAGCCGTTGTTGCCTTTTACTTTTTGCCTTTTGCCTTATTCTTTCTTACCTTCCGCCAATTTTTTCATGACCAGCTCGGTGATTTGCGGTAAGACATCGTTCATCGTCTTCGCAGAAATTTTTTCGGCGACGCGCTGGGCGATGGCTTCAATCAATTCGGGCGGGAAAGAATGGATCGTTTCATACTCTGCCGGAGCTTGTGTTTCCACAGTTGCGGGTTCGGTTTCCGCAACTGTTTCCTCAACCGCTTCGGGTTCGGGTTCGGATTTTAATTGCTGAACCTGCGCTTGTTGCGGTCGGATGCCGGTTTCTTCGACCAGCGGCGGAAGTTCGAGCAAATCGCCCTCGTCAAAATTCAGCGCGTGAAGGCTTTCGGATGTCGGAACTCGTGTTTCCGCAACCGATTCTGATACCGGCGTTTCTTCGGTTTCCGCTTCTTCGGTCAAATCGCTTTCGCTTTCTTCCGATGTTTCGGTTTCAGATTCCTCAACTGTTTCTTCGGTTGGCGGCTCTTCGACAAAACTTGTTTCAGTTTCGGACGGCGTTTCTTCAATTTCTTCGATTTCGTCCGTTTCTACGGTTTCGTCTGATTCTTCAATCGCCGATTCGATTTCGTCTGTTTCTTCAACCGTCGCTTCGCTGAAATATGCCGTGCGCGGTGCTTCGGTCGAATATGAAACTTCGGGTTCTAAAGTTTCCGCGTCCGTCAGTTCTTTTTCAAACTCCTCTTCGGCAGGCAAATAATAATCTATCTGCGGTTCGGATTGCGAGACGTTTTCCGGTTTTTCTTCGAGTGTGAAGTCGCCGTAAGGTATCGTTTCTTCAAATTGTCTTGCTTCTTCCTCAAAGGTCGCCGGTTCGGCTCGCTCAGGCATTACTTCTGCCGTTTCCGCAACGGGTTCTTGATTTTCAGCCGTTTCTACTTCGGCAAGATCGCCGACCGGAAGGATGTTGAAACCTTTCCAATCGTCGGCGTTTAACGGCTGAGTTTTGGCGAAATCTATCGTTGATTCGGCTTGATACGCCGGTTCGGGTTCGGAAACAAAATCATTTGCGGCACTTGTTTCAATCATTTCGTCGTCCATTCCCGCATCGCCGAATTCGGTCCCGGCTTCTTCGTCTTTGTTTTCAAATTCGAGCGTGTCGGCAAAAGTGGCGGTTGGCGGCGCGATCTGCGGTTCGCTCGGCGATTCTTCGGCAACGCTCTGTTTTTGATTGAGCAAATCGGTAACTTTATTGACAAGCTGGCGAATTGATTGAAAAGGCTTCGTCAGAAAAGCGTCTGCGCCGACATTTTCGGCTTCTTCTTCGTCAAAAGGCTCGAACGAACCGACCAGCAAAATCACGGGAATATGGCGGGTTTCTTCGGTTTGTTTGATAATCCGGCAGATTTCATAGCCCGTTAATCCGGGCATATTGACATCAGCCATCACCAAATCCGGCATAAATTCATCGAATTTTCGCATCGCCGAATCGCCGTCGCCGACCGAAATCACTTCGATTCCTTCATCGGCAAAGGTCAAATTAACGACCTTCTGAATTGTTATCGAATCATCTGCCAACAGCAGTTTGCGTTTTGACACTAGATACTCGCTCCTTACAAGAATAGGCAATAATTTCAAAGCGAAAAAGTTCTTTCGATTTGAAAACTATCACTCGTCGTGGTTCACGTCAAGAAAAACGGTTAAATAATTGCTAACCAATAAATATAATTAAAACTAAGAATATAAAATGTAGAATCAAAACTCAAAAAAACTTTATTGAAAATCCGGTCTAGCTTTGACGGATAAACATTCTGAGCATCGTTTGAAGCTGGGCATTGGTAAAAGGCTTCGGCAAAAAAGCCACCGCGCCCGCCGCAAAACTGTCCGACGAAAGCCTCGAATTCTGCTCCGCCGTCATCATAATCACGGGAATTCGCATCAGACGCTTTTCGGATTGCATATAACGAACCAGCTCCGTGCCTTGAATATACGGCATCACCACATCGAAAATCGCCGCCGCAAACGGTTCGCCCGACTGCAAGACTTTATAGGCTTCCTTACCGTCCCGCGCCGTCACAACCGTAAAGCCTTCCTTTTCGACGATTGCCTTGACGAGCCGCAAGATTGCGGGATCATCATCCGCTACTAAAATCTTTGACTGTCCGTTGTCTAAAACTTCACTCATTAAAAAAATTTACCCTTTTTGCAAACTACAATTCATTCTAACTAAAGTTTACCGATTTTACGAATTTGCCGATAGTTCAGCCGCCAATTTTATCGCCGCCTGCATACTCGAAGATTCCGCGAGGTTTTTGCCCGCAATATCAAACGCCGTGCCGTGGTCAACCGAAGTTCTGATGAGCGGCAAACCGAGCGTCACATTAACCGACGCGCCGAACGACAAACATTTAACGGCAATTGTCGCCTGATCGTGATAACACGAAATAACACCGTCAAATTCGCCTTTGAATCCGCGCAGAAAAATCGTGTCGGGCGAATATGCGCCCGTGACTTCGATGCCGTATTTTTCGCGGCATTCTTGAATCGCGGGAAGAATTTCGTTTGCCTCTTCATTGCCGAACATTCCGCCTTCCGAAGCGTGCGGATTCAAACCCGCCACGGCAATTCGTGCTTCTCTTTTTATTAATTTAGATATTTCTCGGTGCGAAAATCTGATTAATTCGACCAGCTTTTCCTTTTTCACCAAATCAATCGCATCACGCAGAGAAACGTGTGTCGAAAGCAGAACGACGCGCAATTTTTCGGCAAAAAACGACATCGCAAATTCTTTTGTATCGGTTAAATATGCAAGAAATTCGGTGTGTCCGGGATAATCATAACCGCCGAGATGAATCGCCATTTTGCTGATCGGCGCGGTCGCAATCGCGTTGATTTGTCCTGTTTGCCAAAGCCTGACGGCTGCTTCGATATATTCGGCTGAGGCTTTTCCGCTCGTTGCCGATTCTTCGCCGTAAGCAATTTTCCCGACAATGTTTTCCAAATCGTAAATCACTATTTTGTCGGAGTTTAAGGGAATTTCTTCGCCTTTTTTGACCGTTAGAAATTCTGCCTCAATTTCTAAATCACGCGCTGTTTGAAGCAAAATTCGGCTGTCACCGATAATAATCGGCTGACAGATTTTGAAAATATTTTTATCGGAAAGCGATTTTAAGACGATTTCGGGACCGATTCCTGACGAGTCGCCCATCGTTATCCCGACGCGAGGCAAAGTCATTTCTAAATTTTCGAGAGGATTTTCACTAGGGTCGGCATTCACAAATTTATTTAAAGTAAAAAGTAAAAAGGCAAAAGTTAAGAATTATCTTTACTTTTTACTTTTTACTTTTTACTTTTCAACTATTTTTTACTTTTTACTTTTTCAGGTCGGTCTTCGGCTTTGAACATATATTTGATGTTATGTTTCAAAAGCAAAACATTCGGGTCGTCCGTGCGGTTAACCTTCAGCGCGTCGCGGTCGTACCATTCGATTGTGCCTTCGACTTCTTCGCCGTCCTTCAAAACAATAACCATCAAAGTCCGCGAATCTATCTGCTTTTTGTAGTAATAAATCTCGGCGTTGGTTTCGCTCGGCGGCGATTTTTTACGCGCTTCCTGCTCGGCTGACTCACGGCGTTGGTAATTTTGCGGTTCGTATCTGTCTTTCATTTAATTTCCTTCTTTTTATGACCAATCGGTAATTCTAAAACCCGAATATTCTTTCAAAAATCAAAAAGCTGTTAGTTACGAGGCAAATATAGCAAAACTATAAAAAATAAACAACTTAGTCGGCTTGTCGGCGGATAAACGTCGGAACATTTAAGTCTTCTTCTCTTTCCGGCGGCGTAAAGCCCGTCCGCACGCTGAATTGTCCAACCGCTTGCGGTGTTTCCGTCTGCTGTCCGCCCGACGGCATCACCGCGTAGCGTTCGCTGTCGAATCCGGTTGCGATGACCGTAATTTTTACCGAATCTTCCATATCATCGTTGAAAACCGTTCCCCAGATAATATCGGCTTCGTCGTGCGCTTCGGATTCAATCAGGGCAATCGCATCTTCGATTTCGTTGAGCGCGGTGTTTTTTGAACTCGTAATGTTGATAAGCGCACCTTTCGCGCCTTTGATCGAATTTTCTTCGAGAAGTTTCGAGTCAATCGCCGCCTTCATCGCTTTGACCGCCGCGCCTTCGCCTTTCGCTTCGCCGATGCCCATCAAAGCCACGCCGCGACCTTTCATAACGGCGCGCACGTCGGCGAAATCGAGATTGATGATCCCCGAAGTCGTGATTAAATCCGAGATGCCCTGAACGGCTTGCAGAAGCACATCGTCGGCGCGTCGGAATGCGTCCATAATCGAGATTTTTTCCTCAACGTCTTTGAGCTTCGAGTTCGGAATCGTGATAATCGTGTCAACACAGCCGCGCAATTCGGCTAAACCTTGTTCGGCTTGCGCCATTCGTTTTTTACCTTCGACGGTAAAAGGCTTGGTGACAACCGCGACGGTCAACGCGCCGAGTTCGATTGCCAGCGAAGCCACCACCGGAGCCGCGCCCGTTCCCGTTCCGCCGCCAAGTCCGGTCGTCACGAAAACCATATCCGCGCCTTCCAGCACATCCATAATTTTCTCGTGGTCTTCGAGTGCGGCATCGCGCCCGACCGTCGGATTTGAACCCGCACCGAGTCCGCGAGTCAGTTTACTGCCGAGTTGGATTTTCATCGGCGCTTTGGAATCGTTGAGAGCCTGCACATCCGTATTAACGACGATGAACTCAACGCCCTTGATTCCGGCTTCGATCATTCGATTGACCGCGTTGCTCCCGCCGCCGCCAACTCCGATCACTTTGATTTTTGCTCCCGTTACCGGGGGATCGTCTATTAAAAATTTTATGCCGTTATTTTTCATTTGAAGACCGTCCGTCATTTTATTGATTCCTTTTAAGTGTATTTTAAACGCAAAAACGTGGTGTAACTTCTGGGACGTTTACTTTTTCGTCGTTCAACAAGATATTGTGCCTACGGCGAAAAAGCATACAACGATTTGCGGTAAGAAATCCAGTCCAGAAGTTACATTTATCTGAATTTCTCACGAAAATTTTCAAACCACTCGGTAACCTTGCGCGTTGTCGAGCGTCCGCCGTTCGAATGTTCCCTAATTTGCCGACGCATCGAAGCCAGTGCCAGACCGCAGGCAGTCGCCCATTCGGGCTTTTGCACTTCGACCGCCAAGCCGCCGAAATGTTCCGTATTAACAAAACCGAGCCGCGTCGGCGCATCGAAAACCTGTTCGGCAAGCTCGACCATTCCGCGCACCTGCGCTCCGCCGCCCGTCAAAACAACGCCGCTCGAATTCTGCACGCCGGTTTGATTAACCTCGTGCGCGAGATGCTGCAAGATTTCAATTGCGCGCGGCTGCATAATGTCGCACAAAATTTCCTTCGACAGACCGCGTGTTTCATTGCGTCCGACGGGATTGATTTCGATAATTTCCTGGCGTTCTTCCTCGCCGATCAAAAATCCGGCGACGCAGCCGAAATTATGTTTGATTTTGTTCGCTTCGGGTATCGAAACACGCAAACCCATGGCGATGTCTTTCGTAAAAAGCATTCCGCCGAACGGAAAAACCCGCGTGTGCTGAACCGAACCGCGCCCGAAAATCATCAAACTCGTCAGTTCTGCCCCGATATTTATCAGCGCACAGCCGTATTCCTTATCATCATCGGTCAGAGTGCTTTCCGCCGCCGCAAGCGGTTCGAGAATCATTCCTTCGACTTCCAATCCGGCACGGTTAATTGCTTTTTCAATATTTTGCTTGCCCGCGCTCGGGCTGATAATAATGTGAACGCGGCTTTCCAGACGCGAACCGCGCATCCCGACCGGCTCGGTAATTCCGTCCTGCCCGTCAATGATAAATTCCTGCGGCAGACGATCAATGATTTCCCAACCCGCCGGAAGCGGCATCGCGCTTGCCGATTCGACCGCGCGCGTCATATCTTCTTCCGTAATTTCGCGTCCCGCTCCCGCAACGGCAACGACACCGCCTTTATTTTCGCCCTGCAGATGCTCGCCCGAAAGATTGACCGTCGCCATCTGAATTTCCAGACCGCTGACGCGTTCGGCTTCTTCGACGGCGCGTTTGATTGATTCGGCAACTGCGTCGGTCGTCGTGACGATTCCGCGCCGTAAACCGCGTGATTCTGCCTGACCGATGCCGACGACATTCATCAAACCGTTCTCCGAAGGTTCACCGATGACGCACCGCACTTTGCTTGTGCCGATGTCCAATCCGACTGCATGTATCTCACGATTTATCATTTAACTTGTTCTTTTCTAAACTAATTACTCTGCCGAGGCACGAGCCTCGTATTTTGACCGACCAACTCAATTCCCTCGTAAGTCGCGCCTTTATTGGCAATATATTCGATGCCTTTTTGCAGACGCTTGCCGAAATCGTCCTTTCCTAAATCAATAAAAACATTTGCGCCCGAATCTTCGATAATCGCTTTCGGCTTGTCCAAATCCGTCAGATTAACTTCCTTGACACGCTTGGCAAGGTCGAAAGTTTTCCATTCTTCGAGCATTTTCTGATACATCTTGACGCGCAGTTGATTATCTTTGACGGCTTTGTCGGTTTTCGATTCATCCCATCCGCGCAAAACGAACGGCGGACGCTGCTCTGTTTTACTAACCTGCGCCAGAATCACGCTTTCATCATCCGTCCAATAATCCGCGCCGACCAAACGAACAACGGCTTTCGGCAGACGCTCGACGACATTGACGCGCACGCCGTCGGGCAAAACACGCGAAACCGCCGCCGTTTTGACAAAATCGAGCCGTTCGACCTTTTCCTTGATTTCCTTCAAATCGGCATTCCAAACGCCCGATTTTTCGGTCTGTGCCGCAACGATTTTCTCGATGTCGCCTTTTGAAGCGTGAGTTACGCCGCGCACGTCAATCTTTTTGACATCGAAAAACTCGGAAGCCGTCACGGTTCGATAGCCCATAAAACCCAAAAACCCGAGACAGCCTAAAATACAGGCGATTAAAAACAAAGGCACAAAGAAATTGGCGAAATTTCCGCCCGATTTAGACGTTCGCCGCGTCGCCGGTTTCGTGGCACGACGACGTTTCGGCGCGGTTGCCGCCGGTTTGCTTTTTAAAGTCGTTTTGCGTGTTCGTGTTGTCATATTTTCTCTGGATTCAAGATTCAAAATTTAATATTCAACATTGGTTTATTAATTTTGAATCTTGAATTTTGAATCTTAAATCTTGAGCTTCTCCAAAATATCATCGGAAAGCCGGGTAATGCTTCCCGCGCCGAGCGTGATGACCAAATCGCCTTCCTGTAAAAAAGGTAAAACTTTCTCCGCCGCGCCTTCGACATCGCCGACATACTGCGCGTTTTTATGACCGTATTGCTTGATATTTTCGGTCAGAATTTCCGCCGTGATGCCTTCAATCGGCTGTTCGCTGGCGGCGTAAATATCGGTCACAAAAAGCACGTCGGCGTTGTTAAAACAGAGTGCGAATTCGTTCATCAATTCCTTTGTCCGCGAATAGCGATGCGGCTGGAAAATAACGACTGTCCGCCGTCCGCCCGAACCGTTTTTCGCCGCCGAAAGCGTCGCCAGAATCTCGGTCGGATGATGCCCGTAATCGTCCACGACCGAAATTCCCCGCGCTTCGCCTTTGAATTGAAAACGGCGGTTTGCATTCTTAAATTTGGCAAAGGCTTCGACAACTTTTTCAAACGGAACTTCTACTTCGAGCGCGACGGCAGTTGCCGCTAAAGCGTTGTAAATATTATGTTGTCCCGGCACCGGCATACTTATTTCGCCTAACAATTCAGTGCCTTTGAAAACCTTAAAAGTTGCGCCGAAATTTTCGTTATAGCGAATATCCTGCGCCGAAATATCGGCTTGCGCGGTCATTCCGTAAGTCACGCGGCGGCGTTTGATACGCGGAATAATAAGCTGCACGTTCGGGTCGTCGAGACACAAAACACACGCGCCGTAAAACGGAACTTTATTGACGAAATCCGTAAAGCATTGGACGACATCGTCCATGCCTTTGTAGGATTCCATATGTTCTTTATCAATGTTCGTAACAACCGCAATCGTCGGGTAAAGCATTAAAAAAGAACGGTCTGACTCGTCAGCTTCCGTAACAAACCAATCGCTTTTGCCAAGCCGCGCATTCGAGCCGAGCGTGTCAACCACGCCGCCGACGACGGTTGTCGGGTCAAATCCGGCGTGTCCGAGAATCGTCGCGACCATCGAAGTCGTCGAAGTTTTTCCATGCGTTCCCGAAACGGCGATACCATACGGCTTCAGAGTCATCAATTCGGCAAGCATTTCGGCACGCGGAATGACGGGAATCGCTTTTTCTTTCGCCAGAACGACTTCCGCGTTGTCTTCTTTGACCGCCGAAGAATAAACGACAACCTGCGCGTCGCCGACGTTTTCCGCCGCGTGACCTTCGTAAATCTTGACGTTGAACAGCGTTTCCAAACGGTCGGTATTTTTCGATTTCTTCAAATCCGAACCCGAAACCACAAAGCCGAGATTGCATAAAACTTCGGCAATGCCGCTCATCCCGATGCCGCCGATACCGATAAAATGAATATTTTTTACGTGCCGAAACATAATTTTTTTTTAACGCAAAGCCGCAAGGTTGCAAAGCCGCAAAGTAAAATCTTTTTACTTCTTTTCTTCCAATCTTTTCAAAAAAACCTTTGCGCCTTTGCCTCTTTGCGACTTTGCGTTAAATCTTTCTTCCTAACTCCTCAATCAAATCAACCGTCGCTTGCGCCGCGTCTTTTCTTGCCAATTTTTTGGTCGCGGTTTCCATCGCGGTGATTTTTTCCGCGTTGCCAATCAAATCTAAAATTTCGTTCGCCAAAGATTCGCCCGTCAAATCTCTCTGCAAAATCATTTTTGCCGCGCCGGCGGTTTGCAGAGCCTCGGCGTTTTTGCGCTGATGGTCGTCGGCGGCGGTCGGCAAAGGAATCATTATCGCGGCTTTTCCTGCCGCCGAAAGCTCGGCGCAAGTCGTTGCACCCGCACGGCAAATCACCAAATCAGCCTTTGCAAATTCGTCAACCATATTTGAAATATATTGACGAACATCCGCGTCAACGAAAACGGAGCGCGAATAAATCTCCTTCAGCTTTTCAAAATCAAACTCGCCCGTCTGATGCGTAATCTGCAATTTGTCCTGCGGCAACAGCCCAAGTGCATCGCCCATCGCGTTATTGATTGCCCGTGCGCCTTGCGAACCGCCGAAAATCAGCAGATTAACCTTTTCGCCGCGCTCTTTCGGTAAAATATCAAAAAACTCTTTACGCACCGGATTGCCCGTGACAATTCCCTTTTTACCGAAAAACGGCATCGCTTCTTCAAATGTCAAAGCGGCTTTCGTGACAAACGGCGCGAGTCTGCGGTTCGTAAAACCCGGCAGCGCGTTTGAATCCATCACCAAAGTCGGAACGCGCATCAGGCTTGCGGTCAGCAAAACAGGTCCCGAAACATAACCGCCCGCGCCGATCACGACATCGGGCTTGAAGTCTTTGATCAAACGCCGCGCCTCAAGGAAACTTTTCGGCAGAATGAGCAAACCTTTGAGTTTGCCGACAAATCCGACATTTTTCAAACCCGCGCTTTTGATCAAAGAAAGCTGAAAGCCGTTGTCGGGAACGATTTTCGTTTCAAGTCCGCGCGCCGTCCCGACGAATAAAACTTCCGAGGTTTCATCGCGCCGCATAATTTCCTTAGCGACGGCGATTCCCGGATAAATATGTCCGCCCGTTCCACCGGCGGCAATCAGCACCTTCATAGTTTCAGGTTTCAGGTTTCAAGTTTCAGGTTAAAATCAGGTTTTCCAACTTGAAACTTGAAACCTGAAACTTGAAACCGAATGTCTAATTCACAGCAAATCTTTTCGACTTACTTTCTCTTTTTGCGCCGCACGAAGTTATTCGTTTCGACCGTTGTTTCCTTCTGAACAAAACCCGCGTATTGCGAAATATTCAGCAGGATTCCGACGGCAAAAAGCGTGAACACGATTGACGAACCGCCGTAGGAAATAAACGGCAGCGGAATTCCCTTCGCGGGCAAAAGCGAAATCACGACCGAAATATTGAACAATGCCTGAACAATCAAACCCGTGATCAGTCCGATGCCGAGCAGCATTCCGAAACGGTCAGGCGCGAGCAACGCCGCACGAGTTCCGCGCCACAATAAAAGTCCGAAGGCAATGACAACGGCGAGCGTTCCCATCAATCCGAGTTCTTCGCCGACGACCGCAAAGATAAAATCCGAGTATGGATAGGGCAAGTAGAAAAGTTTCTGCTGACCTTTCGCAAATCCTTCGCCCAAAACGCCGCCCGAACCGATGGCGTAGAGCGATTGGCAAACCTGATAGCCCGCGCCCGACGCGTTTTCCACGCTGCACGGGTCGAGGAAGGCAATCAGCCGTGCGACACGCCACGGCGCAAAGACCAGCGCACAAACGCCGATGAATCCCAAAACCGCCGCGACCGAGATAAAATGAATAATCCGCGCTCCGGCGGCAAAATAAACCGCCGTGAAAATCGCGCACAGCACAATCGTCGTGCCTAGATCGGGTTCGAGAATAATCAAGCCGCCGAAAAATCCCAACACCGCAAGACACGGAAAAACCGTTTCCTTAAGTTCGCCGACCGACTTCTCCTTAATTGTCAAAAACCACGCCAAAAATATCGGCAGAGCGATCTTGGCGATTTCCGAAGGCTGAAAAGAAACGCCCGGAAAACGAATCCAACGCCGTGCGCCATTGATTGCCGGAAACCCGAAAACCGCGATCAAAAGAACCGCCGTGACGGATAAAACTCCGATGACGACAAATTTATTTTGATAAAGTTTGTAATCAACCTTGCTCGCCACATACATCACGATCAGCCCGAAAAGCGTAAAACCAAACTGCTTGAAAAAATATTGAAACTGCGTCGCGCCGTCCGGGTTATTCGCGGTTTCCTTGAGCGAAATCATTGCCGACGCGGAATAAACCATCACCGCGCCAAACAGCGCGAGACTCGCGGCAATTGCGAATAAAAACCAATCTATGCGAAGTTTTTTAGCCATTTTTCCAGGTTTCAGGTTTCAAGTTTCAGGTTTCAAGTTTGGCTTTTAACCTGAAACTTGAAACTTGAAACCTGAAACTTAAATTCTTTTCCGCGTTCCTCGAAACTCTTGAACATATCAAAACTCGCACACGCGGGCGCAAGCAGAACCGAATCATTTTTTTCGGCATTTTCAAAACTCTTTTCAACTGCGTCAGCCATCGAATCGGCGCGGACGATTTCCGCGTGTTGCGCCAATTGCGATTCGATGTTGTCGGCATCTTCGCCAATCAAAACAAGACGGCGCACGGTGCTTTCAATCAACGGAACGAGCGGCGCATACGGCGCATTTTTTCCGCGTCCGCCCAAAATCAGAACCGTTTTTCCCGCTTCTTCGCTCAAGGCTTCCAAGGCTTTGAGCGTCGCGTCAACACTCGTGGCTTTCGAGTCGTTATAAAACTTCACGCCTTCGATGTCGGCGACAAACTCGATGCGATGTTCAACGCCCTTAAAGTTTTTGACCGTTTCACGCATCGAATCGGGCGACGCGCCGCACGCCAATCCGGCGGCAAATGCGGCGAGAACATTCTCGACATTATGCAGTCCGCGCACAAAAATTTCGTCCCGCGTTGTCAAAACTTTTTCCTTGCCGTTCGCTCTCGAAACCAAATCGCGTCCGCGCAAAAACAAGCCTTCGTCAAGTTCTTTTTTGACGCTGAAAAACGAAACGTGCGCCTTCAAACCGTTTGCCCAGCTCGCCGTAATTTCATCGTCGGCGTTCAAGATTGCGACATCCTCGCTCGTCTGATTCATAAACAGACGATGTTTCGCGGCGGCATAATCCGAGAAAAAATCGTATCTGTCCATATGATTCGGCGTGACGTTCGTGGCAACCGCGACATTCGGGCGAAAATCTTTGATCGTCTCGAGCTGAAAACTCGAAAGCTCGACGACCGTCCAAGTGTTGTCGGTCGAATTTTGCGTCAAATCGAGAAGCGGCGTGCCGATGTTTCCGCCGACCTGCGTTTCGATTCCCGAATTTTTCAAAAGCTCGCCAATCAAAGTCGTCGTCGTCGTCTTGCCGTTTGAACCCGTGATGCCGACGATTCTGCCTTTCAAAAACCTGTAAGCAAGCTCGACTTCGCCGATCACTTCGCCGTCTTTGCGGTCAACATACCGCGCCGGAATCGTATTCGTCGGCACACCGGGCGAAATCACGACCAAATCAATCTGATCCAAAAGCCACGACGGCAGATTTCCGTCAATCAAACCGACATTGAACTTCTCTTTCAAACTTTTCGCTTCGTCCGACCAACTTTCAATCGGCTTTTTGTCGTGAAGCGCGACCACCGCGCCGCGTTCCGCCGCAAATTTAGCAGAAGCAATGCCGGATTTTCCCGCGCCCAAGACTAAAGTTTTTTTACCCGAAAGTTCCATCAATTTTTATTTAACGCAAAGTCGCTAAGTTGCCAAGACGCAAAGGAAATCTTTATGAAAAAACTTTGCGCCTTCGCATCTTTGCGCCTTTGCGTTAAAAAATTTCATCTCAATTTCAAAGTCGAAAGACTCATCAAAGCAAAGAGTATCGCCACAATCACAAACCGGAAAACGATTTTCGGCTCTTTCCAACCTGCGAGCTGGAAATGATGATGAAGCGGCGCTTGCAGAAAAATTCGCTTGCCCTTGCCCTGCGTCTTCTTCGTGAATTTGAAATAACCGACCTGCAACATTACCGAACCTGCTTCGATAATAAAAACGCCGCCGATGAACGGCAAAAGAAATTCCTGCTTTGTCAAAATCGCGACCGTGCCGAGCGCACCGCCGATTGCGAGGCTACCGACATCGCCCATAAAAACTTCCGCCGGCGGCGCGTTATGCCACAAAAATCCGAGACTTGCGCCGACCATCGCGCCGCAGAAAACCGTCAGTTCGGCAGCTTCGGGTTTGTGCGTGATGAGCAGAATTTCCGACCATCGCGCATCGCTCGAAACGTATGTCAAAGCCGTCAAAGCCGCCATTGCGATGAACGTGATGCTCGCCGCCAGACCGTCCATTCCGTCGGTCAGATTCACCGCATTTGACGAGCCTAAAAGCACGAAAATAATAAAGAGCAGATACAAAAACGGTCCGACATAAGTGACACCGTCGGGCAACGCCGTTGCTTTGAAAAACGGCACGCTGATGTTCCACGGATAATTGCTCGTCGCCCAATAAAGACAGCCCCAGACGACCAAAGCTGTGAGCAATTGCCCGAAAAGTTTCTGCTTTTCGGTCAAACCCAGACTGCGTTTTTTGACGATTTTTATGTAATCGTCCAAAAATCCGATGATGCCGAACGCGGTTGTCGCCGCCAGCGCGAGCCACAAATACAAACTATCGAGCCGCGCCCAGAGAATCGTCGAGATAAAAACCGAGCCTAAGATCAAAACTCCGCCCATCGTCGGCGTGCCTTTTTTCGCCTGATGTTCGTGCGACAATTCCTCGCGGATTTCCTGCCCGATGTTCATTTCGCGCAGTTTTTTGATGACCTTTCCGCCGAACAAAAGCGAAAGCAGAAGCGCGGTAATCGTCGCCCAAGCCGTACGAAACGTAATGTATTGAAAGACGTTCAAGCCCTTGAAAAAAATGGACTCGCCCGCCCCGCTGTATTGCTTGAAAATCAGTTGATATAAAAAGTAATAAAGCATCTTCGGATTTCGGATTTTAGATTTTGGATTATCGGAAATTCCGCCGCTCCAAAGTCTGCCGTTTATTTCTCCAATTCAAAATTTTCCAACAACTTCTCAACTACTTTTTCCGTCCGCACACCACGCGAACCCTTGATTAAAACCAAATCACCCGCTTGAACTTCGGCGACAAATTTTTCGCCCGCGATTGCCGAATCTTCGTAAAATCCGCCCGCGCTCAAACCCGCGCTTTCCGCACCGCGCAATAAATCTGCGGCAAAACCTTCGACCCCGAAAAGTTTGTCAACGCCGATTTCGGCGATTCGCCTTCCGGTTTCAAAATGAATCTGCGCCGCGTCGTTGCCCAATTCGCGCATTTCTCCGGCGACGACGATTTTGCGTTTTGCGCCATTTCCGCCTTCGACAATCGTCTCGACCATCGAAATCAGCGCGTCGGGATTTGAATTATAAGTGTCGTTGACGACCGTAAAACCCGCCGCAAAATGCAGAACCTCGCCGCGCTGCGGCGGTGGCGCAACCGTCTGAAGCGAAGCCGCAATTTCCTGCGCCGTCATTCCAAATGAAAATCCGACCGCCGAAGCCGCGAGCGCATTCAAAATATTGTGCCGACCGTTCAAAGGAAACAAAACTTCCGCTTCGCCGCTCGGAGTTTGCAAAGTAAAGGTTGTTTCGCCAAAGCGTTCAAAACGGATGTCTTTTGCCATCACGTCCGATTGATTTTCGATTCCGTAAGTAACATTTTTTCCGTCGTGCAAATCGCGCATCGCCAAAACGCGAAAATCGTCGGCGTTCAACACGGCAGTTCCGCCCGTTTTCATTCCCTCGACGAGTTCGGCTTTCGCTTTCGCAACATTTTCAATCGAACCGAGATGTTCGACGTGAACGGGCAAAACATTCAATTCAACCGCGACATCAGGCGGCGTAATTTTACAAAGCCGTGCGATTTCATTGTTCGGCGTGGACATTCCCATTTCCAAAACCGCCACGTCATACGACGAATCTTTCGCCAGATTCAAAACCGTGATCGGCAAGCCGAGACCGTTGTTGTAATTTTTGATATTCCGCAAAACTTTGCGCCCGGAACTTTGCAAAACGTGCGCCGTCAATTCCTTCGCCGTCGTTTTTCCCGCGCTTCCCGTCACGGCAACGACGGGTTTGTTCCACTCGCTATAAACGCCGTGCGCGAGTTTTTGAAACGCGGCAATCGCATCTTCAACGAAAATCAATTTGTCCGCAAACTTTTCGAGTTCGGCTTTGTGTTCTTCAAATCTGTCACGACGAACAACCGCCGCAGTTGCGCCTTTTTCGAGTGCCGATACGACATATTTGGTCGAATCTTCAAAATCGCCGTTAAAGCAATTATCTTTATATTCAGGCTGTGAAAGCGCAAAAAAGACTACGCCCGCCTGCGTTTCACGCGAGTCAATCGCAAACGATGTAACGAGCGCGCCGTGCAAAGCGGGATTTAGGGCGGAAGCGTCGGCTTCCATAAATTTTATTGCCTTTTCAAGTTTCAAGTCTTTTCTCTTGACCGGAGCGCAAGCGGCTCGCTTGCCCGTTCGAGCGAAGCAAGAACGGAATCGCTTCGATAACCGCGAACTTTAAAGTTAATCGCGGCATTCATCCGTTCTTGCTTCGCTCGAACGGATGGCAAGCGAGCCGCTTGCGCTCCAGTCTTTTTCGTGCCTTTTTTATCGGGCGTTTTCTTCTGCTCTTTCGTTTCTTTTAAATTCTTCTTCTCGCTGTCACCGGATTTTTTGTCGCTCTTTTCATTCTTTGCCGTTTTTGCCGATTTGTCCGCCGAATCGGGCGCGATTTCCGTCGGAATATCTTCCGCCGTCAAAGTTTCCTGCCGGATATTTGCGTCGGGCGCGACGTTTAATTCGGGTAAAATCTGCTCGGCAATCTCGCGAAAAACCGGCGCGGAAACTTGTCCGCCGTCGCGTGCGCCGCCGCTCGGTTCGTCCATCACGACCAAAATCACGACCGACGGATTATCTGCCGGAGCCATTCCGACAAACGACGAAACGTATTTGCCCGAATCAACCTTTTTCAGTTTGGCGTTATATTTCCAAGCCGTTCCGGTTTTTCCCGCCGAAGTATAGCCGTTTAACTGTGCGTGTTTGCCCGTGCCTTTGACGACCACCTGGCGCAGCATTCTTTTCAAATAACGCGCAGTATCAGCCCTCACAACCTGCGTTTTTTGCGCGTTGGTCGAACTTAAAATCTTCCCGTCTTGGCGGATTTCTTTAATAATATGTGGTTGAACTCTGACACCGTCATTCGCAATTGTCGCGTAAGCCGCGGTCATTTGCAAAGCCGAGACACTAATTTCATAACCGATGCTCATCGAAGCCAAACTGTCCCCGTTCCACGACTTCGGCGAACGAAAAATCCCGCCCGTTTCTGCCGGAAGTTCGATTCCCGTGACTTGCCCGAAACCGAATTTTTGCGCGTAATTATAGAAATTTTCCTTGCCGCCTGAAAGCGCGGTTTTGATTGCCGCGACGTTGCTCGAAACCGCGAGAGCTTCGTCGTAACCCATCCATTTTGTCGCGTGCGGGTCGTTGAAACGATGTCCCGCAACTTCGATAAAACCTTTCGTGCAATCAATTTCGCCGTTCGGATTAACCATGCCTTCGTTGATTGCCGAACCGTATGTCACGAGCTTGAAAACCGAACCCGGCGAATATGCGTCGTGAATTGCGCGGTTCGTAAAAAATTCGGGTGTGAATTCGTTATATTTGTTCGGGTCGAACGTCGGATAATTTGCCATCGCCAGAATTTCGCCCGTCTGCGGAATCATCACGACTGCCATACCCGATTTCGCGTTCGAGTTTTTTACGCCTTGTGCCAAAGCCTGTTCGACTTTGTATTGAATCGAATGGCTGATGGTCAAAACAATATCTTTCGGCGGTTCGCGTTCTTCTTCTTCCGATTCATCGTAAACTCTGCCCAAACGGTCGCGGTCTTGCCAGCCTTTAATCATCGCGCCGCGCAATGCGAGTTCCTGCGATTGTTCGATTCCCGCGCTTCCGATGTCGTCCGCGTTGCTGAAACCGATGACTTGCGCCGCCAAAGTTCCGCCCGGATAACTGCGTTTTTGCTCTTCTTTCCAGTGCAAACCCGCAAAACGCGGCAAATCGCTTTTCTTTACATCTTTATTTTCGAGCGATTCATTGATTTTCTGAACCGTATCTTCGTCGAGCTTCGGAGCCAACACGACAAATTTTTTGTTGGCGGTTTTGGCATCCTTGATTTTCGCCGCGATTTCGTTCGGCTTAACCTTTAAAACCTTCGCAACTTCCTTTGCCGCCGCGTCCGCATCTTCGATTTCCGACGGGTCGGCGTAAAGCGATTTAACTTTCAAACTCATCGCCAGCGCGCGGTCTGAACGGTCGTAAATCGTCCCGCGAAGCTGTTTTTCCTTGGTGTTGTCGCGGCGTTGATTAAGCGCCTTGCCGCGCAAAAATTCGTATTGATTGATTTGCAGATGGACGAGCCGTGCGCCGATGCCGCCAATCCACAAAACGAAAAAAGCGACAATCAGCATAAACCGCGTAAATGCCGTCTGCATCGGATTTTTAGTTATTTTTTTCGTGGCGCGTTTGGACATTTTAATCTTTGTTCAGAGTTACGCCTTGAGGCGTGAAAAATATTCGTAATCAGTCAAGTTTCGGATTTTGAGTCAAGTCATAACTCGTCGCATTTTCATGGCTGAAGCCGTAATTCTTACATTAATTTTTAGCGATTTGCGTCCGAATTTTTTCTTTGACTTCTTTTTTGGCAATCGTCGGCGCAGATTTTGACGTGCCGTCTTTGCCGATTTTTTCGACAGGTTTTGTATCAGCCGTTTTCTCAACCAATTGTTTCGGCTTTTCTTCCGTCTTTTTAGCTACTTGCGGCTTTTCGTTTTTTTCTTCTGCAACGAGTCGAACTGTTTCAAAACTGCTCGCGGTGATTTCGGTCAGCCCGAGTTTTTTCGCGGCTTTTTTGATTTCGGCGGGCGAGAGTGCGATTTCCCTTAATAAAGTCAGACGGCGTTTTTCGGATTCCAAATCTTCGAGCTGTTTTTTCAAACTCGAATTTTTGATTCCGAAGTCAATCGAAGCAAAATGCGACCGCGCCGCAAAGAAAAATCCGCCGACCAGAAACACGCCGCAACAGAGCGTCAAAAGACAATAACGCCACGGGATTGGGTCTTTTTCTCGACGAATTTTTTCACGATTTGAATTTTTCGGCAGGTTTCTTTTTTTCACGATTTTTCTTCTCCAATCAATTAAATTTTCTGACAAATCCGAAGTTTGGCACTTCGGGCGCGAGGGTTTTCAGTAATTTCAGGTTCGTCCGGCACAATCGGCTTGCGCGTTAGAATTTCAATCTTTTTTTCCGCGCCGCAAACGCATTGCGGAAGACGCGGCGGGCAAGAACATTTTCCCGCTAGTTTTTGAAAGGTTTGCTTGACGATGCGGTCTTCCAACGAGTGAAAAGTGATGATCGCCAATCTTCCTTCACTTTCCAAAACCTCAACCGCGTCGCCGATAAACTCTTCCAAAATTTCAATTTCACGATTAACGGCAATCCGCAAAGCCTGAAAGGTGCGCGTCGCCGGATGAATTTTATCCTTTGATTTCCCGCGTCCAATCGCTTTTTCAACCGTGTCGGCAAGCTCTCTGGTCGTTTTGACCGCTTCGCCGATTTCTCTTTTCCAAACAATCCGCCGCGCAATCCGCCGCGACATTCTTTCTTCGCCGTATTTGTAAATCAAATCTGCAATTTCTTCTTCCGAAAGCCTTTCGAGCAGTTCGGCAGCGGTTTCATAGCCCGAATCCGTGTCCATCCGCATATCGAGCGGCGCATCGAACCGAAAACTGAATCCGCGTTCGGCTTTATCAAACTGCAATGATGAAACTCCCAAATCCGCTAAAACGCCGTTCACTTTTTGAACACCTGCTTTTTTGAGAACATCTTCGATTTCCGCAAAATTCGCGTGAAAGATTTTTATTCTTTCACCAAAACGCCCAAGTCTTTCTTTGGCAAACCGAATCGCTTCGAGGTCTTGGTCAATGCCGATGACCTCAATATTTTCCGCCGTTTGCAGAATGGCTTCGGTGTGTCCGCCAAGTCCGAGTGTGCAATCAACAAAAATCTCACCGTTCTGCGGATTGAGCATCTCAATCGTTTCTCGTAAAAGAACGGATTTATGTAAATTTTCGGCTTCCATCGGCGACATATTCAAAGAACAAAACTCGTTTTCAAGACACAAAAAGAGTGCGCGGTCGTTTTTCAAACCTCTGACAAAATCAATCGAATTATTTTCTAAGTAACACGGGGAAAACTGACTTGTTTCGCTCGTTTCTTTACCTTCTTAAATCATCCCGCGTCTCATCAATCTGAAATTTTCTGGGGCAAACTGCTTAAAACCCTTAAACACTCTGTCTTGTGGAAAACTTTTTTCCCCGAAAACTTTTCATTGGGGCATTTTCAACTACTTGCAAGCATATTACGATGTTTTTTTACCATCTGTCAAGACATTTCTGCAATTTTTTTGCGTTAATCAAGTGTTTAATTCTTAATCTTAAACTGTGGAAAACTTTTTAGTCGGCAAGCCTAATTTTTCTTTCACGCGTAATTGGTTTAAAGTTAAGAATTTGCATCTTCTCTATGGGCGCGTCTTTTATACAGCTACTAATTTTCGGCATGGCGGCGGCGGCGGCAAACGTCCTCGGCGGCTTGATTCTTTTTCCGCCCGGAATTCATAAAAACTTAAAAAAAATTCTCAAATATATTCTCGCGCTCGGGGCAGGATTTATGTTGAGCGTCGTTTTTATAGATGTTCTGCCCGAAGTGGTCGAGATTTGGCAGAAAAAAGAAAACTCTTACACCAGCGAAACCTTGATTTACCCGATGATTTTGTTGCTCGTCGGCTATCTTCTGACGCAGTTTTTCGAGCATACAGTTGCGCCGCACATACATCTCGGCGAAGAAATGCATTCCGACCACCTGATTTCGACCAAATCGGCTTACACGGCAGTCGGCGGACTTCTGATTCACACATTTTTCGACGGCGTTTCGATTGCCGCCGCCGCGCAGGTTGATTTTAAGGTCGGAATTCTGGTTTTCCTTGCTATCTTGCTTCATAAATTCCCCGAAGGTTTTACGATTGCCTCGATGGTTTTGGCGGCGGGCAAAGGCAAAAAGGAAGTTTTGATTGCAACTTCGCTGATCGGCTTAATGACTCTGCTCGGCGTTCTGCTGTTTTATTTTGTCGGCGCGAACATCGGTTTTACGGTCGCTTATGCTCTGCCATTGGCAAGCGGCGTGACGCTTTATGTCGCGGCAAGCGATTTGATTCCCGAAGTCAATCATCACGGCGGCAAAAACCCGTTTGTCTCATTCGCGGTTTTCGCCGGAGTCGCGCTGTTTTTCGTCCTACACTTTGCGCTTCACGCGATTTTGGAACAGTAATCTTGTGAATCTTCAATCTGCACCTGTGAATGTCTAATCCTAAGCTGTGAATGTTCGTTCTTCACCTGTGAATCATCGTCTTTGAGGTGTGAAGCGTGGAATGGTTATTGCTTCTCATATACTTTGCTTTGGGAAACGGAACATTACTGTCCGATTTTCGTACTTTGTATTTGCGGATTTGATAATATTGTTGCAGATGAAAAATTTTCGTTCGTTTATTAAAATATCGGCATTATTGCTTGTTTGCTGGATTGCGTCTTTTCCGCAAAGCGACACGCCGTTTTCGATTGATGAAGCACCGCTTCAAAATAACGGTCAGCCGATAAACGATTTCGCCAACGTCATTGACGACTCAGTCGAACAGGAACTCAATCAAAAAATAAAAGATTTCAAAGCGCGGACGAATCCGCCCGTCGTTTTGTCGGTGGCGACCGTTAAAACAACCGGCGACCGTCCGATTTTCGATTATTCACTGGCAGTTGCGCGAGGCTGGAAGATCGGCTCGAAATTTGAAGATAATCCGAGCGCATTGTTGATGGTTGCAATTGACGACCGCAAATATCAAACACAGGTCAGCCGCGATTTGGAAGACGAATTGCCCGACGGTTTAGCGGGACAATTGCAGCGCCAATATCTCGTTCCGGCGTTCAAACAAAACAATTACACAAAAGGAATTTCAGACACGATTGATGCGTATATCAAAACCATTGACGCACGGCGCAGCGGCACGGAAATTCCGCCGACGGCGCAAACCGAACCGACTCCGAAAGGAAAGTCAGGCGTTTCGTCATTATTTTCGTCAAGAACCATTTGCTGTTTTATCGGTTTGATTGTTCTGATGATAATTATTTTCAGCCGTTCGGGCGGTGGACGCGGTAAAAATGACCGTGACCGTTGGGGCGGCGGCGGCGGTGGATTCGGCGGCGGCGGCGGCGCGTTGCCGTGGATTATCGGTTCGATAATCGCCAACAGCGGAAACAGTTCGGGCGGCTCGTCGAGCAGTTGGGGCGGCGGCGGAAGTTCGTCGGGCGGAAGCGATTGGGGCGGATTCGGCGGTGGCGGCGATTTCGGCGGCGGCGGCGCGGGCGGAGACTGGTAAAATTGGTTCCAAGTTCCAAGTTCCAAGTTTCAGGTTAAATCCGACAACTTGGAACTTGGAACTTGGAACTTGGAACTTGAATATGAAATTTGAAGCATTTTTGGACGATTTAAAACAGACGCACGGGAAAAATCTGGCGAGCGTGATTTTATACGGTTCGGCGGCGGCGGGCGATTTTATTCCGCAGGCTTCGGATTATAATTTGCTGATCGCACTTCATCGGATTACGCCGAAGGATTTGCGGAACGCGCACGCAGTTTTGCGCGAATGGACACGTCTCGGTTATCACGTTCCGGTTTATTTTACGGTTGACGAACTGCAAACTGCTGCCGACGTTTTCCCGATCGAGTTTCATAATATGGAACGCGCCCGCAAGGTTTTATACGGCGCGGACGTGCTGGCAAATATTGATATTTCAGACGAATTTTTGCGTCATCAAACTGAATATGAATTGCGGAGCAAACTGATTCGTCTGCGCCGCGCATATATTCCTGCGTCGGATTCGGTTGGCGGTTTGCTCAATCTGATGGCGGAAAGTCTTTCGAGCTTTGCGTCGCTGTTTCGCGCGGTGTTACTTTTGAAAGGCATCGAACCGCCCGTCACGAAATACCAAATTGTTGCGCTGACGGTTCAAGAATTGAGTTTGGACGGAAAACCGTTCGAGAAGATTTTTAATATTCGTGAAAACAATTTTGGGCTGACGCTGACGGAAGTTTCCGCCAACGAACTTTTTGCGGAATATATGGAACAGATTGAAACCGTCATCGCGGCGGTTGATAAGCTGAAAAATTAGTCCGGAGTCTTGAGTCCATAGTCCGAAGTTTTGAAGAAATCAGACTATGGACTCAAGACTTAAGACTCTAGACTGGAATTTGTTACAATAGGTATCAAACAAGGAGAAGAAATTTATGAAAAGAGCAGTTTTATTAACAATCGCGTTATTTTTCGCTTTCGGTTTATCGGGTTGCAGTTATAACGAGTTAACGGCAAAACAACAGAAGGTCAAATCGAGTTGGGCAGGCGTTGAAACACAGCTTCAACGGCGCGGCGATTTGATTAACAATCTCGCCGAAGCCGCGAAAATGGCGGGCGTGCAGGAACAGGAAGTTTTCGGCAAAATCGCCGAAGCGCGTTCCAAACTTTTGAACGCTCAACAAGCCGCGCCGGCAAGTTCGGACGGCGACAAAACGCCCGAACAAAAACAGGCGATTTTGGAAGCCAACAGCGGTCTTGGTTCGGCACTCGGACGGCTTCTCGTTTTGCAGGAAAATTATCCGGTTTTGCGCTCGAACGAGAATTTTCTGAAATTGCAGGACGAACTCGCGGGAACGGAAAACCGCATCAGCGTTGCGCGGATTGATTACAATAAATCGGTCGAAGATTACAACACGACGCGCAATTCGTTTCCGGCAGTTTTGACTTCAGGCTTGTTGGGGTTCAAGGAAGAGCCGTATTTCAAAGCCGATGAAGCCTCGAAAGAAGCGCCGAAACTCGATGCCGATTCGCTTCGTAAGAAGGAGGCACCGCCGCAGACCGCGCCCGCGACGAACACGGCAATGAATTCCGCACCGAGCGCACCGACAAATTCGGCAACCAACAGCTCGAACAAATAAACTAAAACCCGCGCGAACTGCACATCGCGCAATGGTCGCAAGGCTTGCCTGTCGGTTCATACGGGCAAGCCTTTTCATTTTGTAAATTGGCGATTATTTCGTCAGCGATTTCTTCAAGACTGGAAATTTTTTCCTGGCTGGCGTGAAGCGATTTGGAACTTGGAACTTGGAACTTGGAACTTGGAACTTGGAATTGTGATTCGATTTTGTCTAATCTTTGATTGATTTTTTCGAGACTTGAACGCAAAAAATCGTCATCGCTTCCCTTTTCGTTTTCCTGTAAAAGTTGCGCGATGCGTTCGGCTAAATTTTGAGTGTTTGCGTTTTCCATAACTTAAAATCAGTATAGTGAGCGGTAGCGAACATTTCGGCATTTGGAATTGATAAAATTGAAAAGTGTTCGCTATCGCTCACTATACTGATTCAGATTTTCTCGTTCGGCAATAAATCAATGTAATCAACCACTCCGACAATTGCCGAATCAATCGCCGCACCGGCTTTTCCGGTCGAAGCAGTTGACGCGCCAAAGCCTTCCTGAACGATCAAAACAACGTCGCCTTCGCCTGCCGAAACCGAATCGAGCGCGAGACAGGTGTAGTCCATATCTTCGCCCGTCGGCGTAATTTGACGGCAAAGCATAATCCGCGAACCTTCATATCGCTGATTTTTCTGTGTCGCCACGACATTTCCGATAACTCTGGCTAAAAGCATATTAGTCGAGAGTCGAGAGTCGAGAGTCGAGAGCGAATTTCTCGCTACTCTTGACTCTCGACTCTCGACTCATTTTTATAAACGTGTGCATCAGAATCAATAATCCCGACAATCGTGCAATCGGTCGGCGTGTCGTCGCGTTTGAACGGAAAGCTCGCTTCTTTGCCGCGACACCAGAAAACCAGTTCGCCGACACCCGCGCCAACCGCGTCGAGCGCAATCAGCGGATTGCCTTTCGGCTGTAAATCAGCATCGAGCGTCTGCACGATCATCAATTTTTTCGCGTGAAGCGATTCGTTTTTGACGGTCGAAACGACATTTCCGATGACGCGGGCAATTTGCATAAATCTAAAATCTTCTTCTTCTGTTCGTTTCGTAATGCGCGAATGCAATCGCCAAAAATGAAACAATCAGCAAAACGCTGTATTCCATTCCGTTTCTGCCCGAACCGACGACAAACCAGCCTTCTTTCGCGTGAACCAAAATAATTCCCATTATCAACTGCACCGCAAAAATTGAAGCGAGAACCGGAACAAAATAACCGAGTGCCAAAATAATTCCGCCGACAATTTCAAAAATCGTAATTGCCCAAGCCAGATAAAATCCGAGCGGAAAACCGCTGGTTGTCAAAAATTCGCCGAACGGCACAACGCCGCCCGCATTAATTCGCGCAATCGCGTGAATCAGCATCGTCGCGGCGAGAAAAATTCGTATGCTGACTATTGCGAGATGTTTTTGGCGCGTAGCATCCATACTTTAATCGCTTGTAAAATCAATGTTGTCAATCACGCCGATAATCGCCGAATCAACCGGACAATCCTTGTTGCCTTCCGCCAGACGCGCCGATGAACCGGCGACGACCAAAACCTTCTCGTGAAAACCCGCGCCGACCGTATCAACCGCGACAATATAACCGCTCTGGTCTGAGCCGTCGAGATTTATCGGTTTCACGATCAGAAGTTTTTTGCCGTGCAAGCGTTCGTCTTTCTGCGAAGCAACGACTGTCCCTAAAATTCTTGCGATTATCATTTTTAGAAGTTGGAAGGCAGAAGTTGGAAGGTAGTAGAAAACAAATTCTATCTTCTACCTTCTATCTTCTACCTTCTATTTCATAACTACCGGCAATCTTTCATCAACGCTCGAATGCGGACGCGGAATAACGTGAACGCTGACGAGTTCGCCGACCCGACGTGCTGCCGCCGCTCCGGCATCAGTTGCCGCTTTGACTGCCGCAACATCGCCGCGCACGATTGCCGTGACAAATCCCGCGCCGATTTTTTCGTAGCCGACGAGCGTGACATTCGCCGCTTTAACCATCGCGTCCGCCGCTTCGATCGTTGCGACGAGACCTTTTGTTTCAACCATTCCCAATGCTTCTTGCATTCAAATTTCTCCTAAAAAATTATTCCTTCGTAAATTTCGTCAACCCTCAATTCGCAATCGAGCGATTCGAGTTTCAATGTTTCGCCTTCAAAATACTCGCTCTGAAACCAAAATCTTTCATTGTGTTTAGTATAAAGCGTAACAAATTTTTTATCTTGGTCAATCAAAAGATATTCTTTAAAACTTTCGATTGATTTATATTCGGCAAATTTATCGCCTCTGTCGTAAGAAGCCGTTGAAGCCGATAGAACCTCGACAATCAGAGTCGGATTGACTAAAATATCCAAGCCTGAAATCTGCTCAATAATTCTTTCTCCACACAAAGCCGATAAGTCTGCATACCGATAAGTCGGAAGTTTCGGAACTTTTATGCGAATGTTTGCCGGATTAATTTTACATTTTCTCGAAGCTGTTTTGTTTTTCAAAATCGTCAGTAGATTAGCTTCAATATCGCCGTGTTCGATGCTTACGCCGCTCATTTCAACGACATAACCATCGTGATATTCAAAACGACCTTCGGCATTTTTATCAATCTCAAAATATTCTTCGAGCGTTACTTTTTCTTTCGGAACGGCTGTCATAAAATTTTACCCGACATTCGCGGCTTGCGCCAATAGCTCAATTAATTCCTCCCGCGAAAGTGAAATTTTTGCACCATTCGAGTTTGAATTATTTCCTTCACGTTCGCAAGTTATACCGGCATCGTCCAAATATCCGCACGCCTGACAACGCGCTTTTTCGGTTAAATATCCGGCTTTTTCGCGGATGTTGATGAGCTTTGAGATCGCGTCTTTCGGCAAATCGTTCGCGCCGCCCAAGGCTCGGGCGAGAATTGCGATTTTCGCCGTATGTTCTAAAGTTTCCAGACGATCAAACGCTTGCCACAAATCCGCGCCGTAAGCGACCGCGCCGTGATTTGCCATCAAAAGCGCGTTGTGATGTTCGACAAAAGGCTTCATCGAATCGGTCAATTCGTTGGTCGAAGGCGTTCCGTAATCGGTCAAAGGAACACAGCCGAGCGTCAAAATAACTTCCGACAAAATCGGCGCGTCAATCGCCAAACCGGCGACGGCGAAAGCAGTTCCGTGCGGCGGATGTGCGTGGCAAACTGCCATAATGTCGGGACGCATTTTGTAAATCAAAAGATGCATCGCCAGTTCCGACGACGCTTTTTTATCATTCAAAGGCTTGCCGTCCAAATCCGTAATCGCCAGACAATCTTCCGTCATCCGACCTTTGCAAGTCATCGTCGGCGTTGCAATCACGCGGTTTTCGTCCAGACGAATACTGACATTGCCGTCCGACGAAACAACATAGCTTCGTTCATAAAGCAGTTTCCCGACTTCGATAATTAATTTTCGCGCGTTCGATTCTTCCATCAAAATTTAGTAAATCGTAAAAGTATATTCGACCGGCTTCGTCACCGAATAAGGCACATCGCCGCGAGTTGCCGGTTTAAATTCAATTCCTTTTGCGGCATTAATCGCCTGTTCGGTCAAACCATCGGGCAAACCCGAAATCACGGAAATCGAACCAATTTCTCTGTTTGCTGAAAACGTAACGCGCAGAACGACTTTGCCCTGAACAGAATTTGTTCGCGCTTCATTTGTATAATTAGCGCGTGGTTTTGAAATGATTTTAACTCCTGTAGTTTTCTCCGCTCGCTTTTCAGTTGCTTTTTCCGAAGCATCTTTTTTGTCGCTCGGCGGATAGCAAACCGCGCTTCCACTACCATTATTCGTTGAAGAAACAATTTTTGGCGCGGGTTTGGATTCTTTTTTGAAAATATCCGAAAAATTTGTCTTATACAAAAAAGCCGCCGCGAACAAACTAATCGAGAACGCCAGACCGAACGACACAAATCTTTCCCAAAACCAATTAAACCACATAAAATTTGACTCCAAAAACTAAACCACAGATTAGCACAAACGAAGAAAATCTTCATCGGTTAATCTGTGGTTAAAAAGTTCTGGTGCTTCGGAAATTTAGCGTGCTTTATACGGCACGGCTTTCATCGGCAAGGTCGGCGCAACCGGCGGCGGCGGAACGTCTAAATCACGTTCGAGAACCCAATCGCGTTTTTCGGCTTCCGCCAGACGGTTTTTCAAGCGGTTGTTTTCTTCGCGCAATTGCTGGTTTTCCGATTCGATGCGGCGATGATATTGCTGATGTTTATTTAATCCGCGACGGAATTGAAAACTCGGCGCGGCGACCGTCACAAAGAAACTGGCGATAAAAAGTCCGACTGCGAAAGTCAGAAAAAACGGAGCGACTCTTTTTACTAATGATATAAAATTCATACTTTCTCAATACCTCTCTAATTTTATAATGCCTGATAAGTGCCTAAAAATTCCACATTTAGAATTTTCTTATTGTTTAATTCGGCTTTTCGCCGCATTTGGTTTCAAAATTTTGCCGTTTTTGTTGCTCGGTTTCGCCAAAAAATACGACAAACTTTCGAGCGAAATCGTTAAATCAACATTTTTAATTTTAACGTCGCCTATGACCCGCAAAGGCGACGGCGCAAAATTCATCACGGCTTTGATGCCCGAATTCATAATTTGCTCCAAAACGTCTTGAGCAAACTCGGCGGGAACCGCAATCACCGCCACATCTATTTTATACTTTTCAACCGTCTCCGTGAAACTCTTTATATCAAAAATTTCAACCGTCCCGACTTTCTCGCCGATTTTGTTTTTGTCGGCATCAAACAGCGCGGCAACCGTGAAGTTCGACCGGGCAAAACCATAATAATCCGCCAAAGCCGTTCCAAGCCGTCCCGCGCCGATAATCCCGACGCAATGTTTTTTATCAAGCCCGAGAATTTTCGTGATGTGTTTGCGTAAATCGTCAATATAATAACCGACTCCGCGCACGCCGAATTCGCCGAAATACGCCAAATCCTTGCGAATCTGCGCCGAATTTAAATGAAATTTCTTCGCCAAACCGTCGGACGAAACGGTTTTCGCACCTTGCGCCGTAAGCTCGTTCAAACAACGCAGATAGATGCTCAAGCGATTGGTGGTTAATTCTGAAATCTTCTCAACTTTCATCTCTTTTTTCGGGCAGAGTAATTATAAATGATATTTTGTGAAAAATATAACTTGCTAACTTGATGAAATAATTTTTTCTACCGTTGCCCTCAAAGACTTTATAAACTACAATTTATGTTTCAAGTGTGAAACAAAAGGAGGTGAAATAATGTCAGAAGAAAATAAATCTCAATTGAGCGAACTGTCAAAACTCGGAATAAAGTTTTACGAAGAAAAACTGAAACCGATCTTAGAACCGGAACACAACGGCGAGTATATTGCCATCGAGCCATATTCGGAAAAATATTTTCTTGATCAAAACAGCACACAGGTTGCGCTCAAGGCAATCGCGGAAATGCCCGGTAAGAAGTTTTATTTTGCCCGCGTCGGTTACAAATACGCTCATAAAATCGGAGGTTCATGGTTGAAGAAAAGGGTTTTGTAAATGAAAATATGGAAGCTGTCATTCCGATAAAATTGGCAAGCGGCGCGGCGATTGATTGTGTTCTTGACACGGGTTTTAATGGTTCGCTGCTTCTACCACGAACAATCGCTGCGGAAAATTCGATGATTTTTCTCGGAATTGAAGAAGTCGAACTGGTTGAAAAAATTACAGCGCAAATCAGCACCGCTTTAGCTGAGATTAATTGGCTCGGTAACAAAGACTCGATTCTTATTTATATCAGCGAAACCGATGAATATTTGATTGGTACGGAAATGCTGATTGATTCTGTTCTTGAAATTGATTACAAAAATTTGACTGTCAAAATTACCAAATGATTGCATATTTATCGGGGAAAATTTTAGAAAAAGACGCGAATTTACTGATCGTTGATGTCGGCGGTGTCGGTTATGAGGTAACAATTCCGCTTTCGACATTTTACGAACTCGGCGAAACGGGCGAGGCGGTCGAGCTTCGTATTCATACGGTTGTCCGCGAAGACGCTCTTGCGCTTTTCGGTTTCAAAACCGTTCGTGAAAAAGAGTTGTTTCTGCATCTCATTTCGGTTTCGGGAATCGGTCCGAAATCCGCGATTACCGCGCTTTCGGGAATGAGCGCGGACGAAATAATTTCGGCGATTCGGCAAAACAATCTGGCGCGTTTGAATTCGATTCCGGGGGTCGGCAAAAAGACGGCAGAAAGATTGGTCATCGAACTGCGCGACAAAATCGCCAAACTTTCGGGACTCGCGGCGGAAGAAATGAAGTCGCAAGGAATTCCGCAATCGTCGGGCGATGAGGTTTTTGACGACGCGATTTCCGCGTTGATAAATCTCGGTTATCAACGAAACGCGGCGGAAAAGGCTTTGAAACAGGCGATGCAAGAAGGCACGGAACTGAGCGTTCAGAAATTGCTGAGAAGAAGTCTGCAACTGCTTGCAAAAGGGTAATTTGCTTTGGAATTGCGGCAGCTGTCGTAACCTATTGAAAATCTTATGAAAAATTTCGTTTGTTTATTTTTAATTTTGGCGGCGGTCGGCATTGCTTTCGGGCAGAAAACCTTTGAAGTGCAGGATTTCTCAAAAGATTATTACGGAAAAGTTTATCTCGAAAATCCGTCCGAAGTTTTCAGCCAAGGTTGGGTGGCGATTTACGACAAGAAAACCAACAAACAATTAATCAAAGTAGAGTCCGAAGAATTAATTAGCGAAACCGCCGAAGACGGAAAAATCAAAGCAAATGTCAAAGAACTTCCCTACGGCGAACAAAGTTTGATAATTTACGATGATTTTAATTTTGACGGCATCAAGGATTTTGCGGTGATGGACGGTCAAAACAGTTGTTATCACGGACCGTCTTTTCAGATTTATTTAGGCGGCAAAATCAAAAGCAGATTTGTCCTAAGCAAATCTTTCACGCGGCTTGCACAGGAATATTGCGGAATGTTCGACATTGACAAAACGACGAAGAAAATCTCGACGATGACCAAAAGCGGCTGTTGCTGGCATCAGTTTTCCGAGTTTATCGTGGTCAACAACGTCCTAAAAGCCGTAAAAATTGTCGAAGAAGATGGAATGTTGGCTTATCCTTTCATTTATCTTACTACAAAAACTTGGAACGGAAAAAGAATGATAGAAACTTCTATCAGAACCGTTATCTGGGAAGATGAAAGAGTAAAAATTTTGTTATCTTTCAATACTAAAAATAATAAACAAGTAATTTTATATCGCCAGGAAAACGAGTTGCATTACGCATTCGTCAATAAATCGGGGAATATAGAATTTGCTTACCCAAGAGATTCAGAAGTGGAGAATCCAACTTTCATAATTGATTCAAAGGAAAATCCGACCGCGCTTTCATTTACCAACAAAAATGCGACTTATAAAATTTACGAAACAGAAGGCGAAAAAATCGGCGTTCAGGTCAATGTGAACGGTAAATTGTCGGATATTTCGGGCGACAAAACTTCACAAAAAGGAAATCTGCGTAAATTAGTTGAGGCAAACTTAACCAATGTAACTTTCAAATAAGTCTTTTAATCTATGGCGCAACTCGACAAAATTCACGATGCGGTCAAAAACGCGCTCATCAAAGACGGTTGGACGATTACGGCTGACCCGTTTCGGATTGAATTTGAAGAATATCGTCTCTACGCCGATCTTGCCGCCGAACGTCCGATTGCGGCGGTGCGTGAGAATGAAAAAATTGTTGTTGAAATCAAAAGTTTTTTGAATCGTTCGAGCGTCAGCGACTTTGAAAATGCGCTCGGACAATACTTGATTTACAGACGATTGATTTCACAGATTGAACCCGAAACCAAAATTTATTTGGCAATCAGCGAAGCGACTTACACGGATTTTTTCACTTTGAAAGCGACACAGTTTATTATTGAAACCGAACAAGTTTCTCTTTCTTACGGTAAATTTGGAAAACGAGGAAATCGAGCGATGGATAAAACATTGAAGTATAAAAAATTGGTCAAAGAAATATTGAATCGTTACGTCGAAATTGACCGTCAGCAACCGCAGGAAGGCATTGATTATTTTCTGGTTGCCGACGATGCACAAGGTCATTATCTTTGGACGAGCTTGGGCTGGTCGAAAGGCAAACGAACGCGCTACGTTCACGCGCATCTCCGCATCAAAGACGAAAAAATCTGGATTGAAACCGATTTGACCGAACAAGGAATCGCCACCGATTTATTAAGCGAAAACGTGCCGAAAGCAGACATTGTTTTAGCTTTTCAAGAACCTTCAATGCGAAAATACAACGAATTTGCAACTGCCTAAACTCAAATCAAATAATGACCGAAAACTTAGAAAATTTTGATAACCGCGACGGCAACGCTTTTGATGAAGAAGCGCAGATCGAACTCTCTTTGCGTCCGACGCGGCTTGCCGAATATATCGGACAGCAAAAGGTCAAGGACAATCTGCGCGTGTTTATGAAAGCTGCGCTCAAACGCCGTGAAGCCTTAGACCATATTTTATTATTCGGTCCGCCCGGAGTCGGAAAAACGACGCTGAGTTTCATAGTTGCCAATGAAATGGGCGCGGAACTCAAATCAACCGCCGGACCGATTATCGAAAAAGCGGGCGATTTGGCGGCGATTTTGACGAATCTGAACGAAGGCGACGTGCTTTTTATTGATGAAATTCATCGCCTTAATCCGGCAATCGAAGAAGTTCTCTATCCGGCGATGGAAGATTACAATCTCGATTTGATGATCGGGCAAGGCACGGCGGCGCGTTCGATAAAACTGGAGCTTCCGAAATTTACTTTGGTTGGCGCAACAACTCGTCCCGGGCTGATAACCGCACCTTTACGCGGACGTTTCGGCATCGTTTTTCATCTCGATTTTTACAAGATCGAAGATTTGCAGACGATTGTCGAACGCTCGGCAAGTATTTTGAATGTCGAAATTGACGCGCTCGGGTCGCACGAAATCGCCAAGCGTTCACGCGGAACTCCGCGCATTGCCAACCGTCTGCTTCGACGTGTCCGCGATTATGCCGAAGTTGATTACGACGGGCAAATCAACGAAGCCGTCGCGCAGGACGCATTGAACCGCATGGAAGTTGACGTTTTCGGACTCGACGAAGTTGACCGCAAACTGCTCCTGACGATCATCGAAAAATTCGACGGCGGTCCGGTCGGACTCGGAACGATTTCCGCCGCGATTTACGAGGAAAAAGATTCGATTGAAGAGATTATCGAGCCTTATCTGATTCAAATCGGATTCTTAAACCGCACGCCGCGCGGTCGAATGGTCACACGGCTTGCCTACGAACATTTCGGACTCGACGCGCTTTTAAAGGTCAGCAATGTGCCGAGTTTGTTTGATTAAAGATGAGTAGTGAAATCGTAAATTGGATTAGTATTACCGGCAGTTTTTTATCGCTTGCCGGCGTGATAATCGCGGTTTGGCAAATCTACAAAACTCGCCGTGTTGCCGAAGCCGCAAAAGATGCCGCTTTGAAAACTCAGGAAGCAATTTCGCGTAATCTTTTGCTTTCGGATGTTTCAACTTGCGCGAAAAATATAGAAGAAATTAAATATTTTACGCGAAACGAAAAATATGAATCTGCCTTGATTCGTTTAACCGATTTGGTTGCACAACTCAGACAGCTAAAGGAAACATTAGAAAATTCAAATCAGCCGCATCAAATTGAATTTAAAGAAAACCTTTCTCAACTTGCCATTATGCGGGGAAATTTTGAGAAGAAACTTACGAGAGATTCTGTTAAAATAAATGTGGTTCAAGTTAATTCGCAATTATCCGAGATTTCGGACGAATTGAACTCGCTGATAGGAAAAGTGAAATTAGCGATTAAAGAGGATGAGTAAAATGGATAATCAAAAGTTTAATTTGATTCTCGACCGACTTTTGGAGAGAACTAAAGAAGAAAAATTAGAATGGAAGGCAACTTCTAACGAAAACACTTTACTTACTGTTTTAACAGACAGTTCTATTTCGGTAAATTACGAAGCAAACGAATATGACGGCTCCGAATATTACATTTTCGATTTTAGAAATGAAAATGGAGAAACAGTCGCTTCGATTACCGTCACAGATTTAAAAGACCAAGAAGAAGAATTTGAAAAAGCTGCAAAAATATACCAATTAGCTCGTCAGAATTCTTTTTTGAACAACAAAGTTGTTGACCGGATTCTAGAACAACTCGCGGCATAAAATCTCTTTCAAATAAATAAAGCGGCAATTTGGGACAAAACCTAATTTGCCGCTTTGTTATTTTACAAAATTCTTCCTTTTGCCCAATCAATGTCTTTACGCGATAATAAAATTCATTATGCTGAAAAGATTTTTGATTGCCGTTTTTATCGTTTTAAGTTTTACTTTGCCTGCGCTTGCACAGAACAAATTTGAAGGCTACAACATTATTCTCGACGTTCCCGAAACGCAGAAAAGTGCGACTTGTGCGATGCGTTATGCACCGCCGACGGCGAACATCACGATTGCCGATTTGGATTCGGCAACGCCGATGAACCTCAAATCGTGCGACGGTTCGTCGGCGAATTTGACCAAAAGTTCCGCGTCAACTTACTCCGTCAAAGCCAGCGCGACCAATTATAAATGGTGTTTTCAGGGCGAAGACAAACGCTACCGTATCTCGTTTCCGGGCGACCAATATGTAAAAACCGTTGTTTATGATTGGATTGCGACACCCGACGAAAAAACAGCGGGCAATTACAACGTGCGCGACTTCGGCGCGGTCGGCGACGGCAAAACCGACGATACGATTGCGATTCAAAGCGCGTTGGCATTTGTCGCGGTGCGCAACGGCGGCACGTTATTTTTTCCCGAAGGCGATTATCAGGTCGGCAATGTTCCGAATTTTAAAGGTCTCGCGCTGCCTTCAAACATTACGATTCAAGGCATCGGCGGACTGCAATCGAATGCCGGAACGAGCGATTTGCCGCGCAAAAATCCGACCCGAATTAGTTTGACCGTTCCGAACCGCGCACTTTTCCGCATTGGCGAATGTATGGAAAAAATCTCTTTTAAAGACATCGAACTGATTGCGACGAGCCAGCAAAATACTTACGGTGTCGAAGCTCTCGGCGCATATACTTCGGCGCAGGACACATATTTTGAAAACGTCACGTTTCACAGTTTTACACGCGGAATTTACGCGCACGGTTTGCCGCAAACCGATTTGAACTGGCAATTCGATTACATCCAGATTGACCGCTGCCGTTTTATTTTCAACACCGACGCGGGAATTTATACGAACATTCGCAACACGGATTGGCGCGTCCAAAACACGCTTTTTGCCAATCCGGCGCGGACGGCAACTCAAAAAGCCGATTCAATGGTTTTTGAACGCGCTTCGGGGATCTTGATTGACAACACGGTCGGCGGTGGTTTTGCGAACGCCATCGGCGGAACTTTTCTCAATATTCTCGACAGCGGAAGCGTGCTGGTTTCGCATTCGCAAACCGAAGCGATGACCAATTCGTTTATCTATAACGAACAAAAAAATCCGCTGGCGGGCGATTATACTTCACCGATTACTTTTCTCAATTCCTTTTTCGGCAATCCGATTGTTTTTCAGGCGCGGCGAACTTTTGTTTCGACGGGAAATGCTTACGGCGGCGACACATTCAGAGCCAACGAACAGGTGCGCGTTTATTCGACCGGCGACCGTTTTTGCTACGACGGCTACACATTGGGTTGTCGCGGTGCGGTAAAAAACAATTTCGACAAAGCAACGGTCGTTTTTATGACCGGACAACCCGACGACGGACAGGTCAAAGGACATCCGACATTTTTCGGAACGGACGTGCAATTCGGCGCAGGCGTGCAAATGCCTTCGTTCCCGCAAAATCTGCTGCCCCAAAATAAAGCCAACGGCTCGATGGTTTATTGTTCAAACTGCCGTAGAAACACAACGCCGTGTCAAGCCGGCGGAACCGGCGCGCCCGCAATGGTCGTCGGCGGTCAATGGAGCTGTTTGTAATTGGTAGAAGATTAAAAGTGAAAAAGTTGATTTAATTTGTGTTAAAATTATTCCATTAATATGTTATGGCGAAAATACCAATATTTTGTGAAAATTGCGGCGAACTATCTACTTTTAATAATCTGATAGATATTGCAGATGGGGCAAATGTTAAAATTAACTTTTCAGGCAATAAAGCGAGTTGCTCAAACTGTGGTAAATTAGCCGTTATAGTTGATGGAACATATGAATTTATAGGTAATACCTTAGAGATATTCAAAAGTTCAAAAGTAACGAATTCACAACTGAAAAGATTAATAAAAATTCTTGCTAACGCATCAGATAACAAAATGACTGGGAAAGAAATTTCTCAAAATATTGTAAATGAAGTTCCAGAACTTTCTAAACTCTCAGACCTTATTCCCAAAAAAAGTAGTGAAGTCAATCAATGGATTTCAATAATTATAGCCTTGGTTTCTCTATATATAGGATACTTAAATTATCAGGAAGGATTAAAGAGAAAATCTCAAGCCTCTAGCTCTTCAACTACAGTAAACATAACAAATAATGAATCAAATTCTCTTAATAAGACTTCCGTTAGTAATACGAAAATTCCCCAAATAACAAAACCGTTTAATAAAAAAAAGAAACAAGGCGTTAATCAACCTTGTTTTTGTGGTAGTGGCAAAAAATTCAAGAAATGCCACAAATAAATTAAAAATTTTCTTCCGATGGATTCGGCAACTACAATAATCATTGACGGATGGAGCTGTCTTTAGAGGGATGAATAAAAGGCAAAAGCGATAATTTCACTTTTGCCTTTTTACTTTTTACTTTCTATTATTCGCCGCCGCCGTCGTCTGAAATATCGAGCAAAGACGCGCTTGTTACAAGATCGTCTTCGCCGGTGCGAATCAGCATCACGCCTTGCGCCGAACGTCCGGTTTCGCGGATTTTATCAACACCGATGCGAATCAGTTTCGCCTGCTGCGTGATGATCATTATTTCCGAATCTTCTTCAACCGGAAATGAAGCCACGACTTTGCCGGTTTTGGCGGTCGTTTTCATATTGATTACGCCCTTGCCGCCGCGTTTTGTTAGACGATAACTGCCGACAACCGTTTGTTTGCCGAAACCCTGCTCGGAAACGGAAAGAATTTTCTCCGTGCCTTCGGTCGAAACCGCCAGAACCGACACGACAAAATCGCCTTTGCGAAGATTGACCCCGCGCACACCGCGAGCAACTCTGCCCATCGGACGAACGTCGGTTTCGTTAAAACGAACCGCCATTCCGTCGTGCGTCGCAATGAAAATCTGCTTTTTGCCGTCTGAACGAATCACGTCGAGCAGTTCGTCGCCCTCATCAATGTTGATCGCGTTGATGCCGTTGATGCGGATGTTCTGATATTCCGACAAAGCCGATTTTTTAATCACGCCTTGTCTGGTAACCATCGTCAGATAAGTTTCTTCCGAAAAATCGCGCACCGCCATCACCGCCACGAGTTTTCTTTCACTCGATAACTGAACGAGATTGACGACCGCCTTTCCGCGTGCCGACGGATCGGCTTCGGGAATTTCGTGAACCTTCATCTTAAAGACTTGCCCGTCGTCGGTGAAAATCATCAGATACGCGTGGGTCGAAGCGATGAAAAGATGCTCGACAAAATCCTCGTTTTTCGCCTTCGCACCAAGCCGACCTTTGCCGCCGCGACCTTGTTTCGAGTAAATCGAAACAGGCGTTCGTTTGATATAACCCTGATTCGTGACAGTAATCGCCACGTCTTCGTCGGGAATCAAATCTTCGATTGAAAGTTCCACGCCCGCGTCAACGATTTCAGTTTTTCGCGCATCGCCGAAATTCTTTTTAACTTCCTGAAGCTCGTCAATAATCACCTGGCGAAGCAGCGGTTCGTTCCGCAAAATCGCTTCGAGTTCGGAGATATGTTTGAGCAGAGCTTCGAGTTCGTCAATGATTTTCTGACGTTCGAGAGCCGACAAACGGCGAAGCTGCAAATCTAAAATCGCCTGCGCCTGAATATCTGAAAAGTCCAACGCACCGATGACTCTTTCCAAATCCTTCAAAAATCCGGCGAGAGTTTTATCGGAAGAAACGCCGCGCCAGTTTTTGATTTCGTGCAGATTTGCAAAATTGCCCGTCAAAAACTGTTTCGCTTCATCAACCGAACGCGAATTGCGAATCAGCGGAATGATGTAATCGAGCGCGTCAATCGCTTTATTCAAACCTTCCAAAATATGCGCTCTCGCGTAGGCTTTGCGAAGCTCGAACTCCGTTCGGCGGCGAACGACTTCGCGGCGGAAAGCGACAAAGGCTTCGAGAATTTGCTTGAGATTCAAGACTTTCGGCTGTCCGTCAACAATCGCAATGTTGATAATCCCGAAGCTCGATTGCATCGGCGTTAATTTATAAAGTTTGTTTAAGACCACCTGCGGAATCGCGTCGCGTTTGAGTTCGATCACGATTCGCATTCCTTCGCGGTTCGATTCGTCGCGCAGTTCCGAGATGCCGTCGAGTTTCTTTTCGTGAACGAGTTCGGCGATTTTTTCAATCAAACGCGCTTTGTTGACCTGATACGGAATTTCCGTGACGACAACTGCGTCGCGTTCACGTTCACCGCGTCCGATGCGGTCAATTCCGGCGCGGGCGCGCATCTGAATAATTCCGCGACCTTCACGATAAGCGCGATGAATTTCGTCGCGCCCGTAAATAAATCCGGCGGTCGGAAAATCGGGTCCCGGAACGATTTGAATAAGTTCGTCAATCGTAATATCGGGCTTTTTGACGAGCGCAATCGTCGCGTCGAGAATTTCCGTCAGATTGTGCGGCGGAATTTTCGTCGCCATTCCGACCGCGATACCTTCCGAACCGTTGACCAAAAGATTCGGAAAACGCGTCGGAAAAACCTTCGGCTCCGACAAAGATTCGTCGTAGTTCGGCTGAAAATCAACCGTTTCCTTTTCGATGTCGGCAAGCAAATCATTGGTCAGCTTCGCCATCCGCACTTCGGTGTAGCGCATCGCCGCCGCGTTGTCGCCGTCAATCGAACCGAAATTTCCCTGCCCGTCAACGAGCGGGTAACGAAGCGAAAATTCCTGCGCCATACGGACAATCGTGTCGTAGGCAGCAGTATCGCCGTGCGGGTGATATTTACCGATCGTGTCGCCGACGACACGCGCCGATTTTTTATAAGGCTTGTTATAAGCGTTGCCAAGTTCGTGCATCGCCCACAGACAGCGGCGGTGAACGGGTTTCAGCCCGTCGCGGACATCGGGCAAAGCGCGTCCGATGATGACGCTCATGGCGTAATCGAGATACGAACGCCGCATCTCGTCTTCGATGTTAATTTGCTGTTTCTCTAAATTTGTATCCATTTATTTTTTTGTAACTGTTTTCTTTATCGAATTTTTGATATTTGCTAAGTTTGTGGCAAAAGGCGTGAACATAAAAAAAATCTGGAAAAAAAACTGATTTAGTTGTATTATTATTTTACAGGTATAAGACCTGTTTAGCAAATTAAAAATATCTTTGAAAGATGCTTCCAAACAGCTTTCAAATCTTATCTAAAACCCATCTTTTCAATAACTTTACGACCCTAGAGGATTATATGTTGTCAAATACTTCCGTTAGTGAAAAAGAAGAACGCCGTCTCCAGCGCATCGGGTTGGCTTTGCCGATTCGGATCGAGGGAAAAGTCAATAAAGAAGTCGCGTGGAGCGAAATCACACGCCTTCAGGACGTTTCCGCGTTCGGTGCCGGATTTAATCTGAATCGTCCGGTCAAACGCGGACGATTAGTGGCGTTAACGATGCCGATGCCGCGCCAGTTGCGTTGCTACGATTATCTGGAGCCGCAATACCGCATTTGGGGTTTGGTGCGCCGCTGTATCACGGTCAACAACACCATTAATGCCGAACAATACGCCATCGGGGTCGCCTTTATCGGCAAACATCCGCCCGTCAGCTACACGGAAAATCCCGCGAAACTCTACGACATCACCCAACTCGAAGAGCAAGGCTTCTGGCAAGTTGTCGAAGCTCTCGACAAACCCGACGAAAGAGATTTACCGAAAGAATTGCGCCGTCATTCGCGCTATCAAATTCCCGTTAATGTCCTGCTCGAAATTATGGACGAAGAAGGTAACGGCGTTTCGGCGGAAATGACCGTCACGGAAAATGTTTCACTCGGCGGCGCGTCGGTTTTCACTTCGCTCAACGCCGAGGTCGGCTCGTTTATTCGCGTTACGAGCGAACAATACAACACAACGATTATTTCGGTGGTGCGCGGAAAACGCTTGGGTCCAGACAGCATTCCGCGCATGCATATCGAGTTTATTGACCATTTCTTCCCCCTCGAAGGAATCGAATAAACTATTAAAGTTTCCCAAAAATTAAATCAATTTTCTGCCCCTTCAATAGATTATGACATCTATCGCAGAAAAAAATGTCCGGCAAGCCGAACGGGTTGTTTTATCGCTCCCGATTCGGGTTGAGGCACACGACATTCAAAATAAAGTCTGGCGCGAGATTTCGCATCTCGAAAGCGTCTCGAATATCGGTGCGGGTTTTTACCTGAGCCGTTTGTTTGAAGTCGGGCAATTGCTGTGTCTGACGATGCCGCTTGAAAAGAATCTGCGCCGCTACGACCACGATCAAGAGCAATACTCTGTTTGGGGAATTGTCCGCCATTGTCACCGGACTTTGAAAAACCGGTTTTCCGTCTATCACCTCGGCGTGGCATTTATCGGTCAACAACCGCCTTTCAGCTACCGCAAAAATCCTTCAACAATTTACAAACTTTGCGAAATTAAAGAAGACGGCTTCTGGGAAATCTGCGAAGATTCGCAACCGCCGTCAACCCGTCGTCAACCGCGTTATCCGATTCCGATTGATGTTTATATCGCCGTCTGCGATGCAAACGAAACTATCATCGCCCACGAAAAAACCGTCACGGAAAATATTTCCGAAGGCGGCGCGTCGGTTTTTTCCGCGTTGCAGTTGAATATCGGCGACACGGTCAAAGTTATCAAACAACACGGAAGTTTTTCCGCCGAGGCGATTGTCCGCAACCGGCGCGTCGGCGAAGACAATCTGCCGCGCTTGCATCTCGAATTTGTTAATGTTCGTTTCCCGCTCGAAGGAATTGATTAAGATTCAAACATCCACCCCAAAGACATACTTATTCTTAACCTCAGTTCGGGATAAGACCGGAGCGCAGGCTGCCAGCCTGCCACGCCGCTTGCAAAGCGGTGTCACGAACTTTGCTTTTCAGTAATCTTGAATAAATTCGGAGGTTGTGAGCGTTTTTCAAACGCTTGCAGGCTGGCAGCCTGCGCTCCGTTTGGCAAA